>JANNEQ010000174.1:0-175338 GCA_031378885.1 Flavobacteriales bacterium
AAATATAATTTAACCCAAAGGGTAAATTATTTTGTGAATTGGTTATGCCGCCACTAAAAATAAATAGTACTATGAGGCGTAGCCGAAACCTGCCTTTGCCGGCAGGCAGGTTGGACTATATTATTTTTGTGAGCGGTATAAGAGTTTTTTTATAAACTCTGGAGTTACCAGATACTCTTGCCGAAAAAAGCAAAAATCCCCGCACTACTGCAAGGATTTTTTTGAATTGGAGCAACAATAAGCCAGAATTTGACAGAGATCAGGCGCTTACTTTATTACAGCAAAATCTCTTACACCATAAGTTCCATCGCGGAACATACATTTTAAGTAATAGGCCCCGGATGCCAGATTTGAAAGGTCGTACTTTATTATCATGTCAATTCCGATATCAGATTTCGAAATTTCTTTGACGAGTTTACCCATAGAGCTGTAAACCTGAATCACCTGCACATTCAAAGCATTGATAAAACTGATGCTTAACTCGGTACTTGCAGGATTTGGAAACAAGCTAAAGGAATTCCTGGATATGTTCCTCTCAGGAATCATAGGTTTGTTTACCGCCGAGGCGGTTAGTCCTCTGCTTGGTTCATTGGCATTATAAGCGTTAGAAAGTGAATTTTGGCAATACGAGCCTAAATATTCATTTGAGACTTGCGTGGTGGGTGTCTCGGTGATATTGTTAAACTCATTAATCACCAGGTTAAAGCCATTTGGAAGAATGCATTCGCCGTGAACAATGATTTCATCTCTTGCGGTGAGTGTAATATTACTGACATCGGCATCACGACTTTGATCTCCGGTAATCTCAATTGTACTAATTGCGTAAGGCCTGATTTCATATTCGGCATTTCCGTCAATAGTCCCGCCATAAAAATTGAAATCACCTTCGGTCCAAATTTTAGACCCAATTGATATGTTGTCGCTTAAGCTTCCCTGATAGGGAGAATTGTTAATCGAAAATGGAACAGGCAACTCGCCTGTGATATGCGTAATGTTTTCGGAGGGTATTTCATAAGTGAATACCTGAACTGACGAATTGTACTGACCTGAATGTCCCGGACTATCAAACGGCATAGTTACCATTAGTTTGAGTTCGAACCGAATATTGGTTAGCAAATTCATTTGGGCCGCGTAATCTATAAGTTCTTCGTTCGCCAATTCAAATGGATATTGATACTCACAAATCCCTTTATCAGCCCAATATTGATTTTCTCCCTGACCTTCATGGTAACTAATATTGTCAACCCACGATGATGTTGTATAGAACTGAACTCCTGCTACTACGTTATTAAATACAGATAAATCCACAAAAGGAGTGGACATATCAAAAGGATTGTCAAAATTATTTGGCGCACCTAATTCACTGAAATCAGAATTATAAAAATGAATATTCCAATTTGCATTGGTGCCTATAGGATTTAATCGAAAGTAATGATATTCGGGTAATTCATATCCATCAATAGAGAATGCGTGACCAGGGGGATGTTCAGGTGTATTCGCACGGACAACCAGCGCGGCTTTGATTGAAATACCTTCCAGATCAATATTAACCGCAGGGTTGAATTTAAATTTCAGTGGTTCACTGAGCCGAAATTTGGATTCGGAATATGAAGTAAGATTGGAAGTTCTGCCTATAAAAAGATTGTCTGTTTGATAACCATCATTATTACAATCGGTATTGATATATCCTTGCGGTAAGTAAATGGCTTGATTGGAATAATTATTTGCACTTTCCGTAACACTCGCAAATCCCTTGGAGTAAAATTCTAATTTTGGAGTTTCCAGTAATGCAAAAAGCCCTAGAATTTCATTGTAAACCGGATAGTTATGCGGATTTATGGCTACGTTTCCAGTGCCATTTGGATACGTCCCGGGATTAAACATCTTTGGCCCTTGAATAAATAGTGAATCTGCTATTTGCCCGCTGAAGGTGGCCTGACCTAAAGTGGCCGTTGGAATTGTTGGAGTGGGTAATTTTTCCTGCGTGGTAAATTGTTTGTTCAGCCATTTGAACCCTTCACCCAACGCGTCCTCTGTCATTTTAAGCAAGCTTGCTCGGTCAATTTTAACTTGCGAACCGTCAAATCCAATTTGCGATACAATCTCACGCGCAAATTCTTGAACATCTTCAGCCAATGCGCCGCTAACCCATAAATCATTCGTTCCTAATACAACGAATTTAAAGGCTTTAAGGATGGCCAGTTTTCTTTTCACAGACTTATTTTGTGCATCGACTTGCGTGTTGTAATTTTTTACATATTCCAATCGTTCGATATATTGGTCTATCATAGAAGTCATATTATTGTATATTACTACACCTGAACCCGCAAAATTATTATTGTTATATTCAACAGAGGCAAGAAAATCATTGGGTATGAGCGAATGCCCGTTTGCATCCAACAATGGAATATTCTGACTCAGGCTATTGGACGTCATGTTAATGTAAGATTCTTTTATAAACGTAAAATTTATGCGAATATCACTTCTATAAAAACAAGTACACGGATCATAACCCACCTGAAAATCAGCCTGAAACCATTTCATGGAGTTATTGGGATGAGCTACGACTGAACTGACTTTTAATGTCTGGGTTGGTTGATCCAAGGCCAAATCAAAACCTTTTTGATGACGTAGCAGTCCTGCAGTTGATGATTCAGAATTCCAAGACTCAAAACCGAGTGTAATTAGAACACTATCAAAATTACCCATTAAACCTGTTAGCGTATTGGCAAAAAGTCTGATTATACCACGTTGTTTGTTGTATAATAAAAGGTAAGGAATTTCTGAATACTCCGATTGTAGAGCAGGAGTATCCTCACTTAATAACTCTCCATTGGGGAATGAGCCGAGATTTACACTTATTAGCTCCCAACCATCCTCGGGGTACATATCCAGATCTTGTAGCTCGGGGTATGTTAAATAGGAATAGGCATTTTGATCGGAGTATGGGTGAGACATGTTGAACTGATTGGGATTCTCCACAAGCATGTCGTGAAGGGCATACTGGAGGAGAGACACCCCGTCGTTGGCATACCAATTGAACGAATTCAGCCATTCTTCTGATGGCGCTATGGGATTAACCGGACCTTCCGGATGGGTAGTTATACCATTGGGGTCACAAGTTTCTACTTGAGAAATCATCTGCCCCAGCCACATAACCAGCGACATAGATAAAATTAATTTTTTCATTTGTTTTCATTTTAGTTTATTCTTCGTCCTCTGGCGCGAAATGGCTGCATATTGATCACACCCGTTGGGTCCACATCCAATTGATAATCCGCTTCAAAACTTCCATCTTCATTGAGCCAAAAATCCCCCCGAAGTCGGTCACAGGGTGATAAGTTCGTGGTTACACCGTAATAGTTGTACCCAAATCCAATCACGTCTATATCGCACGAGTCACCTGTTTCCTGGTGATCGAAATTTTTGGTATAGAGATGATTAATATCCGTTCCTGAATCGTAAAAAAAAGATAGTCCAACCTCAAAACTATCAGTTGGAGCGCTATCCCATGCGACCTTATACTGCCCGTGAATGGGATTATCGGCTAATGAAATAACAGGAACAATTACGGTAACGGTATCCTTACCATCATCTTCAGGAAAACAAACGGAATCTGGTATGCCGGAAACGATAAGTGTTATGGGATAACTTTGACCGGAAAAACTCTGAGGAAAATAAAATTCGTATTGGTTGGAATAGATGGTGTCACTCCCAATGATCCATTTGTACGAATCATAATTTTGGTTCGTTGCTGTAAGCCTTAAATTCCTTCCCCAAATGGCACCATAACAGGGGCGATATACTGGCAAGAGTTCAACCTTTGCCTCCATCAAAAATTCGGCACTTACTTCGTGATGATCCGCACAAGGGTCAGGTGCCACATAATTCGGACAATCCGGATTTGTTGGATCATTGCACTCTTCTTTGCAACGATTGCAGGATATTATCAAAACGATTACGAAGATGATAAAAACAGCCCTTTTCATGGACGAAGAATTTTAGTTCGTATTTATTTTTTTGCTGCGAGCAATTCAAGGATCGCATTGAGTTGTTGTTCCAAAGTTTTGATGCGTTCCTGAGTTTGGCCTCCATTTGCTACTGAGGCAGCCAGCTGTTCTTTGGTCTGGGAAAGATCTTTTTCCAATTGTATGGCATAAAGGGTCAGTTCCTCCACTTTCTTTAGCAATAATACATTCATTTGGGCCAATTCTATTCCTTCTGCTTCTACTTCTTCCGTGGTAGGAATCTCAGGAAGGTGGTGATTGGCTTTGATATACTGGTCCAGTTCAGCTAAGCTCATAAGTTTGTATTGCTCGCCAAATACATAATCGCACCAGTTGCCCGCTGTGCTTACCCTAACCTCGCAGGCTCTTATTTTTCCGGCCACATCAAGCATATAAGCCGCATCAGGAGAAGAAGTTCCAATGCCAGTGCGTCCATCTCCTTTTACCACAAATCGGCCATAAGCACCCAGTTTTACCAGAAAAGCATTGTTCAGGGTCTGATTGCCGTCGATCCTCAATCCAAAACCATCCACATTATCCGGATTGTAAATATAAATTCCATTGCCATAATTAGAATGAAAATTGAATTTCCCTAATTGATTGAGTCCGCCCGCCGGAGTGTTGAAATTGATTCGACCATTGCCCAACAATTGCATTTTTGCATCACTGTTCTGAACTTCCAGACTTATTTTATCAAAAGTCCTCAAAAAACCAAAGTTGCCCGACATTCCCAAAAATATACCATCGGTTTCTGTACTTCCCGATTCGGTATTTGTTATTTGAATAATGCTCTGGCTTTCCTGACTAACAATCTCATCGCCATGACCTCCGGAAGGCGCTATATCGCTGCCATGAATGTGCAGAATATTGTTTGGGGTTTCTATTCCAAGTCCCAAACGGGTATGGTGGTCCATTAAGGTCATACGGGTTACTCCTTCCGTTTGAAAGTGGATGGTGGTCTGATCCAGAGTTCCAAAAATTGCAGGGTTTATTTGTGGCAAACTCCCACCAATATCCCACCATTGCGCAGTGGAATCAACAGATGAAATCACCAGCACGGATGAGATAAATCCCTTCAGACAAAATTTCATTGCCTGAGTCGAAGGCTTCTTTCTTAGAAGTGAAAAAGTAGATTTTGTTGTCATTTGAGTAGATATTACAGTTATTAATTGTTTACAGCATATTACATCTTAAAACGCTCTATACAACCAAGTGAGGCGGCATAGTCATTCTGATAAACAAATGAAATAAAAATTACAAGGGTACTTTAGCCTTTCGTTTTTATTCGTAAATTTTAAGATACTATACAATGCGTTGGAAAAATAGCTTTAGCCCACTTAAAGTTGAATTTCAAAGCAAATCGTCCAATAGAAAACAAACGTAAAGTATTTTTTTAACCGAACCAAATTTTTTTTATTCATTTTTATTCTAAAAAATTATCGAGGTATTTTTTGATGACAACGGAATCAAACTTTCATAAAATAAAATGTTGATGACAATAGTTTCTATTTTATTATTTTTGAATAATGGGTTGAAAAATTTAATGTATAACAAGACCAGAGGGCGATAAATACAAATACTATGGTGCGAACGAAATGTATAAGTTCTTTAGCACTCAGCAAAGAGGCATAGCTATTTTATTGGGCGTAAGTCAGAGTCATGTGGCCAGATATTACCGGAGCGAAAGAAAATTACCCAATGCAGCCCGCGTAATGCTGAAAAGTCTGATGGATGCCACGGAAGAAAAACACAAGCAGTCCTTAATTACCTCGCGCGAACTACCTCAGCTCAACATAAAAGCTCTTTATGAGCTAAAAGAAAATTTTGAAATCTGGATAAAACTGGTCAGGCTCTGGAGCGACATGTAAAACTTATTTATAGAGTGGCTCAAACCCTACTTCACCTGCATAATTTTCACCAGCGGACTGAACAAGTACTCATGTCTTGTCTTTTCTTCCACACAACGAAATCTTGTGCGCAATTTTTCGTGTTTAACGAAAACCCTGCGGTCTTTGCCATAAACAAATCTTGCATGCAAGGGAATGTCGTCGAGCAATTTGACATCGGGATTGCTGTTGCGGTCATAGCGCGCAAGAACTTTAGATAATTTGATGTCGGAACAGGTTGATGCCCCGGGATTGGCAAGATAATCTCTCAAGGCTTTGGCCACATCTTCCGGAAACATTCCTCGCCGAAGAAAGGGACCCAACGTTTGTTTGAAATCACTTTTCCACTCTTGCCCATGAGGCTTCACATCATCGCGGTGTTTGTTGTATGTGATGAGGTGGGCCAACTCGTGCATGAGCGTAATAAGAAAGGCATAACTGTTGAGATTTCCGTTTACGGTAAGTGTATGCCTTCCACCTCTGGGATCGGCCGTAAAATCTCCGAGTTTGGTGGATCTGGGCGGTGTGATAATGAGGTGATGCGGATGCTCGCGCAACATATCGCACGCCAATTCAACTGAACCCTCAGGAAGAAATGAACTAAGGGCGCCTTCCAGATCAGTACTTTTTTTCACGATTCTATTAGTTGTTCAGCTTGAGTTGATCTTCCCACTTGGGGCAGGTATTGCACTTGGGGTGTTTTTTCCTTCCGCCGCCACTTCTCTGGCCGTGGTGGTTGGTTTGGCACGATCCGAGAAGTAAAAGAAGACCGATTGTAGTAAGTACTGCTACTTTTCTCATGAGTGATTGTTGTATGGACAAAAATACGTTGATCAGAGCCTTCATACCGATTCATATTTTGAATTCAAAGAGCATTTTTTAGCGCCTTTCCATGGCGGCTTGCGCCAGATGGCCTTTTCACCTCTAAATTGCTCCACTTTTAACAGGCCGGACGGCCATATATTTTATGGAATCTCCTTATTTTCAAGTTGCCTTTCTGATTCTGTCCATTGCAGGGTGGATTTATTGTTCCTTTCCTACGTTGCGTTACCTGGTGGATTGGAGTGAAGGTCGCCTGAGATGGCAACTGGGCATGTGGTTTTTGCTCCTTACGGGCTCAATTTTTTTAATGAAGCTTAGCTTGTATGGCCTCACCGGTTGGCCGGCACCGGGCACCTGGTCAAGTAGATTGTTCTTCGGATTCGGGCTGATTGGCGCCTATTGCCTTCCTTTTATCAGAGAAATCCTAAGCCGTTGGTCCAAAGGGGAATCCTGGAAAGGCAAAAGATAAAGTTCTTTGAACATCACAACTTCAGTTTGGTTTTTTCTGTGGGTGTAAATACCCACTAACTTTGTCCTCATGGAAAATACAAAAAAAATACCTACGGCTTTATATGCTGAAATGACACCGAACCCTGCTGCAATGAAGTTTGTAGCAGACAGATCGCTGATTACCGGTGGTCTTCAGGTGGAGTACCGCACCAAGGCTGAGGCAAATGGTTCTTCTCCTCTGGCCGAAGAACTCTTTAATTTTCCTTTTGTGACCTCCGTTTTTATTTCAGGAAATTATGTGACCGTCCAGAAAGACGAATCGCTGGGTTGGGAAATGATCGTTACTCAACTGAGAGAATATATCCGCGAATGGCTGATGGAAAATGAAGTGGCAGTGAGCGCAGTTTCTGCTGATCTGGTGAACCGCGCAAGAGAATCTGAATATTCTGCTGATGAAGCTCATGCAGAGAAGGCAGGAAAGATAGATTACTCTGGTTTTGCTCCTTCTGAATACGATGATGAAATCCGTTATTTGCTCAACGAATTTGTTCGCCCGGCAGTGGAGATGGATGGAGGAGCAATAGATTTTATGGCGTATAAAGACAAAAAGGTCTATGTGCAAATGAAAGGCTCGTGCAGCGGATGTCCTTCCTCAACAGCTACTTTAAAGGGTGGAATTGAGAATTTATTGAAGGCTAAACTTCCGGATGCCGTGGAAGAAGTGGTGGCTGAGGCGGTTTGATTGTTTATTTGAACTCGGGTAACCTCGAAGTTAGCGAATTTTGAGTGTTGAAAATTGAATTTGAAATATTCCGAAATCCGAATAATTCTTTATCGTGTTTCTTTCTCAGAAATCTGGCTGGTTATTATGTATAAGTTAATTGTTCAGGCTTTGTTCAGCTTGTAAATTTTTCAGAATTTGTAATTCTTCTTCCGTCACAACCCATGTATTCGCCCATCTGTCATGCCAGCCATTACTGTAGTCGTCGCCCAGGCACGAGAATGCTTCAAAGGGAACGAGTCTGATCAATGATCTTAAAACAATAGCTCTTAGCTCCGGTTTATTGCCGTATTCGTCGACCACAATTGTTTTTGTCAAAAATTTACCTGGCGTTTTTTGCCATTTGTATTCACAAAAGGCGTAAAGGGAAGGGTACAAAAGTAAAAGTGAGATAGTGGCAACTAAACTAATTGTCAAGTTGAGACTAACGCTAAAATGGGTAATGCTTAATGCGAACTCAAAGATATGGGCTATCACATAGATTACAATTTGAAAAGCAATTCCATCAATAATAAAATGACCAAACCGCGGCCCGGGTTTCACGCTTCTTATTGGCCGCCTTCCAATGTATTCTTCCGTGCCTCTTATTCTGTTTCCGTATGCGTCTTTTGAATGAACAGTTCGCCATTTTATTTCAGTTAGTTCGGTGATTTTTTTCATTTGCTATTATTCATCAGATTTGATTGTTGAACTCCGAGTCCTTGCCAAAACTCGCCTGGGTAGTGAATATCCGATGGAGTGCCATTTACTAATCCTTTTACAAGATCCAACCGATAACCACTGTCGAGCTTTTCATAACTAACACTTTGAAATATCACTTTATCCCACTCTCCAAGGAAATCCAAACTGTCCATGCTGTCAGGGTATTTCCCATAGCGAAGATTGTAAAGTTCAATGTGGGCAATGGCAGTCTTAAAGTGCTGGTCGGCAAATTGGGAATTGGCCTTCTCCTGAAAATGAATGAATTCGCAAGAGGAAATTCCAATGGCAATAAACCCCACTATGAATAACTGTTTCGCCTTTGTTGTTTTATTGGCAGAAGGTTATTATTAATGAATCCAAATCCCTGCCGAGTTAAAATTTTTTGATTGATCTGTCAATCAAAAAACTCTTGTGCTCACGGCAAATCAAAACTAACAAATCCATGCGCCTGCCATATTTCTTTGATCTCCTGTACAGGCACTTGGTAAGGTTCGTAAAGCGAATTGTCGGATGCCATTACGAATGACTGGCTTTCTTTTATTTTGTTCACCAATCTCTTGTACACTATTCCATTGTTCTCTGTAATGGCCACATAACATTGTCCTGATTTCACATTATTCCAGTCCTGCACATAACTGGAAATGATATAAGCACCATCGGGCACGGGCAACATACTATCGCCTTTGATCTGAAACATTCTATAGGTTTTCCCCGGTTTCATTTCCTGAAAAGGCAACTTGAAAGTATTGAGTTGTTCTATAAACTCAGGATCGCCATAGCCTTGTAAATATCCTGCAGCAGCTTTTACAGGAATGAGCGGAATGCGCTCTTCGCCCGATTGTTCATTTACCACTACAGATAAGACCCTGAGGTTTTTACCGGAGCTGAATTCCTGGTCATTGGTTTCTTCGGTGGTCAGGTTGGCCGAAAGCAATTCGTCGACACTCACATTAAAGCAATGTGCCATTTTCTTGAGCACTTCTGTTTTGGGTTCTGCACGCCCTTCCTCATAAGAGCCTATTATGGGCCTGTTTAGCTCGAGTAACACGGCCAATTCGGTCTGTGTGATCTGCTTTTTTTTGCGCAGCCACTTTATATTTTCTGAAAGTGTACTCATGAAATTCTTTACAAAAAAAAGGAACTTTCTTTGTTTTTCACTCACTTAATCATTTCTTTCGCAACAAATCAATCTTGAGAAGTAAGTTATGGCCGAGAAAAAACACATTGCATTTATCCATGGATTTCTCGAAAGTGCATCTATGTGGCAATATATTTTGCCAAATCTTTCAAAGAGCAATTATATCATTCACCTGCCGGAATTGCCCGGCCATGGCGAAAATCACAGAGTGCCAGCCACACAAAGTGCGGAGGCGTGGTGCGAAGATATTTTGCGTCAGATCAATTTACCGGGTCGGGAGGATTTGTTCATAGTAGCCCATTCAATGGGTGGTTATCTGGCGGCTACTCTGGCTACTATAATTCCCAATCACATCAGGGGACTTTGTTTTTTTCAGTCAAAAGCGGGTGCCGACAACGAAGAAAAGATAACGGATAGAAAAAGAGCCATTCTTGCAGCACAAGAAAATAAGGACTTGTATGTGAGAACAATGATTACCAATTCTTTCACACCTGAAAGCAGAATAAGATGCAGGCTTCAATTGGAGAAGATGGTGGTCGCGGCCCAGCAACTGGAATTGGAAACAATTGTGGCTGCTCAAACGGTTATGATCAATCGTCCGGATAGAGTGAATGATATGAAGAAAAGAAATTTTCCACTCTATTATTTTCTTGGAGGAAGAGATCCTTCTTTGCCTATGGATGTAATGAATGAGGAATTGAAACAATTGCCGGGCGCGATGACGCATGTGGTTCAAAACATGGGTCATATGGGATATGTTGAATCCAACAAAGAAGCTTCAGAATTTCTTCAGCGAATTCTAAGGGCGGATGTGTAGTGCATTTCGTAAGAAGAGAAAACTCATCACAATTGAAAAACACATAGGTTATCAGAGGGAGAGCCAAGAATGGATTATTTATATACGCCACTTTGAGAAACGACCTTATTCGCCGTGATTTGGTGAATAACAAATTCATTGTGTTGAGAGGATCATTCTAATGAATTTGAACTCACTTGTAATCTGCAACTTTTTGTTCTCATCAATAAAACTTTTCCGCAGGCGGCTGGTTTACTGATAAAAGTTCGATTACTTTGGTTAAGAATTGATATGGTGCCGGCGCAATTGTGCCACTATCTTTGGCCCCACAAAAAACAACAACAATATGCAAGCAGCCTTAGATTATATCAATCAAAATAAGCAGCGTTTTCTGGATGAACTTTTTGATCTGCTTCGAATTCCCAGTGTAAGTGCCGACCCAAAATATACTCCCGATGTGGCCAAATGTGCGGATGCTGTTGCTGCGCACCTCATAGCTGCTGGTGTAGATAAGGTAGAGGTTTGTCCAACTAACGGACACCCTATTATCTATGGCGAAAAGATGATCGACCCATCAAAGCCTACTGTCCTGGTATATGGTCACTATGATGTACAACCTGCTGATCCATTTGAACTGTGGCATACACCACCATTTGAACCAACCATACGCAAAACCGAAATCCATCCGGATGGTGCCATTTTCGCCCGTGGATCCTGCGATGACAAAGGCCAGATGTTTATGCACGTAAAGGCTTTTGAGGCCATGAACCGCACCAATACATTGCCTTGCAATATAAAGTTCATGATCGAAGGAGAAGAGGAATGCGGCAGTAATAATCTTGGTCCGTTTTGCGTGGCCAACAAAGAGAGACTTAAAAGCGATATTATTTTAATCAGCGATACTTCCATTATTGCGAACGATACTCCATCGATCGATTGTGGACTTCGTGGATTGAGCTACCTCGAGGTTGAGGTTACAGCGGCCAACCGCGATCTTCACAGCGGGGTATATGGAGGAGCAGTCTGCAACCCGATCAACATATTGGCTAAAATGATTGCCAGTATGCACGACGAAAACAACCACATTACCATTCCTGGTTTTTATGATAAAGTACTTGAATTGAGTCAGGCGGAAAGAACCGAAATGAACAAAGCTCCTTTCGATCTGGCTGCCTACAAAAAGGACCTGGATATTGATGAGGTTTGGGGTGAAAAGGGCTATACCACAATAGAGCGCACCGGAATTCGCCCAACATTGGATTGTAATGGTATCTGGGGTGGCTATATTGGCGAAGGCGCCAAAACAGTTTTGCCTTCGAAAGCTTTTGCCAAAATTTCTATGCGCCTTGTACCCAATCAGGCTTCTGATGAAATTACAGAGTTGTTCAGCAAACATTTTGCAAGCATTGCCCCTAAAGGCGTTCGTGTGGAAGTTCGCCCTCATCATGGCGGTGAGCCTGTAGTTACACCAACCGATTCTAAGGCATACAAAGCCGCCAGTCAGGCAATGGAAAGGACCTTCGGAAAAGCACCAATACCAACAAGAGGTGGTGGTTCTATTCCTATTGTGGCTTTATTCGAAAAGGAACTTGGCGTGAAAAGTGTATTGATGGGATTTGGATTAGATAGTGATGCGCTTCATTCGCCAAACGAACATTATGGATTGTTCAATTATTACAGAGGCATTGAAACCATTCCTTTCTTCCACCACTATTTTGCACAATAAAATTAATAGATGATATCTACCACAATATTCAAACGACCGCTAAGATTTCTTGCGGTCGTTTTTTCTATAGCATTGTTTTCTTCCTGTAAGATGTATCAGGAAGTAGCCGTGAATGAAGTTATAGATGTGAAAGTAAATGAGTTTGGCCAGAATGGCATTAAGGCCGAGGTTTATATTCAGATTTCAAATCCGAATTGGTATAAACTAAGCCTTACCGAATCGCATATAGAGCTATTTTTCGAAGGCAAGTCAATCGGAGAAGTTCAACTGGCTGAAAAACTTGTTTTACCTAAAAAATCTGTAAGCACACCGGTATTAAAGATCGATGCGAATTACGAAAGTATTCAGGCTATTTTGGGCAATGTGCTCCAGCTTCTTTTTAAATCTGAATTTGTACTGGAAGGAAAGGGTTATGTGAAAGGAAAGGCTATGTTTATTGCTAAAAAAGTTCCCGTAGAATTCAACCAAAAACTTACTAAGGAAGATCTTGGATTTTGAAAAATCAGAAAATCCATTATTTATTATGCGTAAAAGGGATAGGCAAAAATAAGAGCAATAGCTTATGCCCCCAAAGTTTATAATGCTTTATATGAATATTGGCGCTCACCAATGAATTGTATTCATAGCGAATCAGGGATTAGTCAACATAAATTATTTTGTAAGCGCTTTCGGCCAGGCTGTAATTTCTATATTTCGCCGCAATAGACCTTATTCGTGTAGCCAGACCCTTTTCCACAAGGAGTTTCTTTATTTCAGTATGACTCCCGAGCATTGCATCATAACTCAGGTTTTGTAAAATCACTCCCGCTCTTTCCGTGAATACAATTTTAGAATCATCACTGATATCCGGAAGCAAAATTATAGGCAAGCCCATGGCCCAATACTCCCCGTCTTTTACCGGTGTCCCATATCTTTTTGAGGGCACAGCACATTGTGGATTGAAGGCGTAATCTGCCAGGGCCAGATAAGAGGGAACTTCTTTTGGTGCTACTTCGCGGATCATGATCTGATCAGGCGGAAAGGAAAATTTAGTCAGGAGTTTATCAAGTTCTTCGCAGTCGTTTCTGGTGAGTAAAACAACCATGAAGTTTTCTTTGTGCACATCCAATCCAGCCTTGAAGAAGGCTATTGCCTCTTCTTTCAAATACAAACCGCCCAATTGACTGGCACAAATACAAATGATTTTCTTTTCAAGGTTGAACGCTTTTCTCAATTCTACTTTACTAAAAAGCCGGGGATCAAATTGATCGAGATTCACACAGGCAGGTCTGTGAACGATGTTTTCTGGTTGAAATCCCCATTTGTTTTTGGCATAATCTGCCATTCCGGTTGATGCCGCCAAAAGAAAGTCTGCTTTCCTGGATGTAATTTTTTCAAGCTGGAAAAGAATACGAAATGGCAAGCCGCCTTTTTTCCAGACACCCGTCTCCACCATCGATTCAGCATGAGGTTCCCAACTGTCTGCAATGAAGCTGGCCCTGGAAAAATAACTCAACAAAAGCCCCATCGAATTGGCCACCGGAGCAAATCCGTGTAGATGGGTTATTTTGTTTTTTCGGCAAAAAATGATGAGCCGAAGAAACTGAAAGAGATAACCGATGAGTGCGGATATCCCAAATTTCTTGTGCCGGAAGAACAACCAGTTGATCGATGTATGGAGCGCTTTGTCGGTCATAACGACACCTTCTCTCTCCCAGGTTTGCACCCAGATTTTACTTTCTGCCGAAATGAGCTTTCGGATAATGTCGACATTGGGCAACAGGTAATTTTCCATGAGGGGCGAGTTGTGCGCCCAGGTTGAAAGAAATAATATGTTGCATTTTTGCTTGTCCATTATCCAAAATACGCATGTATGAGATGTGATAGTGATTTGCTGATTTTGCCATGCTTTAAATAGGTTCTGAAGAAAATTTCGTGAAATTTTTTCTTCTCTATTTTCATTTCTTTGGCACTAAGCAAGGAATTATTCTGCACAAAGTTCAGGTACTTTGAAAAGGCTGATTCCAGGGCAATGTTGTTGGACATCAGCGACCCGGGCCTTCGCCTGATATGATAAACATCTTCTTCAATAAAATCGTACTGACCCAGTTGAGATATGGAAATAAAGAACATCCGGTCTTCAAGATGGGTCCAGGCTGTGTCGAATTGTAGGGTGAAATGTGCTGGCTTTCTAATGAGCCATGTAATGGCACTAAAGCATTTGGGATTGATTCTGGCCATTTCGATCTTCGGATTTCCACGGAACGCGGGATTCCATTTTCGAATAGTTGCTTTGAATGCCGAGTCATAAGTACAAACCCTGCCATCACAAAAGAATACTTCCGGATGGTCGTGCATAAATTTTATCCGTGCGGAAAGGCTATTTACAGGCAATCGATCGTCGCTGTCAAGAAAACAAAAAAAGGCACCTTCAGCGGCGCTAAGGCCAATATTTCTTGCATGGCTGAGACCTGTTTCTTCTGAAATAAAGACCTTTATACGCTTGTCTGTATAGGATTGAATAATTTCGAGCGTTTTGTCATGGGAACCATTTTCAATGATCAGTAATTCCCAATTCGAATAGGCCTGTTGCAAAACAGAATCAATGGCAACCTTGATATAGGGCTCAACATCTTTGGCGGGCATTATGATAGAAACCAGTCGTTGCATGGGCTTATTCTGATCCGGTGCAGATCAAAGCATCGATTTTTTCTAATTGTGATGGATATGAATTTGAACGTGCATGTGATTTTCGGATCTCCATATTCTCCTCTGAATTCCATTGATCAATATGAAGAAGGGTGTCGTCGAATGTGCGGTTGAAATCGTCGCGTGTGGCGCAAAGTCTTAACAACGTCGAGTTTTCATACACTTCAATTTCACTTGAAATAATTACTTTTCCTGTTGCCAGATAACCGGGTAGTTTTGATGAGTTACCTAACTTTCCTGGATAATTGAAATAGGTAATCAGAAGAATATCACTTTGCTCTGCCATACTGAACGCTGCTTCTGGTGTAATTTCTTCAGTGAAAAACGCATTAGGGTACTTTTCTATTGATTGGAGAAGTTCAATGCGCTCTTCCGGCAAATGAAGATTGAGGTTGCCCCTGGTTCGGCTGCCAATCAATATAAAATCTACTTCTGGGTGAGAGGATATCAGACCCTTGAAATAAAGTGCATCAAAGTGTTCCATCAACAAATTTCCAATATACGTGGCTCTTGTTTTGTTGGTATTGCCGGGAAGTATGGAGTGCTTTTTTTTCACGTCAAGTGATCCGTGGTCAATGAAATGTGAATTGCTGCTGAACTCTTTCAGTTTTGAAACCATGGAGAAGCTTACACCAAAGCAAATCCGGGCACTTTTGCAAGCAGCCTCAAGATTAAAATCCATTTCTAAATCCACCATGTGGTGAATGGCATAGGCATTCGTAAATGAATCGAGATGGAAATACCTGGAATTGTCGAAACTCCATACAATATCAAATTCTGTTTCGGCTTGCGACTCAATTTTTTTGGCCAGTTTTTTCATCATGATTTTCTGAAGTAATTCTGGCATAAAACGCAGACCTCTGAAGTGTGGGTCTTCGAGGATGGTGAGTTGGTGGTTGTATTGAAACTCCGCAAGTTGTGTGTCTTCGCTTTTCTTTTGGCCCGGCGGGTTGAGAAACCAAACCTTATTCCCGGCTGCGATCAGGTTCACAGCATAATGATGTTTGGAAAGAAAACTCTTTCCCCAACCTTCGGGAGAAATAATCAGAATCTTTTTGCCGGTCAGAAATTTCATCAGATCGAAAGTAGCTTGTTATAATACACTAAGCCAACTTTTTCAGAAGAGAATTTATCGGCACTTTCTTTTGCAATGTAGTTTCTGTCATAATTGATACGATCAGAACGCGCGATGATATCATTCCAGGACTCTGTCTTTTTACGGACCAGACCATTGTAATCATGGATAAGTTCAGGCAATGCTCCGCTATCATCGGCAATTACCGGACAACCGCAACACAACGCCTCGGCACAGACCACAGAAAAGGTCTCGAATGCAGAGCCCATCAAAAATCCGCGTGCGGAATTCATTTCATGGGCCATTTCTTCTGGACTCAAAAGCCCTAAAAAGTGTACTTCGTTTTGCAAAGCATGGTCTGCAACGAATTGTTTCATTTCTGTCAATAGAGGTCCATCACCACCCACTTTTAACAAGATTGATTGATGATTTTTTTTTGCATGAAGCACGGCCTCGAACAACGCAATGGGTGCTTTAGGTGTTTTCCAGTATGCGGCTGTAAAGAAATGCGATCCTGGGTTTAATTCTTTGTTTTTAAATATGCGACAATCAATTGCATTGGGAATAATCTGATAATCTAATTTAATTTCGGAATAATGTTCAATGTCTTCTCCCAGTTGTTTGGAGACTACAACAAGTGGTATTCCTTTTTTAAAAATATTCTGGATACGCCTGATTTTCTTTTCTTTTCTGAAGCCAAAGTGATATTCGCTCCAGTGTTCTGTAATCAGAATTTTTTTTGGCAGGTGCGACCTCAGCAACCACAGATGAACCAAAGAAGGATAGGCAATATGGAAGTTAACATGGGTAAATTGGCTTGAAGCTTCGCGGCTGACGAGTTCATGGCGGATTATTTCGGCCATTTTCCATTCTCTCAGCCTCCAGAACTTAGGAGAAACCAAGGCTTTAATATGGGTATAATTTGCATCGCTGGTTCGCTGCAGCGAATGCGGGCCCCAATCCATTTGAATATGGATGATGTGCTGATCAACATACGGGGACAAACTTTCAATGTGGCGTTTGATCCATATTCCTTCCAGTGTATTATCCTTGTTGGGATACCAGGGTGTGATATGTAGTACTTTGGGTTTGGTCAAATCGCGGGCTACTATTTTGCAATGTTAACTCGGGCTGAGAGGCGTTCAAAGGGGAAATTGTGGATTAATAGAATAAATTTGTTCAAAATGTACCTTACTGAAGCATTGAACAGTATATTTGCACCCCTGTTTTACTACAGGTTTTGTTGAATCGTTCAAAATCAAATAGTTATGAAGCGTACTTACCAACCTTCCAATAGAAAGCGCAGAAACAAGCATGGTTTCCGCGAACGTATGAGCACAGTCGGAGGCCGTAGGGTTATTAGTGCTCGTAGAGCAAGAGGCCGAAAAAAATTGACCACCTCAGACGAAAGGCCCCACAAAGGCATCCGTCGTCATTAAACAATATTTCTGTATAGAGTATTCTCCGCCACGCCTGTGCGTGGCGGTTTTATTTTATCCCTTCACCACTTCTATTTAAGGAACTGTAATGAAAATAGCAGTCAATACCAGGTTACTCCTCAAAGGAAAATTGGATGGTATTGGGTGGTTTACTTTCGAGAACTTCAAGAGGATAGTCAACCAATACCCGGAGTATGAGTTCCATTTCATCTTCGACCGGGCATACGACGATGAATTTATTTTTGCGAAGAATGTAATTCCTCATGTAATCGGTCCTCAGGCAAGGCATCCCTTTCTTTACAAAATCTGGTACGACTTTTCACTGCCTTTTCTGCTTCGGAAAATAAAGGCAGATATCCTCATCTCACCTGACGCTCAACTTTCTCTGCGCACAAAAATTCCTCAGCTAATTGTCATTCACGACCTGAATTTCGAGCATTATCCTCAGGGAATTCCTCCAATTTACTCCTGGTACTTTAGAAAATACACTGAGCGATTTGCGCACAAAGCGAAGAGAATTGCAACGGTAAGTGAGTTCAGTAAATCTGATATTATTGCAAAATACAATATATCAAAAGAGAATATTGATGTTGTTTTTAATGGAGCAAATGAGTCTTATCATCCAATATCGGAAGAGCTCAAAACCAAAGTGCGCAATGAAATCAGTAACGGATGTGATTTTTTTATTGCAGTGAGTTCCATGCATCCGAGAAAGAACCTTCAGCGGCTTATTCCGGCCTTCGATTTGTTCAAAGAAAAATCGGCAAGCAAGGTGAAACTGGTGGTTGTGGGAAGTAAGTTCTGGTTTGATGAAGAAATGAAAAATGCACTCAAAAACGCAAAGCACATAGATGACATCGTATTTACCGGAAGAATGGAGGCAACTGATTTGATGAATGCGGTTGGATCTGCATTGGCAAGCGTTTATGTGAGCTATTTTGAGGGCTTCGGCATTCCGGTAGTAGAGGCTTTTCGTTGTGGAACTCCGGTAATTGTTTCCAATGTAACTTCATTGCCGGAAGTGGCTGGTGATGCAGCAGTTCTGGTGGATCCTTTTAGTATTGAGGCCATTTCAGGTGGGCTTTTTGAAATCTGGCAAGACAAATCCTTATGTTCCGATTTAATAAAAAAGGGATTAAAAAGAGCCGAGAAATTTACATGGGATAAATCTGCATATTTGTTGTGGCAATCAATCGAAAAAACAGCGAAACAATAATGGCCGGACTTAAGGCTTATCACACCAAAAATCTTATCGAAGCGGGCTGCGATGAAGCGGGAAGAGGTTGTCTTGCGGGCCCCGTTGTAGCAGCAGCAGTGATCTTACCTGTTTCGTTCAATCATCCCTGGCTGGACGATTCTAAGAAGTTGACAGAAGGGAAACGCGATGAACTTAAGCCCATTATTGAGGAAAAGGCAATTGCATGGGCTGTGGGTATTGTAAGTCCTGAAGAAATTGATGAAATCAATATACTCAATGCATCTTTTTTGGCCATGCACAGGGCTATAGATCAGCTTAAAATAACTCCTGAAAAACTTCTGGTAGATGGTAACAGATTCAATGCATATTCGGGCATTCCGCACTTGTGTGTAATAAAGGGCGATGGAATTTACCGCTCAATTGCAGCAGCATCTATTCTGGCCAAAACATACAGAGATGAAATTATGCTTGGATTGCATGCGCTATTTCCGCACTTCGGTTGGTCTGGTAATAAGGGCTATCCGACATTGACCCACAGAAAGGCTATCCTGGAATTCGGTTCATGCGAACAGCACAGAAAGTCTTTTACATTAATTCCCGGCCAACTGAAGTTGGATCTGCGGTAAACAGAGCCGGTTGTTTTATTCTCCGCCGATGAATAATTTATCAGTCAAATAGCCATCGGCTGTTTGTAATGTAATAATATACAATCCGGAACTTGCCAATCGCTGAAGATTCACCTCGACGAAATTTGAATATTCCGTTTCTGCTATTCTTTTTTCAAATACCAGCTGTCCTGCACTGCTGAAGATTCTAAGTAAACCATCTCCGTGAAGATTCGATCCTGTAAGGTCTATAGCCACCATTTTATCTCCCTGAGATCTGGCATTGATTACACCCAGAACACGATTCACACTGACGTCCATGTCGTAATGCTGATGGTCGTCCCCGGGCGCTAATGCCATGCCGGCCGAGCAATTAATGTTTATGGTTGTTCCTGCGGCAGGCGATCCGCTGCCAACAATTCCGAGAAAACAAGGACTTCCCCAATCCACTTGCTGGCCCGGTATGTTCAGGGTATTTCCGCATGCCGAGTTGCCCGTTGTAGTATTTTTTCTTCCTTGTGCAGAAACCATATAAAGCTGGTTAGCAACAAGTCCGATTCCCGATAAAGAAGTGAAATTCTGAGAACTCCAATTGGTTACAATGGCGGGCCCAATTGGTGTACAAGGTGCTCCGGCGTTCAGTGTTGGATTGATAGGAATGAACCGGAACCTATAGTTGTCCATACCGGTTTGCACATCAGCGCTGTAAAATCCGCCGCCGAAAGTGCGCCATTTATTACAATTGGACGCACTAATGGGGACATAGGGCATCGGTGCTGTGAAATAGGTAAATGGAGCTGACCATGCACCGGGTGTACCGTTGCAGGCGAGTAAAACTCTTACAGATACCTGATAGATTTTATTGTAGCGAAGAAAATTGGCTACGGCAGAGGTATTAAAATTACCACCGGTTTGCCAGGCTCCGCATATTACAGTACTTCCGTTGTCGGTAATATATCTGATTTGATATTGTGTAGTACTTGGCCCAATTGCCGATACGTCAAAAACAGTACTGTTGGTGATCGTGCTGCCATTGCCAGGGCTGAGTATTCCGGTTGCCGGATCGCTGCACATGACGATATTACTGGCTATAGAGTAGCCCCACCAAAAGGAACCGCATTCTGAGTCAGTGGTTTGAACCTGACAATAGGTAATATAGGTTTTGCCACTGCACAGGTCAGGGCATCCTGAGAGATTGTAAGTTCCTCCTGTGGCCGTACATGGACCATAGGTTACATTGGTACTTTGGTCTATAAATAACCATTGAGTAGAGGTGGTGGTTACCGGAGGAACATTTCTTTTAATATTTACATTTACCTGGTAGCATGGTCCACCGCTAGGTCCGGGAGCCCATCCGGGCTGAACATAGGCCGGGTTGTATTGAAGTGAAAGGCCAAATGTGCCGGCGCCGGTTCCGTTGGCCCGGCCAACACGAATAAGGTAGTTGTTACCTGTAACAAGTGTGTTAATGCAAAGGAATTCTGCCCCGGCATTACCTGCCGCATTTTTAAACCCGTTGGCCACTAATGTAGGCGCACCCCCGGCATTATACAACTCTATAGAAGCGTCGAAATTGGGGTTACAAACCCTTATTTTTACGCCCTGTGCAGGAGCGGTGAAACTATACCAAGAATCGTTCGCCATTGTACCCGTAGCAACATTTCCCGGGGCCAGTACAGAGCCTGTTCCAAGACTGTTCGTTGCACTGCATGCTGGTGGTGTAAGAGAGTTGTAAATTATTGGGGTAATGGGAAGGGGAGTTCCGGAATTTTCCTGGGCGACACCGGTGAAACAGGCACACAATAAGCCTAATACAAACAGTAAACGTCTTTTCATCACTGATTTTGGAATTGGAAACCAAATGTAAGACATTGAAGACCATCTTCGACGGGTTGCAACCAATTTGATGAACCCAAGTCTGTGTATTATTTTAGACGGTCAGCACTGTAAAGAAGCTCTTGTACCACCAGCGAATCAAAGGGAGCATATACATCTTCTCTCGGAAGAAGTTCTTGCCCACTAGCCTTAATGGAAAGATATTTTTTGATAGGATCTTCTGTGATGGTGAGCGAGGTAGCTACACCTTCTGATAACATATCGGAAGCATAATCACTCATTGAGCCATAATCCTGCAAGGAGAAATTGACTACGTCAAATCCTAAAGCATCGTAAAATGTGGTAGAATAGATACTGATCTGTATTTTACATAAACGCAACAAATCATCGAGCGATTTTTCGTGATCGACAATTTCGAATCCTAATTTCCGAAGCTCATAATAGGCCTCTTTCTCTTTTTCAAGAGGATGCATTTTTATAATGCCACGCCAGTCTTTGTGATCTTCAAGATGTTTCGATAAAATATGGGCATAACGAACATAATCCACGTGCATATTCTTTTGTGCACAGACCAATATCACATTTTCTTTCCGCATATTACCATAGTCAATATTGGCAGATCTGAAGAGGTAATCTCCGGCCACATGAATATTACGCGCCCTGAATTCGCATCCTGTTTCTAAAAGGCGTTTCCAGTAAGGACCATATACCATAATCTGATCAGGGAAGAATCCTTTGTGTGTGCGGGCTGCAAACTGCTCGTGATATACGTAATACAGGTCGTTGCTCGCTATCAGACCGTGTTGAACTTCAATACTTTTCACACCAAGAAAACGCAAGGCAGCGATCAAACCTTCATTGTGATAATGGCAGATAAAAAAAGCCGTCTTGATTTCCTTTCCCTTAAAAGCGTTGTAGTAAAAACGAAATTCTTCATAGAAGATGTGGAGTGCACTGCTGATGTGTTTTATCTCATAACCCGAGAATTGGGAAGTGGCTTTGGCTTGTTTTAACGTCAGACAGATGTGTTTCAGCAGATCTTTTTCTATTTCATCAGGATAAGGGTGAGAGCGGGAAAAATCTTCCAGATTAGTGTCACAGTGAATGTCTTTTACTTTTCTCAAACTGATCCAGGTGACATTATTTCGGCCCAGTTCATTTACAATTTTATCAAAGTAAATAGAATGCCAATTGCCTTTCTCATCATTTACCAAACGAACCGGATCAAGGAGAATGGTTTCTTTGAACTGAATTTTACCTCCATTTGTCTTCGACCTTAAACTTTTTATGTACAAAATGCCCAACTGAACCCACATGGGAAGACCCAGGTAGTTTTTGATCAGCTTTTGATCGTTTTTATTGAGTGCATAAGAAAGGCCGTGCTGAAATATTTTTAAAAAGCTATATTTATTTGTCGAATATCGCGAATGGTGCAGCAATCGCTCCTTGGTATATTGATTGACTATTGAAAAGGGGGTAAGTTCCATTGCCTGTATTTCCAGAAACATTAGTGTGGTGAAGGGCAAATTTAGTGAATATCGGTCAACACCAGAAGAATGGAGTGCTCAGATCAGGTCAGCCTTGCGGCAATTTTCAATAATTCCTGCGTAAAGTAGTGCCGATTCATTGCGCAATTCTGCAATTTGTATCAAGTCGTGCGCCCCATCGGCAAAGCTCAAAAAGTGAAGCAATCTGTGAAGTTCCTCTCTATTAAACAATGGATCAACGCTCGATGGATAAAGGCCCCGCTTACCCAACTGAGGCTCGCAATAAGAAATTTGATTGACATATTTCTGATTGAGCTCAATGAGTTTTACCACCTCAAAGTATTTCATTACTGTTTCTTCCAATGCCTTAAATGAGGTGAAACTTTTGTTGTCAAGTGAGGTGTGATACTCCCTGAATCTTTGATAGGGCGTGCGCATAAGCGAGCCCACGGGCATATTAAAGCCAGGAGAACAATACTGTCGTTCATCACTGCCGCCTACAGAGAAATTCAAAACTTTGTATTCACTTTCCGTATGTTTGAGTATATGCTCGGCTACTCTGTCTGCAAGAGATGTATTGTGTTTTGATCTTTTATAATGAAAAACTCCCGGGTCGCCGCAACACGTAAGCACATATCCGGCCTGAATTTTTTCTTTTAACTCTTGTCCGTGCTCAGCAAGAAAGGCAATGACACCTATTGTTTCAGGGGCAAATAAAAAGCGATAAGTGTATTTTCTTTTGGGTAAAGAAGCAATTTGTAAATACAAAAAAGCTGCAACGAGGGGCCCACTCAGCTCATTGTTGGCCATGGATGGATGGCACAAATAAGTAGAAAAAAAGATTTCTTCAGCCGTTTCTCCTTCAAGAACAGCTTGGCCGTAAGATAAACTTCCAGATTCAAGGCTACTTTGAACAACCACCCTGTACTTTCCTTCTGTGGAAAGGGTTTGCAGCTCGTTATATGAAATACAAAAACCCCAGGTTTCTTTATAGTAACTGGTGATATAGGGAATGGCGTCCGGCATTTCTTCAATTGTGTGAAGATGTCGGCGCAATTCTTCAAAGCTTAATTCGGCTTCAATGGGCGAAGAATAATTCACCACATGAAGATTGTTTTTTTTGAAGTCGCAGATCTTTTTTCCATCAGGACTAATGATATAGGCGTCTGAAATGTTCCATTCTTTGGGAACGACCCAGTCAAATACTTTCGTTCCGGTGTTCACCTCTGTTATATCAAGAGGACATAACTCAGAAATAATCTGAAGTGATTCGCGAAGACCGTTGCCTGTGATACTTCTGCAGATGGGCCACAAACGGTCGAAATACTTTTCTAGTTCAATTTGCATGGGGAGTAATTATTCCGCTCTTTTCAAGTGTATCGATCAACATTGAATTGAACATGGTAACACCACTTTGGTTCATGTGATTGAGATCAAAAAAGTGTTGTGTAGTAATGAAGCCTGGTGTTTGTGTATAATCAATGTACTTTACATGATGGGCATTGAGAATGGGATCAACAACTTTGCGAAATGAATTGTGAAACTCATCATAACCTTTTCTGGGAGGTTGTGGATGACTTACCATAATGTAATTCAATTTTCTCTTGTCGAGCTCAGTCAGCAAGACATCCAGGTAATGAATCATTTTCTCATTGGGTTCAAATTCCTTTACGGTTACTTCGGGCAGATCTTCTTTCAGGGAATCTGTTTTGGAACAATATCCATCGCGAACATAATCTTTCGCTTCGGCTTCGTCCGGCATGCGTTTGCTTACAAGTCGCGACATATAAGCATTGAAACACCGCAAGTCCGGTTCTTGTTTTACAAATTGAAAGGCGGTGTGATCATCTTTTACATTTTCGATCATCCGTGTGGTACACTCCATTCCCTCACCGGAATATATTGCTTCATACAAATCAATAATGTACAGCGGTGCTGATGATTGGGCAAAGTAATTTTCAAAGAGCAGATAACTGGCCAGACTATGCTGAGAGGATGTACCGCCATTAAAAAGTGCGAGCCCTCTCTTGTCAAATTCGCGCGGATCATAACCTCTGTAGGCGTGTGATGAGCCAAGCACAATGATGTCGGGTTTCTTTTTGTCGGTCCAGTCATTGAACATCATTTTTTCCTGTCCGCCTTTTCTTTGGAGATATGGAATCATCCATTGGGAAGCACGGCGATTGGCAATGCTGAAATTATTAATAACAAAAGAGGCCAGCACATATACCAATGTACTGACAACAAGTAAAATTAACCCGCTGGTAACAATCTTCTTCATTAGAATTGGAAATAAATAAAGTCAACCTCTCCCCAGAATCCGAGTAAAACAATCAGCGCCACAAGTGTTCCGTAAATGGCGAATTTCATAGGCCTTTCAAAAGGCAGCTTGAGTCTGCCTCTCGTTAGTTTATGGAGTAATGGATCGATTAAAATAAAACCAAAGGCCAGTAAATATTTAAAGGCCAATCCATAGGAACCAATTCTTCCGATTTCGCCCGGCATATTTACTTTCGGCGGACTCAGTGTTACGATCTGGCGAATAATTGACCACGCATCGGCTACTGAATTTGCCCTGAAAAATATCCAACCCAATACTACAAATTGGAAAATAATAAAGGCAACAATTATTCTGAGCCATTTCTTTTTGGTCGAAACAAGATCGGAGAACCATTTAAGCTTGCGCAACAGATTCTCCAGTACCAGATAGATACCGTGCAGTGCACCCCAAATTACAAAGGTCCAGTTGGCTCCATGCCAGAACCCACTTACTGCAAATACAGTCAAAAGATTTCGGTTCATTTTAGCTTCTGAAACACGATTGCCACCCAATGGGATGTATAAATAATCGCGGAACCATGTCGAGAGCGAAATATGCCAGCGCCCCCAAAACTCCCTGATACTCGTAGATACATAAGGTGTATTGAAATTCTCCATCAGCCTGAAACCCATAACTCTTGCAGCGCCGATGGCCATATCACTGTATCCTGAAAAATCACAATAGATTTGAATGGCGAATAAATAAGAAGCAATGGCAAGAGGAATAAAGCCTTGACCCTCCGGACTATCATAATAAGCATTTACCACGGCTGAAAGATTATCGGCGATCACCACTTTCTTAAACAAGCCCCAGATCATGTATTTGATGCCTAAGGAAAAGTCTTCGTAGTTGGGCTTGTGTTTTTCGTAGAACTGATGCAATATATTCTGAGGCCTTTCAATTGGCCCGGCAACCAACTGAGGGTAAAACATCACATAAAGCGAGTAAACCCCAAAGTGTTTTTCGGCCTTCTGATTGCCTCTGTAAACTTCTACCACATAACTCAAACTTTGGAAAGTATGGAACGACAAACCTATGGGTAAGATTATTTTCAATGCGTCAAGTGAATAGTTCCAACCAATCGCGTCCGCTACGCCGTTGAAGTTGCCGATAAAAAAGTTGTAATATTTAAAAACAAAAAGGACAAGGCAGGTGCTTATAATAGATATCCAGAGATATTGTTTCTTTTTTCTCCCCGACGAATTTTCAATCCAGATGCCCGCGAAGTAATCTATTAAAATTGTGACCAGCAGAATGAGAATGTACACCGGAATAAAAAACATATAAAACACACAGCTCGCTACAAGCAGCAGCAGCCACCTCCATTGGTGCGGACATAAAAAATACAATGCCGTAACAACCGGAAAGAAAATCAGAAACTCAAGTGAATTAAAAAGCATAGCTGTCTGGTTCGGGGTGCGATACTAGTAATAAGTTTTCACATTACCTCTATGGTTTTGTCTTTTATGCTGGTCATTCTTCCAATGGGCTGGTCGGCGATTCCCTGCAAACCAAAGTCGAGGCAGATACTTTTATAGTTATCAACCTTTTCGGGATCTATGGCCACGAGCAATCCACCACTGGTTTGCGGATCAAACAGCGTAAAGAGTTGCTGTGCGTTGAGCTGGGATATCTGTGATGAATAATTGCTGAAATTTTTGGTGGTCATATCCGGATAAATGAATTGATCCAGGTACTTCTGCAAGCCGGGAATGGTTGGAATGGATTCAAATTTTATTTCTGCCGAAAGATTACTACCCTTACAAATCTCCATCAAATGGCCAGCCAGACCGAAACCTGTTACATCGGTCATGGCTTGAACTTCTTCTAATGTTCCAAGAACTTCTCCGATTTTGTTCAGGCTGCACATGTATCCAATGGCTGCATCAATATGTTCCTGTTCAGCTACATTTCTTTTGGCTGCGGTGCTGATAATGCCTACTCCCAGGGGTTTGGTGAGGAAAAGCAAATCGCCTTCCCGGGCAGTATTGTTTTTCTTGAGATTATTGGGGTGGCAAATTCCGGTTACCGACAAACCGAATATGGGTTCCTGGCTATCGATGCTGTGGCCGCCTGCCAGAGGAATGCCGGCCATCCGACAAATGAATCGGGCCCCTTCCAGTACTTGTGCAGCAAGGGCAGCGGGTAGTTTTTCTACAGGCCAGCCCAAAATGGCCAAAGCCAATGACGGCTTGCCACCCATCGCATAAACATCGCTTATGGCATTGGCTGCCGCTATTCTGCCGAAGTCGTAAGGATTATCTACAATGGGCATAAAAAAATCTGTGGTGCTGATCAGACAAAGTTCCTCATTCAGCTGCATTACAGCCGCATCGTCGTTGGTTTCATTGCCTACAAGTAAGCCGGGAAATGGCGGAAATTTTTCGTCGCTTTTTAAAATCTCTGAAAGAACCGAAGGCGCAATTTTGCAGCCGCATCCGGAGCTTTTACTGAATTGTGTGAGTTTAAATTCCTGGTGGGTCATTTTGAAAAATATTCTGATTGCCAGTGCGACAATTCTTCTGCAATTTGTATTGAAGTTTTAAGTGCAAAGTCGAAGTGGATTACGTCATCTTCATGGTGATTGGCAATGCCATGCTCGTAGGCTTTGTCGTAATACAAAAACATAATTTCCATCCAGCCCGCGAGGTTGTTCTGTTCCAGATGATCTAAAGCAATTTTTAGCCGATCGCCGCCAAGTCTTTTTTTAAGTTGTGTGGTTCTCTCGGCCAGCACTTCCACCGGAAAAATGCCGTATTCTGACAAGATTCTTTCCTTGCGAATAGAGACATCGCGCGAAATGGCCACGGTGATTGACTTTCTCATTTGCGCATAAAGCGCGTCGGGCACTTTGATGGCACCTATCCTCGGACTTTCGTCTTCAATCCAAATGGGAAGAGCCCTGTCAAGTTTTGATATATCCAGCGCAAGTAAATTTTCGAAATGCTCGTTGGTAGGTTGTTCTTTCTGACCCAGGGCACCGAATGCAGATCCTTTGTGATGAGCTCTGCCTTCCAGATCGATTACCTGCCTTCCGGTTTTTTTCAGGTGAAGAAGAATTTCGGTTTTTCCAACACCCGTTTTTCCGCCTAATACAATCCATTTTCTTTGCGAAGCCAATTCTTCCAGAGACCAGTGGCGGTAACTTTTATAGCCTCCTGTAAGAAGAGTTACCTGAAGTCCTGATACGTTGAGCAGCCACGACATGATGTTGCTGCGCATGCCACCGCGCCAGCAATAGACCATAATGTTTTTATTGACCGCATTTTTTTTGGCTTCTGAAATGTAGTCAGAGAATTTTTTACCGACCAACTCAAAACCTTTTTGTACCGCCTTTTCGTTGCCTTCCTGTTTATAGGTAAGTCCAACAATATGTCGTTCTTCGTTATCGAGAATAGGCAAGTTGACAGCTCCCGGAATATGGCCCTGGGCAAATTCTGCCGGGCTGCGCGCATCAATCAGTCCGCAATTGCCCTGCTGAAGCTGCTCAAGAAAGGTTTGTATGTCTTTGTTTCCGATCACAAAAAAAAGCCGACAGAATCGGCTTTCAAATATCAACTAAATTAGGACTATAACATGCAAGGAATCAAAAACGGTCTCCATTGAGCAATCCGCCCAGGATTCCACCTTCTTCTTTTCTTCCTCCCATGCCGCCATAACTTATTATTCTTGAGGCAAGTCGAGACACGGGTAGAGTTTGAAGCCACACTTTTCCCGGCCCTTTTAGTACAGCAAAAAAGAATCCTTCGCCTCCGAAAAGGGTATTTCTTACGCCTCCGATGAATTGAATATCGTAGTCGATTCCTCTTGTGTAGGCTACCACGCATCCTGTATCAATGCGCAAAGTTTCGCCAGGCTTTAGGGTTCTTTCTATAATGTGCCCGCCTGCATGACAAAAGGCCATACCATCTCCTTCCAGTTTTTGCATTATGAATCCTTCACCACCAAAAAGCCCGGTGCCGAGTTTTCTCTGAAACTCAATTCCGACAGATATTCCTTTGGCAGCGCACAGAAACGCATCTTTCTGACAAATAATTTTGCCTTCCAGTTGCTGAAGATCCAGCGGAATTATTTTTCCGGGATAAGGAGAAGCAAAGGCCACTTTGGCTTTTCCGGCGCCAGTGTGCGTATAGGCCGTCATAAAAAGACTTTCACCCGTGAGCAATCTTTTGCCGGCTCCGAGGAGTTTGTCAAAAAATCCACCGCCACTGCTCGCGCTGCCATCGCCAAAAATGGTCTGCATCTGGATGCCTTCATCCATGTACATAAACGCTCCTGCTTCGGCCACTACAGTTTCCTGCGGATCGAGCTCTATTTCCACACATTGCATTTCCTCACCGAAAATGCGGTAATCGATTTCATGATTGGATCTCATTGTTGATTGAATTTAGATGACGAAAGTAAATGAGCCTTTCCATTGTAAGTCTGAATTTTTGTGAAAATTGATGTGCGGTAAATAAGGTGGATAAAGGACTGCAGAGCAATATAAGCATACAACAATTCTCAACGGTAGATTGAATGATATGCATTTTATCATCACTCTGGCGGAACTAGTTCCCTGTCATACTTTCTTCAACTTCCTTTCGTAGCTTCTGGTATTCCAAATAAACAGGGTCTTTCTGGAACTTTTTATTTTCAAAAAAGACATTGAGTTTGCGAAGCCATATAGCTGCCTCGGTGTATTGTTCCCAGTTCGAGTATAATTGTGCAACGGCAAGCATAAAATGCGCTTCGAATATTGCCTTTTTTTTCGTGAAAAGATTTTGGCTTTTCATCTCTTCATGGATTGCAATGATCCAGGCATTATCGGAGAAATAGTAACCAGGATTAATCAACGCTGCGATTTTGATCTTTGTTTTATCTTTCGCGATAAGCTCACGAAGATATCTGAACTCCTCTGAAAAATAAGTTCGGCAGGCAATACGGCAAGGATCAAACTTTATGTTTTCTTTTAGTTGCTGATCCATGGCGGCATCCATTTCTTTTACTATTTCACCCAAATGATCGAGATACAATTTGCGGTGGAGATTATCCAGTTGTTTCATCGCAATTTCAACCGGGTCTAATTTCAAATACACGTAAAGGAGATTTTGAATGAAATAAATCTCATCTAACTCATACCATAAGTAATTTTCGATCGCAATTTTTTCGGCTGTGTTGTAGCAATCACGAGCTGAGTTAAAGTCGCTGTTCACGGACACTTGACGCTGCGCCAGGAAGAGCATGCTTTTGAGATCTTTCATCGGAGAATCATTGTCGTCAAACATTTCTCCATAGAGCAAAACATTCTCAATCAGACGCATGAGCCTATTGATGGCCTTTTGCAGATCAGTGGCGTTGATGCCCAATTGCGTAGCCAATTCGATTTCAGTCCAGTTTTGTTTCTGCAAATAGCACTCATACAACTTCATTTCAAGCTCAAGTTTTAATTTCTTGAGTTGACTTTTGAGAACGGTGTGTTCTTTCTTTTCGAGTGTAGGAAATAGAATGTTGAGAGATTCCATATTGTTTTCTTTTCGGCAATTTTAATAAAAAAAATGACACGGAGCTATATGGTGAATAATTTCTGTGTTGATTTTTCAATCCGGCCAATGGCTGAGTTTAGGAAACAAAAAAGGGCTTCACCCAGTGAAACCCTTCCTATTCCTTGTGCACCCACCTGGGCTCGAACCAGGGACCCTCTGATTATGAGTCAGATGCTCTAACCGGCTGAGCTATAGGTGCCTTTGTAAAAAACAAGGCTGCAAAGGTAATCGGACATTTGCAATTTCAAAACTATTGATTGATATCTGTGACCACTACCTTTGCCAGGGGTCTAATATTGGACATCCCAACAATAAGTAATTATATGAAAATGCGACTTTTATCTCTGTTTTTTCTATCCGTTATTTCTTTAGGACTTTCTGCTCAGCCAGATAAATATGCTGAGGCGCTTATGTCGACACCCACAATTGCCTTTAATGAAAGCCAGATTAGCTTTAAAGAGGCCACTCGCAATGCACAGAACGTGAAAGTGGTAGCCGAAGAAGGGGATTATGAGAAGGATCTTAAAAACTGGCTCAAGACCAAGACGGGGGCAGAAATAAAGAAAGTTTCCGGATTTAATGCCATAATAGGTTGCATGATGCCATCATGGTCACTCGATTCGCTTAATTTTTATTTTAAAACGGACAAAGACGGAGATCAAACTAACCTGCTCTTCCTCATAGAGCAAAAGGGTATTTATTGGAATTCGACCGAAAATGCCGATGCAATTGCCAAAGTGCGGGCTTCCATCAAAGAGCAAATGAAAGACTTCTATGTAAAATATTATGATAAGAAGATTGCAGATCAACAAAAGTATTTCGATGAGCAGACCAAAGATGGCGAAAAGCTCAAGAAGCAATCACAGAAAGTAAGCGATGAGATTGAATCGAAGAAACAATCTATTTCAAAAGCAGAGGCCAACACGGCCGAAATAAAATCGACCATTTCTAAATCGCAATCAACCTTGACTACATTAAATGCAACACTTGATCAAAACAAAAAGCAGGTGGAGCAGGGTCAGAAGGAAGCCAATGCCAATCTCTCTTTGTTAAAAGCAAAGGAAGAAGAATACAATAAATTAAACTCAGCCGGAAACCTGAATACAAAGGGTGGTGAGAAGGTAATGAAGGAAATTGAAAAGCTTAAGTCTGTCGATGCAAAACTGCAGCAGCGCATTCTGAAAGCACGTTCGGTGCAAACCAAAACAGAAAACAGCATTCTCAGCGCAGAGCAGAACAAAACAAAATTAGAATCGAAGCTGAGTGATGTCAAATTAGATATTGATAAATACCAATCCAATATCAGCTCACTGAAAAATGAAAATGACAAAATCTCAAGTGAAATAGACGATAAAAATTCTTTGATAAAAAAGGCACTTTATGGTCTTGATAAATTGAAGGCAGGCAAAGCGGGGATTGCCCTTTTATAAACGGGTTTACAGCTCAAAGGGCATCTTCAATTACTATTTGAAGATGCCTTTTTATATGATAGCTGGCTCCTATTGCCGAGGCCATAAAGGCTAGTAGGTTGAACAGATAATGAACACCAGATCATAGGAAGAATCATGGCCGTAGTTCGAAGATCAATCCTTTTTATACACTAAGCCACGAAGTTTTTCTACCCAATAAAACGACTTCTTTGTGACTTTGTGTTTAAAAATAAGGAGCCATTGATTCATGAAGGATTAATTGTTCCACAAACAAATTTTTCTGTTTGTGAAATATCAGATAGCCAAACTATTCTTGCGATCTGCGCTTCTTGTGAGCACCTTTAATGCGCCTCCAGCCAATTTGCGCCGGTATTCATATCCACTTCCAGCGGCACGCGCATTTTTACAGCACCACTCATTTTTTCCCGGACAATGGTTTTTACAATTTCTACCTCAGAAAGATGGGTGTCGAAAACAAGCTCATCATGCACCTGCATGATCATTCTGGATTGTAATTTTCTTTCTTTGAACTCGCGGTGAATATCAATCATCGCCACTTTGATAATGTCCGCAGCACTGCCCTGAATCGGCGCATTGATGGCATTCCTTTCCGCAAAACCCCGCACTACAGCATTGGCAGAATTGATGTCCGGAAGATATCTTCTGCGTCCAAGAATGGTTTCTACGTACCCTTTTTTACGGGCTGATTCTATATTCTCTGATTGATAAGCTTTCAAACTGGAGAATTGTCTGAAATAAGAATCAATGATTTCTTTGGCCTCACCTCTTGAAATATTCAGATTTTGCGAAAGTCCGAATGCGCCCTGACCATAGATAATTCCAAAGTTTACCGCCTTGGCCTTTGAACGCATCTCTTTGTCCACTGCGCTTATATCCACTCCAAATACTTTGGCTGCCGTGGCTTTGTGAATGTCTTCGCCCATTACAAATGCCTCGCACATATTTTCATCGTTGCTCAAAGCGGCGATTATGCGCAATTCGACCTGCGAATAGTCGGCAGATAAAATGGTGTGATCACTATCGCGCGGAATGAAGGCTTTTCTAATCTCTTTTCCGCGAATGGTGCGGATAGGTATGTTTTGAAGATTCGGGTTGTTGGAACTCAATCTGCCTGTTGCGGCCACAGTTTGCATATAATTCGTGTGCACCCTTCCGGTAATTTTATTCACCAATTCTGGAAGTGCATCCACATAGGTACTCTTTAATTTACGCAACTCTCTGTAGTCAAGTATCTTGTTGATGATCGGGTGATCGTTGGCGTACTTCGAAAGGGTATCCTCATTGGTAGTGTATTGGCCGGTCTTTGTTTTTTTGGCGTCATTGGAAATCTTGAGTTTTTCAAACAGAATCACACCGAGCTGTTTCGGAGAATCTACATTGAATTTTTCACCCGCTATATCACAAATTTCCTGCTCGAATAAAAGAATATCCTTTTGGAGAACATTGCTGTAATCGCGCAAAAATCCTTCGTCAATTCTCACACCTTCCAGCTCCATGTCGGCCAACACAGTGATTAATGGAATTTCGACATCATCAAACAATTTTTTGGTTTCATTCTTTGAGATTTCCGGAACAAATGAATTGTGCAATTGCAAAGTAATGTCTGCATCTTCTGCTGCGTAATCCTTTATTTCTGCCGGACTCAAATCGGCCATCGAAGATTGTGACTTTCCCTTTTTGCCAATCAATGTCTCAATAGATACAGGTGAATAGGAGAGATACACTTCTGAAAGAAAATCCATATTGTGTTTTCCATCTGGATTAATCAGGTAGTGCGCTACCATCGTGTCGAATATTTTATTTCTCACAAGAACGCCATATTTTTTTAGCATCTTGTAATCGAATTTGAAATTCTGACCCACCAATTCTTTTGTCTCATCTTCAAAGATAGATCTGAATTTTTCTACAATCTTCTTTCCTTCTTCGAAGTCTTGCGGAACCGCCACATACCAGGCTTCACCGGGCTTTACTGCAAATGACATTCCCACCAGGTTTGCATTGATGGGCTCAATGTCTGTTGTCTCAGTATCAAAAGAAAATGTGGTAGCGGAGGCAAGCTTGGTGACCAAAGTATTTATTTCTGATTCACTTTCCACCAGGAAATATTCGTGTTCTACATCATTGAGTGTCTTCAGGTTTTTGGCGGGCTCTGCTTCTTTGGCAGAAGGCGATTCGAATTCGCTGGTGTCGAAAAGCTCTCCTTGCTTTGCTTCGAAAGGTTTACCCGGCTCTTCTCCCAATACACGTTTTGTGAGCTGTCTGAACTCCAGCTCAGTGAATATTTCGCGAACCATATCCGCATTTACTTCTTTTACCTTGAGTGCTTCATGATCAAGTTCGCAAGGCGCATCGAGCAAAATGGTGGCAAGTTTTTTCGAAAGGATGGCCTGGTCCCTGAAATTCTCGACATTTTCTTTTTGTTTGCCCTTCAGCTTATCGGTGTTCTGGAGCAAACCTTCAAGTGAGCCAAAGTCGGCCACCAGTTTTGTGGCGGTCTTTTCTCCAATGCCCGGAATTCCCGGAATATTGTCCACGGCATCTCCCATCATTCCCAGTATATCGATGACCTGACCAACATGCTGAATGCCAAATTTTTCGCAAACCTCAGGCACACCAAGTACTTTTGGAGGATTACCCGCAACTCCTGGCCTGAAAACGAAAATATTGTCGCTCACCAATTGGCCGTAATCTTTATCGCTGGTCATCATATAAGTGGTATAACCTTCGAGTTCAGCTTTTTTAGCCAATGTACCAATTACATCATCGGCTTCATAACCAGCCGCTTGAAGCATGGGTATGTTAAAAGACTCAATAATTTTCTGAATCCAGGGCACAGACAATTTAATGTCCTCAGGTGTTTCTTCGCGGTTTGCCTTGTAAGCTTCGTAATCGATTTCTCTCAGGGTCTGCTCCGGAGCATCAAAAACCACTGCAATGTGAGTCGGCTTTTCATTTTTCAAAATATCGAGCAACGTATTGGTAAAACCGAACATAGCTGAAGTATTCAGGCCTTTTGAGTTGATCCTCGGAGCCCTGACAAAGGCATAATAGGCTCTGAAAATCAGTGCGAAGGCATCTAAAAGGAATAACTTTTTCTCGGTGTCTTTGGTAATCATAATTTATAAGATGAATTGGCAGATTTGTGGGCCGCCAAATTAAAGGCGAAGCTGACTCTGATTACTGATTGTGAATGAAATATTAGCCCATTCTTATTTGGAATTACAAGTTTGAAGGAATCCTGGTAAATTTATTTAGCCGAAAATGCTGAATCAGAGCCATCTATTTGTTTAATTTGTGACTCTTCTACAAAGGCAAATTTATTTTTAACCCAAAAAACCTACACTAAATGAAGAAGTTTTCCTTACTTCTAATGTTGTTTTCGTTCTTTTCCATCGTTGCAAAGGCCCAAACCCCTGCCAATGATATTTGCACTAACGCGATATCAGTTGTGGTAAATGGCCCCTCGGTGAACGCGAATAACTCCAACACCGTTGTTGACGGTCCAAATCCAAGTTGTGGTGGCTCATCTGCCATCAAAGATATTTGGTACAAGTTTGTTTATGGCGGTGGCACCATTACCGTAGAAACTCAATTGGGCACAAACTCGGACACCCGTCTTGCTGTTTACACCGCTTGCGGTGGAACACAACTTGCCTGTAATGATGATATTACCGGAAGTTATCGCTCCAGAATTACCCTTTCCTGCCCAACCCTTGTAGTAGGTAATACCTATTATATACAGGCGGGAGGATACAATAGCATCATCGGAACCTTTACACTGAGCGTCCTTGCCAGTGGAATTCAGGGTTGTACCAATCCTTTGGCCACCAACTACAGTCCTTGCTCCACTCAGGATAACGGCACCTGTACTTTTCCAACTCTTACTTCACAATTCAACTATGCGCCAACTGGAACGAATTGCCTGAACATACAATACAGCAGCACTAGTTCTGGTAATATTACTGGCTACAACTGGTCTTTTCCTGGAGGAACCCCATCTTCTTCAACTTTACAAAATCCCGTGGTGAATTACCCTTCCGGTGGAACTTATACTGCTACCCTGGTAATTAATGACGTGAACAACAACACCAGCACCTCCACTCAAAATATTACTGTAATTACTGGCACTATTGTAACAGTGGATATTACTCCAGATGCAAATCCAACACAGACTTCATGGAAAGTTTTCGATGGTGGCAATGTGGTAATAGCACAAGGAACCTCAAATGATGCTACTTTCTGTATCGCCGGTGGTTGCCATCGTTTTGAAATTTATGACACAGGAAACAATGGTCTTACCGGTTCTGGCAATTATAAAATATTCGTAAATGGAATCCAAACCACTCAGGGAGCCGCTTTTACAAATCGTGATATTCGTTTTATAAATTGCCCTGACGGTATTAGTTGCGATCAAACACTAACGGCTACATTGGGTTTAAATGCTGTGCCATTTTCAAATTCATGGTATACTTTCACGCCTGCCGTAAATGGTCAATACAGAGTTTCTACTTGCGGCCTAGCTACTTGTGATACTAAAATCTGGATTTATGATTATTGCAGAATGGCCAATTTTGATGAGTCGAATGCTGCGACTTATACATACAACGACGATTTCTGTGGCGTTCAGGCACAGGCTGATGTGTTCTTCACTGGTGGAAATACATACTACTTAAGAGTGGGCGATTCGAATGGATCATGCGCCGGATCTTATCAGGTATTATTTGAATTTGTTGGGGCTGTTACAGGATGCATGGATGTATTGGCTTGTAATTACAATCCTTTAGCGGGAATTGCCGGAATATGTTACTACAATGGTGACCCGAATTGTACAGGTTTGGGTCCAGACCTGGATGTTTCGTTGAATGATTTATATTCTTCATTGTACAGCACAACAATTACATCAAATGATAATTGCCTTGTTAATGAAGGCTGTTTGCAAGGAACCGGTACACGACAAATTCTGAGGTTTACCACAAAAATCAGTAATATAGGCAACCAGGATTATTTCATTGGTGTGCCAAGTGCCAGTAATCCGCAATTCGAATATGACCAGTGTCACAATCACTACCACTATGAGGGTTATGCTGAATATTTGTTGTTCGATCAGCAAGGTAATCCAATGCCTCAAATAGGATTTAAAAATGGTTTTTGTGTGTTGGATTTGTCTTGCCCTTCTGGTATCAGCGCTCAATATTCTTGCGGCAATATGGGCATCACTGCAGGTTGTGCCGATATTTATTCTTCCGGACTGGCTTGTCAATGGATCGACGTAACAGCAGTGCCCGCCGGGGATTATTATCTGGTTGTAAGAACCAATTGGGATCACAGCCCGGATAAGAATGGCAGATACGAATTGAGATACGACAACAACTGGGCACAAGTGTGCATTCACTTCGAAAGAGATGCAAGCAACAACATCATCAACTTCACAAAAACCATCGTCGCTTGTCCTATTATTGAAGACTGCCTCGGAGTGCCCTTCGGCAATACTTATGCCGACTGTGCGGGAAATTGTCCCGGGGTAGTAAAACGCGGAGACATCAATTCTGATGGCGCATTAAGTAATCTGGATGTACAACAATATCTGGTGAACTCTCTTTTGCCACAAGGAACACCTACTACTTGTATTGATCTGAATAATGACGGAGAAATTACTGTAGCCGACGCCGCTTATCTTGATAACTGTCTTCATCAACAAGCAGAGCTTGGAGTACCTCCGGCAAATTATACAGAATGCCCATGGGACGATGAAGTATTAGATCAGAATGAACTGGTTACTCTGGGAATTACCAACCTTAATACAACCTTGGGATATTTTGATGTTTATATGCTCAATCCTCAGAACGACGTCGTTGCTTTACAATTCAATTTGGGAGGTGCTACAATTTCTACTGTTGAAAGTTTGATAGACCCTATGGTTTGGGAGCCACACATGCATTTCGTGGTGGGCGGATCATCACTGGCCATTATTAGCCATGATCATACTGTTATGCCTTTGCGCACCAATCCAACTCCTGTGCTCAGAATTCATTATGCATCGCTTACTTCGAACACCGTTTGTGTGGCAAGTATTGTTGATGTGATGAATGACTTACTGTTCAACGTAATGACACAAACAGGCGCATGTGCTACAACGAACCCGCTTGAAGTGAGCTTTACTTCTTCTGCATCTGAAATTTGCGAAGGAGGAAGTATTACATACTCTGCAACACCGGGTTCAGGAAATTATTCTTACGCCTGGACATTCTTTGGTGGAACCCCTGTGAGCGGCACAAGCCCGATTATGCAAATCAATTACTTTCAACCCGGTACTTACACAGTACAGTTGACGGTTACCGATAATGCCACCAATCAAACGGGAACTGCCTCACAGAATATTATTGTATTTCCCGGATCTACCTGGTATTTGGATAGTGACGGTGATGGATATGGCGTGCTGGAAAATACTGTAGTTGATTGCATTCAGCCATTGGGCTATGTAGGGCAGGCAGGAGATTGCAACGACCAAAATTTATTGGTAAATCCAAATGCCACTGAAATATGCGGAAATGGAATCGACGACAATTGCGATGGAAATGCAACAGGTGATAACGTTACTGTAATTTGCCCGGAAGAAACTACAGTCTCTTGTACCGATGAAATACAACCGTTTGTTCCGCAAATTTTGAACGGATGTCCAACGGATGTATATTCGGAGGTCAATACTTTTGAGGGAGATAATTGTCTTGGAACATATACTACGGTTATTACAGTATTACATGAGAGTGGATTGGTGGCCGGAACTTGCACAAGAGTGGTTCATATTGCAGATAATATTGCACCGGTTGTAAACTGCCCTTCAGATATTACTGTGGACGCATTTCCCGGTTTGGGTTTTGGCATTGCTTCTTATTCATTTACAGCAACTGATAATTGCGCACAAAACTTAACGATTTCTTGTAATCCACCCTCAGGAAGTTCTTTCCCTTTGGGTCAGACTGTTGTATTTTGCTCTGCCACAGATGAATGTAATAATACAACAGAATGTAGTTTTGTTGTAACTGTTAATTTCACCCTTTTGTGGTATCTGGATACGGACGGAGATGGATTTGGTAAGCCAGGTACATCAATTGCTGCATCACAACAACCTTCCGGTTATGTGAATAATGATTTAGATTGTAATGATGATTTGGCTTCGGTGAATCCTCAGGCCCAGGAGGTTTGCAATGGTATCGATGATGATTGTGATAATCTTATCGATGAAGGATTTGATGCAGACGGAGATGGTTATACTTCTTGCGGCGGTGATTGCAACGACAACAATGCTTCGATCAAACCAGGTGCAGTTGAAGTATGCAATGGCATCGATGACGATTGTGATAATCTTATCGATGAAGGATTTGATGCAGACGGAGATGGTTATTCTTCTTGCGCAGGTGATTGCAACGATAACAATGCTTCAATCAAACCAGGTGCAATTGAAATATGCAATGGTATTGATGACGATTGCGATAATCTTATCGATGAAGGATTTGATGCAGACGGCGATGGTTATACTTCTTGTGCTGGTGACTGCAATGATAGCAACGCTTCAATCAAACCCGGTGCAGTTGAAATATGCAATGGCATCGATGATGATTGTGATAATCTGATAGACGAAGGATTTGATCTGGATGGCGATGGCTATACTTCTTGCGGCGGTGATTGCAATGATAATAATGCGGCAATACATCCTGGTGCAGCGGAAGTATGTTTTAATGGCATCGATGATGATTGCGATAATATTATTGATGAATCGTGTTGCAACATCAGCATAACAGGTATTGTCACAAACGCTACTTGTCCTGCCAGTGCAGACGGAGCAATTGGCATTACGGCTCTTGCCGGAACTGCTCCATATATTTATAGCTGGAATGGTGGTACGCCAACAACAGTAGCAGATCACACCAACCTTGCGCCAGGAATTTATACTGTTGTGGTAACGGATCTCAACGGATGTTCTGCTACGGCTACTTTCCAGGTATTCGATAATGGCGGCACTGCACCTTCACCGCCTTCGGCTATCAGCGGACCAGTAGGTGTTTGTCGCAGTCAGACAGGTGTAGTATTTACAGCCACTCCGGTAGCTGGCGCTACATCATACATCTGGACATTACCAACAGGAGCTACCGGTGTATCTTCTACCAACTCGATTGCATTGAACTTCTCTGCAACTTATAATATCGGCAACTTGTGTGTTCGCGCTGTAAATATCTGTGGTCAAAGCAGCAATGTGTGCACGTCTGTTGTTTACCTCACTGCTATCCCTGCTGTGCCCGGTCCCATTAGCGGTGGAAATGCAGGCGCATGTGTAGGTAATACAGTTACCTACAGCATTAGTGCTGTGCCCTTTGCTACTTCTTACGAATGGATTACACCACTCAATTCGACTATCCTTTCAGGACAAGGTACAACCAGTATTACTGTATCATTTAATACAGGAACAGGGGCAAGTGGAATTGTAAGAGTAAGAGCCAACAATTGTCGTGGAAATAGTAATTATTCGAATCTGACTGTTTATGGCACTCCGCCAACGCCGGGTACAATAACTGGTGCCACTACTGGTGTTTGTGCAGGCTCGACGCAGACATACAGTATCAGTATTGTTAATGGCGCTACCACTTACAACTGGACAGTTCCAGCGGGATGTATAATTAACTCCGGACAAGGCACAACAAGTGTTTCGGTAACTTTCGGTGGAGCTTTTGTTTCAGGAACGGTGAGCGTTACTGCCAGCAGTGTATGCGGAACAAGCACACAAAGAACACTGTCCGTTTCTGCCGCGTTGGCCACACTGCCCAATATTAGCGGACAATCCGGCAACTTATGTGGCGGAGGTACCTTTACTTACACCATCACAGCAGTAGCTGGCGCAATCAGCTACAATTGGACAGTGCCCGCAGGATGTGGAATTGTTACAAATCTTGGAACAAGCATAACCATCACAATTCCCTCAAACTTTGTAAGTGGAAGTCTGTGTTATACTGTTACCAATGCATGTGGAATCAGCGCTCCTAAATGTCTGACTCTGACCAGAAATCCATCCACCCCTTCTTCTATAACAGGCAGCTCGAGTGTTTGTCCGAATGCAACAAATATTCAATACAGCACACCGCAAGTAGGCAGCCTCACTTATACCTGGACAGTACCTGCGAATGTAACAATCGTATCAGGTCAGGGAACCAATACTATAGTCGTAAACTGGGGCCCAACAGCAGGATCGGTTTTTGTGAAAGCGAATAATACATGCGGTTCCTCAGCCAACCAGTTGAAATCTATTGCACTGGCGACATGTTTCTCAGCGCTCAATCAAGAAGATGCCAATGTGATGGATTACCACCCAAGAATGGTTATTTATCCCAATCCTACCAGTGGCACATTTACTATAAAGGCACCGTTCTCCGGACAGGTTTATATCAAAAATGAATTAGGCCAGATCGTCAGATCCATCAAATTGAATGAAGATAATTTCGCCAATTATGATGTGTCTGGATTAAGCGCCGGACTCTACTTCATCAGTGGAGAGTTTAATGGTGAATATTATACTGAAAAAATAATCGTCACGAATTAATCACAACTGAACAATAGTAAAAAGCCGCTCAGGAAATACCCGAGCGGCTTTTTTATTGTTTCAAAAATGACATGAGAACTAAGGTTTGTTGCCTTTGCCTCTTTATCGTAAGAACCATTGACTGTGGCGCACAGTTTTGTTTCAGCGAATTAATAAAGTCTACGAATTTGATAATTCAACGTTGAGGATGCACAATGTCTCATTGCCCATTGTATGGTTACATATGGCACGATCTCATGATTTGATGGAATACAATGCCGTGGTATTTCTGTCTAGGAAAACTTGATAATAACACTTTCAATTACATTAGCCGCATCCTCGCATTTATCTGTAGCGACTTCAATGAGTGAAATAACTTCCTGGAGTTTAATCACCTCAATTGGATCTGTGCTGTCCCTGAACAATGCAGCAATAGCATCGTTCATGATTTGATCAGCCTGATTTTCATATTGGTGTATAGCAGAGAGACATCTTGATATTTCCTCACTATGTCTTAGGCTCTTCAGCGCAGTAACTGCCTTATGAAGTTCAAGCGATGCTTTCTGAGTAATACTTGCCAGAGCAATAATCGACTCAGGAACCTGGTATATTTTGTAGATGTCCATGCGTTTTGCGCAGGCGTGTATGATATCGACGACATCATCAATAGCTATCGTTAGTTGCTGAATGTCCTCCCGGTCAAAGGGTACAATGAAAGTACTCGCCGCCGCATTCATTATGGCATGGGTATATTCATCTCCTTGTTTCTCCAACATGTCTATTTTAGGTAAAGATTGAAGCCAATTGCTGGCATCGTTCTTTAAGGCTTTTTCAAAAAGAGTTGCTGTCTCAACAAGATTCTGTGTCGCATTATGAAACAGTGGAAAAAATATTTTGTCTTTTGGCAGTAATGCGTGGAAAACGGTATCAAGTGATCTGGCCATTGAGGATGAATTAATTTGCTGCAAAATAAAGAACATACTATTATAGTTCTGCGAATTATTATTTTCTCTGCCTAAACCTTAATGCATTAATAACAAGGAGGCACCTGGTGATCAGTGCAATATGTTGTTTAAGTAATGCCGTAAGGCGGATCTTGTTTCTGTCGCCAGTTGCATTTTATCCGGAATGAAGGCGGCAACAAGTGATAATGCCCTCGGATTAGCCTTGCGAACGTACAATCTGGCACATTGGGCTATTGCTGGAGTCATAGAAAAGGCGAGTTTACTACCCACGTAAGCTTCGGTCTCAAATGAAATATCTTCAATAGCATGAACTTCTCGGGGCATCGTTGCCTTTTTGCCCCGGGCTGAATCATAAGTGTTTTGTCTTCATCAGTAAATGGGAGCCCAGAAAGGTTCGGTCTCAGGCTGATATGGATAAACGGCTTTTCATTGTGAGGAAAATTCAACATTCATTCTTGAGGTATGCATTACAATTCAGTTATTAATCAGTAACAAATACTTAACCTTGAATCAATTTGCAAGCTTGTATTATGGCTTTAATTTGCTGCATTAATATTCAGTTCAATGGGATTATTATCCATGTTTAAGCCAAGTGCAGGCAAATTTTTTGATTCTTTTTCGGAAGCTACCTCCAATATTGTGACAATGTCGCTTAGGTTGAAGGCTTTAATTGAGGCCAAAGATGAAAGCACAAGAGAGGCACTGGTTAGAGAGATTAAAGACCTGGAGCACCGCGGTGATGAAATAACCCACACTTTGTTTACCGAGTTAAGCCGTAATTTCATTACTCCATTTGATCGTGAAGATATACATTACCTCGCTTCTTCATTGGATGATGTGGCCGATTATATTAATGGAACCGCAAGCCGGGTGAGCCTCTACAAAATCACCTCTTTTGATCAGGTTATACATGGTCTTGTTGGTGTGATACACGATCAGGTTATTGAAATTGATCAGGCCATAGCGAGTTTGAGAAATATGAAAAATGCGCAAAGGGTGCGCGAAGCGATTGTCAGAATTAATGATCTCGAAAATAAGGCAGATGTGATTTTCGAAAATGCCATCGCCAGATTGTTTGCCGAAGAGATAGAACCTATTGAACTTATCAAGAGTAAGGAAATACTTTCGGTGCTGGAAACGGCTACCGACAAATGCGAGGATGTGGCCAATGTGCTGGAATCTATTTTAGTGAAGAACTCCTAATACGAAATATTTCTCAATTTATGGAAGCATTTACGCTGCTCATTCTGGTTATTATTTTGGCACTTGTTTTCGACTTTATCAATGGGTTCCATGATTCAGCCAATTCCATTGCCACTGTGGTATCTACCAGAGTACTGACTCCGGTTCAGGCTGTATTATGGGCCGGATTATTCAACTTTATTGCATTTTGGACTACTGATTTAAAAGTGGCTGATACAGTGTCCAAAACCGTTGACAGTGGTTCAATAACACTTCTTGTAATTTTTGCAGGTCTTGTGGCCGCAGTTATATGGAATCTACTCACATGGTATTGGGGAATTCCTTCCAGTTCGTCTCACACACTCATGGGTGGATTTGCCGGCGCCGCAATTGCCTTCAGCGGTTGGGACGTAGTCAATGTTCCTGTAATGAGGAAAACTTTTCTGTTCATTTTTCTGGCGCCTATTATCGGGCTTCTTCTATCCTACTTTATTTCTGTATTGATGTTATGGATTTGCAGAAAAGGACACCCTTCCAAACTCGATAAGTGGTTTAAGCGATTGCAGTTGCTGTCTTCAGCCCTGTTTTCTGTAGGTCATGGCGGTAATGATGCACAAAAGGTAATGGGCATTATCAGTGCGGCCCTGCTGGTGTTTTGTGCACAACACATGCAATCCGGTGATCAGATTCCCGGTTGGATGACTGTGCTTCAACATGAAGTTGTGCAAGATGGAAAAACAAAAATGGCCATCAAACATATCCCCGAATGGGTAGTAATTGGCTGTTATACGGCCATTGCAATGGGAACAATGATGGGTGGCTGGAGAATTGTAAAAACAATGGGTACCAAAATTACCAAAATGACACCATTCGAAGGTGTTGCTGCCGAAACAGCAGGAGCAATTACGCTATTCGGGACACAAACATTTGGAATTCCGGTATCAACAACCCACACAATAACGGGCTCTATCATTGGTGTTGGCCTTACGAAACGCGTATCGGCAGTGAAATGGGGTGTCACAGGGAAACTCTTGATCGCATGGATCATTACAATCCCGATTTCTGCAACTATGGGAGCAATCTTATTTTATTTGTTTAACGCATTGGGAATGTAAGTGTTTCCCGCAATGGATTTTAAAGCTTTATAATTCTCTGTGTGAAAATATTTCCTGTGTTCGATTTTAATTCCAGGTGGTAGATTCCGGTAGGCAGCGCTGTCAAATCAACAACTTGTTTATTGTTGAGATTTTGTGAGAGAACAACTGATCCGTTCGCACCATACAGTTGAATTTTCCATAACTGAGGATTTTCGATTTGGATGAAGCTTATATTAATTGCATCTGATGTGGGATTGGGATAGATGCTGATTTTGTTTGAAGATGTTTCGGAAATGCTATTGCTTGAATAAAGCGCAATGCAATAATCTTCCGTTTCGCCATCACCCAGATCTCCGCAAGGTTCAGCCGGAAAATTGCTACCCTGTGTTCCTGCATATTTCATCGTAACCCGCATTCTCACTATTCCTGTAGCCACTGTCGGAGGTACCGTAAATTCCGAGCTTATCATCGACATAGTTGAGCCGGTTTGCATAATCACTTCTGTATCATTTTCAAATGTACCATTGCCATTATAATCTATCCAGACTCTGAATCTTTCATTGTAAAAATTGCCGTCATATCCAGGAGTACAGGAAATGGTATAAGTTGCGCCGGCATTGAGCGAGGTTATTTGATCTTCAAACCAGATATAACCGCCATTGTCACCTGAAACGTTATCTATATCTCCTAAAACTACAGATTGAATATATTCTAATTGCGAATCACCGAATGATTCACAATATTCAAGATCGGCACAAGAGCCACATCCATTGGTGTTGAATTCATAGTAATTCGGCGCAGTTAGTGTGCTGTCGTCGCAAATACTCATTACCTGAATATAATATGTGGTGCAGGGAGTAAGCGCATCAAGAATGAGGTTGTTTTGATTTTCCGGAATATTGTTTATTACAACCACCGGATCATTGTCGCTATAATAACTCAGCACATAACCTCCCGAATTGATCACATAAGTCCACTCCAGGCTTAGCGTTGTTTCACCAAAAGTGGTCAGCTCAAGAATCCCCGGGTGTTCACAACAGCCATCGGTAAACCAGGTATAAATGGCGCTCCACTCGCCCTCATTGCCATTGCAGATGGCCATTACCCTGAACTCATAAGTGCTGCAAGCCAAAACATTCTCCAATAGAAAGGAATTGGTTGTGATGCTATTGATGTCTATCCAATCTCCGCCCTCAATCCGATATTGGATATTAAATAGGGTCATTGAAGCTGTAGCTCCCCAATTGAGAGTATAATTCAAAGAATTGGTTTGCTGTGTAGACTCAAGCGCAAAGGGCGATATACAATCTCCGGCCGAACATGCGTTGAGCAGAAGATCGATACTGTTTTTTACATTTAACCTTCCGCCGGTAGCAACTTCGGTGGCCAGATTCGATACAGCATCGACTCCTTCGAAAATATAATCGCGAATCATCTGCGCGGCGGTGAGTGGACTCGATTGCGCAATGGCCATCAGGGATGTGCATGGTGCAGAGTACAGAAGTACTACAGCACCAGCTACACAAGGAGAAGCAAAGGAAGTTCCTGATACAGAGCTGTAACTGCTGTTGCCAGCCAGGTATACATCTTCACCGGGTGCACCAAGATCGACACTAACAATGCCATAGCCAGAATTGGCGCGTATATCACTATTGTCGGTAGAAGTAACAGAAATAAGATATTCACTGGGACATTGTGTAGGAAGATCTCCTACCACATCCACGTTTGAGTTCAGATTGGTGGTAGAGGCACAACTTATTACACCATAAGTTCCCAGTGAATCGTACATGGCACACCACAATGGAGAGTTGGAAGCCTGCCCGTTATTAATACCCCATGAACTGTTAGTGGCAACAATCAACGCGCCTTGTGCGCCGTTTGTCTGGTTATACAATTTCCGCATAACAAGCGGATAAGTATATGCCTCAATTGCACCTGCTTCATTGATGTCGCCCAACTGCACCTGCATGAGTTTTACATTCCAGTTCACACCGGTAATTCCGGCATTGTTGTCTCCTTTCGCACCGATCATGCTGGATACCTGAGTCCCGTGGTTACCTGTTCCTATGTTGTCGCTGTTTCCACTGAAACTCCAACCGTCATAATCATCTGTATAACCGTTGTTGTCATCGTCTATGTTGTTGTCGGGAATTTCATTTTCGTTTACCCAATGGTTGGAAATCAAATCTGCCTGATCCCATTTTGAGCCACCCGTTTCCAGTACACAAACCACAATTTCATCGCCCGTAGCAGTAGTTCCGCCGGTGGTAATATCCCAGGCAAGATCGGAGTCTATATCGTGATCTTCGCTCTGGTTGTGGTGCCACTGCAATCCGTAAAACGGATCATTGGGTACCAGTCTGTCTTCTATTTTATGATTGGCCTGCGCAACAGTAATAGACGATTTGGTGTTCAGATAACGCAACAGGTCATTCATCGAAATAGCACCTTCATCAAAGGTAAATAAGGCTATGCGCATATAGTCGCTCACAATAGAATGGAATTTGAAATTGGGCAATAAGCCAAGATCTTCACCCACTTCTTTTTCCACGGTATTACAGGTTGTATTTCCTGACAGTTGAACCAATACCTGTCCATACTCATATGGCGTATGTTGTCCAAAGACGTTTGCTACGAGCGAGAATAAAAGTGCAAATAGGAATAACGTTTTTTTCATCATAATTGATCACAAATATAAAGTTATAGTAAGAGGTAAATTCCATCCCGCTAAAAACTGTAAACGCGGTACAAGCTGAGACCCCGAAGCCCTACTCAGACAGGTATATTCTTTTGACCCTCTGGCTGATAGAAGTGAGAATTTCGTATGGAATTGTTCCGCATTGGTGTGCTATTTCATTCAAGCTTTGCTGAGCACCAAAAATAATCACCTCATCGCCTTCATTTGCTTCAAGACCCGTAATGTCTACCATGGTCATATCCATACAGACATTGCCCGCGATTTTGCATTTTTGGTTGTTTATGATCACGCTACCTGCGCCACTACTCAGATTTCTTCTCAAACCATCCGCATATCCCAAAGGTATTGTTGCTATAGTGGTTGGCTTTTCTGCAATAAACCTGCGCGAATATCCCACACTATCTCCCTGTTGAATGTGCTTGATTTGTGATATGATGGTCTTTAATGTTCCCACTGTCTGAAGCTGACTTTGCTCAGATTCGTCAGCAGAAACACCGTACAAGCCAATACCAAGCCTCACCATGTCGTATTGCGATTCAGAAAATCTTTGGATTCCTCCGGTGTTGGCTGCATGACGCATGAAATCGACCTTGAGCCGTTTGGAAATTTCAGTAGTGAGCTGTTCAAATAGACCGAGCTGATCTTTTGTAAAAGAATCGAACGACGAAGAATCGGAAGCTGCCAAATGGGTAAAGACACTCTGTATTTTTAAGCCTGAGGATAATTCGAGCTCACGGCATAACTTGTCTGCTTCTCCGGCTTCAAAGCCCAACCGGTGCATTCCGGTGTCGAGTTTGATATGAATAGGATAATCACCGGTGAAGGAAGAAGCATGAAGTGCTTCCTGAAACAACCGAAGTGTTCTGAAAGAATAGATCTCAGGTTCGAGGTTGTGACGAATGATGCTTCCAAAACTGTGGTGATCAGGATTCATTACCATGATCGGCACTGAAACACCTGACCGGCGAAGCGCCACACCTTCGTCGGCATAAGCTACAGCTAAATAATCGACCTGATTGAACTCCAGTAATTTTGAGACTTCAATTGCACCACTGCCATATCCGAAAGCCTTCACCATTACCATCATTTTTACACCAGGCTTAAGTTTGGCTCTGAAGTAATTCAAATTGTGGGTCATTGCATTGAGATCTATCTCAAGTACAGTATCGTGCGCCTGCTCCTGGAGACGATCTACGATTTTTTCAAATTTAAAATCACGCGCTCCTTTGATAAGAATAATGCTGTCCGATAAATTCTCTTGCTGCAGTGATTGCAGATATTCAGTTGTTCCTGAAAATACCTGATGTGGAACCTTAAGCAGAGACGCATTCTCTACAAAAGAAGGTCCGATCGCAACCAACTCACTAATTTTTTTTGATAAAAGAATCTCTTGTACCCTTTCCAAAAGCTCCTTCGACGCAAGACCGCTTTGTGCGATGTCGGACAATATCACAATTTTTTTTCGTCCATGCGATTGTTGATTCAGAAAGTCAAGCGCAATTTCCAGTGAGTGCAGATCTGAGCTATATGAATCGTTGATAATCACAGAATGATTTATACCACTAAGTACTTCCAGCCTCATCGCTACCGGAGCCAATCGCGAAAGGCGTTCATTGATCACATCTGTGGCATACCCCAGGTGAAGCATGATGGCAATACAACAAACACAATTTTCTATAGAAGCGTCATCGCTAAACGGTACTATAAAACTTATTTTTTCTGATTTCCATTGCCCGGATAACTCACTGTAGACAGTTAATTTTCTGATTTCAGAAAATGTGAGCTGAGCACTATTGTTTTTGAGCGACCAGGATATTTTGGCAGCATGTTGGTATTCTGGTTTGCTTAGTGTATTTGAAATTTCCGGATAATCAGCAGAGTAAATTATAGTATCAGCATGAAGAAATAACCTGGCTTTTTCATCCGCCAGTTCTTGTTTATTAATAAAGCTTTCAAGATGCGCGTTACCAATATTGACAAGCACGCCAATTTTTGGATCAATTACTTTTTCGAGTTTCGACATTTCATCTTTTTGAGAAATGCCCGCTTCGAAAATACCTAAAGTATGGTTGCTGTCTAAGTTCAAAACGGAGAGCGGCACGCCTATTTGTGAATTGTAACTTCTCGGGCTTCTCGCTATCCTGTAGTCTTCGGAAAGCATGGTGTTAAGCCATTCCTTTACAATGGTTTTTCCATTGCTGCCAGTAATTCCTATAACAGGAAGATTAAATTGATGCCTGTGGTGAGAGGCAATTTTCTGGAATGCTTCTGTTGCATTATTTACAATTAGAATATTTGCTCCAGTGTAGCCGGCAGCTTCAATTTTTTTTTCTGTTATAAATGTCCGGATGCCATTTCTATAAGCGTACTCTATGTATTTGTGCCCGTCATGATTTTTCCCACTTATAGCTATAAATGCTGTTTGGGCAGTAGATGTTATTTTTCTGCTATCCAGGCAAAAGCCGGATACCAATCCGTCGTGTGCAATTTGAATCCAGTTTCCACCGGTAATATTTGCGAGTTGCTGGGTGCTATATGCCAAAATTTGTGGGTGATTGAATTGATTTCTAATGGTCTTCTTAGTGCTTGCGCTTTTCCATAAGTTCATTGTACGCTTCTCTGCTCAGTGGTGCGTAACTCTCCTTTTCTCCAAGTTGTACAACCGATTCTCCCTCAGCAAAACGATAGGAGTAATTGGCCAGGTTGCCCGTTTTGACACAGATTGCGTGTACTTTGGTTACAAACTCGGCAATAGCCAAAAGATTGGGCATTGGACCAAAGGGTCGGCCCATAAAATCCATGTCTAGGCCGGCTATAATTACCCTTATGCCTTGATTGGCTAATTGATTGCAAACCTCCGGAAGCCCGGCATCAAAGAATTGAGCCTCATCTATGCCCACTACTTCTACATCGCTGGTTAGTAGCAGGAGCTGAGAGCTGTGCTCTATGGCTGTGGATCGAATGCTTTTCTGGTCGTGGCTCACCACATCATCCTCGTGATAGCGCGTATCCACTTTGGGTTTGAAGATCTCAACCTTCATCCGGGCGAATTCAGCGCGTCTCATTCTTCTGATGAGTTCTTCGGTTTTGCCCGAAAACATTGAGCCACAGATCACTTCGATCCAGCCCTGCCTTCGGCCACGGTTGACTGTGTTCTCTAAAAACATACTTGTATTAATTGCTGCCAAAAGTAACCTGAGCAGTATTCCGAAAGGAGTCCTTGCAAAACTTTATATCATCCTGTAAGTTTGCGAGCCCGTTTGGGGCAATAAATGTAAATTCTATGGGACGTATTTTTGAGAAGCGCAAACACAAAATGTTCGCTCGTTTTGACCGGATGGCCAAACAATTCACGCGGATAGGTAAGGAAATAGCCATGGCTGTGAAGTCGGCCGGCCCCGATCCGCAATATAATCCACGACTCAGGCAGGCAATGGTCAACGCCAAAGGTGTCAATATGCCAAAGGACCGAATCGATGCCGCCATTAAGCGCGCCTCCGACAAAGACATGAGTAACTTCGAGGAAATGGTTTATGAAGGCTACGGCCCGCATGGAGTGGCCATTTTGGTTGAAACGGCCACCGACAATCCGACGAGAACTGTAGCCAATTTAAGACTTTATTTTAATAGAGGAGGCGGAGCACTGGGCAATAGCGGCTCACTTAATTTTATCTTTGAAAGAAAGGGAGTTTTCCAGATTCCATCAGATAAAGTGACCGATGTAGAAGAACTTGAGCTGGAATTAATCGACCACGGTCTGGATAGTATTGAGGTTGAAGAAGGCAATTTGATTATCCACTCTGCTTTTGCAGATTTTGGTAAAATGCAAAAGGCCCTGGAAGACAAAGGCCTGCACGTAACAAAGGCGAGTCTTGAGAGAATCCCATTGAGCTATGCTGAGATAAGCGAAGAACAAATCGACGAAATACTGGAACTTGTGGAAAGAATTGAAGAGGATGAAGATGTGCAGGCAGTATACCACAATTTGAAATAGCCGCAATCCGCCGAAGACTGCTATATACTAGTTGTCAGTAAGCCCATTGCTGATGGCAAACCTGACGATTCCGGCTACATTGTGTAGGCCTAACTTGTTCATCATGTTGGTTCTATGCGTGTCTACGGTGCGGTGGGAGATAAAAAGTTTGTCTGCAATCTCTTTGTTTGACAGCCCTTCGGCTATTAATTTGATAATCTCTATTTCGCGATCTGTCAGTTCAGACAATGCTCCGGATTTGTCCACGTCCGGTGCCATCAAAGCGCTGTTTACATCCTCCGAAAGAAATTGTTTTCCAATATAAACGCTCTCGATAGCGGTGTGTAACTCTGCAAGAGAAGAATTTTTCAGAAGATAGCCATCCGCCCCGATTTCCAGCAGGTTTTTAATCATAGCCTTCTCATCGTGCATGGTAAGCATGATGATCTTGACGTTAGGAAATTGCTCCTTGATTTTTTTTGTGGCTTCTATACCATTCATTACCGGCATATCAATATCCATCAGAACCAAATCGATTTTGAGCACGGCCAGAATATCAAGGGCTTCAGCACCATTAAGGGCTTCACCTTTAACGGTATACGCAGGTATTTGGGCTAAAAGTGATTTAATCCCATTCATGACGATCTGATGATCATCAACAAGCAAAATATTTACAGACAACTTTGAGGTTTTGGATTACAAAAGTACTTCAATCTGCGATTGTTCCCAGCGGAATCCTTATTGTTGCTACCGTTCCGGCTTGCGGTCCGGGCTCCCAGATTACTTCACCATTAATGGTATTAATTCTGCTCGATATATTCATAAGACCTATCCCATCCTTCTCCTGGTTGGCATTAAATCCCTTCCCATTGTCTTCAATAATCAGTATAAGGTGCTTTTTATTTATAAATAATTGGACAAGAACTTCGTCAGCCTGACTGTGCTTGATAATGTTGTTCAACAACTCCTGTGTTATGCGATAAACGCTTATTTCAATGCGCTCTTCAAATCGGATGTTCTCTACTTTGAAGTGCTCGAGCTTATATTTAATTGGTGTAAGGGACAGTGTTTTTTTAAGCAAATCCTGAAGGGCCGGCAAAAGCCCTCTTTGTTGCAAAGCCCTCGGCATCATCTGATGCGAAATGCTCCTTACTTCTTTACAGGCATCATCCAGTACGTCTGATAATTCCTGAATTTGATGCGATAGATCAGGTGACGATTGGTCAATTTTTGCCCCCAATCCAGCCCAATTGAGTTTTAAGCCGCTCAATTGCTGGCCGATGCCATCGTGTAAATCTTTGGCTATTCTTTTTCTCTCTTCTTCTGTGGCATCAAAGACCGCTCTTAATCCAGCTTCACGCTCTGCGATAATTGCTGAATCTTTGGCCTGGCGTGCTTTTCTCTTTTGAATTTGATAATAGATCACCGAGCCCGCTGTAATAAGCACCAATATGCCGGCAATCAGGTAAATGAGTTGTTTTTTTTCGGCTGTATCTTTTTGCAACAAAATTATGCTTTTGTCTTTTTCAGAGGCCTTATAGCGTTGCTCTAACTCAATAATTGCCCTGGAGTTTTGGGCATTGAGTAGCTTGTCTCCGATTTCGGAAGCTTGTTTTGTCGCATCCAGCGCCTGTTGCCACATTCCGGAGCGCTCATAACAGAGACTGAGTTGTTGAAGGTTATTCTTTTTTAGACTCGGGTAGTCCAAACTGTCGCAATGAGCGTTACTCCTGACATACCATCTGATTGCATCTTCCCAGCGCTGCCAGGCTTTGTAAAGATCGCCGAAATAACTCTCGTTTTCCATGATTCCAAAGAAGTCGTTTCGTTTTAATCGTATCTCGTAAGCCTGTGTGAAATATTGGAGTGCTGTGGTGAAATCGTTGCGCAACATAGCTACCAGACCAATGTTGTTTAGGCTGTATGGAATGCCAATGCTATCATTCAGACTCTTTTTCAATAACAAGGCGCTTGAATAGTAGTATAGAGCACTATCCAGATCACCTTTCAATTCGAAAAGAACACCGAAATTGTCATAGCCGGAGCATAATTCGGATTTTGAATTTTCCTGTTCCAATAGTGCCAATCCTTTCCGGTAATAGGAAAAGGCTTCGGTTAAATTCCGGCGTTTCATGCCGTAGCCAAGTGTGCAAAGGACATTGCCTTTTTTGATCGGCTGACCTAATTTCTCGAAAAGAGCAATGGCTTTTAGATTGTAAAAAGTGGCTGAGTCATATTCGCCCAATAAATACTTGACAATACCCATTTTTTCGAAACTTGTGGCCAGACCCGTTTCATAATTTATCTCATAAGATGTGGCAATTGCTTCCTGAAACCACTGGGCTGAAAGGTTCAGATTACTTACCATCAAGTCGTAAGGTATACAGTTGATGGAGTCAATTTGGATAGAAGGATCAGATTCCCGGGAGGGGTGGTGTAGGTTGGCAAACCAGGTTGAGTCTGAAGTATTACCCGCATAGCAGGATACCTGGATAGTCAGGAATAAACTGAGAACTAGATTAAAGATTAAACAATAATTCACAAGATCTGGGCTTAGCGCGATCCGGCGAAGTTAAAGCTATTGAAGAATGAATCGAATTTTAGAAGGACACTTTTAATTGGTACCCGCAGTGAAAGACGCGTTGGACAATATATTCATAAAAGGAATTAAGTTGGAGGGTACGCTTTGCTGGGTACCATCGAATATCCAGTGTTTGTGGATTTTTTCACTTTTGTATTCAAAGTAAAAATTGGAACTCCATGTTTGTGTGGTTCCAATGGTACCACTTTGCATATTAAGCAAGTCCGCGGGTATATTGTCCTTGAACATATCATGAATATTGTTGTACTTGGCCGAACTGAGCTCGCGCTGGAAATTGCCGGAATAAAAACTGTTGGCGTCCGGATTATTGTCGTTGACGTCTTCAAATAAACCAAGCGGCTCTATTTTATATAACTCGATACAGAGCTCACTGTTAAAGCAATTGGATGGGGATTGATAGAATCCAAACACCAGGTATTCCGGATGATCAATAGCATCAGGCTCCTCTTTTACTTTACAGGAAGAGGCTTGAAAGATGATCATACACAATATGAAGACTGATTTAAGAAATCTGTTCATTGTAAAGTTATTATCGGGAATATGCGTAAAAAATACAGGGAAGACCTGTAAAAGCCTTCCCTGTAAATTGCCCATTATTTTGCGATAAAAGGATCTGAATATTTCAGATCGTATAAAATGTTTTCGTCACTGAGTGTCTTCAGGAATGCTACAAGAGCAGACTTTTCGTATGCGTTGAGGTTCATGCGCAATGGACGAATTTCATTTCCTGTGCCATCTCCCTCCCCAAAAAATCCGCCATCCCATCCTTCACGAAGAGCAAAGGCCAATTGATCGTGAGCTTGTATACCGCTATTATAGAATTCAACCACTTCTTCAAGTGTGTTGAATCTGCCGTCGTGCATGTATGGGCCGGTTAAAGAAATGTTTCTCAATGAAGGTACTTTGAACCAACCGTCAAGTTCTCTTCCTGTATTCCAGTCAGTACCAGGCATACCGTTGTCGGCATAGTCGCGATCAAGCCCAATGTTCTCTACATGAGAGCCCCAACCGGTGAAGTTTTCACCTCCGTGGCAACTAGCGCAAGGCAAGGTGGTAGTGAATAACTCCTTACCAAGCAATTCTTGCTCTGTGAAGTTTGCAAAACCAGAACCTACACCAGCATCATATTTCGACTCAGCGGTCACCATGGCTTTTACGAAAGTACCCAAAGCTTCACCAATGCGTGAAGAGGTAACTTCGGTAGAACCAAAAGCTTTGGTAAACAAATCAGCGTAGTATGGAAGATGAGCAATCTTGGTAGTCATGTATTCGGGCGACTCCAGTCCCATTTCAATGTGGTTCGCAATGGGTTGGGTAACCATAAGGTTGAGATTGGACTCTCTCATATCCCAGAAATATGAATTCTGAGTACCAGGATTTAGAATTGCCGGAGCATTTCTTTTGGTTAGTACTTCCTCAAAGCCGGAACTGAATTTTTTACCGTCGGCAAATGCCTTGGTTTGCTGATGGCAGGTACCGCAACTAATCCGGTTGTTGATAGACAACTGGGTTTCGTAGAACAAGACCCTGCCTAAAGTTGCCACATCGTTGTTGATTACGGTTGGAATGCCCAATGGATTAAATAAGGTATTGCCGCCCGATGGCATCAGGTCGTAACGATAGCTCTCCTGAGGCAGAGAAGGTACCCGGGCACTTCCGGTGACGGCTTCCTTTTTACAGGCCTGAAAGGTAATCAGTGCTGTAGCTGCCAGTGCGATTGAAATTATTGTCTTTTTCATGGGTATTGTATTTAAAAAAAGTCGATGAAATCAAAATCTATATATAAAGTAAAGATTAGCAGGGGGGGTGATATTAAAACTTGTATTAAAGCTGGTTCTCGTTACATCAAAATCGGGAAACTGGCTATTTGATTCAAAGTGTACATTTCTGGTAAAGACACCGTTAAATAAAAGTTCCGTGGCGAAGGAAAAGTGTTTGTTTAAATGAAATTGAATCATTAGAAATGGCGATAGGCCGATCTGATTGGCGCGGTCTCCTATTTTTGTTGTCACGTCATTCCCGAAAAGATCTTTCAATGTGGTAATGGAACGGTTGCTCATTCTACCTATGGTTCCATCCACTCCATATTTCACAGACCATCTTTTATGAGGGTTTTGGTAGAATACCAGCCCCACACGTCCCAATATTTGCGCAGAATCTTGCTGAAATGTGGTTTGTCCGTTGCTATCATCAGGAAGATCCAATCTGGTCCGGGCAGTGTAACCAAGACCGGCACGCACGCCGAGCGAGCCAAACCGATGCTCATAGGTGAGCATATAAGGACTGATAAAGTTATTGTTGAAGGTACCGGGCGAGAATTGTTGTATGAAATAAGTAGCATTGACACCTATTTCGTGAAATGCAGAATCACTTTGACCGGACATTTTGAACATGCCGGTAGAAACAAAAAGGATGAAAAGGCTTAGTTTCTTCATAAATAACCATTTTGGCTCCAAAAAAGGAATCTGGATAAGAGACAAGAGCCAAACTCCATACGTTGCCCAGATAAAATGTTAAAATTGAAAACGAGTAGCGAATAGCTAAAAGAGCGAAAAAATCGGATTATTGCGAAACGACCAACCGAACTGATCCGGTTTCTTTGTCATCATCATCATCATCGTCTGTGATGTTGTCGTCATCATCATCGTCGTCATCGGTGATATCTATATCCGCCTCTTCAGAGTTAGGGAGGCCCAATGTAACATCATTCCCATCTGTAGTCTCGTCAGAAGATTCTACTTTGAGATCCGGATCACTCTGACACGTTTGATCGCCATCGCATTGGAGGTCGTTAAATACAACAGAATCCTTGCTGCATGAGGCCAAAAGACTCATAACAACAATAACGCATAATATGTATTTTAACCTGATCATTATACTGATACAATAGAAATTCTCTACAAATTTAATTAAATATTTGGTTTATACAACACTAATTGGAAAAAAGTTCATGGAAATTAATGGGCAATATTATCTTGACCCTTGTGCCCTCAGGATGGGTGTCATCGGCCTGTAACTGGTATGGGCCCTGTAGTTCAATGTTCATTCCGGTGGTCTTTTTTATCAGTTCTATCCTGCTTTGCGTAATCTGCATACCCTTTGAAATGTGTGTATCTGTTCCGGTCTTGCGGCTCATGGAGTTGCTAATTCCTATGCCGCTGTCCGAAATAATGAACTCAAGATGCCCGTCTTTAAGGGTAATATCCACGTCCAGCGTGCCATGGGCGTTTTTGGGAAGGAGCCCGTGCCAGATAGAATTCTCCAGAAAGGGCTGTACAAGCATAGCTGGCACTTTGATGGTGTCGAGGTTAAGCGCCGGATCAATATGAATCTTATAATCAAATTTATCCTTAAAGCGCATGTGTTCAAGTTTCAGATAAAGTTCAAGTCGTTCCACTTCATCCCTCAGGCTGGTCATGTTTTCTTGCGAACTGTCCAGGTTTTTTCTGATCAAACGGGCGAAATCACTCAAATACTTATTCGCAGCGAGCTTGTCCTGACGATTGATATAATATTGAATTGAATTCAGGGCGTTGAAAATAAAGTGCCTGTTCATGCTGCTATTCAAGCTCTGCTGCTCTAACACAAGCATTCTTGAACGGACTTCGAACCATTCTTTTTCTGTTTTGGCCCTGGTTACCCGTATTCTGGCCAACACAATGGCGCTGATAATGCTCAGAACAGCCAAAATTTCCAGCAGAATAAACCACCAGGTCAGCCAAAACGGCGGCGCGATAGAAAAAGGATATTCCACTGTTTTGCTCCAGAAACCCTGCCGGTTCAAGGTTCTTACTTTGAACACGAAAGAACTATAGGGCAAATTAGAATATGTGGCAAAGCCTGCGGCAGTTAGGGGCTTCCAGTCTTCGTCCAAACCTTCCAGCATATATTGATATTGTAATTCATCCGGATAAGTTGTGGAAATACCGGTAAAGTAAAAAGTAATGTGGTTGTCTTTGTACTTGAACCTGGGTTGAATAGGAAGTCCTGATAAACTATCTATCCGACCAAGCTCTGCCCAATTGCGGTTTTGAAGGTTAATCTGAATATTGGACAACAGTAATCGCGGCTCAATTAGCGATGTGACGGAGACTTTTGTTGCATCAAACCTCATTAATCCATCAGCTGTTCCAAACCACAATATGCCTGAATGATCCATAAATGCAGAATTAAGGTTTGTTTCCAGACTTTTCAATCCATCTTCCAGCACATAGTGCTTAAGTTCGGGCAAAGACTCGTTGAACTCCAGACTCACCGCTATTGTGTGAAGACCATTATTGGTTCCTACCCACATTTGTTGTGGGGTATATTTTAAGAAATTCACTACCTGTGCGCCGGAATTGGCTCCCATATCTACTTTGCGAAATCTTGAACCGCTCAATACTGCAAGTCCGTTTTGTGTGCCTACCCACGCACGGTTAAACTCATCAATTTCCAGAGCATAGGTCGAATTGTCGGGAAGACCGTCATTCATGGTGTAGGTGGTGAAAGAAACGCCGTCAAATTTTACTACACCCTCCGTTGTAGCCATCCACAGATGGCCCAAACCATCTTCTCTTATGCATCTGATTCTTTTTTGCGGACCACCCTGGGCAACCATAGATTTCAATATTCCATTCTCAAATATGCAAGCTCCTTTTGATGTTCCTACCCAGAGTTTATGGTCGGTTGATTGGAAAAGACTTAATACAACTATTTCGGCCAATGAATCTGACTCAGGATAGCGGTGAAATTTATACCCATCAAATTCATAAAGACCATTGGAAGTACCGAACCAGATATGATTCTGATAATCTTTGAGACTGGTCCAGATTCTATTCGTAGAAGAAAGTCCTTCTACAGCCATTTTAATAATACTATCACCGCTGAATTTGCAAATTCCCCCATCGAAAGTGGACAACCACAATTGGCCGTGCTGATCTTCGGCTACAGACATTACTGCATTACTGCTCAAACCTTGCGAAGTGGTATACGAGGCAAATGCTTCGCCCGTGAACTTCAATAGCCCACTGCCATTGGTAGCGAGCCATATATTGCCTTCGTAATCTTCCAGTATGTCCCTTATATCGACAGATTTCAGCCCATTTTGATCTGAGAAAAATTTGAATACTCCTTCTTTAAAATGAAAAAATCCGAGACGTGATGAAATCCAGAGTCCACCTTTTCTATCGGACATTACATCATTAATCACTTTGATCGGGAACCCGGGAAAGTCTGTAAAGTTGATGGCTTCTGTGCCCTCTTCATTGAGTTTTATTAACCCTTCTCCTTTGCTTGCGAGCCAAAGGTAATGGTCGGGCGATTCTGTAATTCCAAAGAGATTGGTCTCGCTATTTTGTGGTTTCCAGAAGGGAGTAATTTCAGTGTTTTTTTTTAGAAAAATTTGATTCTTGGTGAGTATAAAAACTGCTCCGTCTTTCTTTCTTTTGCAAAATGCCTGTACATTCTCTTTAGAAATAATCGAATTGACCGGATATACAATTTTTCCATTCTGAAACCCACAAAGTCCATTTTCGGTGCCAATCAAAACAGTTCCGTCGTTGTCCTGAAAAATAGCGTTCACACTCGACTCGGCAAACTCCGACTCCAATAAAATACTTTTAACTTCAGCGCCATTGATCAGTACAATACTACCATTGGAACCTACCATTGTAGTACCGTTGGAAAGTTCTGTAATGCAGTTTACCTGATTATTCAGAAAACCATTCTGTCTGTCGTAACTTTTAAATTCTTTCCCATCAAATCGGGATAATCCACCAAGGGTGCCGGCCCAGATATAGCCCTTGCTATCCTGATACAAACACCTTACCTGCGATTGTATAATTCCCTCCTTGAGGCCATATTGAATAAAGGTATATTCCTGTGCTCTGGCTACAACAGCGAATTGAATCAATACACAGATAAGAAACACTCTGAAGGCTGACCTACCCCGGTGATTATTTCTCTGTGCGTTCAAAGCATTTTTATTTATCAATTCTGAATGCAACAATTCAATTTGTTATTCGCTGAAGTTACTGTAATTAAGTCACTTTATGTCAGTGTGCTATATTCTTAGGCAAGATTTGAAATCTTGTCAAGAAATTCCTGAAGTTTCCTTCGCGCTACAGGAACCTGAGTGCCATCGCTCAAAATGGCAATATTGCCATCTGTTCTGTTGAACTCTCTGAGGTGGTGAGCTATATTGATAATGTGGGATTTGTGTGTTCTGAAAAACATGTGTGGATCGAGTTTATCTTCAAAGGCTTTAATGCTTTTACTACTCACATATTTTTTTCCGCCCTGTAAATAAAGTGTGGTGTAATTTTCGAAGGCTTCCAGGTGTATGATTTCAGTGTTTTTTACAACGGCCATTCCGTCTTTGGTAGGAATGACGGTTTTCTCAACAGTATTCGTGAGGGCAATATTCTCCAGTATTTTGTTTAGCCGGTCATCACTCACACGAGTCGTTTTTTTTTGTTCTACAAGACTGCGCACTTTCTCTATTGCTGCCTGCAAGTCGTCTATGTCAATGGGTTTTTCGAGATAGTCGATGGCACTTTCTTTAATTGCCTTTAAGGCATATTCTCTAAAAGCAGTGGTGAAGACGACCTGAAAATTTCTGGCAGAAAGACTCTGTAGGAACATAAATCCATCTTCTCCAGGCATCATAATATCCAGAAAAACAATGTCGGGTGTTACTTCATCCAGAAGTTTTCTTGCTTCCTGAGCCGAACCAGCTACTCCGGCTACTTCTACTTCTGCGCAGAACTCTTCTATCAACATGCGCAGATTTTCTCTGGCAAATTCTTCATCATCAATAATTAAGGCAATCAATTTCCGCGACATACACTCAAGTGATCATATAGTTGTGGGTAAATGTAACGAAGTACTGAAAGAATTTTAGATTACAAGGGCAAAAATAAAATGTATTAATCACCATTCAATCCATTTTGTATCTCAATAAAATTGTTTTTTCAATTGCGTTATGAACGGGTATAATCTGGAAAACAGGATGTTAGAGAATCTGTGCGTATCTGGAAACAAGGATGTGGGCTGCCTGTGAATCAGAAAAAGGCCCTGATTTGGATGCCACCGGAGTGTATGGTTTTGGTGCTTTCCGGTTTGCGCCCGTTGTAAATTAAATTTACCTGAATGTTTTTCGCCACTGTGCGTTGCAGCGTGGTAGACCATGTGAAGTTATTTCCGGGTTGGAGTCCTTCAAGCATTTCAAATGAAAGCGAATTGTTGGGTGATCCGGTAAAGGTAATTTTATAGAAATTTATTTCGGCCAGAAAACTGCCTTTTTCAATCGCATTCAAGGTTGCGTCAACACCCATCCGCATAATACCTGCTTTTTCAACTCCGGATTTGTTCTCTTTGCGCTGGTACTGCCCTGTAAGATTCAGACGCGCTGACGTACCGGGTTGCCATGTAAATTTTGGTTGAATGGAAAGTTGGGAGATAGAATAATTCCTGCCGGATAAAAAATCAGAAGAAGCTCCTTTTTTTTCTTGCCGCAACTCTGCAAAAAAAGTGTATTCAGAAATGAAGTTCCAGCGAATTCCAATTTGATGAAATTCTGAGGTGCGACTTTCGAATCCATTGGTCAATAAATTCTTATTTTGTGAATTTTGAAAGGTGTAGTCGAGCCCAAAGCCTGGATTGGATTTATTGAAGAATAAAATGTTGCGGAACATACTGTTTATGCTCAACAAGGTACTGTCTGCTACATCCGCCAGGAATGGATTAAACCTGTCTTTACTTTCTTCTCTGCTGGTTTTTCGGTCTGTGCGTATGGATGCATTGTTGCTAAAGCGCGCGGCAAAAACCTTCCATTTTTTATCTTGCTTGAGTAGACGTTGAGGATTGACGCTCAAAGTCTGGGTAAATTGATTGGTATAAGTCCGGATGTAATTATTGCTTTGAATTGAGGTTCTTATATAATTGGCTTCATAAGCGAATTGCGCTACCTCAAACTCATTGAGATCTTTGATGCCATTGGTGTTGTAGTCGTTCCAGATATATACGCCTTGTCCGGGCTGTACTTCTACATAAACAAACTCACGACTCTGCTCATAACCTGAGCCAATCTCGTAGAACGTAGTGCTTTGAATAAAGCCATCTTTTAATTTAAAATTGTAATCCACCCTTGTCAAAAGATTATTCTCTGGTTGAATGGGCTGATCTGAAACCTGAACTACCTTTAAAATTCTTTTACTCAAATTGATGTTCAGCCGGCTTTCTTTCTTTCCGCGGTATGTGGCTAACAATCCGTATTGATCGGCATGTGCCGTCTTGCCAAGTCCTGAATTTACTACCCTGTAGTCATCGCGGGAGCGATAATATGCTGTGATTGATTTGCTGGTAGTATCGGCTGTGCCAATACCTGCCTCCCAATCAAAGAACTGATATGAATTTTGTGCCAGCGAATCTGTTGAGGTAATGTTATATTCGTTCTTTTCGTGTTCGTCTCTGTAGTAACCGCGAAAAAATTTATATTCCTGAGAAAGCGTGCTTTTGTGCCTGAGAAATGACGACTCAATTTTGCCTCTGGTAAGGAGATATGAACCGGTAATATCTGCTTTGAATTTACGCGGTGTACTGATTTGTGTCAATAATTTTGTTTTGAGTCCTGAGTAATCTGAACCCCCTATAATTGCCTCTGATCCGGCTTGAATTAATCCGAATCCCGCACGTTTAAGGCTTAGAGTTGTTCCCGCTATATGTTGGTCGATAGCACTGGTAATTTGCTGAAGATTCCAGTTTCGCACAAACTCTACTTCTCTGAATCTTTCGATTTGGGCGAAGTTTTTTGCTGTGTATTCATATCCCAATTCTATTGTGTAAGTGTTTTTGTTTATCAGACTGTCTGCTGCCTGACCCGATTCAGATTGTCCTGTAGACTGCCATTTGAATTTACTTTTTAAGGCCAGACCATTGTCGTCACCAGAATTTAAAGGAGAGAATGTATTGATGTCTTTATGAGAAAGAGCCCCTTCAATCATCATTGAACTTTTGGATCGGTGTGAATTTTTTGAATTTGGATTATTAAAATTGAATTCTGCACCGGCGGTTATCATTTGATTTTTTTTCGGTGTTGCCAAAAGTCGTATGGGCGCATAATTTCCCTGATGAATTAAAATGCCATTTTGATCCAGGGGCGCAACCCATTTGTATTTTTTGCCATTCGAAGTAAAACCATCTTCTATATAGTCGCCATTACCCGCACCTACCGCACTGAAGCTTATCTTGTAAAGAGACAGAGTGGAGTCAGTAGAAAATATAAATACTGAATCGTAACCAAGCGAATCAATTTTGCTGTAAAGCACAAGACTATTTGAGAACGAGACACTTTCTATTCCTGTGGAATATGCGGAAAGTAAATTGTCGCCTGCTTGAGAAAGAATGAGCTTCTCATTATCTGTCAGGTCTTGCTGCAGCGATTGATTTTTAGCGTCCGACTCTGAGTAAATATTGAGATAATATTTATGCCCGCGGTGCTCTGCGGACACCGATGATTGAATTAAAGGTCGGGCATAACGTTTTTCGGAATATTGAAATTCAACATTAATGCGCCTGTCTTTGGTAATGAATTGACGCGGAGTGAATATTATTTCAGCAGCATTGTAATCTATTATATAATCCTTGTCCTGACCTCGCTGAAGCAGGCGCCCATCAATATAAACCTGTTCGGTTCCGGCAAGAATGATAATGAACAATTCGTTGTCCGCGCCGGACAATCTGTAAGGACCTTGATTTCCTTCGATTCCCTGAATAATATTCCGACCAAATCTTCCCTTGGAAATGGATATGGAAGTTTCTACATCCAGATGAAATGTAGCTTTGGGATTGTCGATTATGCGGGATGTAAAATAAGCTCCCTGTGCGCGCTTGAAATAATTGAGAAAATAACCTGTAGGCTTTTTCAATAAAAAATCACCCGCAATCATTTTGGTGCGGTCGTCATAAACCTGTATGAAAACCTGATCGAAATCCTGGAGTTGTTGTGTGTTACCAGATGGCTGGATCGGAATATTGTCGTCTGTTACTGAAGCAAGTATCTTATAGCGTTCGGTGATGTTTCCTGTGAGTTGTAGATTAAGTGCTGAATTGACAGTGAGATTTTGGCTGTTTCCAAATGTGATGCCCCGTGAGATAGAACCGTTTTTTTGAATTCCATCTTGTGAGAAAGGATTGGAATTGGGTCTGTTGCTGCCTATCACATAGGGTTTGAGTGGCGCTGCGCTTTCTCTGGTATTCAAATCCAATGACTTGTGCTGATAGTTTTTTCCTAAAAATACAGGCAGCACTTTGTAAAAAATTTCTACCGTGTCGCATGCAGGTTTTTGTTTGAAACGAATCAATGACTTTATTTCATCCACACGGTATAAATCAGGATCAATATCCAGCCCGTTGCACTTAATGATTACCGAACCGGAAATCAGGCTGAGCGTGTCTACTTGTAAGCTATCGCTTTGAACACTCCATTTTTTTGCGCGCGAATTGTTCATCTGCCCTGATAATTGGGCATGAAAAATCATGATCAATGCAAAGGCAATGAAGATTTTATAATCGGGCTTTATGAAGACTACTCTTGTCAAGGATTATGATGACTGCAAAGGACGCAAATTAATGCGCCGGGCCACACCTCCGGCTAAACGCAAAGCATTGGCAATTATTTCCGGAGAATAAACTGGGGGCCCGGACCTGCTCAGAGGCCATTTTATTGTGGCGGATTAACCGGTTTATCCATCACATGAAGGGCGTGTTGGTCAGCATGTTGGATCAGAAGAACCCGGAAAAGACCGTTCATCATTTCAATAGTATTTGAGCGGGCCGGAATACTTAGCTTTGTCCTTATCTCATGATAATTCAACTCATAAAAGAAAGTTTCAGATTCGCCTGGCAGGCTTTGGTCGTCAATAAACTGAGGACCATACTCTCGTTGTTGGGCGTGACCATTGGAATTTTCTCCATCATTTTCGTTCTGAGTATTGTAGATTCCATGGAAGCCGAAATGAAGGCAGGATTCGATATGATCGGGTCTGATGTTTTATTTGTCCAGAAATGGCCTATGGGCCCTGATGAAGGCGATGATGAATATGAGTGGTGGAACTATATGAGCCGCAGGCAACCGACACTAAAAGACATGGAGGAATTGAAAGATCGGATGAAAAGTATTGAAAGTATAGCTTTTTCGGCCGGGGATCAGAAAACGGCTCAGTACGCGAATAATTATATTGAAGCTGTGGATGTAATGGGAATGACTTATGAGTACAAAGATGTCATCGCAGTAAAAATAGCCGAGGGCCGGTATTTCACTCCAATTGAATGTGAAACAGGGAAGAATTTCGGTATTATAGGTTTCAATGTACGCGATCAACTTTTTGGCAGTGGTATGGCCATTGGAAAAGAAATTACCGTTGGCGGTCAAAAGATTGTGGTAATCGGTGTATGCGAAAAGGAGGGAGCGTCTCTTTTTGGAAATGGTTTCGATCAGGCCGTGCTTATGCCAATAGAATTTGGCACACGAATGATTAATCTGAAGGAACAGGACGCCAACATTATTCTCAAAGCAAAAGACGGCATCGACAATAAAGAACTGAAAAGCGAAGTACTGGGAACGTTTAGGGAGATAAGAAGAATTAAACCGAAAGGTGACAATGATTTTTCTATTATAGAATCAAGTATGATATCGGGGATGGTAGATGATATTGTGGGCGTTTTTAATATTGTAGGAATGATCATTGGCATTTTCTCCATCCTCGTAGGGGCCTTTAGTATAGCAAATATTATGTTTGTTTCTGTAAGTGAAAGAACTGGAGTAATCGGAATTCAAAAGGCACTGGGTGCAAGAAATTCATTTATTCTGAATCAATTTCTTTTTGAATCGGTGGCATTGTGCCTTATTGGTGGCGCTATCGGGTTGTTTCTGGTATGGATGCTGATGAAATTACTGGGACAGTTAGTTGAGTTTACTTTTCTGCTGCCATTTGCACGAATTGTGATGGGATTGTCAATCTCAGTGGTGGTGGGAATTGTTGCCGGTATTGTTCCGGCCATGAAGGCTGCACGCCTCAATCCTGTGGATGCCATGAGATCAAAATAATAGGCCTGAATTTTGTTGAAGATTTCATAGTAAGTGTCAAGTGGCATTTTGGCTTACTGCTATTACCTTCGCGGCCATGATTTTACAACTTTCACCAGAAGAAATTGCACGAAGAGAGGCCCTTGATAAACTCAGGGCAAAAGGTATTGACCCATTTCCTGCACATGAATTTATTACTACCACCACAGCCTCGAAAATTATATTGAATTATGAGGAAGGTTTGGAAGTAACTGTAGCTGGCAGGATGCTCAACCAACGTATCATGGGTAAAGCATCTTTTGCCGACCTGCACGATCATACAGGCAAGGTGCAGATATACATGAACGTGGACAATCTGTGTCCGGGAGAAGACAAAACTTTTTACAATGATGTAGTAAAACATCTGCTTCATTACGGCGATTTTATTGGTGTTAAAGGAAAACTTTTTATTACCAAACTGGGTGAAATTTCCATAGCCGTTTCTGACCTCACTTTACTGGCAAAGTCCATAAAACCATTGCCCGTGGTAAAGAAGGATGCAGACGGCATTATACACGACGCATTCACAGATCCTGAAATGAGATACCGGATGCGCTATGTGGATTTGGTAGTAAACGAAAAAGTAAAAGAAACTTTTATTGCGCGCACTAAAATCGTGAACGCAATGCGCAATTTTTTTAACGCGAAAGGTTATCTGGAAGTGGATACTCCTGTATTGCAAGCCATACCTGGCGGTGCTACCGCGCGCCCGTTTATTACACACCACAATGCACTGGACGTGCCCATGTACCTGCGCATAGCAAATGAGTTGTATCTGAAAAGATTGATAGTAGGAGGATTTGAAGGTGTGTATGAATTTAGCCGCAACTTCAGAAATGAAGGCATGGATCGCACGCACAATCCCGAATTTACTGTGATGGAAATTTACGTCGCGTACAAAGATTATCTCTGGATGATGAATTTCACAGAGGAAATGTTGCGCTTCGTATGTACTGAAGCACTTGGCAAAACAGAAGTTCAATTTGGCGATAAGCAAATTGACTTTGGAAAACCCTTCCGTCGTATTTCTATGACTGATGCCATTAAAGAATATACTGGTTTCGATATTACCGGAAGGAGCGAAGAGGAATTGATGGCAATGTGCCGTGAATTGGGGATAGAGGTGAATGCCACAATGGGTAAAGGAAAACTCATCGATGAAATATTCGGCAATAAGTGCGAAGGCAATTTTATTCAACCCACATTCATTACGGATTACCCTGTGGAAATGTCGCCATTGTGCAAGCGCCATCGCGATAATCCTGAACTCACTGAAAGATTTGAGTTGATGATCAATGGAAAAGAAGTGGCCAATGCTTACACCGAATTAAATGATCCAATCGACCAGCGTGCGCGATTCGAAGAGCAGCTTGGATTGCAACAAAGAGGCGATGATGAAGCCATGTTTATTGATCATGATTTTCTTCGGGCATTGGAATATGGTATGCCACCTACTTCAGGAATGGGAATTGGCATTGACCGCCTTGTAATGTTTCTCACAAACAATGAAGCCATACAGGAAGTCCTTTTCTTCCCACAAATGAGGCCGGAGAAATGGAATGTTGGTCCGGACCCGAAAGAATTTATGGCACTGGGCATACCGGATGTCTGGGCCGAACATTTGATAAAGGCCGGTTTTGATTCAATTGAAAAATTGAAAGAAACCAAGGCAACTGTAATCCACCAGACACTCAATGTATACAGAAAAAAGAACAAGTTGGAGATTGATGCCTTACAGTTGTCAGACATTGAGCAGTGGATGCACTAAATTAAGGCCCACAACAGCGCGTTCAAAAGTCTATTTTATTAGAGTACAATTGGCTCGTCTGTGACGCATTTTTGAATAATATAAAATGGAACAATAATTTTTTAGAAAAAATGAAAAAACACTTACTCCTTTTGATGGCAATTGTTGCTTTGCTCATTCAGAGTTGTGTTCCCCAGCGAAAATTTGCTGAAATGGAAACGCGCAAGACTTCACTCGAACAGGAAAATGAAGCATTTAAAAGAAATAAAGAACAACTGGAAGCGCAGAATAAGGATCTTTCAACAAATATTGAAACCCAGGACAAGAGGCTGGCAGAGCTGAAGAAAGATACGACCGAATGGGGAAAGTCGTACAGAATGCTCCGCGTTCAATACGATAAGATCAACGAATTGAATGAGATTCTTTCGAAAAAAAGCAGTGAACTTTTGGGTCAGGCTACAGGAGAAAATAAAAAGCTCGTAGACGAACTCAACAAAACGCAGGAAGCCCTGCAGAAAAAGGAGGATGCATTAAAGTCGCTTGAAAAAAATCTAAATGAAAAGCAGGCTGCTGTGGACAAGGCCAATTCTGATCTCGCTGACCGCGAAAAGAAGTTGAGTGAAATGGAAAAACTCCTTGCCGCTCAGGAAGCAGCAAGCCAGGCACTGAAGTCCAAGGTGCAGAATGCATTGCTTAGCTTCAAAGACAAAGGATTGACTGTAACAGAAAAGGATGGAAAAGTCTACGTAAGTATGGAGGCTAAGCTTCTTTTTGCCTCAGGCAGCACCAAGGTCGATCCCAATGGACAAAAGGCCTTGGTGGATCTGGCCAAAGCCATAGAAAATGAGGCCGACATGGAAATAATTGTAGAAGGGCATACTGATACAGATAAAATTTCGTCCACTTCAATACCTCGCGACAATTGGGAGCTGAGCGTTTTGCGTGCCACAGAAGTAGTAAAAATTATTACAGCCAATAGTACTGTTAAACCTGGTCAGTTGAGCGCTTCCGGCCGAAGTGAATACCATCCTGTAGATGCAAACGATAAAGCCAAGAACAGAAGAATTGAAATTATTCTTCTTCCAAAGCTTGACGAATTGTACAAGCTTATAGAAGGAAATTAATTAAGCATTCTGTATAAATAATTGAAAGGCCGCATGAAAGTGCGGCCTTTTTAATATTCTTAAATGGCATGGGGACTTTTTAAGAGTGACAATGCCGATTACACAAATAACACCAATTCCAAATATAATTTAACCCAAAGGGTAAATTATTTTGTGAATTGGTTATGCCGCCACTAAAAATAAATAGTACTATGAGGCGCAGCCGAAACCTGCCTTTGCCGGCAGGCAGATTGGACTATATTATTTTTGTGAGCGGTATAATTTTGACCAACTTCAACGTCGTTTCATGGATCTGTTTATTTTAGTAACGGCATGAGTAACGACGAATTAAAAAATAATTTTGAATGATTTTTTAATTGCATTCAGTTTAACTCGAAAGCCGGGACAATTGTTTTTTCGATTCTGTAGAAGCTATAATGGATTATCACTCAAAAGTTACTCCCTGACTTTTGCTGTTGACCTGGTTTCTTCCATTGCTGACATAATACGGGCTGATTTTTTTCACTTGTTCAAGGGATTCAAAAAAATAGGGGGTAAAAATTGTAGCTTGTCACAAAGTGCCTGTCACAAAATAATTTTGTGACAGGCACTTTGTGACAAAGCAATTTTTTTACTGCAATTATGGAAGGGGTCAAAAATGCCCAGCGAAAATTGGGGGTAAACCAGGAGTTCGCCAATGTGTCCGAAATTTTCAGAGCTCAACTTGCTCATATTGATGGCTCAAGACAGGAATTGCCCACAAATTCTTACAAAACTCAGAAGGATGGAAATTGTGCAGAATCTAGGTCAGGAATTTTAGCCCAATGAGGTTAATCTGCTTTAATCGGTGGTAAAAGCGAATGTCCGTCTGATTAAACAGGCTCGCAACTTTACTTCAGAGGCATTTTTACTTTTTACTCAACCTGAAACCAACATCACAGATTCCTTCGAGATCCGTCACACGCATTCCCTGAATGATGTCAATTTTGTATCGGCCTTGCAGCGGAAATTGTTTGCCCTGCTGATACAAAAACCGGTTGTCGTAAATATCACCCAGACCACTGCCAAGCCATTTGCCTTGTGCATCGGCCAGATAACATTCTACTGTGTCAATAGATTTTTTACCATTGGGAAATTCCATTTCGATAAAAACAAAAACATTGCTATAGGGATAAGCTCCTTTATTGCGCGTGTTCACATAGAAGTTATAAAGCGCCAAAGTATCCTGAACCTCAAACTCAAAATGTGCCGGTTGGTTTGCACTCCAAACGGCTCCTGATATTTCCTTATTCTCTTCAAAAACTACATTGTTGTCTTCGCAAGAAAAAAATACAAGCAATAATAAAAACTGAAAATATCTCTTTATCATGGGTTAGATGGCGGCGGTGTGCTATCGGTTGAAGGATTATTCTTGTTCGGATTAGGGGGCTTCTGATCTCTTGGCGGACGCGGTTCACGCGGTCTGTTGTCTCTTGGTTTTTGATCCCTGGGTTTGTTTTCCCTCGGGCGGTTATCACGACCAGGGTTATTGCCAGATTGTTGACCTTTGTTCTGATCTCCACCTTGCTGTGGAGGCTGAGGCTGATTGTCGTTTGGTTTTTTGTTCTGGTTGGGTTGATTGGGTCTTGGGCCTTTTTGTGGCGGGCGATCAGGACGAGGGCCATTTCCTTGTTGTCCTTGTCCGGGCTTTGGACCGGGGCCTTTGGCTTCCGCAGGTTGATTGCTATTTGGACGCCTGTCTCCTTGTCTTCTGTCCTGGTTATTGCGCGAAGGTTTGTTGCCTTGGCCCTGTGGTCTTTTCTTGCGATCAAATCGGGTCAGGCTATCCTGACCTACTACCTGAGCAAAGTCTGTTTCTACAGCTACTACCTCTTCTTCAATGAAGAATTCTTCTACATCTTCTACCACAACTCCTTTGCGGTTTTTTTCTATAATTTCTTTTACAGCTTTCACACTCAAAGCAAAAGGAGGCTCGCCCGGTTGCCCTTCATATATATAGTACAACTGACCCCTGAAGATGTCGGTCTTAAAGTGAATGGCTGTCCCCTTTGGTAAATGGAGCCGCACATTGGTAGATGGAAAGTCTTTGATGGCTTCTACATACTGGTCAAGCTCGTAATTGAGACAACATTTCAATTTGCCACATTGGCCGGCTAGTTTGGCCGGATTAAGCGAAAGTTGCTGATAGCGTGCGGCACTGGTGCTCACTGCTCTGAAATCGGTGAGCCAACTCGAACAACAAAGTTCGCGGCCACAAGAACCAATTCCACCCAATCTTCCTGCTTCATAACGGTATCCGATCTGGCGCATTTCGATGCGGACCTTAAAAATTTCAGCGAATTTTTTGATCAATTCTCGAAAATCCACCCTGTCATCCGCGGTGTAAAAGAAGGTAGCTTTCGTTTTATCTCCCTGATATTCTACATCGCTGAGTTTCATTTGAAGATCCAACTCGTGCGCCATCGTCCGCGCCCGCATCATGGTATCTTGCTCCAACTTTCTTCCTTCCTGCCATTTTTCTATATCGTCTTCCTTGGCTTTGCGGTAGATCTTCTTGATTTCGTAGTTGTCCTTGATTTCCTTTTTCTTCATCTGGATACGGACAAGCTCTCCTGTTAGGCTTACGACCCCTATGTCGTGACCCGGAGAAACTTCCACCGCAATTACATCGCCCGGATAGAGCTCCAGGTTATTGACGTTACGGTAAAATCCTTTGCGGTTATTTTTGAATCGAACTTCTATAATATCAAAAGGCTTCTGACCATCGGGCAAAGCCATACCGGCCAGCCAGTCAAAGACTTCGAGTTTATTACAGCCATATGTGCCGCAGGCGCCATTGTTTTTACAACCGCCCGGCAAACCATTATTTTTGGTAGAACAACTTGTGCATCCCATAGTATTTTTCTTCTTTATATCTTCCCGATTTCTATACTTTGGCCTTTATTGACCCTTATCCCAACCTTACGGAAGGGATAATTAAGAAGAAAACAAGTGACGCCAAATGTAATTGAAAGAAAGACTAATACAGAGACATACTCAGCTTTTACGAACCAACAGGTAGTGAATTTTAAGAGAGAGGTCTGCAAAGACCATTTTAGAATAGGCGTTTCGCGAAACGTCGTTGTGTGCCTCGGTGATTTCCTCCATCAGCCCTTCTGCGTTGAGATCGTTGATAAACGGGGAGAATTTCGACGAAAATGCCATTTCCTGGTCGTTCATTCTCACCAAATCACCACCGGTATAATTGAGCATCAGGTTTTGGCGGATTTGATCCAGAGCGTAGGTCAAAAAATGTTTCTGGTCCTCACGGCTCTTGTCGTGCATGCGATTGGCCCAGTTGAAAAGCCAGACGATTTCCTTTTTAAAGCACTTGCGCATCCATTCCTGAAATTCAGTGGCATAGACTTCATCAGGATTTTCAGCCTGAGCGAGTTGCAGGGCTTTTGTCCAGTTGCCATGAGCGAAATGGGCAATTGAGGAGGAATGCTCAGCAGATAAATTCATTTTTTCCAATGCCATACGCACATCGTCATCGTTTACGGCTGGCACATAGAGCATCTGGACACGAGACAAGATGGTGGGCAAAATATTTTCAAGGCTGTTGGCCACGAAGAAAAACAATGTTTTATCAGGTGGTTCCTCTACGATTTTGAGCAACTTATTGGCAGTATCGGGCTTTAAAAAGTCGGCCATCCAGATAACCTGAAACTTATATCCGCCCTCATAACTCTTGAGAGACAACCGGTTAACAATGTTGGCCGCTTCATACACTGAGATATTGAGCTGCTTGTTCTCCTCTGTTATTTTATTGCGCCACTGGTCAAGATCGGTATATACATTGGCAGTCAGATGGGCTCGCCACTCTATCAACCAGTCGTCGCAGGTGGTCCTGTCTTTTCCTGTTTTGTTGAAAAAAGGGAAGGTAAAGAAGAGATCTGCAAACTGAAGGTGGCTTATTTTTTTACACGTGGGACATTCGCCACAACTGTCTGTCTCTGTTTTGTTGGGACAAGAGATGTACTGTGCAAAAGCCAAAGCCAGCGGAAGATTTCCAGATCCTTCGGGGCCCAGAAACATCAGCGCGTGGGCAATTCTTCCTTCATGGAAAGCACTGATGAGTCTTTCCTTAATGGCTGAATGTCCTATTACCTGCGAAAATTGCATTTTTGCGGATTTGAGCGGCGAAAATACGATTAGTACTTCAATGAAATACGGCGTGGAGCACGGCGAGTGATTTTATTTCGCGATTGTTTTCCAAATGGAGTTGGATGAATTGAACCAACATGTTCAATAAGTTACTTCTCAGTTGGCTATGCAGGTCCATACTTTGCACTTCAGGCCATTCCTTTTCAAGAAAGCGGATTAATACGCCAACCTCTTCACCAGCCGCAAATTGTTTGTGCCCTGGAACATTTCGAATAAAACAGGCATTCTTTAAGTCAAATATATTCACTGAGTCGTTGTCAGGAAGCAATGGATAGAAACCATAATGTCTGGTTATTTCCAAAAGGCACCAGAGATGAAAATTTCTGGCATCAACTGCATCATCTAATAGTATAATGGAATTATGCAGAAATTGAAATAATTCATCATTCACATAATCCTCCACCATTGTTTTTTGAACTACCTCATTCAAAAATAAAATAATTGTGCTTTTTGTTGCGTCAAACGGTATAGATGCAAGTACATGTGAGGGCCTGAGGTTTTTAATTGGGTGGATTTGCTGATTCTCTTTTAGAGAAGACTCGAATTCTATTGGCGCAAAGGGTTGCATTAAGTTGGAACTTCCGTTTTTTACAGACTTACTCAAGCGAATGGAGAAGGTCTTCAACCCAAAGTGGCGGGTAAAAATCTTTACAATTGAGCTTTTATCGCTGTATCGGGTAATATTCAGGACTATGCCTTTTACTGAGTGATCCAATGTATTGTTTGTTTGGTCGAACTTATTGTCTTGATATTCATATTCACAATATGTGGTTCAAATCTCTGTAGGATCATTTGAATTAAGTCCAGAAAAATACAAATCTTTGGCATGTTGTAAAGCACATTTTTGAATTGAATAATTATTCCACCCAGAATAGTCTTCTCTGATTTCGAATTGTAGTTATAATCAGGGAAAACTCGAATAGAAGGCGCAACATCACCCTGGAGGTGGTGTTTGTTTAAAGTTAGGTTAGGCAGGGCAATCCATGTGGTTGCCCTGTTGCTTTTTATCACTCGTCGTCTCATATCAACTTTTCAAGGCGTAACCAATTCATTTCATCTTCCGTATGAAGCGATATTCTGTGCTTGGTCAAATTCAAACACAGGGTGACCCTAAACAAATTCAATTGATTACGATGAAAAGATTAATTACCACTCTATTAATGGCTGTAGCCCTAAAATACAGCCAGGCCCAATCTCCGGGAGGTGTGAGTACAGGACTCCAGGTCTGGCTCAAAGGAGATGCAGGAACCTCTTCTACCACAAATGGAACAGCACTTAGCTACTGGAATGATGCCAGTGGAAATGCACGGAATGCCACTCAGAATGTAGCAGCCTCGAAACCAAGTTATGTAACCAATGGCATTAATGGCTATGGAACCATAAGAACAGCCGTAAATAAGTATTTTGACATTAATCTGTCTGTTATAGATAATACGAATTTTACTGTATTCGCAGTCACCAAAAGAGAGTCATCTGTGGCCAGTCAATATTTTATAGGAGTTCAACAAGCTCTTCCTTACCCTGGATTACACATTGGTTATGCAGGGACTTCTCAGTTGAGATTTAATCAATACAACAATCGTGTAAACGTAACAATACCCACATACACGGCCGCTACATCAATTCATGCGGTTACCATGCAGGAATTTTCAACTACCACTGGTAAGTTGTCTATGTTTGTTCAAGATGGAGTAGTATACAGCAGAACCAACCCAACCACCACATCTTATGTGCAGAATGCACAGGGAAATATCGGCCGGGGAAGTGCTTCCAACGGTTTTATCGGACAGATCGCAGAAATTATCATCTATAATCGTGTCTTAACTGCGACAGAAAAAAGGCAGATACAAACTTATCTCTGTATTAAATATGGAGTGGGGATTAATTATGCAGATAACATCTATTACAACGAGTCGGCATACGGCAACGATATTTTCGGAATTGGTAAAAGCGTTGCACAAGGCCTCAATCAAACCGTAAGCAACAGTATCAATACAGACGATATTCTTGAGTTGCGCGATCCAACCAGCCTTGACGATGGAGATTATCTTGTATGCGGCAATCAGAATGGAGCAAAAACATTTGCTGCATATTCTGGCCCGAATTGTACAATTAGTTCATTGATGAGTCGTGTATGGAAAGCCAAAAGAACGGGAGATGTAGGAACTGTAACGATGAAATTCGATATGACAGAAGTTACCGGATTTAATTCAAATAATCTTATGATTATTGTCGATTCTGATGGTGATGGCTTTGATGACGAAACAGGTTATGTAGGAACTTATAGCGCTCCTTACTTTGAAGTAACCGGCGTATCTGTTCCGAATGGATCTACCTTCACCATTGCCCAAGGTAACCACACATGGTACGCAGTAGCTTCCGGAAATACTTCGGGAGCCATCTGGTCATTGTCTCCTACAGGTCCTCCTGTGGTAATGGCAGCAGCATGCCCCAATTACAATATGACTATCAACTCAGGCGTAACCGTTACAAATAACCTCCTTACCCTGGTAGGAAATAACTTCACCGTAAAATCTGGTGCCATATTCAATGCCGGTTCCGGTAATTTGAATTTCACCGGAGATTTTACAGTGGACGGAAACTTTAATGCACAAACAAGTACCATACTGCTTCAGGGAACTAAGGCTCAATCTTTCAAAGGAAGCAGCATTATCAATATTTACAATCTAACAATCAACAATACGAATGGAGTCTCCATCGCTACGACAGGCTCTGGTATTCAGGCACGAAATTATGTATTGGTGAGTTCGGGAGTATTTACGACCAATGCGAAACTTACTCTTACTTCAGACGCAAGTGCTACGGGAATGATTGGGCCACTTACTTCTGGTTCGATCAGTGGTAATGTTACCCAGCAGCGCTACCACAACGCATTGGTGCAGGGTTGGATCAACCTCTGCTCACCAATTTCAGGTAAAACAATTGCCGACTGGAATGATGATATTGTGACCACAGGATTTGTGGGTGCAGATTATCCAACACCATATCCTTTTAATAACGTCCAGTATTACAATGAATCTGTGGCGGGTGGCATGAATTCTGGTTTTGTGGGCGTTACCAATATGACCAACAGCATTGTGAATAACCGCGGATATTTTATATTTCTAAATGCAGGGGCCGTAAATATCGATGTGGATGGAACAATAATATCCGGTAATCAATCTTTACCTGTAACCTATACCAATACAGGAAATGCAGCGGGCGACGGATGGAATATGGTAGCCAATCCATATCCTTGTACCATCGACTGGAATGCGGGAGGTTGGACAAAAACGAATATTCAAAATGCAGTTTATGTGTGGAATGCAGCCCTGGGGCAATATGCCAGCTATGTTGGCGGAACAGGTACTAATGGTGGATCGCGCTACGTGCCAAGCAGCCAGTCTTTTCTGGTGCGCACTACCGCAGCATCACCTGCACTTACTGTCACCGAGTCTTGCAAAGTCAACAACCAGGTTGCCTTTAAGTCTGCTGAGTCTATTGGTGCATTGAGTCTGAAAATTGAGAATGAAATATATTCGGATGAAATCTCTTTGATCAACAATGAATTCGGAACGCTCAATTTCAACGAAGCACTGGATGCATATAAATTAAAAAGCCCGCTCGAAGAAGTCCCATACATGGCCTCGATCAGCACAGATGGAGATGATTTGTCCATCAATGCATTCGGTGTTGGCGAAAATGAAATGACCATTCCAATCAGAATTGAGGTCGGTCAGTCCGGTGTATATAAATTGTCGCATGGCGGATTGAGCAAATTTGCCAATGGTGCATGTGTATCATTAGAAGATGCGCAAACAGGAATTATTTATGCGCTCAATCAGATAAGCGAAATATCACTGCAATTGAATACAGGCGAAACTGACATCAGATTCTTGCTGCACATTGGTGGGGCTGCTATCTCCAACATTACTTCGTCGGGCTGTTCAGGTCTGTCAGAAGGAAAAGTATTGATTACTTCAGCAGACAATGAGGTACACAATATTGCCTGGATGGACGAAAGTGGAGAGGTAATGCAAACCGGCGTCTTGCACAATAACGGACTTGAAATCTCCGGTCTCGATGCGGGGTATTATTTTCTAAGTATTGACAACAACGGAGTATGTGGAACAACCACCACCGAAGTAATTGTGACAGCGGATCAGCCCGTTACTGCAGAAGGAACCGTGGAAGCAGCTTCTTGTTCTGATAGTAAGGATGGCGCTATTGCGCTGGCCATTTATGGAGGAACAGGAGAATACGTTGTACAATGGAATACAGGTGAAAAATCTACCGCACTGGAAGGGCTTGAGGGCGGCGAATATGTTGCATTCATTACCGATGGCAATGGTTGTTCAAACTCGTTCAACTTTATCGTTCCGGTAAAAAATAATCTGGTAAGTTCGTTCGAAACAACCGATGTAACATTCGAACTAAAGAATGGTGCAGTGGCGGTTGATTTCTATAACACCAGCGAATCGGCTATTGATTATGTGTGGATGTTCAACGATGGCACTATGAACAGTGATGAACCGAATCCAACTCACGTGTATAATGCACGTGGTGTGTATGAGGTAGTGCTGATCGCGAAGGATGAAAATTGCGAAGCGAATAGTACCAAAACCATTCGTATCGTAGAGCCTAAGGACGAGGGCAACTCGCTTTCTGCCGATATAATGGCTGTGCTAACGGATAATGGCGTTCAGATAAGGTTCTTCTTCGATCAGCCACGCCAACTGAGAATAAGTGCTTACACCATTCTCGGTCAACAATTGATTGTACCTTTTACGGATACTTATACAAGAGAAACAGTTACTTTCAGCGACAGACGCTATGCAGCCAATGCACTGATAGAAATTGTTGATATACAAACAGGAGAACGTGCCCTCTTTAAACTGGGGCGCTAAACTGATTAAACTCAAAAACTATTTGAGCTGAAATCTGAAAACTTCAAACATGTGATTAAAAGGCCGGGGAAAATATCCCGGCTTTTTTGTTTTTTGTCAATTCTATCAATGAAATTGTACATTTGCTGTTAAGATGGCTTGTATCGATTTTCGGACATGTATCTGGCTTAATAAAAAATGGACATGGAATTTACCCTTGAAGATTGGCTCATAGTAATCCTCACTATTGTTGTTGTGCTTGGCGCGGTTTGGTGGAAGTTCAGGGGCGACATTAAATTTCTTTATACCAAGGCAGAGGCTACAGGTAGAATTGTAAACTGGATGAGCGCCACAGAAGAAGGTAAAAATGTATTTTATCCCTTAATAGAATTTGAAACAGCCACAGGCAAAAAAGTGGTCTTCAAGGCAGATGAAAAATGTGAGAACAATCCAATGTATCCTGTAGGTGCTGAAGTGAAAATAAAATACCTGCCTTCTGATCCGGAGATCAGAAAGGTGGTATATCCTTGAACTATCGGTGATGTGTCTTCGGCCTCACTTGAGACTACATTTTCGTGAAAAATCTTTATGTTGTTTCATAATAATGCTAACATGCGTTCATGTAATAGCAAAAATGCAATGAGCATAAGAAAACTAAATGTGCGATATTTGTCAGGTGAAAAACATCGGCTTACATCTTTTGGGTATATTATTTTTGATTTTATGCTCATGCAACGCGTCAAATCAAAAGGTTCAAAAGCAAGGAACGGAAAGTTTATACTTTACGATTGATAGTATTTTACGGCACAATGCTGCTTCAGCGGCATATAATGTTGTTGGAAAACTTCATAACAACACAGATGATTCAATGTATTATTTTGAATGTGGTGAAATAATAAATTGCCGTGTATATAGCAGTAAAATACAGGGTAATTGGAGTACAAATTTTAACTGTTTTGGAGAACGGGACACCATAATGATCTTGCCGCGTTCTTATAGAAATACCATTTTTTTTTTTATGATAGGGAGGACAGCGCAACTTGTATTACTGATAGTATACGCATTAATCTTTCACATTTCTATTCATCTAATAGAGATAGTTTAAGAGAACAAAAGATCATTTTTGGAATAGGCAAACTGCAAATTAAGATTGGTGAAGTGAAATAGCATTAAAGGGTCAATCTATAATACAAAGTACTAACGGCATCAATGAGATTTTCTAACTGGAACAACTTGCGTTTACAGCCCGTGAGAGTAATGGGGACTGCATCTCAGCAAAAAAAGACGAATACAGATGGCTCAATCCAGATTAAGGCAGATACAATGATCAATTGTAATTCAAATCATCTTCTTCTTCATCTTCATTAAAGATCTGGTCCATCACATCACTGAATTCGACTGAAGTATCAAGTACACTTTTGCCGATCAACGAATATTCAGCCAGACCATGAAGCACAAACTCCATCATCATCAATCTGTCGTTTTCATTTAGTCCGGGACAATATTTTTTCACCAGATCACCCAATGTCGGAATCGAATATAACGCTAATGCATATTCTTTTTGTGGTGCATCATTTACCAGATCGAGCTGGTTGTCGGCAAACCAATTTATAATGGCCTGATAAGGACTTTCGGTGTTTTTTCTTTTAAAAGTTTCCGGATTGGGAAATACCTGCGGCATTTTTTTGCGAATGGCCTGGCCCATCAGGCGCAAAGCCACAAACTGCGGACCTTCCTGTTCGCCCTCATAGACCAATTCTACTTTTCCGGTAATGGCTGGAATAATACACATCAAATCTCCGATCCTGGAATAGGCCACTTTTTCTTTGTTCACAATGGACCTGCGTTCTGCGGCGCTCACCAGATTTTCGTAAGCAGAAATGGTAAGCCTTGCCGATACACCACTTTTCTGATCCACATACTCACTTTCGCGGGCCTCCATCGCCACACGTTCTATAAGCTCCGCCACAAAGGCCGAGACTTTTACTTTCTCTTTTTGAGATGTTTTGATATTGGCTTCCTGTAAAGTAATCTCTTGTGAAAGTTCCAGGCTTTTCGGATAATGCGTAAGTATCTGACTTTCGATACGGTCTTTGAGCGGTGTAATGATATTGCCGCGGTTGGTATAATCTTCTGGATTGGCTGTAAACACAAATTGAATATCCAATTCGAGTCTGATTTGAAATCCTCTTATTTGAATGTCGCCCTCCTGCAGGATATTGAACAAGGCCACCTGAATTCTGGGTTGCAAATCGGGCAATTCATTGATCACAAAAACACACCGGTTACTGCGTGGCACCAGCCCAAAGTGAATCACGCGCTCATCGCTGTAAGACAATTTTAAATTCGCTGCCTTTATCGGATCAATGTCACCAATCAAATCAGCCACTGTTACATCTGGCGTGGCAAGTTTTTCAATGTATCTTTCACTTCTGTGCAGCCATGAGATGGATACATTTTCGCCGTGAAGATTTATCTGATCTTTTCCATATCGTGAGACAGGATGAAGCGGATCGTCATTGAGCTCGCTGCCTGTAATTATAGGAATCCATTCGTCGAGCAAATTGGTGAGGCTTCTGGCGATCCGGGTTTTTGCCTGACCGCGCAAGCCGAGCAAGTTCATGCTGTGCCCGCTGAGAATGGCGCGCTGTATATCTGGCAACACAGTTTCATCATAACCAACAATGCCCGGAAATGGATTGGTTCCATTCTCCATGCACATAATAAGGTTGTCACGAAGTTCGTCTTTGATCGATTTTGTTTTGTAATCACTCTTCAATAATTCTTTCAGAGTGGATATTTTCGGTGGGGTCATAATCAATTGAATATTTTATAATCTGATATCAGAATTTTCTTCTTCTGTTTTTTTCGTAATCGGTAAGTATGGAATCACCCAGTCCCTGAAGGCCGGTGAACAAGGCTTTGCCTCCATTGGCTTCTGTAAATTCATCTACAAACTTTTGTAAGTATGGATCGCTCGCTATCATAAAGGTGGTAATGAATACGCCTGTTTTTTTGCATTGTCGCGCAAGGTTCAAACATTTGCCTACGATGTATGGATCGAGACCAAATGAATTTTTATAATATTGTCCGGCTTCTTTCAGACAAGATGGTTTTCCATCCGTAATCATAAAAATCTGCTTATTGGCCACCTTTTTTCTTCGCAGTATTTCCATTGCCAGTTCCAGTCCGGCCACCGTATTGGTGTGGTAAGGGCCAACTTGTAAGTAGGGCAAATCTTTCACCTGCACGGGCCAGGCATCATCACCAAATACTACAATATCCAACGTGTCTTTAGGATAGCGTTTCATGATAAATTCCGCCAAAGCCATCGCAACTTTCTTCGCAGGGGTGATACGGTCTTCTCCATATAAAATCATGGAGTGTGAAATGTCGATCATCAAAACAGTAGCAGCCTGCGATAAATTTTCAGTTTCATACACTTCAAGGTCTCTTTCGGTGAGAATGAAATCGTCCGTGCCATTGTTGATCTGTGCATTGCGCAGCGAATCACTCATTAAGATCTGCTCAGGTTTGTCGCCGAATATAAAAGGCCTTCTCATTTCGGTAGCCTCATCTCCGTTGCCTGTTGATTTGGTTCTGTGACTTCCCTTAGTGGCCTTTTTCATCTTACCAAACAACTGCTCTAGCGCCTGATGGCGCATCTGCTGTTCGCTTTTGCCAGTAAGTTTTAGCGAGCCACCATTTCCTTTTCCATTGCCCTTTCCACCGCCGTAATCTTCGCGCAGGTAACCGCGTCTCTTCAGTTCCTGCTCAAAATCATCGCGCGTATAAGTATCGCTGAAAAGGGGAGTCTGGTTGTTGATTTCTTCCATCCAGTCAAGAGCCTCCTTAGGATCGCCGTTGGTGTAGTTGAGCAATTCTACAAACAGGGGCAATAGCTTGTCAAACGGAGTGCGTTTGTCGGACTCTGGAATGTAACGGTGAAATTGATGTCCTATCATGGTGGTACTATCTACAATGTTTGTGTCAAATTGTTTTCATCCGGCCCGAATTACTTTCTCTTTATTTACAGAGAATGAAAGTTCTAAGCAGAGAAAGGGTGTTATACATCGGCCCTTATTTTTCTTACTTCAGCAATGGCAGTGAGAATGTTTACCGCGCGTTTCATACTGGTTACATTCTCAAATGCAAAGCGCAGGGAGCCTTCTTTTTCGTACATTTTTCCTGCTGTAGGATTGTGTTTGATAAAGTCCAGTACTTTAGTGAATTTGTCACTTTGGTAGTATGGCGAGTCTTGTTTGGTTACAAAATATCCAATCATTTTTCGGCTCTTCATAATCAGCTTTTCCATGCCAAGCTCACGCGCGATCCAACGAATGCGCATGGTATCGATCAAAGCATGGGTGGGTTCTGGAATCATTCCGAAACGGTCGGTGAGGTTTTGTATAAATTGTGCAAGTCCTTCTTCATTGGCAATATCATCCAATTCTTTGTAAAGCGCAATGCGCTCGGTAATACTACTTACGTAACTATCGGGAATCAGGATTTCGAAGTCTGTTTCAAGGGCTGTTTCTTTCACGAAGTTCTGAGACTTTTTCATCTCTTCTTCATACATTTCAGCAAAATGCTCTTGTTTCAATTCATCCAGTGCTTCATTCAGAATTTTCTGATAGGTTTCAAATCCGAGATCGTTGATGAATCCACTTTGCTCTGCGCCCAACAGATCTCCGGCTCCACGTATGTCCAGATCGCGCATCGCAATCTGTAAGCCACTGCCGAGGTCACTGAATTGTTCAAGGGTTTGCAATCGTTTGCGTGCATCGTCAGTAAGCAAATGCATAGAAGGTGCAAGCAAATAACAGAATGCTTTTTTGTTGCTCCGGCCAACACGACCTCTCAACTGGTGCAAATCACTCATACCAAAATGATGGGCGTCATTTACAATAATGGTATTCGCATTTGCAATATCAAGTCCACTCTCTACAATGGCAGTGCTTACCAATACATCAAATTCTCCTTCCACAAAACCGGACATTACATTTTCCAGTTCTTCGCCGCTGAGTTGGCCGTGGCCAATACCAATGCGGGCATCGGGACAAAGTCGTTGCACCATACCGGCCACTTCTTTGATATTGCCCACACGGTTGTGCACGAAATAAACTTGCCCTCCGCGCTGTATTTCATAGCTGATGGCGTCTCGGATTACTTCTTCATTAAACGGACGTACTTCTGTTTGAATCGGAAACCTGTTGGGCGGAGGTGTTTGTATGATGCTCAAATCGCGTGCGCCCATCATGGAGAATTGTAATGTTCTTGGAATTGGCGTGGCGGTGAGGGTCAATGTATCTACGTTGGCCTTCATGGTTTTTAATTTGTCTTTCGTGCCGACACCAAATTTTTGTTCTTCATCAATAATGAGCAATCCAAGGTCTTTGAATTTTACTTTTTGACCCACAATGGCGTGTGTGCCAATAAGAATATCAATCTCTCCTTTTTCAAGTTTTTTGAGTGTCTCAGTAATTTTTTTTGCAGATTTAAATCTATTGATATAATCTACTGTAATGGGAAAATCACGGAGTCGTTTTGCAAAACTTTTGTAGTGTTGAAGGGAAAGAACAGTAGTCGGAACCAATACCGCTACCTGCTTGCCATCTGTGGCTGCTTTGAAGGCTGCCCTCATGGCAATTTCAGTTTTTCCGAAACCTACGTCACCGCAAACTAATCTGTCCATCGGGGCCTCAGCTTCCATGTCTTCCTTTACGGCAATGGTAGCCTTCAATTGGTCGGGCGTGTCTTCATACATGAACGAAGCTTCCAATTCGATTTGTAAATAAGAATCAGGCGCAAAAGCAAATCCTTTGGTGTTTTTGCGCTTGGCATATAATTTTATCAGGTCAAATGCGATTTGTTTGACCCTTGTTTTGGTTTTTTTCTTGAGTGTCTGCCAGGCAGCACTTCCCAACCTGTCCAACGTGGGTTGTGTACCATCTTTACCTACAAATTTAGAAATGCGGTGCAACGAGTGTATGCTTACATACATCGTATCGCCACCTTTATACACAAGTCTTATGGCTTCCTGCTCTCTGCCATTCACGTCTATTTTCTGAAGCCCGGCAAACTGCCCGATGCCATGATCTATGTGTACTACATAATCACCCGGTTGAAGGGCCATGATTTCTTTCAGTGTTATGGCTTCCTTCGATTTTTTGAATCCTTCTTTCAACCTGAAACGGTGATAGCGCTCAAAAATCTGGTGATCAGTATAGATCAGCAATTTATTTTCTTTGTCTACAAAGCCCTCCGACAATTCCATAGCGAGCGGTGTAAAATTAACCGCGTGGTCTTTGTCTTCAAAAATCTGATAGAGTCTTTCAATCTGTTTGGGTTGGCCTGCTGCAATAACACAGGTGTAACTTTGTTTCACATTGTTGGCCAGATTGGTTCCGAGCAGATCAAAGTTTTTATTGAAAGAAGGCTGTGGTTCCATCTGAAAAGTAATCGTTTCGCCCTGAACGAACTTTCTTTGCGCACCAAATTCAATGACCGAACTTTTTTCAAGCTCTTTAAAAAGCTCTTGTTTCGACAGATACAATTGGTCAGGTGAACTTTGTTTCATCAGGCCCTGCAACTTGCTGAACTGCCTTTCGGCTTTCTCCATTTCAATTTCCATTGTGGCCATAAAACCTTCTACATCCTTTACCCACAGCAATGTTTGTTCGCCCACAAAGTCCATCAGCGAAACGCGCGTCTCTTCTGAACTTTGGGTGGTAATGTCGGGTACGATGGTAGCACGGACCATTTTGGTTACACTCAGTTGCGATGCAGGATCGAATTTTCTTATGCTCTCTACCTCATTTCCGAATAACTCTATTCTATATGGATGGTCGAACGAAAACGAAAAAATATCGACTATACCTCCACGTATGGCATATTGTCCGGGTTCATATACATAGTCTACTTTTTCAAAGCCATAAGTATGCATCCACTCGTCGATAAATTCAATATCCAGCGAATTGCCCTGTATAATCTCAAATGTGGAAGATTCGAGTTGGCGATGTGTAATAACCCGTTCCGCAATGGCTTCAGGATAAGTAATGACAATGGCGCGCTGGTCATTTTTTCTGGTTTGCAATTCCTGAACATTATTCAGTACTTCGGCGCGCATGGCCACGTTGGCATTTTGCGTCTGCTCAATTTCATAGGCCACCCGCGCACTTCGTGGAAAAAACAAGACCCGTACTTTTGGTGTCTGATTCTTGTCTCCGGTTTCAGTATCAATCAGGTTTTCGATGTCATTCAGAAAATATGCTGCCTGCTCTTTATCGGGTAAAACTATAATGCTGTGCCTTAGAAGTTCTTCGTGAATGGAGGCCAGAATAATTGCCGCAGCAGAGCCCACCAAACCTTTGAGGTGTAGTTTGCAGCCGTCTTTTTTTAACGCCTTGGTAATCTCTCTGGTTCTTTCCAGAGAAATGTATTTCAATAGCAGCTCTGATTTAAACATTCCTGTATTTTTTCTCAATGAAGTTTCGCTGACTTCGCCCGAGGAACCTCTTTGCTTTCTTCCTGATTTCTCTGAATTACTCTTATCACATTGTTTCAAGAGCTGTCAGCAAAACACAGCATCTTCATCAAAGTTTAGGGTTTTCTTTTATTGATGAAGAAACCGTGAAAAACCACTATAACCCCGAATCTTTTGGAGACCGGGGTTTGCGCCCGCAAGTTACGCTGTATGTTATTCCTTTGGCGGCTCTTTTATAACAATATTTTATTCTGTTTTAACCAGATGATAAATGCTTCTTGTTTCATATACAGACCGTTGTGAGAAGGAGCTTTTCTTTTCATCATTTAAAAATCCCTTCACTGATAACTCGTCTTGTAGACACAACACAATTTGCTCACTTTTGTGCAGTGAATGAAAATGCGTTGAATCTTTTGCGAAAGTTGGTCAGGGTTATCGACCTTAATCTTGATCTGGCAATTCTTCATGCCGGTGATCGGTCTTCTTTTCTTGTGGCCATTGGTGTGGACGAAGGATTTGTAGCGGAAGAAGTATCAGAAGATTTGCTGGAATCCTTTCAGCAATGGCTCGATAAAAAAGCTGACTGGACAATGGGCTGGATTGGCTACGATGTGAAAAATTGCATTGAAAGAGTGAGTACAAATGCTGCGCAATATGCAGGATTACCTGTGTTGTCTTTTTTTCAGCCCTCTGTTGTTTTGCGCATTACCGAAGGAGGAGTTGAGTTTCTTAAAGGTGGTGCAAATCATCCGCTGCGATTGTTGATAGAGAATATAGCGGAGGAACCTATACAGGAAAACGAAGCAAAGGATGGAATAAAATTGACTCCGCGGATGAATAGAGACTCCTACATCCGGGCCATTCAAAGAATACAGCAGCATATTCAGTTAGGAGATATTTATGAGGTGAACTATTGCCAGGAGTTTTATACGGAGGCGTTACTTGCCGATCCCTTCGAAACCTGGATCAGGCTTTACAGGAATACTGAAGCACCACATGCAGCCTTTGTGCGGCGCGGCCGGCAAGCGATACTGTGCGCCTCTCCTGAAAGGTTTTTGAAAAGAGTGGGCAATAAAATTATCTCACAACCTATTAAAGGAACTATTAAAAGAGGTAAAACGGAAGAAGAAGATATGGAATTAAAGACCACATTGTTTTCAAGTAAAAAAGATCGCGCAGAAAATGTGATGATTGTGGACCTTGTGCGCAATGATTTGTCTAAATCTGCTATTGAAAATAGTGTGGAGGTCACTGAATTATTTGGAGTGCATTCGTTTAAGACCGTACATCACCTGATTTCAACTATTCAATCTGAAGTACCCGAAGGGACCTCATTTACGCAACTGATCAAAGATACTTTTCCCATGGGTAGCATGACTGGCGCACCAAAAATCAGGGCCATGGAAATTGCAGACCAGAACGAATGCTCGGCCCGTGGACTGTATAGTGGCTCAATTGGCTATATCGATCCTTCCGGTAATTTTGACTTTAATGTGGTCATAAGAAGTCTTATCTGCAATGCGAATGTGCCTTATATCTCTTGTCATGTAGGTGGCGCCATCACTGCATTAAGCGAGCCTGAGCGCGAATACGAGGAATGTCTTCTGAAGGCCGCTGCCGTTCTAAAGGCTTTGGCGTGAAGTGCCTTTCATTTCTCCGTTTTATGAAACTACCTTTTACATTCGCAGCGTGATTCTGGACAAGAATACATTTAGAGATAAAACAGAAGGCAATAATTTTTCCGATGGGCAACATCGGATCATTCTTGCTTTCAGCGGCGGCGTGGATAGCGTTGTGCTCTCTTATTTGCTGCTTGAATGTGGACTTGTGCACGAAATTGCTCATGTAAACTATGGACTCCGCGGTGAGGAGAGCAATGCGGACCAGCAATTTGCCGGGCAATGGGCAAATGACCACAAACTTCCTTTTCATTTACTAAACGCAAGCTATGATGATTCAGGCTCTGGCAAAGGCATTCAGGAGTGGGCCAGAGATATTCGCTACAATTGGCTGGAGACTTTAAGGGAAGACAAGGTCGGCACAATTATTCTCACAGCGCATCATCTGAATGATCAGGCAGAAACCATTTTATTCCAGTTTATACGCGGTGGCGGTTTGACCTCACTCACAGGAATGAGGGCTGCCAATGGAAATTTGTTAAGGCCGCTGCTGCCTTTCAGCAAAGAGCAAATTGTGGATTACGCCAGGAAGCACCAATTGATATGGAGAGAAGACTCTTCGAATCAAAGTGTAAAGTACTCGCGTAATTTCATCCGCAAAAAGGTGGTTCCGGTTCTGGAAGAAATTAACCCGTCTATTACAAAGTCATTGTCAGATAGAGCTCATTGGTTTGCTGAATATGATTTGCTGATCAAGGAAAAACTGGATTCAATAATTGGTACAGAGTTTCTTTTGAAGGAAGGAGAGTCTTCTGTGAATATCCACTGGCTCAGGAACTTTCCCGCAAAGTTGGTGCTGATATGGCATTGGATTGATCCCTTTGGTTTTACTTCAGCACAAGTGGGCGAAATAGTGGATTTGTTCGACGCATTATCGGGCAAGTGTGTTCAGTCGGATGAGTTTGTTATCTGGAAAGACCGCGAAACGTTGATTTTAAAGAAACGCAATCCGGCATCTTCGCTTCAGGTATTGGTTCATGAAATTCCTTTTAAATATGAAGCAGATTGCAAAATTGTCCTTTCTTTTCAGGAAAGGTCTTCGGTAAGGCTGAATACAGAATCTGGTACTGAGTTTCTGGATGCCGGGTCGCTGGTATTGCCATTAAGAATAAGAAACTGGCAGCAGGGCGACCAGTTTAGACCCCTTGGAATGTCTGGCCACCAAAAGGTGAGTGATTATCTGATTCAGAAAAAGGTACCCATGCACCTAAAGTCTTCCATCAAGGTACTCCTTAACAGTAACAATGAAGTGATTTGTATTCTTGGGCAGCGCATTTCGGAAGATTACAAACTCACAGAGAGCACAAATAAAATTCTTCGGGTCGAATTTTCGGGTTTATTGTAACAAGTCAGAATTGAGCTGCGTTTCAAGGCCTGTTATACCTGACTTATTTGGAACCCAAAGACATGACCGTGCTCACATTCAACTCCGTTGTGGAGATAGAAGCCATCACAAAATTGAATTTCAAAACCAACGACGTGCTCCAATCTGAGCGCGAAAGGGTTAGAAGGCATGCGCATTTGCTCAAGGCGGCAGCATTGGATTCCTTCGATGGAAGAGCTGTAATTCTCACTGTAGAAGACCAAAACTCCATTAGAAAATTGCGCTCAAGGGTCATGGCAACCGGCGACAATAAAATTATGCTCGAACAGGGGCTCAGTATTCCTGTGCACTGCATCCACACAATAGAATTCATATAAGCTTGCACTGATAAACTAAAGAAATGGGCCGTGGCATTTGCTGCGGCTTTTTCTTTCTTTAGAGGCTTTTCACAGTTATTAACTACCTTGAAAGTCCAAGGCTTTGTTTTTTAACTATCCTTTATGTGACCCTATATTTCTACTTTTGTGTCCATTATTCCCAAAGACAATTTAGCATGAGAATCAAAGCGATTTTAATTGGCTTCTTTTTAATGGCCTTTGCATTTGTAAGCAATGCCCAAATTCTGGAGCCTGTAAAATGGAAGTACAAGGCGGAGTTAATTGGCAAGGAAGAGGCCGAAATCATTCTGACCTGCACAATTGAGGAAGGTTGGCACGTATATGCGACTAAGCTTTCAGATAAGACCGATGCTATTGGGCCCATAGCCACAACCCTAAAACTGGACCCATCCGCCAATTACGAGTTGGTGGGCAAGACCAAAGAGGGTAAGTACATTACCCATTTTGATCCAAACTTCGAAATGGACCTGAATTATTTCGAGAACACAGCCTCGTTTTCCCAAAAAATAAAAATTAAATCCGATCAACCTTTTCAGATTACCGGTGTGCTGGAGTACATGTCATGTAACGATGAAAAATGTATCTTTCCTGATCCTGTAAAGTTTAAGGTTTCGATCAAACCAGAAGGAACAGGTGCGGCAGAGACTGCCAAAGACACTATTTTGAATCCTATAGATTCTTCCGGCCTGGCACAAACGAATATAACTGGAGCAAATCCCACTGATGCCAATTCCCATCAAGTTGCTCCTGGTGCCAGTGGTAATTTTAATTATGCCATTAACTCTATAGACCTTGCCAATCCTTTGGTAAAAGATTGTGGAAGTGTATCTACCGCTGCTCCGGCAAAGGGCTCCAGCCTCTGGCAAATTTTTGTACTCGGATTTCTGGGTGGTTTGGTGGCGCTTCTTACACCTTGCGTATTTCCTATGATTCCACTCACGGTGAGTTTTTTCACTAAAGGAAACAGTAACAAAAAGAAGGGGGTAACCAATGCCATGGTTTATGGCTTGTTTATTTTTCTTATCTATGTTTTGTTGAGTTTGCCTTTTCACTTTCTCGATCAGATTGACCCCAATATTCTCAATAATATTTCTACCAACGTTTGGCTGAATGTTTTCTTTTTCGTCATTTTCGTGGTGTTTGCCATTTCATTTTTCGGATATTTTGAAATTACACTTCCCGCAAGTTTTGCCAATAAAATGGACAACGCAAGTGAAGTTGGTGGTCTTATTGGTTCTTTCTTTATGGCGCTTACTCTGGCTATTGTCTCTTTTTCCTGCACAGGACCAATATTGGGCTCATTGCTCGCCGGGTCGCTTTCCAAAGATGGAGGCGCCATTCAACTCACCGCTGGTATGGGCGGATTTGGATTGGCGCTGGGAATTCCATTTGCCGTCTTCGCAGCGTTTCCGGGTATGTTGAAGTCTTTACCCAAATCGGGTGGATGGCTCAACTCGGTGAAGGTCGTATTGGGCTTTGCTGAACTGGCTCTTGCCATTAAGTTCTTGTCCAATGCGGATCTGGTGGATCACTGGGGATTTCTCAAATACGAAGTATTCATCGGTGCATGGGTAATTATATTTATTGGAATGGCATTGTATCTTTTCGGGAAAATCAAATTCCCACATGACAGCCCATTGAAAAAACTTTCGTTCTTCAGAATTTCATCTGGTGTGATGGTTATTGCCTGGGTGGTTTACCTGGCAAGTGGTTTCAGATATGATGAGAAGTACAATACATACCATTCACTTACGGCCTTGAGTGGACTTGCACCTCCCGTGGGATATTCATGGATGTATCCGAAGGAATGTCCCCACAATCTCGATTGCGAGCACGATTATCAATTGGCTTTAGAAAGAGCCAAAAGAGAAAACAAACCTCTTTTTGTAGACTTTACCGGCTACGCTTGTGTTAACTGCCGTAAGATGGAGGAGCATGTGTGGATTAAGCCTGAAATTCTGGACATATTGCGCGAAAAATACATTGTTGTTTCTCTTTATGTGGATGACAGAAAGGAACTGCCTGCTGAATTGAGAGAGTCATTTTTTTCGCAAAAGGCAAACCGCACTACGGATGTGGTAACATATGGAGATCGTTGGGCTGCGCTTCAGGTGGAGTCATTCAACAGCAATTCTCAACCATTGTACTGCCTGCTGACGCCGGATGAAAAGTTGTTGAAAGACCCGGTTGGCTATACTCCCGATTCGGATAAGTATAAAGAATGGCTGGAATGTGGATTGGGCGGATTCGAAACCTGGAAGTCTGAAACTGCAATGGTGCGGCATTAAATTTCTGCCGTATTCTAATAGCGAATGACAAGTCTTTTTTTTATTGAAAAGACTATTTCATCTTTGGCCATTATAAGCCATTATGAAATTTCCTCCTACCGTTTATCAGATCGGTCTTACCTTATTGCCGGGCATAGGCCCCGTCAGAGCTAAACTTTTGTTGGGCCAATTTGGAAGTGCAGAATCGATCTTCTCAGAATCGCTGACTTCTTTGAAAAAAGTCCCGGAAATCGGCGAGTTTTTTGCGCGAATAATTAAGTCTGCTGATATATTAAACAGAGCCCAGCAAGAGTTCGATTTTGTCCGTAGACATGATATTAATGTTCATTTTTATAATGAGCCGGGTTTCCCTTCCAGATTAAAGCTTTGCGATGATGCTCCGGTACTTTTATTTTCAAAAGGAAAATTAGATCTTAATTGCCCAAGGATAATCAGTATAGTTGGAACACGCAGCGCTACTTCTTATGGCAAACACTTTTGCGAAGAATTACTCAAGGGCATCGCTCAATACCAACCACTGGTGGTGAGTGGTCTGGCATACGGAATTGATATATGCGCACACCGCAACGCCATGGCTGCCGGGCTTCCTACGGTTGCCTGTCTGGCGCATGGGCTCGATAAAATCTATCCGCAATTGCACTTTCCGGTGGCTGTGGAAATGATGAACCACGGTGGCCTGCTCACTGAGTTTGTAAGCCATACCAAACAGATGCCGGAACTTTTTCCAATGAGGAATCGAATTATTGCAGGACTTGCTGATTGTACTATAGTACTGGAAACAGATAGAAAAGGGGGCTCTATTATTACCGCGAACATTGCCGCTTCATACGGAAGAGAAGTTTTCGCATTGCCGGGAAGATATTCCGATAGGCACAGTTCCGGATGTAATGAACTGATAAAAAAAAATCAGGCGGCTATTCTTACAAGTCCATTGGACCTTATAGAATATCTCAACTGGGATCAGAAAGAAAGCATCGGCAAACAATTACCCCTGTTTGAAGACTTGAGCGAGCAAGAGCTGTCTATTCTCAGAATCCTGACAGATTCGGGCAAGGTATCTATTGATCAGATTGGCGAAAAATGTGAGTTGGAGTGGACTGTAATGTCTTCTGTTTTGTTAGAACTTGAATTTAAAGGAAAGGTTAAGAGCTTGCCGGGTAAAATTTATCAATGCATTTGAAACACTTGATAAGGCTAGTCGTATTACCGAATCTGCAATCGCTTGGCTATAAACCATTACCTGTTAAGTTCTTTCGTCAGGCAACGAATCGGGTAGGGTTTTTGTCATAAAATTGTATTGACTAACACAACACCATTTTAACGCTGTACTTATTGAACTCTTAAAATTGCTTAAAAGAGTTATTGTAACACAACAATTTAATAATGTATAGGTTAATTATTTTAAATTACAACTCAAAATTACACAGTATGATCACCAATTACTTCTCTGCACTCGAAAATTGGTTTAACAAGAAATTTGGTTGGTTCTTTACCAATGGTTCAAAAAACCACGAATAGGAACCTTCTCAATAGAATAGGATGGATTAGGACGTAGTTTCATCCAAATAGATCTAAAAAAATGGTAGCGAATTGCTGCCTTTTTTTGTGTCGTCTCAGTTCTGATTTGTGCAAGGATCCGGACAAGTAGAATTTTAAGGCGCACTACCTCAGGGCTATACAAACATTCTGCGCTTCGGTAAAAAACCTTAAAGCTTCCCAGCCGCCTTCTCTTCCAACTCCAGAATTTTTCACACCGCCAAAAGGAGTTCTTAAATCGCGAAGGAGCCAACAGTTTACCCAAACAATACCTGTTTCGAGTTTAGCACTGATGCGATGTGCCCTGGTAAGATCGCTGGTCCAGACAGAAGCCGCCAGACCATATTCACTTGCATTCGCCAAACGAATAGCGTCTTCTTCTGTGTCGAATGGCTGTATGGTAACCACAGGCCCAAAAATTTCTTCCAGATTTGTTTTGCACGCAGGTCCAAGACCTTCGATTACAGTAGGCTGGATATAAAATCCTTCAGAGAGTTCATTTTCGAGTCTTACTCTTTTGCCACCACAGAGTACATTTCCACCTTCCTGCACTGCCAGTTCAATATAACCAAGTACTTTGTTCATGTGTGCCTCGCTCACTACTGCTCCGGTTTTTGTTTCCGGATCGAGCGGGTTGCCTACATTCATTTTTGATACTTTGTCTACAAAGGCATTTTTGAATTTGTCGTAAATTCCTTTCTGAATCAATACCCGTGAACCGCATAAACAAATTTGACCCTGATTAGAAAAGGATGACCGGATAGTGGTGCTCAGCATCTTGTCAAAATCACAATCATCAAAAATGATATTCGGATTTTTCCCTCCCAATTCAAGGGATAGTTTTTTGAACTTAGGTGCAGCCACACGTGCCAGGTGCTCACCTGTTTTTGTTCCTCCGGTAAAGCTTATGGCTTTGATTTTTGGGTGTTGGATAATGGCTTCGCCTGCCTTTGGCCCGAGTCCATGTACAATATTAAGTACACCTTTGGGCAAACCGGCCTCGATACACAATTCACCGAGCAGAAATGCCGTCATCGGTGTAATTTCTGAGGGTTTGGCTACAACGCAATTGCCGGCGGCCAATGCCGGGGCTATTTTCCATGTAAACAGGTACAATGGCAAATTCCAGGGCGATATGCAGCCAACTACACCAATGGGCTTGCGGTTGGTGTAGTTCACGGCAGAATCTTCCATTATGTGGGATTCCGTGGACCAATGCAAGATGGCAGTTGCAAAAAACCGGATATTGCTCTCCGCCCTTGGAATGTCTACTGACAAGGCCAAAGAAATGGGCTTACCATTGTCTATGGACTCAGCTTCTGCCAGGCGATGTTCATCCCTTTTGATAAGGTCTGCAATTCTTACCAATATGGCCGAGCGCTCAGAAGCGGGGGTATTACTCCATACCGGAAATGCTTTTTCCGCAGATTCTACCGCAAGCTGAATATCCCGGTCGTCGCTATCGGCAATCAGGGAGTAAACCTTGCCTGTGGAGGGGTTAATATTGTCAATATAGGCTCCTGAAAGGGGTTCAATCAGGCTTCCATTAATATAATTCAGAATTCTTTTCACTGGTTATAAAGGAATTGGAGGCGCTAAAGTAAAGCGTTTTAAAAAAGTGTTGTGGAATTCAATCCGTTGCATTTTCTTTGCACTCGCTTTCGAAAGAAGGTTATTGCCTGATAGTATAATGGTAGTACAACTGATTTTGGTTCAGTTAGTCTAGGTTCGAACCCTGGTCGGGCAACATAAAATAGGCTCCGGATAATCTCCGGGGCTTTTTTTATTTCCTGAGCTTGAGGGTTTTACCGGAATTGAGGTCGGAAGTTTTGTCTATTCCATTCAGCTTGCAGAGCTTGGTAAGCCTGATTCCATATTTCTGCGAAATGGACCACGGGGTGTCGCCTTTTTGAACTTTACAGGTATCCTGGGTTCCCCGACCGCGCTTGGGTTGAATATAAATGGTCTGACCTTCTTTGATTTCGTCGTTGGGTCCGAGGTCATTGTATTTTTTGATCAGCCATGCATTCAGATCCAGGTCTTTGGCTATGGATTCTGCACTGTCTCCCTTTTTGGCCAGGATATATTTAATCCTGTTGTCGCTCAACTCTACAGATCTGTTGTGACTGAGCACAATTTCTCTTGGTTCGGTTTCTTTTGCGTTTTTAGCTGATTTGGATGCAGTGCTTTTGTTGCTGTCTTTGCTGCCGGCCGTAGAACCTTTTCTGGCAGAAGGTTTTGCCGGAACCTGACCTTTGTTGATGTACCGTAAACCTTCATCATCATATTCGTGAAGCCCAAACTCTTCAATAATACCAATAAGCAACTGAGGATATTTAGGATTGGTGGCGTAGCCGCATTCTTTCAGTCCTTTTGCCCAGCCTTTATAATCGTCAACATCCAGTTGAAATAGTGATTCATATCGCTTGCGTTTAAGGAAAAGTGAGTGGTCTTCAAAGGATTCATTCGCATTATCGTATTTTCTGAAACACTCTCCTTTGGTTTCGTCATCTTCATAAATTTTATCTCCACTCCAATCATTGTGGCACTTAATTCCAAAGTGGTTATTCGCTTCGCGGGCCAGACGGCTACTACCGTCGCCACTTTCCAGAATTGCCTGTGCAAGAGTAATACTTGCCGGAATCTTGTGAAGTACCATCTGATAAATGGCTTCAGCTTTCCAGGTGTTGATATAATCCATGCGCACAGTGGGCGCTCCACTGGCTGCGGTGAACTGGGATAGAAAACCCAATCCGATTAAAATTGAACGATAATACATGATCATAGATGCGAGGCAATTACCTTGCCTGCTCCAAAAATATTTTCAGAACCCCGAATGGATTTGAAATTCGAATGAGGATGCTAACAGAAGGATGTGGAAGCCGTAGTATTGCTCTACTTTGAATAATCGTGTTCGGAAACCAGTTGCCCCTCTATAGTATAGCTTAACCAGATTCCCTTTTTATTGCCCGTTTCGTAAGCGCCGAGTGTATTGAGTTTTCCATTTTCGTAATAGAACATCCACTCGCCTTCCTCATAGCCATTGGCGTACTGGCCTATAATGGCCGGTTGACCATTGGAGTGAAAGGTTTTATATGGGCCGTTGAGAATATCATTCTTGAAGGTGTTCATGCTCCACAAAGTGCCGTCTTCATAATAAGAATACGATTCGCCATTCTTTGTGCCTTCTGCATAATGCCACTCCTTGTAGCGGTTTCCGTTAGAATGATAATCTACTTCGGCTACCTTGGTGTTTTTGTCGTCGTTATAAATTACTTTTTTGGCCTTGCCATCCGGATAGGTTGCTTGTACTGAAGGTGTGGCATTTTCAATCTGAAGCAATTCTTTGGCATTGGGAACGGATTTGTTCTTGCATGAAAAAAGCACGAAACTCAAAAGAAGCAAACTTAAAAGTGTGCGCATGGGGTATTATTTATTTCTGTTAATCGTGTAATGAACCAACTCCGACAGCGATTTTCTGGCCTCATTTTCCGGAAAAGTACTCAATATCTCCAATGCCTTGTCACGAAAATATTCCATTTTTTTCATCGCATATTCTATTCCGCCATTGCTCATTACTACCTGGAGCAGTTCCTTTACTCTTGCCGGATTGGTATTGTGGTTTTTTACAGTATTGATGAGTCTTTTTCTATCCGTTGAATCTACTTTTTGAAGGGTATATATCAAGGGCAGAGTCATTTTTTTCTCTTGAATGTCTATTCCCGTGGGCTTTCCAATATCATCACCTAATCCATAATCAAAAAGGTCGTCCTTGATTTGAAATGCCAGTCCCACATTCAATCCGAAGTCATGCATTTTTTGAATGGACACCTGATCTGTTTTGGCAGCAGAAGCTCCACTTTTGCAACAAGCTGCAATAAGAGAAGCTGTTTTTTGGGTGATAATCTGGTAGTAAACTTCTTCGGTTATATTCAGAAGCCTTGACTTTTCCTGTTGAAGAAGCTCGCCTTCGCTCATCTCCTTAACGGCATTGGATACAATCCGAAGCAATTCGAATTCGTTGTGGTCCACACTCATCATCAATCCCCTTGAAAGCAAAAAATCCCCTACTAAAACTGCGATTTTGTTTTTCCATAGGGCATTAATAGAGAAAAAACCACGCCTCGTATTGGCATCGTCCACTACATCATCATGCACGAGTGTGGCGGTGTGGAGGAGCTCTATCAATGAAGCGGCGTTGTAAGTGGATGAAGTAACTCCTCCGCAAAGCTTGCTGCTGAGAAAAACAAACATGGGCCGCATTTGCTTCCCTTTTCTCTTGATGATGTAATGGGTAATTTTGTCGAGCAGCATATTATCACTGCGCATAGCACTCCTGAAGTAGTTCTCGAACTCCTTCATTTCTTCCGCTATCGGTTTTTGTATGTTATCTAGTACTGACACCCTCGGCTTCAAAGGTAATTCAGGCGACCTAATCTTATGGTTCTTTTGCGAAAAGTATGCAGCATATTCATTTGGAGAGTTTTACCGAGACTAATTTTTTTTATCAAGATTTGAATTTTAACTAATTCGCCATAGCTAAGCATGGGTTTTAGCATTACTTTCGCCTGCTTTTTTTTGAACCCTTATTTATAACTACATGAAAATTTTTACCCGAGTTAAAAAACAAATTTTATTCTTTTGTTTGGTCGCTCTGTCCGCATTGTTCCAAATGGATGCTAATGCTCAGTGCACTAATAACAATGTGCTTTTTCAGGATATAACTCCGACGTCTGTTGGTTCATTAGGAACCGAGACTTCCGGTTGCATGTATGCCGGCGAGTATTGTACAGTATCAGTTTGTGAAGGGGCGAACTACACGTTCAGCACTTGTTTTCCGGACTTTGATACCCAAATCACTCTTTACTCATCTACAGGTATTTATCTGGACTTTGACGATGATGGCTGTGCCGATGGTTTTAATGGTTCTTATTTGAACTGGACAGCTACTTTTACTGGCGTCGTACGGGTTTTAGTAGACGAGTATGATTGTCAATCTAACATCACATGTGTTGCACTGTCTTGTACACAGGAAACCGCATGTCCGGTTGCAGGTTGTTTAAATAACAATACGTATTACGATGATCTTACACCTTTTTTTGCAGGTGATACGCAAATAGGATCTTGTATTTGGGGGGGAGAATACGTGAACGTAAGCGTCTGCGAGGGTGCTACCTACACTTTTGAAACATGTGGCACAAGCTGGGACTCACAACTAACGCTGTACACTTCAGGTGGTGCTTTTATCGCTTACAGTGATGATGATTGCGGGGATAATGAGTCGATAATGTGGACGGCCACCTTCACAGGAACTGTTCGCGCTTTGGTGGATTTGTATAATTGTGTATCCAATACTACTTGCGGAACCATCAGCGTTACACAGGAATCTTCATGCGGGGGAGGTTGCAATACTTACGATGCAGCTTATGATTACGTTGGTTGTCAGGATGGCGATGAAGTGGTAGATATCTATGCTTACTATACAGGAGCGTGCGAAGTATACAGTATATGGAATTCGTATAACGGAGGTCCATTTGTGGAGTTGATTATGGCTCCTGGTTTTGCCTCAGGAGATGCTATGCAATTGCTATTCCCGGCAGACAATGCTACTTATGATTTCTATTTCGAATTGACCGATGGATCTTTGTCCGATGTGTACACTTATGATACTGGAGTCTGCGATTTTATTGCTTGTGACTTCACCAACTCTTTCAGCGATTATAACACATGCCTCAATGAATATGAGTATGTAGATTTCACACCATTTTTTACAGGTACCTGCGAGGTCACCACGATGTGGTTCAATGATGGTAGTGGATGGGTTGAAGTTGTTCCATCCTTTGGGCCATATTACTCAGGCGATCCTATTACCATTGGTTTGTTATCTGACTTTACACTCTTCACTTATTATTACCAACTCTCAGATGGCTCTGTTTCGCCGGTGTATACATACTCAACCGGATCTTGCTCTGATCTTTCGTGTGTTGTTACTGACGTAACTTATGAATACCTGGGCTGTGACGGAACCGACGAAAGCGTAAATTTATATGTTTATTACACGGGCGACTGCGAGGTGTTGAGCTTGTGGAGTAATGTGAATGGAGGCACCTACAATGAGCTTGTATTAAATGGTGGTTTTACTTCCGGTGAACCAATTGGAATTATTTTCCCACTTGACAATGCAGAGTATGATTTCTACTTCGAATTAAGCGATGGAACAACCTCTGATATATACGCATATTATACTGGCGATTGCGACAATCCAATTACATGCTCTAACCTTCTTATAGATTATAACGATTCAGGATGCCTGGAAGTTAGTCCCGGAAACGTTGTTCCTTCAGGTGATATCATCCCTTTTTATAACGGAGATTGTACCGTAGAAGGAATCTATACCTCTGTTGATGGCGGAACTTTCCAATATCTGGATCTCTCGGCATTTGGTTACACTTCTGGTGATGCAATGGGTCTTTTATTTAACATCGAAGACGCAGCTTATACAATTTATTATGTGCTTTCCGATGGAAGCATCTCGGCTCAAGTGAATTTCTTTACTAACTCTTGTGAAAGCGGAATTACTGTATGCGATTGTGCCGGTAATCAAGTTCCAATTGAGGCTGTAGATGCATGGTTGGGTGATGGTTATCTGGATGAAGGCGATTCATACTGGAATGGAACCATTCCTGTTGACTTTAGCTGTGCTACTTGGGCATTCGATTGTGGTGATGGTTTACTTCCTGGTGAATATTATTATGACCCATTTGGAGTGTGCTCCGGTAATCTGCCACCTGCAAATGGTTGTGTGGATGAGTTCTGTTACTTCGTCGATCTGGACGTAATTACAGATTGCTACCCTGGGGAGACGTCAATTTATCTGTACAACGAAGACGGCAATCTTGTATTTGGCGCAAGTTCTGAAACTTTCACCGAAGAATATACCCAATATACTTTTGGTCTATGTCTTCCTGCCGGTTGTTATAGCTTTAGTATTACCGATGCATTTGATGATGGTATGGACTCTCCTCAGTGCACATCCATGGGTGCCTTTGGTGTGTATGATTACGGAACAAATCAATACTTTTTCCTTGAGAACGGAGATGCATTTACTTCAATCTTTACCGAAGAATTCTGTGTAGGTCCCCAGACGTTTTGTGATAATCTTTTATGGGAGTTGGAGGAGAGACCATGTCAAAGCGAAAATGGCGAGCCACTGTTGCCATCCATGATGTTTACATTCGATTTTAACGGGCCATGTACTGTGTCAAGTATCTGGTATTCCGTTGAGGGTGCTGATTATGTTGAGCAAGATGTAACAGCATTTAACTGGGGCAATGGCGATGTAGGCTACTGGAATAACCTGAGCCCTAACTCATTGTACTCGGTGTATTATGTAACAAATGACGGTGCAGTGTCCTATCTCTATAATTTCACAACAGGTGATTGCTCCAATGAAGTTACGATCTGTGACTGTGAAGGGATACAGCATTCTATTGGCGCTGCAGCCTGGCTGGGCGATGGCTTTGCAGACAATGGATTCTACGAGTGGAATGGACAATTTGTAAACTTCAACTGCCTCAAGTGGGGTTATGATTGTGGCGACATTAGCGGTGCTCCAAACCAGGATCCTTATAATGTGTGCGACGGTCAATTGCCTCCATTCAATGGTTGTGATGACAACAACGAAATATTGGGTTGCACCGATCAAACGGCCTTGAATTACAATCCTCTTGCAACCATCAATGATGGTTCATGTATATACAACTCACTCATAGGCTGCACAGATAATGATGCTTGTAACTACAATGAAACCGCACAATTTGATGACGGCTCTTGCGAATATATTTCTTGTGTGGGCTGTACAAATCCTTCTGCATCGAACTATGATCCAACTGCTACCATAGATGATGGCTCTTGTGTATTCGGAAGCATTACCGGTTGCACTGATCCGACAGCTTTGAACTATAACCCATTGGCCACTGTGAATCAGGGCTGTATTTATAATTGTATTTGGCCTTCTGTTTTCTACGATGCACATTGCGTTCAAGGTGATCTGGAAAACTTCTATGTAGATGTAGAAGTAAGCCAATTGGGCAATGGGTCGCCATACACCATTACAAACAGCGGAAACAACCAACAACAGGTGATGAGTTTGACCGGCTCGTTTACAATGGGGCCATTCCCTATCGGAACTCCGGTGGTGGTTGAAGTTACCTCCAATACCATCGACTGCTTCCTGACATCACAACCACAAAATGTGGATTGCTCAATGGGCGGCGTATATGGATGTACAGACCAGAATGCACTGAACTACAACCAAAATGCTACTATCGACGATGGTTCTTGTGTTTATCCAAATGTGCAGGAAATTGAGGCGGGTAGTTTCATGTTGTATCCGAATCCGGCAAATCAGAAGCTGATTATTTCAAGTCAAACCTCAAACGAGATGGTTCAAATTCGAATCATCGACGCCACAGGTAGAACTGTATCTGCTGAACAAGCCTTCATTTCTCTTGGAAACAATTACGAGATTAATACCCAGAATTTGTCCTCGGGTAATTATTCAATCGAATTGATTACTGGAGAATTGGTTGAACACCACCTTGTGGTAATTCAGCACTAAGCTCAAAAAAAGGTCAAAGAATATCAGACCCGCTGCATTACCGCAGCGGGTCTTTTTTTTCAGTCGAATAGAAAGCATTCTCTGATGAGCCAAGCCATTGACATAATCGCATTACCAGAAAGCGCTGTTTATTGTTGTGAATGAAATCAACCTCTGCCTTTACACCAGAAAATATTGACGAAAAAGAGTTACGAAGTGCTGCTGGCTTGTATTGAGGTCTGGCATTAATGCATAGTTAAACTAGGCCGTGTTGAAATCTTGTTTATTAATGACTTAATGAATGAAACATTAAATGGAACTTTGCGTATGCCGCCTTTGGCTTAAATATAACTATTGATTAATACCTGGTTGTCTGATAATGGCGACTAAAAATGTATTTAACATGATATACTTTCTACGCAATCTATTGGTTTGCCTCTCTTTTGTATTTGTCACGCAGTCTTCGTGGTCTCAACTTACTTTCACTTCGCCCGCAAACGCCACACCTCCCAGTACCGTGGGTGTAACAAGTTATACGCTGAATACAGCATTGTGTCAGGGCGACGGTTTGGATCATTGCCTTTTGGTTACCAGCGCGGGAACAACTCACACCATTACATCATTTACCGGAAATGACGGGGCAATTACCATTGCTCCACCATCCAATCCTTTTCCAAGATGCTTCAGGTACATAGCTCCTTTCGGATTTACCGGAACTGATTTTATTACTTTCACCGTTACCAATAACCTGGGTCAAACCGGCACCATTACTATTGGAATTACTGTAGTAAACCCAGGTACTCCAATCAATGCCGGTGTCAATCAGGAACTCTGCGCTCCTACCAACTTCACCACATTATCTGCTATTGGTGCAGACCCTTTGGCTACAGGATATTGGACAAAACAAAGTGGAACGGGTATTATTACAGGAGGTTTTGACTCTCCCGCTATTCCCGGTGTAGATCAGGCTGGTGGCCCGACCATTAACGTTACAAACCTCAGTTTGGGATCGAATATATATGTATGGCATCAGGATTATCCCTGTACCACAAAACTAAAACCAGTTACGGTTTATGTATATTCCGGAACACCACCACCACCTGATGCAAATACTTGTAGCCCATCTGATACGATAGTATTGTGCGGGGTGAATTGCTATACCATGTGCGCCAATAGCCCTGGGGTTGCCGCTACCGGTACCTGGGAGATTCTAAGCGGTGCCGGAACGATTTTTAATATCAATAACCCTTTGGCTCAGGTGTGTTTGCTTGATCCGGGATACAACATGTTTGAGTGGACCATTAGCAATGGTGCCTGCCCGGGAGGAGAGATGGCAGATACAATGTGGATTGCTGTTTATCCGAGTATTCAAGTTGCGAATGCCGGACCAGATCTGTCCAGATGTATAGGTTCTTTTACCAATGTAACGCTTACTGGTAATGCTTTGGTGGCGCCCAATACCGGCCAGTGGACCTTTGTGAGCGGCCCTGTTGTTCCAACTTTGACACCTTCGGGTGCCACATCTGCCACGATCGGCGGATTGACTTCACCCGGTACTTATTGTTTTAACTGGACAATCACCAGTGGGCCTTGCGGATCCAGTACAGATCAGGTCTGTATTAATGTATATAGCCCGACAACGCTGGCAAACGCAGGACCAGATCAGAATATTTGCCTACCGGATAACAGCACCACACTGGCAGCCACTGCTCCGCCTGCTCCTGCTTTTGGAACATGGACTGTTGTAGCGGGCACAGGCTCTTTTGTCAATGCAAATTCTGCAACTACAGGCGTCTCCGGATTGAGTGTGGGTATTAATACTTTCAGATGGACATTGAGCAACGGCCCTTGTGCCAATAACAACAGTTTCGATGAAGTGACGATAAGGGTATTCCCGGTGTCGCAGCCGTTGCCGGATGCAGGCGCTGATAAAAGCCTGTGTTTTACCGGCGCTCCACTTACTACCACTTTGGCGGCGAGCGCAGCAGTTGTTCCGGGTACCGGTGCATGGACAATCACTCCGGCCGGACCTACCATTTCGCCATTGTCTAGTCCTACAGCCACTGTAACAGGCCTTACTACCGGCACTTATACTTTGACCTGGACTTTGAGTAACGGCGGATGTAGCCCGAATACATCCGATCAAATGGTTATCAATGTGTACAATGGTCTCATCACCACCACCAATGCAGGCCCAGATCAGGCGTGGTGCACACCTACTAATGCAGCCACGATGGCCGCTACTCCGGCACCTGCGCCGGCAATAGGAACATGGACTGTTGTTTCAGGAAGTGGTTCAATTGTTTCTCCGAATAGTCCAACATCTGTAATTACAAATCTCGGTGTCGGATGCAATGTTTTCAGATGGACTGTGAACAATGGTTTTTGTGGATCTTATTTCGATGATGTGCAGGTATGCTTGTATTCAACGGCAGGAACTACTGCCAATGCCGGCCCTGATCAAGAGTTTTGTGCCGGTGCTAGCCCGGTAGTGGTTACCATGGGAGCCACGCCGACTTTAAGTCCGGCTGTCGGCACCTGGACAGGACCATTTGCCGTGGTTCCGGCGAACAGCCCTACCGGTGTGGTTTCCGGCTTGCCGGTAGGCACACATAATTTTACCTGGACCGTAAACAATGGCCCATGTGGAACTGCCTCAGATGTATTACAGATAAGGGTTTTTGGTCCCGGTCAGACCGCAGCTAATGCGGGGGCTGATCAGCAATTGTGCAGCACGAGCAATAACACAAGTCTACTGGCAAATAATTTGGTGGCACCAGCAACTGGCGTCTGGACTATCGTAAGTGGCGGTGGCACTTTTGGCACACCCAATTCTCCGTTTACGACAGTATCGAGCATTCCTATTGGAGTAAATATTTATCAATGGACAATCTATAATGGTCCATGCACTACACCAATTCAATTAACCGATCAGGTAAGTGTGACGGTTACAAATACCACACAACCAGCAGCCAATGCTGGCCCGGATATAGAAGCTTGCAGCACCCAATCTACAGTTCAATTGAATGGTAACGCATTGGTTTTTCCGGCCACTGGACTTTGGACGGTGCTTTCCGGACCCAATATTCCGACAATTACTCCTTCGAATTCACCGAATGCTGTGGTGTCAGGATTAACTCCCGGAACATACCAGTTCAGTTGGTCGATCAATAATGGTGCTTGTGGCGTTACTTCAGATATTGTTAAGTTGGAATATTTCAGTAATACACAACTTCCTGCCAATGCTGGCCCAAATCAGTCTATCTGTTCTCCTGCCAGTTCTGTAACACTCGCGGGCAATGCTGTAACAAATCCCGCCGTGGGCACATGGACATTTACAGGACCTAATACTCCGTTGTTTGGCGACATCAATTCACCTAATACTACTGTAACAGGGCTTATTATTGGCACTTATACTTTTACGTGGACTATAGACAATGGAGCATGCAGCCCTACATTGACTTTCGATCAAATGATTGTAGAGGTGTTTGATAACAGTCAGTTGGCCGCCAATGCCGGTGCAGATGTCGAAATTTGCGAACCAGTAACTGAGGCTACAATAACGGGCAATGTTTTACAAAGTCCGGCTACTGGCGTATGGACACAAATTCTTGGTCCGAATACGGCCATAATTGTAACACCTACAACGAATCAAACATTGTTGCAGGGTTTAATAGTTGGAACATATAGATTCCAATGGACTGTAACCAATGGAAGTTGCATTCCACCCACTACCTCAGATATTGTTGAAGTTCGAGTGTACGACGACGGTCAGGGAGATGCGAATGCAGGAACGGATATTGCACTTTGTACTCCCACAAACTCTACAACATTAGGAGCAAACTCTGTGATATCACCCGCCGTGGGTACATGGACAGTTATCAGCGGCCCCAATATACCTGTATTTGGAAGTATCAACAATCCAACGTCTTCTTTGAGCGGTTTGATTGTAGGAAGTTATATACTGGAATGGACCATAGACAATGGTACATGCGCCAATGGAATAACCTCAGATCAGGTATTGGTGGAGGTATTTCTGAATGGAGCCCCTGTGGCCAATGCCGGCAACAACCAAAGTTTATGTTCGCCCGACGATCAGGCGACCATGGTGGCAAATGCGCCTGTAGGACCAGCTACCGGGCTCTGGACCATTGTTACTGGTGCAGGTACTTTTGTAGATCCAACGAGCCCCACAAGCTTGATAACGAATATCCCCGTTGGAATAAACTGTTTTCAATGGACTATCGACAATGGAACTTGTCCTCCCGGAATTACCTTCGATGCAGTTTGCGTAAATGTGTATTCCTCAAATCAGGATGCTGCTGACGCCGGTGAAGATCAGAATATCTGTACGCCACAAAACAGCACATTAATGGAAGGTAATCAAACAATTTCACCTGCCGTAGGAACATGGACACAAATTAGTGGCCCAACAGTGGCCAATATTATTTCGCCTGATTCGTATAATTCGTTGGTACAAAATTTAATTGTCGGAAGTTATGTTTTCCGATGGACCATCAACAATGGGGTTTGTGCACCACCCATCACTTTTGATGATGTTGAGGTTAATATTTTCGACAGCGGATTTCCCCCTTCTGATCCGGGACCCGATCAGGAATTGTGCTCACCCACAAGTACAACAATCATGAATGCAAGTCCGGCAATAGTCCCCGGAGAAGGCACGTGGAGCGCCACCGGACCAACAGTACCTGTTTTTTCAGATTTGAATGATCCGGACGCAGCAGTGAGCAATCTTGCTATTGGAGTTTATACGTTTACATGGACGCTGAATTACAGCGCCTGTGGCTCTGAGGCAAATTCCATGACTGTTACCGTATATAACAGTGGGCAGGGAGAGGCATATGCCGGTGCAGATCAGATACTTTGTACGCCAACCAGTTCCACTCAAATGGACGCAGAAGCCGTATTTAGCCCGGGCTATGGCACCTGGATCGTTATTTCCGGAAGTGCAGATATTATCGATATTAATAATCCAGATACTGATATTATCAATCTAGAACAAGGCACCATTTGTTTGCAGTGGACCATATACAATGGCGATTGTCTGGCTGATGAATTGTCTCGCGATACTGTTTGTATTGATTTGTTCGATATAAATCAACCTCCGGCATTTGCAGGTGCAGATACTTCGATTTGCAGTACTTCAAATTGTGTAACGGTGAATGGAAATAACGTCATATCACCTGCCACCGGCGTTTGGACTGTAGATCAGGGTAGCGGTACAATATTCAATCCGGACAGTACAACCAGCGATGTCTGTGATTTACCGGTAGGGGAAAATATTTTGTGTTGGACAATTTCGAATGGAAATTGTATTCCACCTACCACAACAGATTGTATGAGTGTATTTGTTTACGATGTAGACCAACCTGCTGCTGACGCCGGTCCTGATCAGGATCTTTGTTCGAGCCTTACGAACTGTGCTTTCATGGCCGGTAATCCTACAATTTTCCCGGCCCAGGGTACATGGACCATTTTGGCCCAACCCAGCGGAGGTACAACTATTATAGCGGACGTGAATGATCCGGCCACTGAAATTTGTGGCTTAATTCCGGGAAGCTATACATTGCAATGGTGTATTTTCAATGGACCATGTGGACCAATTACTTGTGATGAAATGGTTATTACAATATATGACCAGACATCAGCACCTGCTAATGCAGGATTGGATGTAGAGTTATGTCTTCCGCTTGACTCATTGGTTATGTCTGGTAATGCCGCTATACTTCCGGGTTATGGAGAATGGACTGACATCAATGCTTCCGGATTGGTTATTTCAAATCTGAATGACCCATTGACATTGATATCTGATATTCCTGTTGGAATTCAGGAGTTGCAATGGTGTATTTACAATGGTGTATGTCCGAACGCTGCTACATGCGATACTCTATTGGTAACCATGTACGATCCTGATGCAGCCGTTGCAGATGCAGGACCCGATCAGTCACTTTGTGATGCTAATTCTATTACTCTGGCCGCTGCAGTGCCAGATATTCCTGGAGTAGGTACATGGTCGGTAGTTCCGTTTGATCCACTTGTCAATTTCTCTGATATAAATAATCCTGAGGCAACTATCACCGGTGTGACAACCGGCGCTTACACATTCGAGTGGCAGGTTTATAATGGACCATGTTCCAATACCAATACTACCGATCAGGTGACTGTCTTAATTTACGATTCAGCTCAGGAGGCCGCAAATGCAGGCGACAGTATTCAGATTTGTACTCCGCAAAGCAGCATAATTACGGCTGCAAACTCACCCATTTTTCCTGCCGTTGGCTATTGGACTATAGTATCAGGCTCAACAGGAATTATTACGGATAGTACTGAGGCCATAACAACCATTTCCGGATTGACTCCAGGAATCAGCCAGTTCATTTGGACAATTGACAATGATTCTTGTGGAGTCGGACTAACTTCGGATACGCTTGTTATCGAAATTTTCGATAGTGGATTACCTCCTGTAGATGCCGGTGCTGATATTGAATTATGCGCAACAAGTATTGACCCATCGCCCACAACCACCCTGAATGGTTCGGTAGTATCGCTTCCTGCTTTTGGAATCTGGATACAGGTAAGCGGGCCAAACACAGCGGTTCTTGCTACCCCAAATTCGAATATAACCGATGTAAGTGGACTCGCCATTGGTACGTACCAATTTGTCTGGAGTGTATCAAATGGAACTTGCGGTATTCTGCAGGATACAATGCTGGTAGAAGTATTTGATGGCGATGCTCCGGTAGCGGAGGCGGGTCCTGATGGATTTTACTGTTCGCCGATAAATTCACATGTTCAGGCTGCATTACCCGCCACTTCTCCAGCCGTGGGAACCTGGGAACACTTTCCGAATAATCCGATTTTACCTTTGAATGCCACATTGCCGCATGATCCATTTCAGGAATTTACCGGTATTCCAATTGGTCAGAATCTCTTTAAATGGACTGTAAACAACGGCGCATGTGGTTCTTCTTTTGATTTTATGTCGGTGTTTATTTATGATGAAACAAATCCGGATGCAGACGCTAACATTGGTCCTGAAATAGAAATTTGTTCTCCACAAGATCAGGTAAATATGAACGGACTCGAGCCTACTTTCCCTGCACTTGGAATCTGGTCGCAAATTGATGGTTGCGAAACCATTGGAATAGATCAGGTTGGATCGTACAATTCTCTTATCACAGGGCTTTGTATTGGAACACAATGTTTCCAATGGGAAGTAGACAATGGACCTTGTCCGCAGGGAATTACCAGAGATACGGTTTGCATCAAAGTATTTCCTCCCCTTGTTACAGTTGAAGTAAGTGATGATATTTACATATGCACACCTGAAGATTCCGTCACCGTAATTGGCACACAGCCTCTTGATCCCAACTACGGCACATGGGCTGCTATTCAAGGTGGGGGTACAATTGAGTCGCCAGACAGTGCAACAACTGTTATTTCAGATTTACCTGTTGGAATCAATTGTTTTACATGGTCGTTCTACAATGGTCCTTGTAACGATTTCCCGCCTTCTGATACAGTTTGTGTTTGGGTATATGACGAGGGACAGCCGCCAGCAGATGCGGGCGAACTTATCGAATTATGCGAACCCGAAGATTCAACTCCATTGAATGGAAACAGTGCAATTTTCCCGGCTGAAGGTACGTGGACAATTATAGCGGGTGGTGGAACACTTGCTGATTTACATGATCCTCAAACCACAATTACCAGCTTGCAGATTGGAATCAATACTCTTGTCTGGACTATTGATAATGGCCCTTGTGAGAATGCCATTACAAGTGATACAGTAAACGTGGTTGTTTATCCGGATATCAATCAGGTTGCGAATGGAGGGCTGGATGCCAGCCTGTGCGCGCCCAATGATTCTATAGTGCTTGACGCTATAGATCCAATTCTTCCTTCATATGGTTACTGGCATGTAATTGATTTGGGAGGCGGAGTAATTTCTGATACTACCGATAATAATGCAGTAGTGAATTTATTGCCTGTCGGCGTATTTACTTTAGAATGGCATGTGTACAATGGACCGTGCAATCCCGAAAGTATTGATCCGGTGTCGCTTTTTCAATATGACTATACAGCACCACCTGCTAACTCAGGACCCGATCAGGAGTTTTGCTCACCAATCGACTCTGTTTTCACCGCCGCCAATGCCCCTGTTTTCCCGGCAAGCGGAATCTGGACAGTGCTTTCTTATCCGGGAAACACACCGCCAAACATTACCAATTCATCTGATCCATTGACATCGGTGACAGATTTGAATATTGGAACCACAATTCTGTTGTGGGAAATTGATAACGGCCCTTGCGGCATTACAAGTGATTCTCTTTTAATAAGTGTATTTGACCCATTGTCTCCTTCAGCTATTCTTCCGGAAGATGTTTATCTCTGTGATCCACCTGCATGTGTTGATCTGTTAGGGAATCAACCTATTGATCCCGCATTCGGCTGGTGGGAGCAAATAGCGGGTGATACACTGGTAGTTATTTCAGACACTTCAGCCTTTAGCACACAGGCTTGTAATCTGGGTTTGAATGAAAGCGCGTTTGTGTGGCAAATTTATAATGGCCCTTGCCCGAATTCCATGACGTCAGATACAATCTGGTTTTATATTAATGATTCGCAAGTATCCAATGCCAATGCCGGCCCGGATAGTTCCTTCTGTGGTGCAATCAATGAATATATCACTCAGGGAAGTCAGTTAGTCGGAACCGTTCAAGGTCTTGCTACCGGAACCTGGACTCCTGTTTCGCCTGATGAAGTTATAATAACTAATCCTGAATCACCGGAAGCAACCATTACAAACATTCCACCCGGACAGAGCTGTTATGTTTGGACGGTGGACAATAATGCATGCGGCATTTCAGCAGATACATTATGCATTACAATTTATGATCAGGATTTGCCACAAGCCTTTGCCGGATTGGATAGCTCGATTTGTGAACATTTGTTTGCTTCATTCGAACTTTCGGCATCACCGGCTAATTCACCCGCAATGGGGTATTGGGAAATTATTGAAGGCCCGATTAATTTAAGCGATCCTCTTGATAGCAATGCTCTTGTAAATTCTATTGGAGAAATACAAACAGAATTAGTTGATGTAACAAGTTCTTTGATTTGGTATGTCGACAATGGGGTTTGCGGATCATCTTCCGATACATTGACCATTACATTAAGAGATTGCCTGACACTTAAAATACCTGATGCAATTTCTCCCAATGGCGATGGAGTGAATGACACGTTTGTTATTCCAAATATCCAAAGCTATCCCAATAATAGTGTACAGATATTCAACAGATGGGGTGCTTTGATTTTCGAAGCGAATAACTACCAGAATCAATGGGATGGAAGGTCAAGTCACTCTGCTACTTTAGGCGAAGAACTACCCGTATCCACATATTATTACGTACTTGATCTGGGCAATGGAGAGGATGCTTATTCAGGATTCGTTTATTTAAGAAGATAATACGAATTAACCAAAGCGAGATAGAATGAATCGTTTCAATAAAAATATTACCCGAATGAAAAAATCCATTTTTGGATTGGTGGTACTGATGTATTGTACCTCTGTATTGCGCGCACAACAGGACCCAATGTTTACTCAGTATATGTTTAATACATTAAGCATTAACCCTGCATATGCCGGAAGTAAAGATGTATTGAGCGCTGTGGCTATTCATCGTTCGCAATGGGTCAACTTAAAGGGCGCTCCTACCACACAAAGTGTTACAGTACATGCACCACTTCCCTGGGAAAACATCAGTGTGGGTGGAACAATTATCAACGATGCCCATGGACCTGTAAAGCAAACGGGTTTTTACGGAGATGTCAGTTATAGAATTTTTATGGGTAACAATCGCCTAGCCTTCGGACTAAAGGCAGGCATGAATTTATTTTCAGCAAATCTTCTTGATCTGAATCCTTTGGTTGAAGATGACAATACTTTTTCAGCTAACATTCAAAGCAAAGCCCTGCCCAATTTTGGATTTGGTGCAATGTATTACAGCCGCAGATTTTATGTAGGCGCATCTATTCCAAAACTTCTGAAGAATAAATTGATCGATGGACAACTTCCTGATTTTTTGAATAACCAGGAAAGGCAGCACATGTTTCTTATTGCCGGGGCTGTATTTGACATGTCTTATTATCTGCGGTTCAAACCAACAATATTGGTGAAGGCTGTAAATGGAGCTCCTCCTGGAATCGATGTAACAGCTAATTTTCTGTTCTATGATAAACTTTGGGTAGGAGCCATGTATAGATGGCAAGATGCAACGGGTATTCTGTTGCAATACGAAATAAACAACAAATTTAAAATTGGATATGCCTACGATCTTACTCTTTCTGATATCAGAAAGTACAGCGATGGATCGCATGAGATCATGCTTGGCTTTGATTTGGTAAAAGGAAATCCGGGAGATATCTCTCCAAGATGGTTTTAATCAAAGGCAACATACAATTTATAATTGATTCGAAATGAAAAAGACAGTAATAAAACTCCTCTTCTTGTTCTTCGCCTTTGCAGGCCTGCCCGGCATGATGCATGCTCAAAAGGCTAAACTCAAATTGGCTGAAAAATATTTTCAGTCATTCGATTTTAAAACAGCATCTGAAATCTATAAGGATGTCCTTTCAAGCCCAAAGCATAAAACGGATACCATTGCCTTGAGAAGAGTGGCAGAGTGTGAGTTGCGCATGGAAAACTATTCACGAGCTGAAGGATATTATAAGATGATTCTAAGTTCTGGCAAAGGAAACATCAAGGATATGAAACATCTGGCGGATGTATTGAAGGTGCAAGGGAAATTCGCAGAGGCATATCAGGTATACAATGAAATAATATCTGCAAGTGCGGCAGATGACGTGGCGGCAAAGTATGTGGGAATGCCTGATTTTGAAACTAAAATTAAGGAGGATTCGGCTTTTTATAAAGTATGGAATGCTGGAGTAAATACCAAGGCATCGGAGTTTGCACCTGGGTTTTTTATCGGAGGAAAACTTATATTTTCCTCATCTCGTGGTGATGCCGAAAAAAAGAATCAACGGCTATATAATTGGAATCAACAACCTTACCTGAATATCTACACTTGTGATATGAAAGGCGATAGCGCACTGAGCAGTGAGTCTTTACTAGGCGATGAATTAAACTCAAGATACCACGAAGGAACAATTTCGTATCAACCGGGTGCCAGCATGATCTTTTTTACAAGAAATAATTATCTCAGAGGAAATTTGAGTAAGTCGAAAAGGGGAAGACTGAATCTTGGAATGTACTCTTCGAAATATATAAACGATGAGGAGGGGATTAGTTGGGAGAGCTTGCAGAAATTTCCTCACAATAACAAGGAGTATTCCGTAGGCCATCCAACGCTGAGTAAGGACGGTAATACAATTTATTTTGTGAGCGATATGCCTGGTGGATATGGAGGAACAGATATTTATGTATGCAAAAAGGAAGGCGAAACCTGGGGCGCGCCAAAAAATCTGGGGAAAAAAATCAATACCTCTGGAAACGAGATGTTCCCATTTCTGGTAAGCGATAGCACATTGTACTTCTCTTCTGATGGTCAGATCTCGTTAGGAGGTCTGGATATTTTTGTGACCAATATATTTGATGATTCAGAAGTAAAAAACATGGGTTACCCCTTAAACTCGGCTAAGGATGATTTCGGATTTATTTGTATTGGTACACAGGATAAGGGTTATTTAAGCAGCAATAGAGCTGGAGGAAAAGGTGATGACGACATTTACATTTTTAAAATGAATCCGCCAACAACGATTGAAGTCTCGGGTACAGTGCTGGACGAAGAAACACTAAAGCCTATCTCCAATGCGCTCATTCAAGTTACCAATGAGGACGGCTCTATCCTTGAGGTAAGAACGAATGACCGGGGTGAGTACAAGATTGATGTGCCGCATGCTCCTAAAGTTTCGGTGGAGGCTACGAAGGATGGCTATCAACCGGGAAGGGTTGAGAGTAATACCAATACGAGGATGAAGACCTTAAGCGGCATGGACATCAAAATGAAGAAGATTAGTGCAATGACAAGCGGCATTGCATATTTCGAAAAAGATGAGTCTGCCGCGATTGGAGCTAAAATAAGACTCTTTGAGGTTGTTGGAAAGTCTCTGGTTTTAGTGGACAGCCTTATCATAGGCAAGTCTTCGAAATACTCTTTCCCACTGAAAGCAAATAAAAAATACATGTCGGGAGGTACGCTTGAAGGTTATTCGAGATTGACATATGAGTTCAATACCAATGATCCAAACGCGAAAATTATTTCACATGATTTCTCATTTTTCGAACTTGGCGTAGGCGTTACTGTGAGGCTGGACAATATCTTCTACGATAAGGCTAAGTCTTATATCAGACCTGATGCTGCTTTGGAGTTGAATAAACTCGTACAAATTCTCAAAGACAATCCCGGGATGAGAATCGAGCTGAGTTCGCATTGTGATGCGCGCGGCAGCGACGCATACAACCTCAAGTTATCGGATGATCGCGCAAAGGCTGCCGCTGATTATATTGTTTCGCAAGGAATTGATAGAAACAGACTGGTTGGTAAAGGGTATGGCGAACAAAAATTACTCAACAGATGTAAGAATGATGTAGAGTGCACAGAAGAAGAACATCAGTTCAATAGAAGAACAGAGTTTACCATTCTTGCGGTTAAATAAATAACCCCGGATATGACTATCGCATCCTGATGCGCCAGTTTTTAGGGTAGTAATTATTGAATCGTTGAGGCATTACCTTGATCCAACCCAGGGCGGAATTGTTGAAAGTAACAATGGCCCATCCTGGTTTTTCATCCAGCGGAAAAGTATCACCCCTGAGGTATTGAAGAGCCTGCTCTTCACTTAATTCGATTTTAGGATACTTTGTGTTCAAAGCGCACATCGCTAAACCATGCGCTGGTATAATCTCTGTTCTGTTCATGCCACCCAACTCCAGGCCGGGCAGACTCAAATACACATGTTGCGCAAATTGGTTTAACTTATCACTTGAAAATGGCGTTAGAAAAATACGACCGCCCCAATTGATCAATGATGTTTCTTCTGTTTCCAGAATTTTATTAATGCTTGTTTTTTCTGTTTGCGTGAGGCCTTGAAATACTCTCATGGCTTTACCCGCTGATGACCGCTGTGAAGGTGTTTTTCTACAAAATACACCGACAAAAAATCCTTCACCCAATACCTGGTTGGGTAAAAATTGATAGGCATACAATCCCGATTTTCGAATACAGCGAATATTCCAATCTACTTGCAAATCAATTTCTATTGACTCATAATCTCCAGATTGAAGAAGTTGTTCGCAATTGCTTTCATTCTCTTCCGGAGATAAAGTGCAAGTGGAATAAATGAGGTATCCACCTTCTTTGAGTGAGGGCAAAAGATCTTGCAATATGTCCTTCTGGCGCACAGCACACATGTGTACATTTTCTTCCGACCAATGCGCTCTGGAATCAATGTCCTTTCTGAAAAGCCCTTCGCCGCTGCAAGGTGCGTCCACTAAAATCAGGTCAAACTCGGATCGAAGTTCGCCAAGTTTTTTTGTGTCACTGTTGGTGACTATAAAATTTGGAATGCCCCATTTGGTCAGGCTTTCCTGAAGTATGGCATTACGACTCTTGTTGATTTCATTCGAAATAAGTCTGCCTTCTTTACCCAAAAAGGTAGACAACAGCAATGACTTTCCTCCAGGTGCTGCACAGGCATCCAGAAAAGTAAGGTGGCGATTTGATCCATACAATTGTTCTAATATCTGCCCGATAATCATGGAAGAGCTTTCCTGAGGGTAGTAAGCACCGGCATGGAAAAGTGGATCGAGTGTGAAGGAAGGCCTTTCCGATAGCATTCTGCCATATTCATACCACGGAACTTTTATTGCTCCTTTGAAAACTGCGCCGGGCTTGGTGGGGTTTAGCTGAACTGATGTGTTGGCATCGCGTGCATATGAGGCCAGAATTGCATCTGCTTCTTCCGGAAACTGATTGTGTATTCTTCTGACAAATAATTCGGGGAGTTCATTTTCCATTTTTGCAGAGTCGGATTATTCTTTTTCCTGTAGCCATTTCGGAACTTTCTTTTTGGGCTTATCTGCTACCGGGTCTGTTTTGGGAGCGTCTTTTTTGACAGTGGGTTTTTTCTGTTGTTCCGGCTTTTTCTCCTCATTGTTGTCAAATCCTTCCCATTCAATTGTAGTAGAAGAAGTTTCTGCGGGATTCTTTTTTTCTGTATAACTTCCTACCTCTTTGTCTTTTTTAAATAGCCCAAACTCTTCCTTGAGTAGTGCTTTTACACTTTGTTTTTCTTCCTGAATTTCTTGTTTTCTGTCTTCTTTGGCTGCCGTCTTATCCAGCCCAAATGTTGGGTTGTCTACATTGCCTCGCATGAATATAAACATCTCCCTGCCAAGACCATCGTCTGCCTCTTGCCACTCTTTCTCCTTCTTCAACAATATATCGCGAAGGTTAAATCCTACCGTATAGTCAATCACATTGTCGTAAGTATGTTTTCCTTTTATGGAAATGTCCATAGCACTACTTTTAATCTCCATATTCGGAATGGTAATGACCCTATTCTTGATGTCTATGATATTTTCCAGGCGCGAAAATTTAATGTCTTTCATTTTTTCACTAAATTTATCTGCATGCACAAAGGGGGCAACCAATTTATTTTCTCTGAGATAAGCAGCTATTTCCTGCAGAGATTCCAACTCAACCAATTCTCCATTGTCGATGGATATGTCTATCAGACTTTCTATCTTATCGGTGAGAACGGACATTGATGACGTGAGCAAGGTTCTGAATTGCACTGTGGCGTGGGCCTCTCCTTTCAGGTTTTTATCCTGAATGAATTTCTGATCGAAGTTTTCGAATTGTGTGAAGAGTTGACTAATATTTATTTTCTCTAATTTGGCCAGTACATTCACTTTATAAAGTTCAGTATTGACTTCTGACAATTCGAGCTGTGCTACAAAACTTCCACCCGAAGTGCCGAAGGAAACAGGGTCAATAAAAAACTTTCCGTCCTGAAGTTGTGCTACTCCTTTCACGTTGGTTGCTTCGAATTTTCTGAATATAAATTTATCGATGCTGGAATTGAGTTTAAAGTCGACGCGTTTTGGCAGGCTGAATTTGTAATCCTGATTGTTGCTTGTGGATGAAGTGGTTTCGACCAGATTAGTGAAGTCCAAAAGGCTTGAACGAAAGTTGGCGTTCATAATAAGATCCTGGTCGGGCGAAGTAAAGAATGGAATGAGATTATCAATAGTGCCGTTCAAAAGAAAGTCACTGCCGTTTACTAAGCCTTTTAGTTGTTGAACAGTCGCTGTGTTGTTGGCTAGTGTCATATTGGACTCAATTCCGGTAAATTCTCTATTCGAATTTTTTATCTTGATTTTACCATCAGTAAGTTGGGCCATGCCTGATGTTTCGAGCGACTTCCATCTCATGGAACTGTCTGCAGCAGGCCTGGAAATATTTCCTTTGATATGGGCTTCTGCGATAATTTGCCCTTCGCATACCTCCAGAGTGTCCCAGCTAAAAAAGTCACGCACATCTTCCGCTTCAAGTCGGGAGCGCAAATGAAGATCGGCCATCATTTCCTTTTGCATGGATATTGTGCCATTGGCTTCTACATATCCGTCATCTAGATTTGCATTCAGTTTTCGCAATGAAAGAAAATTTTTGTCTTTGGAATAGCTATACCTGGCTTCACAAAAAACATTTTCCAATGATGCTCCCGAAATGGATTGCCTGATTTCTCCATCATTGATGGTGGCCTGAATATCCACAATAGGAATTTTGTTTTTTCCTAATTCGGTGTTCAATGTGGCGTCGAGCTTGAGCTCCCCAGATGGTTTGTACTTTCTGAATGTTTCGGAGTATGTGGCCGGAATACTCTCCAGCAAATCTTCCAGATCGAGTTCGTCGCTTATTAGGTGCAGGTTGAGATGTCTTTTTTTGCCAAGCTCAATATTACCACTGAGTAAAAGTGGGGCAGCATCTAATTTTATTTTGGCGTCATTAAATGTATAGGAGCCTTCATTCAGATCGGCCAACAGATCGGCATTCAGTTGGAATTTTCGGGCAGGTAAATAATCAACCCCATCAGCAATACAATGATTTACTACGCCGATAAAATCGGTTGCCAGATCGAATTTGGATAACGACAGATTGCCGCTAAAACCGGACTTTTTAGACTGCAGATCAAGATAAAACTCAGAAGATGCATCTTCGTAAGTAAAAGCAGTTTGTTCCAGATTGATCTCACGAATACCAAATTCAAAAGATGAGGCGGAAGTGCTGTCTTCATTCCAGAAGTGCCAGTTGTCTTGAGATTTTTTATCCAGCTTCAAATGACAAATTGATTCTATTGCAGAAATCTCCTTTACTTTATAATTGCCCTTAAACAGATCGAAGAGATTAAACTCAAGCAATATTCTCTTCGATGCAAATAGGGTGTCGTGTGAGGCGAATGTCTCTTCCACGTATACATCGCTAAGTTCTACCGAAGCTCGAGGGAAAGAGGACCAGAAGGCAAGGTCTATTTTGCCAATGTCAACTTTTGTTTTACACGACTCCTGTATTTTCTTAAACGCATAAGTGGCTATATCATCTTCATAATAACGCAACGTAATAAAGATGCCAATAACCAGCAAGAGTAAAAGTGCCCCAAGGGCAACGGCAACTTTCTTTATGACACTTATAATATTCACTGGTTTTCGAACGGTGAATTTAGAACTGTAAATGCCTGAGAAAATTTCAAGCCAGAGTGTAAAACCCACATTTTCTTGTTCATCAACTTTGGGGTAGATAAGGGTCACTTCGAAGTTTGACAAGGCATTTGGAAATTATTTCATTAAAAAGTATACCTTTGAAGGTATAAATCAGAAGTAGTATGAAGAAGCGTGAATTTCTCAAAACAGCCGGTATACTTGGTGCGGGCGCACTGGTTTCTCCAATGCTGGCCTGTACAAATAGCAAGGCAGTGGCTACGTCGGCTGCGGCTGCAGAGGCAATTTCACCGGTTGCATTTACTTTACCAGCCTTAGGTTACGCCAACAACGCATTGGAACCTGCCCTTGATGCAATGACCATGGAAATTCACCACGACAAACACCATCAGGCTTATGTTACTAACCTCAACAAGGCTGTGGCAGTGGCTTCTGGTAAGTACGACGGAAAGTCCATTACAGAATTGTGTGCTGCTATAGGCAAGGAAGATGCGGCTTTGAGAAACAATGGCGGCGGACATTACAACCACTCATGCTTCTGGAATTGGATCAAGCCGGGTGGCGCAAAGGAACCAACTCCAGAAGTCGCCATAGCCATTCAATCTGCATTTGGTAGCATGGATGATTTCAAAAAACAATTCACAGAAGCGGCTAAAACGCGATTCGGAAGCGGTTGGGCATGGCTTTCTGTAGGATCTGATAAACAACTATTTGTTTCCTCAACCCCTAATCAGGACAATCCTTTGATGGGCAATATTGTAGACAAACCGGGAATACCTGTGCTGGGTCTTGATGTGTGGGAACACGCTTATTATTTGCATTATCAGAACAAAAGGCCCGATTACATCGCTGCTTTTATGGGTATTATAAATTGGGCAGAAGTTCAGAAGATGTACACCGAAGCAATGAAATAGGCTCAGGATTTTATAAGTGGGGCCTCCGTTGTCATCGTGTTGCCGGCAAATCTGCGCATCAGCGCGCGAACCAGGGTAATAGAAAATATTGAGCCCACTGTGAGTACAGTGAGAAATATGCCAATTACGTCCAACCATTTAATGAGCACCGGATAAGAATCTACCATGGCGCCTTCCATTTTGATCAGCTCAAAGTGCTGTTGAGCAAGGCAGGCCCCAATACCAAGGCATGTTCCAATAAGTGCGCCGATGAGGTTAATCAATATGCCCTCATAAACAAAAATGCGTTCTATGCTGGTGTAATGTGCGCCAACGCTACTCAATACAAATATGTCATTTTTCTTTTCAATGATCAATGTGGTAAGTGAAGCAATGATGTTAAAACAAGCCAGTATCAGAATAAAAAGAAGAATGAGAAATGTAGCCCACTTCTCTGTAGCATTGGTCTGATATACCAGTGCATTTTTTTGATAACGCGTTTGTACCTTCAATTCTTTCGGTATAGCCGCAGCAATTTCACCAGCAATTCTTTCCGCGTCCTCATCATTATCCAGGTAAATTTCTATGGAAGAAATATCTTTTTCCATTCCAAAAAGACTGCGTGTGAACTGCAACGGTAATATGATGTACTTGGAATCCAATTCTGCATTGACCGAAAAAATACCGCTCACATTTACCGCTTCACGATTAAACGCTTCTTCTTTATAACGAGATAATTTTCGGCCGCGAATGGGAGCGTTGATATTCATTACTGTTGGCGCATGTTCGAAGATGGGCATATTGAGTTCGCTGCGCACGCCAAGTCCTACAAGAGCAAAAAAGAAACTGTCATCTTCAAGTTTAAATTCTCCATCGTAGATCATACTATCGATGGGAGAGTACTTCTCAAAATCTTTGTCAACTCCTTTAACCGTTGCCACACAATTGTGGTCGCGAAAACTCAACCAGGCATCTTCTTCGATTACACGACTCACCCCTTTTATGCCGCTAATTTTTCGGAGCTGATCATCTGTCAAAAGCGAATCGGCAAACATTCTTCCCTCCGAAGGAATGATCGTAATAGGGGTATCGAAATTGGAAAAAAGTTTTTTTACCAGGTCATCTATCCCATTAAAGGCACACATTACACAAATCATTGCGGCAGTAATAAAAGCTACTACCAACATAGAAATCATCGAAATGATATTGATAATGCCTTTCGACTTTTTGGCAAAGAGGTGTCGGCGCGCTATGAAAAATGAAATATTCAAGGACTTACTTCTTCAGCAATCGATCAATCTCCAGAAAATAATCCATTGAATCATCCACATAAAAATGAAGTTCTGGAATTTTCCTGATTTGTTTGGCAATGCTTATTCCCAAATTTTTTCTGATCCAACCATTTTTTGATTCAACAAGTGCCAGGCCTTGAGTCTTTTTTTCAGAAGGAAAAAAACTGAGATAAACTTTGGCAATGCTTAAATCCGGCGATATCCGGACATTGGTTACGGTGATCATCATTCCATTGAAGCTGGTGCTCATGTTTTGCTGAAACACCGTTGCCAGTTCCTTTTTGATCAGGGCGCCTATTTTTTCTAATCTTACACTCGACATGCCGCAAATGTACGGCTAACTGCCAGCCGCACAATCGCCCGCACCAGGTCAGCAAAATTGGTTTGGCTTGATTAAATAGGTGGCTCTTCCATTTTCTCTCAAGTACCCTTTATTTTACTGTAGAAACCAGCCATAAATCCCGGATTTAATAATAAACGTGAGTTTTGACAACACGTTCTTTGTTTACTCCATTTCCTCTGTGGTAAAAAAAAAACGCACGTTCTAATTGGCCTTCAATGTGACTTCTTGTTCACCAGCAAAATTGGTTTGGCTTGAATAAATAGGAGGCTATTCCATTTTCTCTCAAGCACCTTTATTTTACTTTAGAAACCAGCCATAAATCTCTGATTTAATAAGAAAAGTGAGTTTTGACAACACGTTCTTTGTTTACTCCATTTCCTCTGTGGTAAAAAAACACACGTTCTAATTGGCCTTCAATGTGACTTCTTGTTCACCAGCAAAATTGGTTTTGCTTGAATAAATAGGAGACTATTCCATTTTCTCTCAAGTACCTTTATTTTACTGTAGAAACCAGCCATAAATCCCGGATTTAATAATAAACGTGAGTTTTGACAACATGTTCTTTGTTTACTCCATTTCCTCTGTGGTAAAAAAACACACGTTCTAATTGGCTTTCAATGTGACTTCTCCTGTTTTGTGCGATTGGGTGTCCCAGCTCAAAAACAGCTCTCTAGAATTGAATAAACACCATTTCTAAAAAAAATATTTTATCATTTAACTCATTGTAATGAGGAATCTCTTAGCCAAGGTGTCCCAGCGCACAAGACAGGAGCCATAAATCTCGGATTTAATAAGGAAAATGAGTTTTGAAAACACGTTCTTTGTTTACTCCATTTCCTCTGTGGTAAAAAAACACACTTTCTAATTGGCTTTCAATGTGACTTCTTGTTCACCACACGAAATTCTTCATATTTGCGAAATGGAAAAAGCAACGATCCGAAAGGGCACAGAAGTCGATATTCCCGCTGTGTATCAATTGATCAAAGAATTGGCACTCTTCGAAAAGGCTCCTGATGAAGTAACCAATACCGAGGCAGAAATGCTCAGGGATGGATTTGGTCCCCAACCCTCTTACGGTTTTTTTGTGGCCGAATTGGGGCAAAAAATTGTGGGCATCGCACTTTATTATGTGCGTTATTCGACCTGGAAGGGAAGGTGCCTCTATCTGGAAGATATTGTGGTGAACGAAAACTTCAGGGGAAAAGGAATCGGACAATTACTTTTTGCCGAAATGATCTCATTCGGCAAATCAGGTAATTTCAGTAATCTGAGCTGGCAGGTGCTCGACTGGAATACCACCGCAATTGACTTCTATAAAAAGTTCGATGCAGAATTTGACGCCGGATGGATCAATGGCCGCATTCAGTTAAATTAATCATTCCAATCTTTTATCGGGCCAATTTGACCCAACTATCTTCGCCGCATGAACGCACAGTCTCGGATTAAAGTTTTTAAATTTGGTGGAGCTTCGGTGAAAGAAGCATCAGCAGTGGAGAATGTGGCCAATATTCTCAAAAGATTTACCGGCGAAAAATTAGTTGTGGTAATCAGCGCCATGGGTAAAACCACCAATGTATTGGAGCAAATTCACAAGGCGCGTTTTCACAAACAAGATTATAAACCTGTTTTCAAAGAAGTTAAAGATTACCACAGAAATATTTGTACTGCATTATTCGAAAATGAGTTAAGTGGTTTTGCACAAATGGAAAACCTCTTCGACAACCTGGAGGAAATACTTTTGACGCCATCTGGTCCGGATTACGATCGGGAATACGATCGGATTGTTTCTTATGGCGAGTTGATTTCTACTGCAATAGTGAATGCTTATCTGGTAAAAGTCAATTTGTCTTCCGCATGGATGGATGCGCGCCGGCTTATCCGAACCGACAACCGTTTCAGAGATGCCCGTGTGAATTGGTCAGGAAGTGAGATAGGTCGCGATCATATTTTGGATACCCTGGAAAAGAAAGATATCGTTATAACACAAGGATTCATTGGCCATGATTCTTTGGGCAACACAACTACCCTTGGCCGGGAAGGTTCCGATTTTACCGCAGCAATTCTTGCCTATCTGCTCAACGCTGAAAGTGTCACCATCTGGAAGGATGTTCCGGGTATGCTCAATGCCGATCCGAAATGGTTCAAGGACACTGTGAAGCTCGACAAAATTTCTTTCCGCGAGGCAATCGAACTGGCCTATTTTGGCGCAAGTGTTATCCACCCAAAAACCATCAAGCCACTTCAGAACAAAGGTATTCCGCTTTATATCAAATCATTCATAGATCCCGACGCCAGTGGCTCAGTCATTCAGGAAAGTGTGGAATATGACAATCTGGTTCCGAGTTATATTTTCAAAAGGGATCAGGTACTTGTTTCTATCTCCACACGCGATTTTAGCTTTGTAGTAGAAGATGATCTGAGGGATATTTTTCAATTGCTCTCTGAATTGGGTGTTCGGGTTAATCTAATGGAAAATTCTGCCATTAGTTTTTCCATTTGTATCGATAAGGATGAATACAAACAGGAAAAATTATTCGAATTATTGCGCGCTAAATATCAGGTGAGATACAATGAAAATCTCACGCTGATGACCATCAGACATTACGATGATAAAACGGTAAACATGCTTACAAAAGATCGGGAGCTTATGATGGAGCAACGGAGCAGGCAGACCATCAGGATGGTGGTTAGATAGGTGTAGATAATCTTCGCTAAGCCGCGAATTGAATTCCGGATGTAAATTAATTCAGTTTGCACCTTATGAAGAACGGATGTGTTCGTCGACCCAAATAAGTGTTCCGTTTCTAAGGCAACCGGGCGATTATCGCACTTTTTTCGTCGAAACAAATTAGTGCGAAAACAAAAAAGGCGAACCAATTGGTCCGCCTCTTATCTGGGGAGTAAAATTCTAATTTCGCTGTAATTTCAATGTTTTGGTTTTACCGCTTGCACCAACCACCTGAACCATGTAGATACCTTTTTTAAGGCTATCTATAGGAAGTTCGATAGACTGGCAGCTTTCATCTTTCATTTCCGAACGAAGCATGAACATCACCTTACCGGTAAGGTCACGAACCTCAACTGTAAAACTTTCGGTTACAGGCTCGTCGAAAATAAGCTCAGATTTACCATCCATACCCACAAGGTGAGCACTTGAAATTGGATGCGCGACACGATCAGACTGTGCAACTAATGATGCACTGTTGAGTAGCAGGGCGGCAATAAAAAGGAGTAATAATCTAGCCATTTGTATAAAAATTTTGGTTTCTAACTGATTTCAAGAACCTTGCCTGAATTCTATTAATCGTATACAAAAATAAATAGTTTCAGTGCTTTTCCACCAACTATTTGCATTTAAGGGAACAAAAAAATCTTAAATAACACAATTCTACTGGATTTTTATAGTTGGCCAGGTAAATGATTTCTTTTAACTGGCTAAAAAACAAATAGGTAGAATTAAAACTGCCACCTGAGCTGGATGTGGACGTCCGATTTTTTATTTCCAGGAATCTCACTCGATCCACTTGAAATAACGCTGCGGTCGGTGTAAATCCAGGTCCCATATCTCACCCAAAGGTCAACTCCCTTGAATAAGTCGTACTTGATCATGGCATAAAATCTTGATCCTTTACCGTAATAAGGTGGAATACTAAATGCATACAAAACATCACTTTCGAAGGCATATAATCTTGAATTCCAGTCTTTGGTGTCAAAAAGGGCATAACGCACACTGGCCGTCAACGGAGAGTTCAACTTTTTGAAAATCAAGTCCTGATAGAGCAAAAATCCATTGGAATAATCTCCTTCTTTGCCAAATCGCGTCCATTCGGCGCGACTTTTCATTTGAATATTGGGATGTACCTGGTAAACACCGTGGAATCTGACATTGTCCTGAATGATCGGAACCGGACTGGTGATAATGTCGTCCAGGCTACTATTCTGTTCATTGGACCTATGTCTGTAGCGCAGATAAAACTCATTTTTTCTGTCTGGTTTGTAGTTGAATTGTGCCAGAAAGTCCGAAAACCTGCTCGGGCCATCTACTCGGAATCTCAACCATGGGAAAGAAACAAGATCCACGTAACCCGTAAAAGTCCATTTTCCGTTCAAGCTGCTTTGAAGACCCATAAAAAGTCCTTTCTCATTGGCGCCAGTGGTATTGTTTTCGCCGAAAGTATTGGCGTGCAGATTCTGATAATCCTTACCATAATGCCTGTGAACCATACTTACGGAAAGTCTCGGATGCAGAGCCGCCACAATTCCATTGACGGCCGACATGCCACCATTTTGACTGCGCGAAACTTCTCCGAAAAATTGCGCGTTACGTATTACAAATTGGTAGTCAACCCCCAGATTGAGATTGGTTTTGCCCGAAAAACGATATTGCTGATACAAAGTCTGACTGGGTTCAATGTTCTGGTCAAATTCTGTTCGAACGGCCGTTGCTCCAACGCTCAGGGTTTTGTAACGATAATTAAAGTTGGAGCCATAAATTTTTTCTCCCAGATTTCTCCTTTTGGCTATTTCAGATTCTGTTCTATGATATCCGCCAATGATTAATGAAGATACAAATGCTTCATCATCAGTTACAGTGGTGTCCTGCGTTGTAGCTTCCGATGCGTCAATTTTTTTGGAAGAATAAAAAAGAGTCAATTCGAAATTTCCAAAACCAAGTGTAGTTCCGGCCCCACGCAAAAACATCCCTTCCTGCACCGAAGTGTAGGGCCTGAGGCCAAGTGCATTTTTCTTGACATTCATTACAAAAGGTGATTTACCAAAACCCAAACCATTCCAATAAGTTAGTCCCTGTCCGAATAACGTCTGAAAGTCGCCAACGACCAATTTTCTGACCACACCTGTATTCGAAAAATAACCGGCATGAAAACTCACAAAGTCAGGACCCGTTTTTAATGTTTCACCAGCATCTTTTTCCATGGTTATACCAAAGGATAGATTTTTTCTGAACTGCATTCTGTAACGCGTGTACACGTAATCAGGCGAACCTACAAATGCTGCTTTTCCTGTTTCCGGATCAGGAATAAATCCGCCCTGGTCTTCTATTACTCTTTTGTACCGCAAAAAGAAATCATTCTGGCCTTCTTTTAATATTGTTTTCAAAGAAACTTTCTCCAAAGCAGAGGCGGGTTTTACGGTTACAAAAGGCTCTATTAACCTGATGGTGGTCATGTCAAATCCTTCTACGGCCTGCAATTCATAGATTGTTTTCAGGGAACCATATTTTGCAATGTGCCGTTGCAACTGACTAATCTGAATGTCATCCAGCATATTCAATTCCTGCAATTCCAGTCTTGTGGCATTGTTCAGATTAAGTGGATGCTCAAAAAGATAATTGAGATCTTCTAAAAGCGTGGTGTAATCAATGTTGGAAGATTCATCCTGATTGGACGCAATAATCTCAATACGCTGCTCAATGATATTGTTTTTTTGTTCTTCGGTTTGCCCGAAAAGAAATGTATTACAGCTCAGAAGAGCTAATACGAAAATGTAACGCCATATGTAAAATGCTCTCATCATTCAGACTTGCCGCTATAGGTCAGTGATATTTGTGGAGTAACCCCAAGCGTTTGATGAAATCCGGTGGAAACATCAAAGGCAAGGAGTTTGGTTTTCCAACCAAATCCAAATGTAATTTGTGATGGCACAGAGCCGAAGCCGGCGCGCAGAGCGAGTTTTTCGATGGGCCAATATTCAATACCACCTTTGAGAGATGGCTTGTTGTCAGAAGGTTTTTTTACTTCGATAACCGCATTCACTTTCGTCGAAAAAATGTAACCGACTCCAAACCGCACAACAGAAGGAAGTCGCTCATCGTTGAAGTCTGCAATTTTTGCGCGTGTAGGATTTTGGATATGGCCCGCCAGACGAAATTTATCGTTGAGTTTGTACAAAAATCCGGCATCGAAACTCATGGCTCTTCTGTTGCCGTAATTTTCACCTATGCGAATGGTTTGATAATTAAACTGAAGTCCGACACCAAATTTATCCGTTAATCGCATGGCATAAGCCAATGCTGCATTGGAGTTATTAAAGGCAGAATAGCCTAATGATCTGTAGGAAAGGGCAAATGTATGTTTGCCAAATGGCATGGCGAAAACCAGCCCCTTATCGCCCAATTCTTTGATGTTGAACCTGTTTTCATAATATACTCCTGCTGAAGGGCTATTGATTTGTGACAATCCGGCCTGATTGTGAAAACCGCTCCAGACGGTGGTATTCACTACACCAGCGCCACCGCAGCCTGCAATGGCTGCGCCGGGAGAGTTTTGGGCAAGGCCTGTTGTAAGCAAACCCATTATAATGATTAACACCACTATGTATTTCATCGAGTAGATCATGAGATTAAAGGTGAAAAGTAAGAAGGACAAATGAATTAATCCATTAATTTCTGATTAAGAATTCGTGTTGCTGCCGTAAAGCTCTGAAAAACATTTTCTTGTAAGCTTTTTAGCATAAGAATTTTGTGCAAGAAATTCTATATTTTCATTGAGCGGGTTTAAAATTCACTACAAAATTGATTGCAGACTGACTTATTGTCAACAACCCATCTTTTGACAGAAATTCGGGCTGTTTTGAAGAGTACCCACGGCAAAAGGGAAGATATTCAAGCCGTTTCCTTTCTTGGTAGGCTGACAAGCAATATTTTACACCGCGATTCCCACGAACTTCTTGTAGAACGAGTAAATCGCTGAGCGAATTTTAAAGATCAAATTTTTTGGGTCTTTTTCCCGGGGCTTATCTTTTCGTCCTCATTTTTGTGTCGGAAAAAACGTGTCACGAAATAACGACACGTTTTTTCTGACACGGAATTTGACTTCAAAAGATAGGATTGGGTAATTTAATTTAGAAAATAATGTTTGGAATTCTCGTACTCAGAAAAAAGTTGAACCTGTCACAAAAGGAATTGGCTGATTTTCTCGTAATGAGCCGTTCTCTATTGGCCTCAATAGAACAAAATAAAAGAAAAGTATTGGGCTGGCCCCTTTTAAACTTATTGAAAATAAAAGAATTAGTGTATAACAAGGAAAATGAAGCCATTGTAAATTTTTATTCAAACACGGAGGAACTTCAATTTGCCAAATTAGAACTGGAAAAGCGGAATGAGCAAATTCCCATGCTTTTGAGATCCAAAAGGAAGGAACTCATGCAAATGCAAAAGGCATATAAAACTGGAATAGAGGCATTGGCTTATTGGGAGTATATGCAAAAGAATCCGGTGGGATTGTCGCCCATACAATACGAATGGGTGAAAGACAGACTTTCGTTTCAGCAGCATCAACTTGAGAATGTTGGTTTACTTGCCCAGCACAAGCTCAAAATCAGGCTGACAGAATTATCGAACGAATTATTGATGAATAAAAAATTTCTGAAAATGAAGGGTTGAAAGTGAAACGATTATTGTGCTGTTTTTTCCTTCTTTGTGCGCAAGGCCACCCAAGCTAAATTTGGTATTTAAAATTTTAGACTATTCACTGCAATGTTAAACGAATAGAATTCAACTCCATTGGGGTTTAGGATTGCAATTGCTTATTAAGTCAACGGCTTCCACCTTCAACTCTTGAGCATGTGCAGGCCAGGGCTAATAATATTAATGTCTTCCGGACGTGGTGAATCCTTAAGAATTGTAATGACTGCTCCCGAACCATTCGAATTACAAATTATGGAACCTTGATTATACAATGTAACGGGTAACGATATACAGGGATTTTGTATAGCAAAAGAACTTCGACGGAATAATAGTGGCTAAAAAAGGCTGTTACTCAACTACAAATCTTACACTTTGCACCCATCCCGTTTCGCCTTCTACTCTCAGAAAATACAAGCCCGAAGCGAGGGTTGAAATATCCAGTTGCAGTTGTGAAGTATTTGCCCCCATTTTGTATTGGCTTAGCTGATGCCCGGCCATATCAAATACTTTGATGGTTTTGAATTGAAAGTTTTTGGGAACTTCTATTTGAAGCCATTGCCCGGCAGGGTTTGGGAATAATTGCACGGAAGGAATTCTATTCTCATTTTCATAAATGGATGAAATTGGGCCTAATCGATCATTCTGATATGCTATTTCGGATGAATAATGTGATCTCAATTGGTACATCATTGCTGCTACCCATTCGGATTCAGATAATCCGGTTCCTGTCTCTTCTGCGTATGTAAAGGCTACGTCAAAGGAGACCACTTCATTCGGAGAAAAAGTGAATGGACCGCATGACCCAACTCCTCTTCTATCTCCAGGAAGATTTGAACTAGTTTCTTCCGACCATGAATCTAAAGCAACACCATTAGTGGCAAAGTGCGCAGAATCACTTGATGCCGGGCAGTAGTAAGTGGTTGTAGTATCAAGTACTCCAAATCCGATGTATCCATTTCCACCATATTTTAGAGGAGAGCCGTCCTTCCAGAGACTTCTCATATAGTTGTAATAGTCACTTGGAACATTGGGGTCTCCGGTGATAGGATTTGTTCCAATATTGTGATACATAAAAGCGGACATTCCTAGTCTTTCATTGTCAATTAATCCATCTCCATAGCCAGGCCCGAATGGCCCGTACGTTCCATAATCTTGTAATTGAAGCGGAAGAGAATTATCAATGCCATCTTCATCAACTAAGGGCCCACCCAGAAATGTTACGCATTGAACAGGGGTCGAACTCCCATATCCAATACTTGAAGAGATTGGCTCATCCATGCTGTCCCCATTGTAGCCATAATAATTCGAGTAGCGCACATCGCATGCTACATAATCGTCTGTAGAGTTTCCAATATCCAGATCAGTCCACATTGCTAAGTAACAATCAGAATAGGATATTGAGGTTCTATTTACAATTTTGTAATTCACAAAAACCGAATTGTTTATGGCCGAATTCAGGTTATTATTAAAGGCATATACCAGAACATGCACTTCTATACCTAATGGTAAACCTTGTGATTCTAAATGACTGCCCCCAACATCATTGATGATAAAGTAAAGAAACTTATCTCCAAGAGAATAAGGGTAGTCGCCTAAGTTGGGGTTGTATACTCCATCTTGATCATAGTCGAAAAATGGCGCTAAATATTGGCTTTGATTGACGCTGGTATTGCCCTGTGCAGGCCAATTCAAAATCCAATTTGGAACAATATATCCATTCGGAAATTCAATATTTTCTGTTCCATTTTCAAGGGCTTCGAAATACAATTTATGGACACTAATATCATTGGTATTTCCCACCCATATTTGGTTATATAAATCCATTTGATCTTGCGAAATGGATACTTGTCCAAGATTGTCGATACTTAAAGGCCCGGAAAAAAAATCGTTGCCGTTAGCACAAAAAGTTGGTGCTGCTAAATGAAGTTCCTGATTTTCTGACAATCCTCCAATCCAAAGATTAGAAGCGAATATTGTGTGGATTAAAGACCCTATTGGTACTTCAAAGCCTGGGTCACTACTTTGTGGTGTACTGAAAAGTAAACCATTGGCATTGACCGTTGCTCTTACATTATTTGTATCCAACAGGGCGAATGAAGTTTGTGCTTTACAATAATTGACAGACACAATTAGTAGTATTAAGCTTAAGGAGTATTTGCGGATTGGTTTAATTGTATGCATTTCAAAAGGTTGAGCAGTGAATAAGAATGAAGTATTGGGGCGAATATAATTTTAAATGAGCAATAATTGCGTTTTTAAAATTCCACTAAATTTTATAATTATAGCATCTCAATTTATGAGAGAACTGCGCTTAGTTTGCACAAGTGGCAATATTGAAATATAAAAAACTTTCACGAACTTACTCGACCACAAACCTCACATTTTCTACCCACCCCGTTTCGCTTTCCATGCGCAGAAGATATAAGCCAGAAGAAAGAGAGGAAATGTCCAACTTTAATTGTGTAGCGTACGCACCCATTGTATGTTGGCCGTGCAGATGCCCCGCCAAATCAAATACTTTGATAGTTTTGGATTGAAAGTTTTTTGGAACTTCTATTTGTAGCCAATCTTGTGCTGGGTTGGGATAAACATTAAGTTGGGCTGGCATTTCGTCTTTGTCGAACACTCCAATGGTGGTGCAATCTGTCCAATCTAAATTGCCACAGGCATCCGTTTTGAAAACCCACGGAGAATTTAAATTCCAACCATCAGAACTCCACTCCTCATAATATCCGGCAACAATGAGGCCACCATCTAAAGTTACAGCCAGATCATAAGGGTGAAGTAGCGCGCCATCTTCCGGTTCCTCAATACCGTAGGTATATTCTTTGAACCATTCAAACTGTCTGTTCTCATCGAGTTTACATATAAATGCATATGTAATGGGATACTCGCCGTAATCAGCTCCACCTAAAATGGCGTAGCCACCATCTGGAGTGCGCACCATGTCTTTTACATCGGGATCTAATAAGGTATCGCCATACATAATTACATCTGAGGAATCGCCCGTTTCCAGGTCAATCACAAAACTACCAAGAATAGCATGATAAGGATAATGTTCATGAGTTGTAATGTCATAATCTGTGGTGTGCTTGATATAAGATACAGCGGTACTCTCGTCATCCGAAATGACATAACGAATAGCACCATCATTGAGCTCATCATGCCAATGTTTGGCCCAGATAATATTGCCAAGGCTATCTGTTCGGGAAAGTGCCAGGTCTGCATTATCGGCAGTGTAGGTTTCCCCAAAAAAGTCAACTAATTGAAGATTATTTCTTCTTACCAATCCCCCAACCAATAAATCCCTATTGGACAATTCGTTGGTATAGTCTATGTACTGGTACACGGCACTATCATGGGGTGCAAATTCCTTTATTCTGTAAAACGAACCGCTGTTATCGGCCCACACCATCCATTTCGGGTAGTAAGAAGAACGAGCACCGATCATCAGGTATTTGCTGTTTGCTAATTCTAACGCGGCTTCTGATCCACTTTGAATTGTATCAACGGAGTTAGACCAAAGCATTGTACCATTTTCCTGTATTTTGGTAAGTGTAACTTCAGGATAAATTGCAGTTTGTAAAAAATTACCATCACTTAGCCTAATAAAGCTGCCCTTGTTTCCCGGGTATATTTGGGTCTGACTACTAAGGATTTCCTGTAAGCTGATTTGATTTCCATATTTATCCAGTTTTCTCCATGCGTAATACATAATTTCTGGCGCCAAAACAACGGTAGGCACAAGGTAGGTAGTATCCTCCAGTAGCACAATGTTGGTAGCTAGTTCCCATATAAGACCATTATCTGGGTAGATATGGTTGAAAGTGTATTGAGCTGCTGCAAGGCGGCAACTCAATACACTTATTACTATCAAAATAAATCTTATCAAAGTTTTATTACTTTCAGAGCACTCATGGTACCGCCCCAATCTACTATTTGTAGGTGGTAGGTTCCAGTGGCTAAGGTACTGAGATCGATGATCTTTTCAAAATTATTGTTGGCGATATTTCCCTGAATTATTATGTTTCCAAGCACATCAGTTAGGCTATAGGTAGCATTTTTGGATAATGGGGCATTCATCAATTTCATTGAGAAATAATCTGCCGTAGGATTTGGATATATGCTCAGCCACTCTGGCTGGGTGTTTTGTGGTGCAGAGAACTGCATCGACTTATTTTCTGGTTCTTCACCATAATCCAGCGCTTCATAGTGTATATACGTGGTATGACGCGTAAGAAGATTAAGAGCCAAGCCGTAAGTGTAAGGCAATGTTGGGCTCAATGCGTCCCGCAACATTTGTTCTTCTGCGGCAGTAAGCGCGGGTACTGGCATCAAGGCCAGCGATTCGGCAAGGTTGAGTATCTGCAGGTAGTTTTGCCAGTCGGCCTTTCTATCGTCATTCTCACTTACCAGGGTGAGCAAACTCTGCCCCAATATCTGCGCTTCGTTAAATTTACCAGCATCGGCATACCATAAAGTTTTTATCCAGCCACTGCTTATGTCTGTTGCGAGACTCATCAATGCTTCCAGCTCAGTTTCTTTGTCGGCAACACTTTCATCTTCGCAAATTCGGTTGTACTCTTCCACAAGCAGCTTGTTGTATTCAGCCATAATATCGCCCATCTCAGCTTCCATGCTCTCCTTGAGGCTCATAATATACAGCCCCTGGTCTATCATATTGCGCTGATAGGTACTGAGGGGTAGCATGCGGTTGTTCAATTGGTTTTGAATAGCAGGATCTTTTGCGGCGCTGGGGTTGCTGGCCAATATGGCGGTAAGCAGTACCGCAGGTAAATCGTATTCTTTGTCGATGGCTTCCAGCATTACCTCTCTGCTGAGGGCAGGCGAGAGTTGGATTAAGTTGTAATACAATTCCAGCGCAACGGTATATTCTGCCAACTCCACTTCAGTTAGAATATTGGTAGTATTACCGCCGTCAACCAGATTGGAGTGGGCATTTTTGAGGGTATTGAATTCGGTGAGTTTGTCCTGCAATTGTTGCAGGAGGTTTGCATTTCCAGATGGTAAGCTGCAATCCGAAGTTGCATCCATATCTGCATTTGTAACATCGTTGATATTCGGGCTCACTTCCACGGGATGGAGTTCCCCGGTTGCATAATAATAGGTGTGAGTGCTGCCGCTTATAAAGCAATACATATCATCCCAAAATATGTCTGACAAGGATGAGTAAAAATCGTTTGCGCGGCTTTTATTAATTGGGTTGCCCGCGCCAATGGTTTTTTTAATACCCCATGAATCGTCTGTTGTAGTAGTTAATCCAGGTGCCCTGGCGATTTCTACATCTCGATAATTATTTTCAAAAAGGTTGCAGGAGTATTGGAGACCACTGACATTCAAAAGCCGATTTTTATTATAAAACCTGCAGCCAGAAATCATATTGCCAAAATAATTGCCCGTAATGTCGTTGTTTAGATCTGCATTGCTATTCACGTATAAACCTACCCGCAACACATTGGTACTACCAATTATGTCGAAATAGTTGTTGGATACAGAAACTACCTTTGGGGCGAAAAGATAGATGCCGTAGGAACTTTTGAAATTCTGATCGGAACTGCTGTTTACATTGTTAATGTAAGTATCACCAGTTTGGGTATCGATATAGGGTGTGGGAACTTCTACGAAATCGCCTGCTGATTCTGTGATTGGGTAAAAGTTGTTGTTCTTGATGGTTGAGGAAGCAGTAAGGTTAGCGGCATATATGCCCCGGTAACAATTGAAGGTGGTTTTGGTAATGTTATAGGGTGCCTGAATGACTTGGTTAGCGATGTAAATACCATAGTTAAAACCTTCTATAAAGCTGGGGTATGTGATGCCCAGATTGATAAAGGGCTCAATTCTGAAAGGTGCGCCATTTGCCCGTATAGCAGTCAGGTTAGAATATTGGTTGGCCAGATCATAATCGTAATTATGAAAATCGCAGCCTTTGAAATCCACAGAGTTAGTGCCCTGCATATAGACCCTGTCTTTGGCTGAGTAGCTGGTATTGTTTTGAAAGAAGGCATTCGAATTGATAATAAAATGGCCCCTTGTACAAAAAGATAAATTGTTGTTGTTCAATTCGCCCAGAGTATATTTTACAAATAATAAATCCCTGCGGTTATTCTTGAAGGTACAGTTTTCAATACCAAAATAACCACCGCCTGTGCCAGAAGCTTCGTAGTTGATGCTGGTGTTTTTACCCACGCAGATTCCCTTGTGGGCATTTTCTATCAGGTTTTCTTTGGTTAATAGTGCGCGTCCCTGATTGGCTGGAATTTGCGTGAGCAGCGGATTGCCCCATAACTCTATACCCAACCAAAACTCGTTGGCACACGCATTGGTAAATACTCCATAAAGGGAAGTAAGAAGGCCTCCTGTCTGTACCTGAATGCCCTTGTTTTTCTGCATTTTTATTGTACTGTTGCCTACATTGAGGGTACCACCGGGTTTTACTATAATGTTGCCATAGACTACCATGGTGGAGTAATTTAGGTTGAGTGTTCCACCCGCATTGATAGTAATATCGCCTTGCACAATCAGGTTTTGATTGGCAATTGTAATGGTGGAGTTAACTGGTGCCATTGGTGTTCCCGGCGCTTCGGCTATTGTGACAGTAATCGGATAGGGTGTATATCCCACAAAATTTATTGTGCCCGTATAGGTTCCGGCGCAAAGGCCTGTTAAACTGGCACTGGTGCTGTTCAAGGGAGCATTCCATTGTATGGTGAAGTTATTTTGACTGGTTAAATTGATGCTTCCGCCACAGCCATCATTGCAAATGTCTTCTCCCACCACCAGGCTGTATGCGGGAACTTGCTGGTTGAGTACAACGAAACTCTCCTGATCTGAACAATTGTTCAGACCAGTAACAGAACATGTATAATTTCCCGAACAGGCATTAGCAATGGAAGTACCCTGCTCGTTGGCTAGTAAAGTACCATTGAGAAACCAATCGATGTTCAAATCATTCATGTTGCCAGCATACACAATATTGGCCGTTACGCCGCCATTACATTGTCCATTGGAAGCAGGAGTTCCAGACAGTGTTATGCTGGGTTGAGGAAAGACCTGAACGGTGACGGATGCCGGAACTTCACAATTGTATCCGTTGAGCCCTACGGTATATGTGGTAGTAACAGCAGGTGTCTGGATGGTATTGGCGGCAGTTGATGTATAGGTGGAGCCAGGATCTTTGGTAACCAAATAGCTGGTTCCGGGTAGCAAGGCATTGAAACTTAGCGCAAACGATTCGCCAGCACAGAGGGCCACATCACTGGCGGAAATGGCCATCATGTGCTGTATGGGTGTAACAGTTACAGTAGCCTGGTCTGTGCAGCCATTGGCATCTGTACCAGTAACAGTGTATGTTGTAGTAACTGTTGGACTGGCGATCGGATTGGCAATATTGGGATTACTCAATCCAGATGAAGGCGACCACGTATAGGTTAGCGCTCCTGTGGCCAACAAATTGGTGAAAGCCCCATTGCAAATGGTAATGCTGCTGCTGTTGCCATTGTTGATCAGCACGTTTAAAGCAGGCACTACAGTAACCGTGAAATCCGGAGTCAGGCCATTGCAATAGCCAACTAAAGTAAATACACCTGGTCCTGTGAGGTTGCTGTTGAAGGTGTAGATAGAGCCGTTTTGGACAACACCGGGCCCGGTGAAACTAATAGGACTGCATTGGCACTGAAGTTCAACGGTCTGCCCCATGCATATCGTATACGGTGGACAAACAGTGCTGGGTTCCTGCCCAAAAAGCAGTTGCGGCCATGCAACAACTAACATGAGTAAAACCTTCACCAAGGTTTCTTTGAACACATTAAAATGTAATTTTTGATTTTTTTTCATCGCGTTTTTTGAATTAATATTGAAATTCGACCGAAACAAAACGCTACTTTTGGGAATACACAATTCCAGTTTGGAATCTGGTAGTAATTTTTTACTACGGTATTCTTCACTTATACTTGCATATTCAAAAAAATTAAACTACGAAAATGATCGGAGAAGCAATTGTTTTCTTTCGCGAAGAAAGAAAGCTCACCCAGCAAGAACTGGGCGAGAGGGTTGGAATGTCACAAAAGACTATTTCCACCATTGAGTGCAATCAGAGAGAAGTCTCTGATGAAGAAATAAAAAGGTTTTCGCAAGCCCTTATGGTGCCCGAAAATTTACTAAAAGTGCATAATGGCGTTAATCAACATGTATACAGCAATACAGTCGAAAGAGATTTAATCAATGCCCAAACCTACGTTCAAGGCAAGGAAGAGCTCGTGAGCGAAATTATAGAATCAGACAAGAAGCAGATTAGTTTTTTGCAGGAAATGGTAACCAAACTAAATGATACCTTGAGCAAGGTATTGAGTAAAGGAGAATAGTGCTGAGGCCAGCGAATAGCGATTCGTTATATTTTTGCTGAGATTTGAATGCGAAATGGGTACTTTGATCCTATATTTGCACCCCGATAAATTCGGGCAGAGGCTTAAAGAAGCCTGCTGAGATGCGGGCGTGGCGAAACTGGCAGACGCACCAGACTTAGGATCTGGCGCCGAAAGGTGTGTGGGTTCGACTCCCTCCGCCCGCACTAAATTGCTTAAATTAAAAAGAAACTTTAAAGGTACATGTCTGTGCTGAATGTGGTCAAAAACACTCACGATATGCCACGGAATTCCACAAGTTTCACTAATCTCATTTTATTAAATCCATGAATATTGTACAGAACAATATTGACGAGCTTAACGCTGAGCTTGTCATTAACTTAGAGCCCTCTGACTACCAGGATCGTGTAGAGAAGGCGATCAGAGACTACCGCAAAAAAGCACAAATGCCAGGCTTTCGCCCGGGCCATGTGCCGTCGAGTTTGATCAAACAGCGTTATGGCAAAAGCATCCTCGCTGAGGAAATCAACAATGTGCTGCAGGACAGTATCCACAAGTACATTGCTGACAACAAAATCAAAATTCTTGGCAGCCCTATGCCGAAGGTCGACAATGACTTTCAAGGGAATTGGGAAGAGCCGGGGGAATTCAAATTCAGCTACGAACTGGGATTGTCTCCTGAGTTGACCGTTGTTTTGGACAAAAGCCAATCATTCCCATATTACAAAATGGATGTTGACGACACCCTGGTCAATCGCCAGATGAGGGACATCGCCCGCCGCTATGGCAAAATGAGCGATCCTGATGTGAGCGAAACTGAGGACATGTTGATGTGTGACTTTGTAGAACTCAATGAAGAGGGGGAAATAAAAGAGGGCGGTATTTTCAGCAAAAGCACAGTGAGCATTGAATACATTAAAGATGCTGACACACAAGCTAAGTTGATTGGAATCAAACGCGATGATTCTGTTGTGGTTGATCCACATACGTTGAACACCAATCACGAAGAACTTGCTAAAATGCTGGGCATTACCCACCATGATGTACACCACCTTCAAAGCATGTTCAAACTTACTGTTACAGACATTAAGAGAATTGAAGCTGCTGAATTGAATGAAGAGTTTTTCACGAAAGTATATGGCGAAGAAATAAAGTCAGAAGAAGAAATGCGCGAGCGCACCAAGGCTGATCTTGAAATTATGTTTGCCAGAGATTCTGATTTCCTTTTCAAAAAAGATTTCGCTATTGAAATTACCAATCGCTTGAATCCTCAATTGCCCGACGGATTTTTAAAGCGTTGGATTAAATTGACCAACGAAAAACCTGTTTCTGAAGAAGTATTGGATATTGAATATCCTGCCTATTCTCAGAGTTTGCGCTGGCAGTTAATCGAAAACCAGATTATTCGGCAATATGAACTTCGTGTAATGCCCGAAGATGCGATCAATCACGTGAAGCAAGTACTTGCATCACGCTACGCTTCTTATGGCATGCCAATAGAAGACGAACAATTGGAAGACATGGCCAAAAGGGCGTTGTCAGATCAGAAGGAAGCCAAAAATGTATATGACTTTCTTTACGAAGAGCAAATGGTTGTCCTTGTAAAAGAAAATTGTACGATTGAAGAAAAAGTATTGAATTACGATGAATTCGTACACAAAGTACAGCATTAATATTGATTAGTAAGTCGAATATAGAAGGGCCTCTTTTGGGGCCCTTCTTAATCGCACTTTACCCATCTCAAAAACGAATAATGATCGCCGAATTTTATATTGACCGGATATACACCAGGAGGTAAATCCGAGACATCAATTTGCGATGATTGATTACTCAATTGACATGTTTTGACTAGCATTCCATCCATACTGTAAAAACATATCAGGGCAGGGTAACTTATGTTTTGAAGGGAAATTTTATTGTCGCCTGGATTTGGATAAATGCTGCATGTTGGGATAGACATAATTTCTTCTGAACCAAGAAATGATACACAGGGTGAGGAAATGGGTTCAAGATTTTCTTCCACGATGTGATAATTGTCGTTGCCATACGAATAACAATTCAAGCTGGTTTGAAAGCCAAGTCCTTGAATGGGCCAATCATTCAATCCATAATTGTGGCCCCCACCCTCGAAAAAACTTGTGCCTTCCGTGGAGTGTATGGCCCTTCGCCATGATCCATTAATCAGAATGCTGTCAATACTTTCAACGGTAAACTCCATAGATTGATCTTCGTTTTCCAGCCACGTAAATGTAAAGGTGCTGTCAACAGGAACATTATAATCCATCATTAATTTTTCGGGCCCGGTATTCGTTCGGCGAACGTAAAACTTTCGTGCCTCCGAGCGAAACAACATATAAAGTCCAGGGCCGGATACATTCGTAGTGATTATCATTTCCTGCTCCACAGGATCCCATGTGTAGTTGGTGATACTGCCAATGCGATAACATTTAACATAATTGGTATCGCCAATCAGGGTATCTCCAGAGGTGTAATAATAACTTGAATACCCACCGCTGTTATCAGGGCTGGGTGGCGGATAAAATGTAGTACTCCATAGGGCTGTCAATGAGAAATACTCATTCTGTCCAAACAATACTGAGCCATGAAGAAGAGAGAGAATGAGAATGAATTGTTTCATGATCTTGTAATGATTTTGAAAAAAAGACAAACAATGGAGTTTTATCTTGTGCTAAAATAAGGATTATATCAATAAGTTTGAAGGGTGAAAAATGTGCTTGTACTTATAAAGGGAGCTTATGGAGGTCTATCGCCCTCCATCTGGCTTTTGGCGCTCACCCAACTCATCAACAGATGTGGAACAATGGTCGTGTTTTTTCTTGCGCTTTACCTTAGAATGGACTTAAATTTCAATCTTGGAGATGTTGGGATTTTAATGGGTGTGTTTGGTGCAGGTTCCTTGCTTGGTGTGTTTATTGGCGGAAAACTCGTGGACAGGATTGGCTATTATCCGGTATTGCTTACTAGCTTGTTTGCGGGCGGTGCAATGTTTTTTGTGACCTACGAAATCAAGGATTTTTTCTGGCTTTGTATTTCTCTTTTTATGCTGAATGCTCTGGGTGAGGCCTTTCGCCCGGCGAATATTGTGGCTACTTATTTCTATAGTACTCCGGAAACATATACACGCGCTATTTCTTTGAACAGACTGGCTATTAACCTGGGCTTTTCCATTGCTCCTATTGTCGGAAGCTGGCTTGCTGAATCGAGTTATCGCGGTGTGTTTTGGATGGATGGCATTACATGTATTGGCGCTGGCCTGCTGGTATTGTTTTTTCTTAAGAATAAATTCGATCCTGAGAAAAGAAAAAATGCTGCCACATCAAGCAATGATTCACCATGGAAGGATAGGGCGTATTTGTTTTTTCTCCCCTTGATTATTTTGTACTCAGCAGCATTCTTTCAGATATTTTCTACCATGTCACTCTATTTTGTAGAAGTAGAATCACTTTCAAAAACCCAAATTGGCTGGTTGATGGCACTCAATGGATTGATCGTGGCAGCAGTGGAAATGGTTATTATCTACAAGTTTCAGAACAAATGGACCATGTACAATTTTGTGGCTACCGGCGCCATACTTTTATTGCTCAGTTATCTGATGATTACACTTTTGCATGGCTATGGGTGGTTGGTGGTGTTTTTTATCGCCATTTCGTTTTCTGAAATATTGGCCATGCCTTTTATGAATACCTACATGAACAGCAGGTCGAACGAACACAACAAAGGGCAGTACGCATCGCTTTATGTTATGGCCTGGTCCATTGCACAAATCGGAACGCCTATATTGTCTACAAGGGTGGTTGGCAACTATGGCTACACGTCGCTATGGATAATTCTGTCGGTATTTAGCTTACTTGTGGCAATTGGATTTAAAAGGCTGGAAAAGATTTCGTAATGGATCATTTTACTCACAGGATGTATTGTTCCTTTGCTCAAAGCAAAGAATGAAAAAAATTCAAAAGAAAATATCGGCCGAACTTGTTCTGGAAATCTTTGCTGTAATTTTTAATTTGCTGTTTACCATTCTTTACCTCAATAGTTCGCAATGGTGTTATTTATTTGGAATATTGGGCCCTGCTTTTTTTGTGATCTTATGCTATAGAAAAGCACTCTTTGCAGAAGTATTGCTTCAGGGTTTCTACATTCTGCTGGCTATCTATGGGTTTTTGAATTGGGGCGGCGAATGGCGCAAGCTGCACTGGACATTTTCTCAGAATTTGCCCTACATCATTGCAGGTGTAGTTTTGGTTTTTTCAGGTGGATTTTTTCTTTCGAGATACACAAAAGCCAAACTGGTCTACATAGATAGCTTCACTACGGTTTATGGAATTATTGGAACCTGGCTCATGGTGAATTATGTCCACGAAAACTGGCTGTATTTTATAGCCATCAACCTGGTTTCGATTTATATGTACGCAGCGAGAAGTATGTGGTTGGCATCTGTTATGTACCTGTTTTACTTACTCATGGCCATTGATGGTTTTTTCGAACTTGGAATTTTTTACTCATGATCAGAATTGCTATCACAGGACCGGAAAGCTGCGGCAAATCTACTTTGGCGCAATGGCTCAAAACGCACTTGGAAGATAGCGTGTGTGCAAATGAATTTGCGCGCGAATTTCTATCTCAAAAACCCGTGGGGTATCGATACGACAAGACCGACTTTATGGAAATAATAGAAGGACAGAAATTGAACTTTGCTGCGTCATTTCAAACCAAAGCAACGGTTTTAATTGCCGACACAGATCCCTATGTGCTGGAAGTGTGGAGTCAGGAGGTTTTCGGGGAAGTATTTTCCGGGATAAAAGAAATGAAGCAAATGTTTCTTTTTGATATTCACTTGCTGTGCGCTCCTGACATCGCCTGGCAATACGACCCTTTGAGAGAAAATCCCACTGATCGAGAGCGATTATTTACCTGTTATATGAATATTCTTAAAAGGGATAATAAATTGTTTGAGGTGATAATAGGAGAAGGTGAAGAGAGAAATAAAAATGCTATGCGGGTACTGCAAAAGCATTGGCCGTTAAACTCATATTAGGTGATAGAGATTCTACTACAATATGATTTTTGACAGTTTCCGGGCTTTTACTTAATTGTAAACCAGAACGCCACTTATTTTTGTAACACGAAGCCACAAAGATTTCTTTTTCCGAATAAATGTTCTCTTCGCGATTCAGGGTTAGATAAAATATTGTTTTACGGTTTCTGCGCTTTGACGTAATCGCAAAAGATAAGGCCACTTATTTTTTAACACGAAGCCACAAAGTTTTCTTTTTCAGAATAATTGTGCTCTTTGTGGCTCAGTGTTTAATAAAATAGTTTGTGACATTTTCTTGGTTTTGACGTAATTGCAAAAGTGTAACCCCACTTATTTCAGTAACACGAAGCCACAAAGTTTTTTTCAGAATAAATATTCTCTTCGCGATTCAGGGTTAGATAAAATAGTGTATGACATTTTCGGCGCTCTGACATACTTGCACAAGCAGAGTTTTCTTTTCTGGAAGGGGTAGTTGACCAAACTATTCTTGTATTAAGTACTTCTGGAAATCTGGGTTAAAAACTGCGCAATAATTCTTTGCCATATATCAAACGGAACAAGATCAACCCGCCAAATGCTCCAATCATGTCGGCCAGAAAGTCTATCGGGTCGGTGCAGCGTTTTTCGAAAAGGTGGCTTTGAGAAAACTCCAGCAATCCACCATAAACAATCGCTACTACAACAGAAAATTTTCTGGCGTGAATGCGCGGTCGCCTGAAGTGTGATTGTTTGCGAAAACCAATGTTGAGTGTAACTACGAAAATGGCAAAGAGCGCCATGTGTGCCATTTTATCGAACCTGAACAACCGCCACGGATCTTTATAAATCAATTCAGAGCCCGGAATACCATGCATAAACAAAATAAAGACCGCCCAGCATAATGGGACGGTCATATGTCGTAGTAGAGATTTCAATAAAAAAGTGGGGCTTAGAGCGAAGCCTCGTAAGTACTTGCGTCCATCAGGTGACTCATATCAGCACCGGCTGAAATTTTTACCTTCACCATCCAACCTGCTCCATAAGGATCGTTGTTCACCGCAGATGGATCTGCTTCCAGTCCGGGATTCACTTCCATAATGGTTCCGGCAACAGGCATAAATAAATCACTAACTGTTTTTACGGCCTCGATTGTACCAAAAATAGCATGGGTGTCAATGGTTTCTCCCACAGTGTCTATTTCAACAAAAACAATGTCGCCCAATTCACTCTGGGCAAAATCGGTAACACCTATAGTAGCAATATCGCCGTCTATACGCACCCACTCGTGGTCTTTGGTATACTTGAGTTCTGAAGGAAAATTCATTTTTTTGGATTATTTATGTGCGGCCAAATGTAAGATCAAGGCAGATTAATCCAAATGATTTTTTCAGCGAAATCAAGACTGTTTTGAGCAAATTGCCTTTTACCCAAAAACTCCTATTACTTTTAACCGCTCAATCTAAAATGAAACCCGATATGTCCATATCTACTATATTGATTCTTGTAGTCATCGGAGTTCTTGCCGGAATGCTCAGCGGATTCGTGGGTGTGGGCGGAGGAATGATCATTGTTCCTGCATTGGTTTATTTTCTGTCGCTTACCCAAATGCAGGCGCAGGGAACAAGTCTTACCGTGCTGTTACTACCAGTGGGAATTCTGGCTGTGATGAATTATTACAATGCAGGCCAGATCAACATTAAGTACGCGCTTATTATAGGAGCCACCTTTGTGGTAGGAAGTTATTTTGGAAGTAAGTATGCATTGAAACTTCCGGAACATAAGGCGAAGTTTGTCTTTGCATTGTTCATGCTGTACGTAGCCATTAAAATGCTCTATACATCAGGAAGTAAATGGTTTATGGAAAATTGAAGACCGGAAATTTTAACTGAGTTTTCTCCTTTTCATCTCTTTCAGAATCAGCCCCAACTCACGGCTGGTCTGGCCTTCAACACTTGTGTTTTCCTGTGCTCTTCTTATTAAATATGGAATTACTTCTCTTATCGGGCCATAGGGAACATACTTCGCCACATTGTATCCGGCGTGGGCAAGGTTGAAACTGATGTGGTCGCTCATACCAAAGAGTTGAGCAAAGTAGACGCGCTTGTCGCCATGTGCAATTCCTTTTTCATCCATCAGTTGTGCAAGCAGTGCACTGCTTTGTTCATTGTGCGAACCGCAGCAAATGGAAATGTCGCTGATGTGTTCGATACAATAACGAAGCGCATCATTGAAGTCGCGGTCGCTCGATTCTTTGTCGGGCTGAATAGGGTCGCGGTATCCTTTTTCCAATGCGCGGGCTCTTTCTTTTTCCATATAAGCACCACGCACCAGTTTTACACCTAGTTTATATCCGTTACTCCGCGCCTTTTCGTGCGAGGTCTTGATAAAGGCCAGCCGGTCGTGCCGGTACAATTGTGCCGTATTGAATACAATGGCTGTTTGCGAGTTGTATTTCTCCATCATTTCATCTGCAAGCCTGTCGATGGCGTCCTGAATCCAACTGTCTTCTGCATCGATAAAAACAGGAGTGCCCGTGCTTTGAGCGAGCGCACATATTTCATCGACACGGCTGCGTACCCTCTGCCATTCGGCCACTTCCTCATCGCTGAGTTTTTCGCTGGCATTTACTTTCTCCAGCAACTCAAAGCGAGCCACACCGGTTACTTTAAATACACAGAAAGGAATGTTTGCATTGTTGTGGGCCGTTTTGATGGTGCGCAATGTCTCTTCTTTGGCGGCATTGAAATCCGGCTCGCTTTCTTTGCCTTCCACAGAATAATCCAGAATGGTTCCGATGTGGAATTTGTCGAGAATTTTGGTGGCCGCCGCACACTCCGGAATGTTTTCTCCGCCGCAGAACTGCTTAAAAATATTGCCCTTGATGGCCCAGCCAATTGGAATGTGGAGCCGAAGGGCAAGGTTGGTCATCACCTTGCCGAAATTTACCAGCGAAGGATTGCCTATGAGCTTAAATAAGTAGTAAGCGCGCTTGAGTTCGCCATTGCTTTTGCTCTCAAAGGCAATCTCTGTATTGTCAAACGATACCGGGGGGTGTGGTTCCATAATCTTGCGCAATTTCAGCAAGGACTCGGATTGCTCCAAAAAAAATGAGGGTACTATTATTTAAAGGCCTTGTTTTTAAAGTAATTCTGCTGAAATCAACAGGCTTTTTGTGGGCAGGTGAAAAAAATATTTTTTATTTTGCTAAAATATTTAGCAAAATGTTTTACTTTCGTCCCCGTAAGGAAGCAAATAATTGGCAAAGGCTGATTCAATGACTTTCGTAAATGCTTTTTAGTATAGTTGATGGTTTGATTAGAACTTCTCTCAAAAAATATTTTTGAGATTACTTTTTGGAAAGACCGGCAATGATGGAAAATGCTTTTTAAAACTTTTATAAGTGGTTGTATGGGTATAAAAGCGCGATCTGGAAATGTCCGGCAGGAAATAAAAAGGCCTTGGAAATATTTTGAGAGGAGTTCTAACTGCCTGCTAAGAGTGAAAAATCTTTTAGCAGGCAGTTTTTAAAAATCTGCAAACCACTTTATGTTATTTCAACATCGTCTATTCATTTTGAAAATGGTTTAAGGAAATGCCGGATCGCTCAGTTATGCACATGGATCTTGATACCTTCTTCGTATCTGTCGAAAGACTGATGGACAGCAGGTTGAACAATAAGCCTGTACTGATTGGTGGAACCAGTGATCGCGGAGTTGTGGCCTCGTGCAGTTATGAGGCCCGCACATTTGGTATACACAGTGCCATGCCCATGAGGCTTGCCAAACAACTTTGTCCTGAAGCAATTGTGATCAAAGGAAATACTTCCAGCTACCTCAAATACTCCGAGATGGTAAGTGAAATTGTGCGCGAGTCTGTGCCTGTTTTTGAAAAAACTTCTATCGATGAGTTTTATTGCGACCTCACCGGAATGGATAAATTCTTTGGTTGTTACAGGTTTGCCTCAGAGCTAAGACAACGCGTGATTTCAGAAACAGGATTGCCCATTTCATTCGGACTTTCAGCCAACAAAACAGTTTCTAAAGTAGCCACAGGCGAGGCCAAACCTAACAACCAAATGCGGATTGATTACGGAAACGAAAAACCTTTTCTGGCTCCGTTGTCCATCAAAAAAATTCCAATGGTGGGCGATGTCACTTATCAGACATTGCGCAATTTGGGAATCCGCCAGGTACAAACCGTGCAGGAAATGTCTGTAGAAGTGATGCAGAATGCGCTGGGCGAAAATGGAGTTTCTATCTGGAAAAAGGCCAATGCCATCGACAATTCTCCTGTCATTCCTTTTCAGGAACGAAAGTCTATTTCAACAGAACGCACTTTTGATAAGGATACCATTGATGTGGCAAAACTCAAGGGACTTGTTATTGCAATGGTTGAAAATCTTGCTTATCAATTGCGTAAAGGGGAGAAACTCACTTCGTGCATCACCATGAAATTGCGTTACTCAGACTTTCAAACCCAAACATTGCAATGCCGCATTCCATATACATCTGCAGACCATGTCTTACAACCTAAAGTGCTTGAGCTTTTCGAAAAAATATACAACCGCAGGCTGTTGGTGCGACTGGTAGGAGTGAGATTCAGTCACCTGGTGAGTGGCGGTTATCAAATCAACCTGTTCGACGACACCGAAGAAAAGATCAGTCTTTATCAGGCGCTCGATAAAATGCGAAACCGATATGGCGACCGCGCTGTGGTAAGCGCAGCGGGCATGCTGGCCCAATCGATTGGGCACAGTGGAAATCCTTTCAGCGGCGGGCCACCCATTTTACTTGCTAACCGACGACAATAAATCCTGTTTCATTGCCCATTAATTGTCACACATATTATTCATTGCGCTATGGCACCATTTCACCGGAAGATATGCTGGCTGAACAACAGAAGCATGGAATGGATTGTTTTGCCGTAACCGATATCAATTGCACAGCGGCTATTCTTGAGTTTGTGCGCACTGCTCCGCGCTACAACATCAGACCAATAGCAGGAATTGATTTTAGAAATGGAGTACGCCCTTGTTATACAGGTATTGCCAGAAACAACGATGGTTTCAGAGAACTATGCGACCACCTTTCATCTCACTTACACCATCAGACGGAGTACGGAAATTATGCACCATCTTTTGAAGATGCTTTTGTTATTTATCCTTTTGAAAATGTACTTTCATGGGGGAAAAAAAGGATGGCTGATTTTTATGAAATCAATACAGAAATATTTTCTGTCAATCCGGAGCGCCTGCAAAATATTTCTCCCGAAAATCCTGTTGGCCTTTATGAGAATGAATTTATTGGCATTCGGATAAGGGATATTCCTGCACTGCGTTTTTCTTCCCTGAAAAAACTTACACACCGGATGGTGATCTTACAGCCGGTTACCTTCAGAAATAAACATGACTTCAATGCGCACCGTCTGCTACGCGCAATCGACAACAATACGCTGCTGAGTAAATTATCGAAATCAGAAGAAGGCAGCATTGATGATGTTTTTTCTACATGGGAAAAACTGGAAGAAGAATTTGCTGACTTTCCTGAGATTATAGGCAACACCAAAAACATTCTTGAGTCGTCATCCATTTCTTTTGAAATGGGATCTGAATTCGAGCACAAAAATCAAAAGTTGTTTTCTGTTTCAACCGAACAAGACAATGTGTTGATTGAAAATCTTTGTTATGAAGGCCTCGCCTACCGCTATCCTCATGTGCAGATTGATTTTTCAAACCAAAATGATTTGCATTCGGGAAACAAAGATTTTCAGGATGCATATACACTTAGTGGCGATGATAGCTCGGAGGTTATTCTTACGCGCATTCGAAAGGAGCTTGCTATCATCAAAGAAAAAGGTTTTGTTTCTTATTTTCTCATCAACTGGGATATTACAAGATATGCCCGGGATAAGGGCTATTTTTACGTAGGTCGTGGCAGTGGAGCCAATAGTATTGTGGCTTATCTGTTGCGCATTACAGATGTTGATCCTGTTGAACTGGATTTGTACTTCGAACGTTTTATCAACCTGTTCAGGCAGAATCCACCGGATTTTGATATTGACTTTTCGTGGACAGAACGCGACGATATTACGCAATATATTTTCAGCAGGTACAGCAATGTAGCTCTTTTGGGATCTTTTGTCACATTTCAATATTCTGCCGTGGTAAGAGAACTCGGAAAAGTTTTCGGATTGCCCAAGCATGATATTGATATGCTGAGCGACAGAAAATTCAAAATGGATCAGCTCGATTCTTTGCACAGGCAGGTTTTGTATTACTCCCAATACATCCACGACTTTCCGAATTATATCAGCATACACGCTGCGGGCATTCTCATTACCGAAAAACCGGTGCATTCCTTTGGTGCCACTTTTATGCCACCCAAAGGCTATCCAACCACACAGTTTGATATGCACCAGGCCGAAGATGTGGGCATCAACAAACTCGATATTCTATCGCAGCGGGGTTTGGGAAAAATAAAGGATACGCTCGAAATTATTGCTTACAATCAACCGGATAAAATGGATTTTGATATCCACGATATTGCCCGATTCAAACAAGATGAAAAATGCAATGAGCTCCTTCGCACTGCCCAGGCCATTGGTTGTTTTTATGTGGAATCGCCCGCCATGCGCATGTTGCTTACCAAATTACAAACACACAATTATCTGGGGCTCGTAGCAGCAAGTTCTGTTATTCGTCCGGGTGTGGCTTCTTCAGGAATGATGCGGCAATATATTTTGCGCGAAAGAATACCCGAAAAAAGAATGGAAGCACCGAAGGTATTGCTGGAGTTGATGCCAGAGACTTATGGCGTAATGGTTTACCAGGAAGATGTAATAAAAGTGGCGCATTACTTCGCTGGTCTATCGCTCGGTGAAGCAGATGTATTGCGCAGAGGAATGAGCGGGAAGTTTCGCGGACGCGAAGAATTTGAAAGAGCCAGAATAGCATTTCACCAGAATGCTGTGGCAAAGGGAAATCCCGAAAAAATGGTGGAAGAAGTCTGGCGGCAGGTAGAGAGCTTTGCCGGTTATGCTTTTGCCAAAGGACATAGTGCCAGTTATGCGGTGGAGAGTTATCAGTGTCTTTTCCTTAAAGCATATTTTCCATTGGAATATATGACTGCCACGATCAATAACTATGGTGGGTTTTATCGCACAGAAATATATGTACACGAGGCGCGGATGCACGGGGCAAAAATCGAGGCACCTTGTGTCAATACTTCCAGACATGGTGCTGTAATGAAAGACAAGACTTTGTTTCTGGGGCTTGAAATTATACGGTCGCTCAATGTTGAGACAAGAGAAAGTATCATTCAGGCCAGACAGTCAGGACTTTTCCTGTCGCTGGATGATTTTCTGGATCGTGTAAAAATTTCGCTGGAGCAATGTGTATTACTCGCGCGCATGAATGCTTTCAGATTTACAGGACTGAGTAAGAAAAAAATGCTCTGGCAATTGCATTTTAAATTGAACAAATCAAAAAGTACTCAGCCCGAACCAAGGTTGTTTTTTCCTCCGCGAACGGATTGGAAATTACCCGATCTGGAACACCATTGGCTTGAAGATGCTTATGATGAATTGGAGCTGATAGGATTTCCGTTGTGTAATCCGTTTGAATTGCTCGGCGAAGAAATTGAGGATGAAGTGTATGTAAAAAATTTTCACCAGCATATTGGTAAAAATATCCGCACGGTTGGGTATCTCACCACACTCAAACCTACGCGCACAGCTAATGGTAAGGCCATGTTCTTCGGTACTTTTCTCGATCGCGAAGGTCATTTTATTGATACAGTTCACTTTCCTCCGGTGGCCGAAAGATATTCGGTTTCAGGATGGGGTTTGTTTCTGATAGAAGGCAAAGTGATGGAAGAATTTGATGCGCTGACTGTGGAGGTGACCATGATACGAAAAATGAAATTACTCAGCGATCCCAGACTGGATGATACGCCATCGCATCCGGCGTTAAACAGAAAGAATACGGGTAACGACAAATGGATGAACAAATATTTCGAAAAGGCATAATGTAAAAAATCGGTTCTATGACAAAAAATAATTTTTTTATTGCTCCGGAGAATCTTCAGAAAGGAAGAGGCGCACAATTCAATTCGAACAATCAATTCCTCAAACAAAAATATGAAGAAGCAGACGATACTGTGCTTCAATGGAAGCGGGAAGAGGATGAAGGATTGAAAACCCAGATCATTGAAGTTTTTCCCAAAAGTATTCTGAGTAAAAACGACAGCCCCGACCTGGGATTTGATTACAGTATCAATCCTTACAATGGCTGTGAGCATGGATGTACATATTGTTATGCCAGAAGCTCTCACGAATATTGGGGTTACAGTGCAGGAACAGATTTTGAACAAAAAATAATGGTCAAAAAAAATGCGCCACAACTTTTGGAAGATGCCTTCAGAACGGGCAAGTGGAAACCACAGCCCATTGTACTGAGCGGCAATACAGATTGTTATCAGCCGGTAGAAAAGAAATTAGAAATTACAAGGAGATTGCTCGAAATTTTCCTGAAGTACAACCACCCCGTGGGCATTATTACCAAAAACGCATTGATATTGCGCGATCTTGATATACTCAATGAACTCAACCAAAAGAATCTTTTACGCGTAGTAATTTCTGTAACCACTTTGAATGAGGAAATCAGAAGGGTAATGGAACCTCGCGCATCTTCCGTACAACAACGATTGAAAACCATCGAGACTTTGGTAGCCCACCAGATTCCTGTTCACGTCAATATGGCTCCCATTATTCCGGGCATCAATAGTGAGGAAGTTTTTGAATTGGTTAAAACTGTCGGTGAGCTGGGAGCCTATTCAGCAGCGTACATTATGGTTCGCTTGAATGGTCAGGTAGCCCAGATTTTTGAAGATTGGGTAATCAAGTCTTTTCCGGAACGTGCTCAAAAAATACTCAGCCAGATCAAAGAATGTCATGGTGGCAAGTTGAATGACAGCCGATGGTCTGCCAGAATGAAGGGCGAGGGAAAATATGCAGGGCAAATAGCCGACATGTTCAAAATCGCAAAGACCAGATTTATCAAAGAAAGTAATTTTCCACCACTTGATTATCAGTCTTTTTTGGGAGGAAAACACGGACAGATTAGTTTATTCTGATAGTTCCGGCGCGCAAGGACGGCACTTTTTCTTTCGTGAAAAACTTAATTTACAAGTTGTCGGGTAATGTTTAGATTTGCCAAAAGCACCTAACATGTCCAATCAATTCGCGAAAGAATTATTTACCGTACCTCTGAAACAATTAGAGGAATTGTTTTCTAAGTCAAAGGCACAGAAACAGCCTGGCTTGTTTTTCTACCAAAATAAGGGTAGAAATATTTTGTTTAACATAGAAGCATTGTGTAGAATTTTCCGGTTGACCAGAAGCAAAAAATTTTACGACAAATGGTACCGCGAATTTAAAATGCTCGAAGACATCATGGGATCCATGGACCACAACGAATCCATGTGGAATGAATTTTCGAAATACAAAGACATAAAAACGGCGGCGGAAAACTTATACCAGAAAAGATTTACTGAGATTGAAAAATATTTTGGTGAAGTTCTTTCGAATGAAGGATGGCTTAATGGGTCTAAAATAAACGAATTCAGATCTGAAATGACTGAACAATCTTTTCCTGATGATAAAAAAGTTACATCCGAAATCGCCGCGTTTATCATAGATGAAATGAGCGTGCTCGAAAAGGAATACAAAAAGGGCAAACTTGACATCAGTAAACTGGAAGAAGGCGTTCATGAGTTCAGACGCAAATTGAGGTGGATAAGCATTTACGCTCAGGTACTGAATGGGATGGTGCAATTGCGCCACGTGAAGGTGTTTGAGAAGGCTATGGAAAAGTATTGCACGCCCGAAATCATGAAATCGCCATTCAACGTGCTGCCGAAGGCGCCGCAAAACATTGTACCCATCTATATTCAGAGCCATTATTTTTATGCACTCAGTTGGCTCATTGCCGAGTTGGGAACGATCAAAGATAGTGGTTTGAGACAACTGTCGTTCAATGATACCGTGCGAAATGCTAAATTCAAAGTTGCTAAAGACAAAGATGCCTTGATAAAATCAATCGAAAAAAAGATTGAGTATACTCACGACGACATTAGTTCAATTGCGGAGTCAATAGTAGATGAATTTATTTACACAGATAGAATTCTGCACAGAATTGAACGCGACATTCTAAGGTCGCTTAATCATGAGAGCTGAACGGAATGAATGAGCCGTTGGAAAAAAGAATCAACTTTGTTTTAATCGCTGTTGCGGCAATTGTTCTTATTGCGATTGTTTGGTTTTCGGACGGAGCTTATCAATCGGGCGATACCTTTCAGCATTATTTGATTTCGAGGTACGCATTCGATCATCCGTATTTGTTTTTGGATCATTGGGGCAAACCATTATTCACTCTTCTTTATTCTCTTCCCACTCAATTGGGTTATACAGGAGCAAAAGTATTTACTGCACTTCTCGGATTGACCGCGGCCTGGATGACTTACCGTATTGCCAGAAACCTGCATTTTGTGAAACCAGGTATTTCAATGTTTCTGGTTTTGTTCGCTCCGATGTTTTTTGTTCATATGAACAGTTGTATGACCGAAGTGCTTTTTGCTTTCTGGGTCACATGGGCTATTTGGTTTTGGTTAAATGGAAAATGGATTGCCGGAGCTATATGGTTGTCTTTTCTGCCGTTTATAAGAACAGAAGGATTTATTCTTATTCCGGTTATGGCCATTTGGCCTTTGATCAATAAAAAGTGGATCACATTGCTTTTACTTTCTACCGGCACCATTGTTTACAGCGTGTTGGGAGGATTGTTCCATCATCATGATTTTTTGTGGATCATTCATGAAAATCCCTATGCCTTCAACAATGTGTTGTACGGATCAGGCGAATGGCTTCATTTTGTTAAGGCGAATAAAGTAATCTGGGGAATCCCATTTAGTATCTGTTTTGTCGTTGGAATTGGCTATTTAATGTACAGAACTGTATGCGAATTTGAAAACCTGAAAGCAATTATTGTACTTGTCGTTTTGCCGTTTTTTGTGTTTTTATGTTTTCATAGTTTTGCATGGGCCATGGGCAAATTTTCCAGCAACGGCGAATTGAGGGTGCTTGTGTCGGTAATGCCTCTTGCTGCGCTTATTGCACATTACGGACTAAATGACATCTTAAGAAAGGTGAATTCTCCCGTCATGCTCAATTCGATTGTTGTGCTAATGGTGTCGGTTGTTGTAATCACACCCTTTCAGCTTTATCATGTTCCGTTCAAAAGAACAGAATCTCAGCAATTGGTGCATGAAGCAATTGAGTTTGTGAAACCACATTTGAGCAGTCATAAAATCCACTACTTCGATGCACAAGTGCCTTTAGAATTGAATCTCGATCCTTTCGATTTTAATGTCTGTAGCGAATGTTGCGCGAACCCCCTGAAACCGGAAGAAGGAATGAAAGAATATGACCTGGTAATCTGGGACGGACACTTCGGACCGATGGAAGGAAATTGCCCTGCTGACAACTTTGACCAAAATGTTCATTTTAAATTGCTAAAAGAATTTGTTCCTGAAAAAGAAATCAAGATGTTTGACAGAGTAAATTATTCAGTCAGAATCTACCAGTGCAAGAAGTAAAACACATCGGTTATTATCAGAGTCCTGTGGGCATTGTGCGCATTGAAGTCACGGGCCTTGGTGTTCGGCATTTAGATTTTGTAGAAGAAATTGTGGACGTAGAAACTGAGCACCCCATATTGAGTGAGGCCAAACTACAATTGGGGCAGTATTTCAATAATAAACGAACCACCTTCCAATTGCCGCTTCATGCAGAAGGAACACATTTTCAACGGAATGTATGGGAAGAACTGATGAAGATTCCATTTGGCAAAACATGGTCCTACGAGGATCTGGCCAGGCGCCTGGGAGATGTAAAGGTTATTCGCGCTGCCGCTACTGCCAATGGCCGAAATCCGATTCCTGTTATTATTCCCTGCCATAGAGTAATTGGAAAGTACGGATCGCTTACAGGATATAGCGCAGGCAAATGGCGCAAACAATTTTTACTCGAATTGGAGCAGAAGGATATTCAGCCCAAATTGCTCTAAGCACTGTATATCGGTGTGTTGACTCCCGAAATGAAATTAAAAATGGCTCCAAACGATGTTTATAGCTATCTTCGCGCCGCTGTTAATGTTTTATTTATTAAGAAGCGGCCCGTCTTACTCTGAAAAGGTCTAATAACCACAGTCTTCGATCAACCGCCTTTAACAAGCGCAAATTATTTATCAATCGGCGGTTATCACAGTATTGAAGTTCGATTTTCTGGAAAAATTTTGCATGCATTTAATATGCGTATCCAGTTCGTTGTTGTGTACTCTGATGAGTTGCCACTAATTTATTTTAATGACTTTTGAAAATTTAGACCTCATTGCCCCTTTGCTTAAAGCATTGAAAGAAGAAGGCTACGAGAATCCAACTCCTATTCAGGAAAAATCCATTCCACACATCTTAGCCAATCGCGACATCTTTGGCGCAGCCCAGACAGGAACAGGAAAAACAGCGGCTTTTGCATTACCCATTTTACAATTGTTGTCTGCTCAGGTGCAGCAGGGCAACCGCAATATCCGCTCACTCATCTTAGCACCAACGCGCGAACTTGCCATCCAGATTGGTGAAAGTATTCAGGCTTATGGCAAACATACAGGCCTGAGACATACTGTAATTTTTGGCGGTGTTCCACAACGTTCACAGGTAGAGGCCATTCGCCGTGGTGTGGATATTCTTGTGGCTACGCCCGGAAGATTAATCGATCTGCACAACCAAAGATTACTCAAACTCGACAGGGTACAGATTTTCGTTTTGGACGAAGCTGATCGCATGCTCGATATGGGATTCATTCACGATGTAAGAAGAATTATTCCTCTTATTCCCATACAACGTCAGACCTTGCTTTTCTCCGCTACGCTTCCTTCAGAAATTAAGGAATTAATGGGTAAGATACTTAAAAACCCTATCCATATTGAAGTTACTCCGGTGGCAAGTACTGCTGAAAGAGTAGGACAATCCATGTACTTCGTTACCCGCGATCAAAAGCGCAACTTGTTACATCACGTACTTACCGAACAGGATATTAATAGCGTTCTTGTTTTTACAAGAACAAAACACGGCGCAGATAAAGTAGCGCGCGAACTTACCAAACGCGGCATTCCTGCTGAAGCCATTCACGGCAATAAATCTCAGAATTCGCGACAGAGAACACTCGGAGATTTCAAGAGTAAAAAACTCAGGGTGTTAATTGCAACTGACATTGCATCAAGAGGAATTGATGTCGACCAGCTTTCGCACGTCATTAATTTTGATTTACCCGATACACCTGAAACTTACATTCACCGCATTGGGCGAACAGGTCGCGCAGGCGCAGAAGGTTTGGCTCTTTCGTTTTGTTCGGAAGATGATGTGGATATGCTCAAAGATATTCAACGCCATCTGAAAAGCACAATTCCTGTATTTAAAGACCATCCTTTCCACATTACTCCTCCAAACTCTTCTCCTCCGGCTCCACCTAAAACAGGAGGAAACAGAGGCTCATTCGGAAGAGGCAGACAAGGTGGGGGTGGCGGAAATAGTCCGCGTTCAAAACCACAAGGACAGAACAGACCTGCTTCTCAATCGCGCGATACAAAAAGACCTTCGGGTCAGTCTTTCAGGGATTGAACTTTTATCGTTAAGAATTAGTTTTGTTATTTTATACAAAATAAAGATTGTGGATGAAAATGAAATCAGTTTCAGTTGTTTGTGTTGTAGCTGTTTTGGTCAGTATGTTCGCTTGCAATAAAGGTTGGACAGACACGAGGCAAAAGGAGCTCTGGGAGTCTTGCGTAAGCATTACTGCTACAACTTATGATAGTACGATGGCCAATACCATTTGCGATTGTTATGTACAGAATTTAGTCGCCAAATATCCCAAAGGGGAATTTACCAGAGAAGAAACAGCTAAAGTTATGATGGAATGTATTTCTATTTCGAATAAATAACCAAAGAGTGTAAAGAAAATAAAAAGAGCAGGAGAATATCCTGCTTTTTTATGTATTTTAATTTCGAATATTACAATGTTCCTCTCTTTCCTTGCTCTCTTTCAATCGCTTCGAATAGCGCCTTGAAATTGCCCTTGCCAAAACTCTTCGCTCCTTTTCGCTGGATGATCTCGAAGAACATGGTTGGTCTGTCTAAAACGGGCTTTGTAAAAAGTTGAAGCAAATACCCTTCGTCATCTCTGTCTATCAATATGCCGAGTTCTTTCAATGGTGCAAGATCTTCGTCTATTTTGCCCACCCTGTCCAGAACTGTGTCGTAATAGGAGGAAGGAACATAAAGAAATTCTACACCACGTGACTTTAACGCTGTAACAGTTTCAATAATATTGTCCGTTGCCAAAGCGATGTGTTGAACCCCGGCACCATTATAGAAATCGATATACTCTTCTATTTGCGATTTTTTCCGGCCTTCAGCGGGTTCATTAATGGGAAATTTAATTCTGCCATTTCCATTACTCATTACCTTACTCATCAGGGCTGTGTAATCGGTACTGATGTCCTTGTCATCAAAAGAAACCAATTGAGCAAAGCCCATCACTTTGGCATAAAACTCTACCCACTTATTCATCTCATTCCAACCCACATTTCCTACCATGTGGTCTACAAACCGGAGTCCAACAGGAGAGGGCTTATAGGATGGTGTCCAGGGCTCGTAGCCTGGCATAAATACACCGTTGTAATCTTTGCGCTCCACGAATATATGAAGTGTTTCTCCGTAAGTGTGAATACCGGAAAGAACCACCTGTCCGTGTTTATCCTTACTGGTTTCAGGAGCCATACAACTGATACCACCGCGTGAAGTGGTTTCATTCCAACTCTTCGTGGCATCATCCACCCAGATAGCAATGCTTTTTACACCATCACCGTGTTGGTTGATGTGTTCGTTTATCGGGCCGCCCGGACCCAAAGGAGAAGTCAAAACCAATCTGATTTTGTCTTGCTCAAGCACATAACTCACCCTGTCTTTTAAACCAGTTTCGAGTCCGGCATACGCAAGGGGTTGAAATCCCCAGGCAGACATATAATAATAGGCCGCCTGTTTGGCATTACCCACATATAATTCTACGTGGTCTGTGCCCAGTAATGGCAAAAAGTCCTCTGCCTCCGGAATTACTTTTTCAAGTTGAAGTGATGTATTATCTGTAATCATGTTATTATCTTTTGGGTGTATTTGACACCGGTCATTTGATTTTAAGTGTTGCTGTTTATTCCAGCCAGGAAGTAACGTAAGACGGATCAGAAATATTCAAGGCAGCCTGCGTTACTTTCAGGGGGCGAAATGTATCTACCATCACAGCAAGTTCTGAAGTTTCTTTTTTGCCAATACTTCTTTCCATTGCACCGGGATGCGGGCCATGTGGAATGCCTCCGGGATGAAGTGAAATAAAACCTTTGTCTACATGATTCCTGCTCATAAAATCGCCATCTACATAATACAGCACTTCGTCTGAATCAATGTTGCTGTGGTTATAGGGCGCAGGTATAGATTGAGGGTGATAGTCGTATAATCGTGGACAAAAAGAACAAACCACAAAATTATGGGCCTCGAAAGTCTGGTGCACTGGCGGAGGCTGATGCACGCGACCTGTAATGGGCTCGAAGTCGTGTATACTAAAGGCATAAGGATAGTTGAATCCATCCCACCCAACTACGTCAAAAGGATGTGATGTATAAACTACCTCATGTATCACATTTTGTTTTCTGATTTTTATAACGAATTCCCCTTTTTCATCATGTGTTTCAAGATGATCGGGTTTTCTTATATCTCTTTCGCAATAAGGAGAATGCTCCAACAATTGACCGAACTCATTGCGATATCGCTTGGGTGTTACAATTGGTGAGAAGGATTCTACAATAAACAACCGATTGTCACTTTGGTCGAATTCTATCTGGTATATAATTCCTCTGGGTACAACAAGGTAATCTCCATATTCGAATTTCAAATTGCCCATCAATGTTCTTAATACTCCCGTGCCTTTGTGAATAAAGATGAGCTCATCTGCATCTGCATTTTTATAAAAATAGGATTTCTGACTTTTTGAAGGAGCAGCCAGCGTGATGTTTAAGTCACTATTAAAAAGCACCGTGGTGCGGCTGGCAAGAAAGTCCTCATGAGGAGCAACCTTGAATCCGTCCAGCATGAGCGGGGAAATATTCTTGTCGATCGCGGCTACCGGACTTGCATCTATGTAGGGACGAACTTCAGAGATCATCGTTGGGCGATGAGTGTGATAGAGCAATGAACTCATTCCATGGAATCCTTCCGTTCCAAAAAGTTGCTCATAATAATAACCGCCACCGGTTTTTTCAAAAGTGGTGTGTCGCTTATGGGGAATTTTCCCTAATTGGTGATATAAGGGCATATTAATATAATGATAGGCGGTAAAAGTAGAAATCTTAAGGAGCGAATCACACCTAATTTTTATCAGCCGTCGGAACCTTAAGTGTTATTTTTTACCAGAATACCTCGGAGGTTCTATGATGTCAATGACCGGAAAGGCATTGGGATAGTGATCTTTAATCTGGTGTAAGTATTTTTCCATCTCCATTCTGGAGCGGAAATCACCAACGCGTATGGCGTACTCCGGAACAATCTGTTTCAGATAAGCGCTATGTCCTAATCCCAACTGAAGAAATTTATTCCGCTCTGCCATAGCCTTTTCTGATGTAGGGCCCACATAAATCTGCACCCTGTAACCCTTGACTTCTTTAAATCCCCTGCTGTTTCTTTCCAGTGAATCAATGGCCCCGGCACTGTGAATGATTATTTCTCCTTTCGCACCCTGAGTATCTTGTTGCGCAAGAATTGCATGTTTTGAACACAAGAGTATTATTAAAAAAAATAGGCACTTTAAATGATACATATTGAGTTGTTTTGTTGGGTGCAAAGTTAAAGATTTTTTAAAAGGATTTTTGTTGCGGTTTAAAAATCATGCCGTTATGAGTTTATCTCAGATACTTTCGAAGGAATAAGGAGCCAGATTATTTTTTAACTCTTATTTAGAAGCATTATAAATTATTGTGAAAGCAAAAATCACCCACCGTTCAAGGGTATGCTGATTTAAATTTGCCGCGCATTCAAACTGCCTTAATGCGTAAAACCCCAGCAATGAAGCGGCTTTCCGAAAGTTTATACAGCAGGATTTTTATATTATTATCCCTCATATTTTTCCTGAGCTCAAATGCCCGTGCGGGCATATTTGAGGGTGGCGATCCGTCCAAAGGAGAGGGATTGTTCAATGCCAACTGTGCATCATGCCACTCTATCGATGGTAGTTTGGTTAATGCTCCGAGCCTTCTTGGCGTCGACGCCAGATGGAAGGGCAAGGATGCTTTGATTGTAAAATGGATTCAAAATCCAAATGCAGCGCTCGCAACTGGTGACGCCTATGTGAAGTCACTTGTTGAATCCTACAAAGCCAAGTACGGTATGATGGCCGCTCAAAATCTGAGTGAGGCCGAAATCAAAGATGTTCTGGCTTATGTAAAGACTCCGCCTGCGGGTAAAGGTGCCGCTGTAGCTGCTGGCGATAATAAATGTATTACACTGGAAGAAGAGAAAGCGGCTCTTGAAGCGAACCAAGAAAACGATGGGTTTATTTGGATGTTGATTGTAGGAGTGATTCTCGCAATAGTTGCAGTATCAGCAGCAAATATTTCAAGATCATTAAAAAGTGCTGTCAATGAGCGAGAAGGTTTGCCTGCATTGGCCGACGTTTCGTACGCTAAGAGTCTGCGCAAATGGCTTTGGGAGAATAAGAAGTTCGTTTCGGTGATAGGATTGTTTATTTTCTGTTACTTCTCCGTTGTCGGATACAAAGCGCTCATGGATATTGGCGTTTATGACGGCTATACTCCGGAACAACCTATCTGGTTCTCGCACAATATACACGCTTGTCAAAATGAAGTTGATTGCCAGTATTGCCATAGCAGTGCAGCCGAATCCAAACACGCCGGAATTCCTTCTGCCAACGTTTGTATGAACTGCCACAAGGGAATCAAGAAAGGAGCAATATCTGGTACTACCCAAATAGCCAAGATATATGAGGCTATCGGATTTAACCCTGATTCTTCTACTTATATCCCCAATTACGTAGAGAAGCCAATCAAATGGGTGAAAGTACATAACCTGCCTGACCACGTTTATTTCAATCACTCACAGCACGTTACTGTAGGTAAAATTGATTGCAGACAATGTCACGGTCCGGTTGAAAAATACACTGTGGGTCATATTGCAACTGCTGATGAAATCAACTCTCAGAAGGATCTGGTTGGATTGATCCAATTAGAAAAAAGACCCCTTACCATGGGCTGGTGTCTGGAATGCCACAACAAGTCTGGCATTGATGTAGAAAATGGATCAAATTACTACAAGGATATCCATGAGCGTTTCAAGTCCAATGAGACCGGAACACGCACCTGGAGAGAAATAATGGAAGACGGCAAATCTACCGTCCGCGAAATGGGCGGTTGGGAATGCGGTAAATGTCACTATTAAGAAATAATTGCTAATCAGAAGGATTGAACCTCAATGGGAATGAATAAAAAATACTGGACAGGAATTGATGATCTGCACAATACTGCAGAAGCCCAGGAAGCATTGACCTCAGAGTTCAAGCGCGATCAATCTGTGGATAATTTTCTTTCATCAGATAAGTTGAAAGAAACTAACACCGGGCGCAGGGATTTTCTGAAATTTATGGGATTCAGCGTTGCTGCGGCTACACTTGCCGCATGCGAAACTCCCGTGGTGAAGTCAATTCCTTATGTGGTAAAGCCTGAGGAAATCACTCCGGGTATTGCCAATTATTATGCATCTACTTATTATGATGGTGCAGATTATGGCAACATCCTGGTAAAGACACGCGAAGGCCGCCCTATCCACATTAAAGGAAACGAATATTTTGAAAAAAATCCTGAGATGGGCATGGGATACAGTGCAATGAATGCACGTATCAATGCTTCTGTTCTTGAGATATATGATAGCGAAAGATTGACAGGCCCAATGTCTGCCGGAGCCTCTGTATCCTGGAGCGATCTGGATGCTAAACTTACTTCTGCCCTTGCCTCTGCCAATCAAATCAGAATTGTATCCGGCACTGTAATCAGCCCTTCTACTAAGCGCGCTGTTGCAGAATTTTCCAATAAGTACGCCGGTAAGGTTAAACACATTCAATACGACACAATTTCTTACACAGGAATTACCAAAGCCAATCAGGGAACTTTTGGCAAAGCTGTCGTTCCAGCTTACGATTTTAGCAAGGCTAAAACCATCGTGAGTATTGGTGCTGATTTCATGAGTTCGTGGATTACCCCCAATATTTTTACAGCTCAGTACGCTCAAGGTCGCAGACCTGAAGGCGCATGGATGAGCAAGCACTTCCAGTTTGAGACAGTAATGACTCTTACGGGCTCAAACGCTGACACACGTATTCCAATCAAACCTTCTCAGGAAGGATTGGTAGCCGCAGCGCTTTATGCTGAAATTACCGGCGGCTCTGCCGTAACTGTTGAAGGCGTAGAATCATCTGTCATCAAACAGGCTGCCGCCGAATTAAGAAAGCACAAAGGCAGCTCGCTCGTGGTATGCGGCAACAATGACCCAATGGTTCAGACTATTGTGAATGGTATCAACCAATCACTGGATAACTATGGAACCACAATTGACATAAAAAACCCAACCACATTTTATCAGGGAAGCGACGAAGAAATGAGCGCTTTAGTGGGTGAAATGAACAGCGGTGCTGTGGATGTATTGATTGTCTTCGGAACCAATCCCGCTTACTCATGGTATCAGTCTGATAAATTTATTCAGGGCCTTTCTAAAGTCAAGACTTCTGTAAGTTTCAATCTTTTTGCCGATGAAACCGGAAGCCGTTGCACTTATCAGGCTCCAGATCATCATTACTTAGAATCATGGAATGATTTGTCGCCGGTTGCAGGAAGAGTTGATCTTGCTCAACCTACCGTGAATCCTTTATTCAATACCCGCAATGCGCAGGAAAGTCTGTTGGTTTGGGCGGGTAACAGTACAAAATATTACGAATACGTTCGTCAGACACATAATGAGCAGTACACTTCTGCTATGATGAATTCTGACAACCACTGGCACATGGCTGTGCACAACGGTACTTTTATGGGTGTTCATGCAGCGCCTGTGTTGGTTCAGACTCCAGCGGAAGGTCATGCAGCGATGGGTGAAAGTCACACCTCAGAAACCGTTGCGGGAAAATCACATCTCGCAGGCGCCGGCGATGTTCACGCAGAAGCAGAGGCTCCGGTCGCTGCTGCTGATGTTGCTGCTCCGATCATGGTGGCAGGTGCATTGAATGTCAATGATGCCATCGGAAAAGTTACTTCAATCAAAGGTGGACAGTGGGAAGCAATCTTCTACCAGAAAGTAACAATGGGAAATGGCAATCACGCCAACAACCCAATCCTTCAGGAAACACCTGATCCGATCACCAAAGTTACCTGGGACAATTATGTAACCATGGCGCCAGCCGACGTTAAAGCTATGGGCTTAAATACTTATTTGGCTGAGCGCGATGCTGCATCTGTAGTAAAGATCACCATCGATGGCAAATCTGTTGATTTGCCTGTATTCCCTGCTCCTGGTCAAACGGCCGGAACAATAGGCATAGCATTAGGCTATGGCCGTGGTCAGGGCAACGAAAGAATTGGTAAAGCGGCTTATCAGACCGGCGTGGAAGGTGTGCACCTCATGCTCGATGATACGATGAGAATGCCAGTTGGAAAAAATGTTTATCCAATGGTTAGCATGAGCGCTGGCGTTCCGGTATATGCTGCCTATAATGTAACAATAGATAAAACTCCCGACGAGTATCCACTTGCTTCAACGCAGCTTCATAGCACTGTAATGGGCCGTGAGTCTGTAGTGAAGGAAACAGTACTGGCGACATACTTAAAAGAGAAAACGGCGAAACGCGGTGCAGCTTCTTATAACATGGCTGTTACATTGCCCGTTCACGAAGATGTAAATAAGGATGGTAAAATAGATGTGAACGATCGTGAAAGTATTCGCGAGTTCGATCTGTGGAGAGATCATCCCGTAGAAGGTGTAGGTCACCGTTGGGGATTGACAATTGACTTGACTTCCTGCCTCGGCTGTGGTGCTTGTATTACCGCCTGCCATACAGAAAATAACGTTCCTGTGGTAGGTAAAGACGAAGTGCTTCGCCACAGAGATATGCACTGGATGCGTATCGACCGCTATTTCTCTTCTGATTACGAAACAGTTGCAGAAACCAAAGAAAAGAAAGAATTAGGATCCATTGCTGCATACCGCGACATGGAGGATCCCGCAGCCAACCCAAAGACCGTACACATGCCTATGATGTGTCAGCACTGCAATCACGCTCCTTGTGAAACTGTCTGCCCTGTTGCAGCTACTGTGCACAGCAACGAGGGATTGAATAATATGGCCTACAACCGTTGTATCGGAACCCGCTATTGCGCAAACAACTGCCCTTATAAGGTCCGTCGTTTCAACTGGTTCAACTATGTGACCAACGACAAATTCTCCATGTTCAATCCATCACAGGATGAAAGTATGAGAATGGTTCTGAACCCTGATGTTACTGTGAGGACCAGAGGTGTAATGGAAAAATGCAGCATGTGCCAACAGAGAATTCAATCTGGAAAGCTTGCAGCTAAAAAGGCCGGTGAGCCTATTGTTGACGGCTCTCTGAGAACAGCTTGCGCTGAGGCATGTCCTACCAACGCAATTGTATTTGGTGATTTGAATGACATTCATTCATGGAATACAAAACGAGCAAGTGATGTGAGATCATACCACGCTTTAGAAGAAGTAGGCATCCAGCCGAATGTATATTACATGACAAAGGTTCGAAATATTAATAGCGGAGAAGAAGCCTAAAACAAACCTGCACAAGATGTTCAAAGAATCAAATATCAGAAAGCCTCTTATTCTCGGACACAAGTCCTACCACGATATCACCAATGATATTGTAGGCCCGATTGAAGGTGCTGCACCAAGAGAATGGAAAATTGCTTTAACAATAGCCATTATTGTAGCGCTATATGGAGTGGGTTGTATTACCTACCTGGTTGGAACCGGCATCGGTGCATGGGGACTGAATAAAACCGTGGGTTGGGCATGGGACATCACCAACTTCGTATGGTGGGTAGGTATCGGACACGCAGGAACACTTATTTCTGCTGTGTTGTTATTGTTCCGTCAGCGCTGGCGCATGGCCATCAACCGCTCTGCAGAAGCGATGACAATTTTCGCCGTAATGATGGCCGCTGTATTCCCTGTATTCCACATGGGACGTGTATGGATGGCCTACTGGACTTTACCTTTACCAAACCAATTTGGTTCGCTTTGGCCCAACTTCAACTCAGCATTGATGTGGGACGTATTCGCAATCTCCACTTACTTCTCAGTATCTATTGTGTTCTGGTACATTGGTCTTATTCCTGATTTTGCAACTATTCGCGATAGAATGGTAAAACCAAGAGCGAAAAAAATCTACAGTATTTTGAGTTTCGGATGGAGCGGCCGCGCTAAACACTGGACCAGATTCGAAGAAGTTTCCCTCGTATTGGCTGGTATTGCTACACCGCTTGTATTCTCCGTTCACTCGATAGTATCCATGGACTTTGCGACCTCCATTATTCCAGGGTGGCACGCTACGATCTTCCCGCCATACTTCGTGTCGGGTGCGATCTTCTCAGGCTTCGCAATGGTGCAAACACTTTTGCTCATCATGCGCAAAACCATGAAACTCGAAGCCTATATCCATTTGAAGCACATTGAATACATGAATATCGTAATCATTGTAACAGGTTCTATTGTGGGTGTGGCTTATCTTACAGAGTTGTTCGTGTCGTGGTACAGCGGAGTGGAGTATGAATCTTATGCGTTCATCAACAGATTCTCTGGTCCTTATTCATGGGCTTACTGGTGCATGATGACGTGCAACGTTATTTCTCCGCAGCTATTCTGGTTCAAAAAATTGCGTACAAATCTCGTCTTCACATTCTTTATGTCTATTATCGTGAATATCGGTATGTGGTTCGAACGTTTCGTAATTATCGTTACCTCTATTCACAGAGATTATACGCCTGGCGCTTGGGGCGAATTCAATGCGTCTGTAATTGATATAGGTATGTTCATTGGAACAATTGGAATATTCTTTACTTTCTTCCTCCTGTTCGCGCGTTATTTCCCTGTTCTTGCTTTGAATGAATTAAAAACCATTCTGAAAGTTTCAGGGGAGAGTTATAAAAATGAAGTAGTAAAGCACTAAGCGAATTATAATAGTAAAAATCTATGGCAAATAAAGTTTTCCACGTCATGTACGACGACGACCAGAAGCTTCTGGATGCGGCTCGTACCATTGTTGGCCAAGGAATTCGTGTGAAGGATGTATTTTCCCCTTTTCCTGTTCACGGATTGGATCCGATTATTGGTATAAAGCGCACCCGCTTGGCAATTTGCTCTTTCCTATATGCTTGCACTGGAACCACTCTTTCTATTTTGGGTACGTGGTATTTTATGGTGAGCGATTGGGATTGGAATATCGGTGGTAAACCAAACTTCACATGGATAGAAAATGCTCCTGCTTTCGTTCCGGTTATGTTCGAATTTTCCGTTTTCTGTGCTGCGCATGGAATGGTAATTACTTACATGCTGAGAAACGGAACTTTACCTGGAATGCCTGCAAGCAATCCTGATCCGAGAACTACTGATGACAAGTTTGTAATGGAAATTACCACTGAAGATAATAACATGTCAGTTCAGGATATTGAATCAAAGATTCGTACAACAGACGTTTATGAACTTAGCATTAAGGATTACTGAGATGAGTCGATACTTTAAAATATTTGTAACTGTTGCAATAGTTGCAGTTGCTTTTTCTTCCTGCAAGACAGATGAAAATTCTCCTGGTGTGGAGTACATGCCAGATATGTATCGTTCTCCCGCTTTAGAAGCTTATGTGGATTACGGCACTAACAAAACAATGGATTGGACCGAGTTGCAAAAAGATGCAGCAGGTAAAATTGCTGTAATGTCTCGCAAACCAGCCCCGGGTACTATTGCCTATTCAGGTAGTGACGAGGCTGCGCAATTCGCTATGCCATATCCTCTGGCTAATACGACGGATGATTACGAAAGAGCAGCGCTGGAGATACATTCTCCTTTGAAGAGTACAAAGAGCAATATCGAAGCTGGAATGGCTATCTACGCCAAAATGTGTGTACACTGCCACGGTGAGGCCGGACAAGGTGATGGCGCAATTTCTAAGAATGGCCACATTAAAGGTATTCCTTCTTACTCCGCAAAACTTGCAGGTCTTGAAGAAGGCAAAATGTTTCACACCATTACTTATGGTAAGGGTCTGATGGGACAACACGCTTCTCAGATAAGCAAAAAACAACGCTGGCAGGTAATCGAATGGGTGAAGTGTCTTCAAAAGGGAATTACTTCTCCTGAATTCGATGCAAATGGATTATTGAAAGTAGCAGCAACTGCCGCTGCCGCGCCAACTGATTCATTGCCAAAAAAATAATTACCGATCAACAAACTTGCGATAACGACCACTATGGCACAAGATAATAAGTTAAGATTCGAAGTACCTGCCAAGGTTAAGCGATCAGCAACCATTTTAATGGTGGTTGGTTTGCTGGTAATGGCCACAGGTTGGGCATTCGACAAAACAGAACACCATCAATACTGGTGGGCGAACCTACTGATTAATAGTTTCTTTTGGTTTGCTGTTGCACTTGGTGCATTATTCTTTTATTGTGTACAATACGCCGCAGAGGTAGCCTGGTCTGCACAATTGAAAAGGGTATTTGAAGCTATGTTTGCGTACGTCATGCCTGGTTTTATTATTCTGGCAGTGGTTGTGTTGGTTGGCCAATTGGGAGGACATCATCTTTATCATTTTATGGATCATGAAGTAACCGATCCGAATAGTCCGTCCTTCGATAAGATAATTGCTGGTAAAGCCCCATTCCTTTCTCCATGGTTTTTCTGGTTGAGAATTGTCATTTATGGTGGAATTTTTATCGGCTTCGCCAGATACTTCAGAATGTTATCATTGAAAGAAGACGAAGCACCAAGTCTTGAGTTGCACTATACACAGTTCAGAAGAAGTGCGGTGTTCCTGGTGTTTTTCGCAGTATTCTCCAGCACAATGTCGTGGGATATATTGATGAGTATTGATACACACTGGTATTCTACCATGTATGGCTGGTATATCTTCTCAGGAATGTGGGTTACATGTATGACTTTCGCAACATTGCTTATTATCTGGTTGAAAGGAAAGGGTTATTTGGCCAGCGTGAATTCTTCTCACATTCATGACATGGGTAAATGGATGTTTGCTATAAGTATGCTTTGGAGCTACCTGTGGTTCTGCCAGTACATGCTGATCTGGTATTCGGATATACCCGAGGAAGTGACTTATTTCAAAGAACGCTATGAGAATTATATGGCGGGAATGTGGTTGGTATTCTTTATCAATTTTGCCGTTCCTTTTTATGTTCTTATAGCGCGTGATGCCAAGAGAAATACAAAATACCTCACCCGTGTGGGCTGTATCATCTTTGTTTCTCACTTCCTTGATTTGTATATGGCTGTTATTCCAGGTACTATTCACGGCCATTTACAATGGGGAATGGGCGAAGGCCATCATATTATATTTACATGGTGGTTTGAGATTGGAGTGTTCCTCGGATTCCTTGGTTTATTTATTTACATCGTTATGAATGCGCTTTCTAAGGCCCGATTGATTTCAATTAATCATCCTTTCATCAATGAGAGTGAACATCACCAGATTTAGAATTGTTATTAATTAGTTGAATAGAGTAAATCTTATAGAGATATGAAAATTCTGATACTGTTGGTCATCGTTTTGGCAATTATCGCCATAGTCCAACTGACCAAAGTTTATGAGCTCACAAGGTCAATGCGCAAGACCAGAGAGGAAGAAATTTCTCCGGCTGACAATAGAATGAATGCTAACCTTATGTTGGTTTGGATGTTCTTGTTTTTTGCAGGTGTAATTTATTTGTATGGAAAGTATCACCATTATCTTCCTGACTCGGCATCTGAGCATGGTGTTGATGTGGACTGGTTAATGGATTTGAATTTGTGGGGAATTACTATCGCTTTCTTTATTATCAACTTTGCACTGTTTTTTGTAGCGTATAAATATTCTTACAAAAAAGGCAGAAAAGCCTATTTTCAGGTTCACGATACACGTCTTGAATTGTTGTGGACACTTATTCCTGGCGCCGCGATGGCATTCATTATCGTGTTCGGATTGATCACATGGAATAAAATTACCGGCCCTGCTTCAGAAGGTGCCCTTGAGATCGAAGTTTATGCACGTCAGTTCGACTGGACCGCCAGATACCCCGGAGATGACAATCAATTGGGTGCTTCAAATTTCAACCTCGTTGATGAAACCAATTCTTTGGGTATGATCAGCAAAGAAAATATTGCAAAGAAAATAGCAGAGCTCGACGAGAAAATTGCTGCAATGAAAACGAGCCTTGAACAAAATAGAAAGGATCATATGATTCCTGAAGTTTCTCTGGAAGAAATGCAAGACGAAATTTATAGATTAGAAAGACACAAACAGAGAATTTTTGATTTACACGAATTTGCCAATGATGGTGGTGTCAGTGAGTGGACCACAGGCGGAGATGACAGAATTATCAAAAGCGAAATTCACTTTCCAAAAGGAAGAGAAGTTGAATTGATTTTCCGCTCTCAGGACGTTATTCACTCTGCATATTTGCCTCACTTCAGAGCGCAAATGAATACAGTGCCAGGTTTGCCAACCAGATTGAAGATGACACCTATCATTACTACTGCGGAAATGCGCAAAAAACTGAACAATGACAAGTTCGATTATGTTCTTGTTTGTAACAAAATATGCGGCGCATCGCATTACAATATGCAAATGAAAGTGGTAGTGGAAGAAGAGAAAGAATACAACGAGTGGTTAAAAGGTCAGAAGACTTATGTAACCAAAGAGGAACCAGCACCAACTGAAGCCGGTGTAAAAGCAAAACCAGATTCATTGGCCAAAGTAGCAGCGGTAACTCCAGCGCATTAAGAGTTAGAGAAGAACGAATTTAGAGATATTTTTCAGACATGGGATCAACATCAGAACACACAGCGGCACACGGACATCATCATCACGAAGAGAGTTGGATTTCAAAGTATGTCTTCTCTCAAGACCATAAGATGATTTCGAAGCAATTCCTCATCACGGCCATATTTATGGGTGTGCTTGCGGTTTTGCTATCTGTTCTATTCCGCCTTCAATTGGGCTGGCCAAATGAAAAGTTTGCTGTCCTCAATGCATTTCTTGGAGATCGTTGGGCACCAGACGGAAAATTAGATACCAACGCATACATGGCTCTGGTTACCATCCATGGAACAATCATGGTATTCTTCGTATTGACGGGAGGTCTTTCGGGAACCTTTGCCAATCTGCTTATCCCACTTCAGATCGGGGCGCGTGATATGGCCAGCGGTTTCCTTAATATGCTTTCATATTGGGCATTCGCAGTGTCGAGCGTAATTATGGTCAGTTCTCTGTTTGTTACCAGTGGAGCAGCTTCAGGTGGCTGGACAGTTTATCCTCCGCTTTCCGCATTGCCGCAGGCAATGCCAGGTTCCGGTATTGGTATGACGCTGTGGCTGATTTCAATGGTATTCTTCGTAGTCTCATCTCTTCTTGGAGGTTTGAATTACATCGTTACAATTATTAACCTTCGCGTAAAGGGTATGTCTATGACAAGATTGCCGCTTACCATTTGGGCGCTTTTGGTAACAGCAATCCTCGGGGTACTTTCATTCCCCGTCCTTGTTTCCGCAGTTGTACTGTTGCTCATGGACAGAAGTTTTGGTACTGCATTCTACCTTTCTGAGATTGTTGTAAAAGGCGAAACACTCGACGTTACTGGTGGTTCTCCAGTCCTTTTCCAACACTTATTCTGGTTCCTTGGACACCCTGAAGTATATATCGTACTACTGCCTGCACTGGGTATCTCATCAGAAATTATTGCTACCAATTCCAGAAAACCAATCTTTGGTTACAAAGCAATGGTGGGCTCCATTCTCGCTATCGGATTCCTTTCATTTATTGTGTGGGGTCACCACATGTATGTTACGGGTATGAATCCATTCCTCGGATCAGTATTCGTATTTACAACATTGCTTATCGCCATTCCTTCAGCAGTGAAGGCATTCAACTATATCACCACTCTCTTCAGAGGAAATATTCGCTTTACACCGGGTATGATGTTCTCTATTGGTTTGGTTTCAACATTCGTAACAGGTGGTTTAACTGGTATCATTCTGGCTGACTCCGCGCTGGACGTTAACGTGCACGATACTTATTTCGTCGTCGCACACTTCCACATTGTAATGGGTATGTCCGCAATCTTTGGAATGCTCGCCGGAGTTTACCACTGGTTCCCGAAAATGTTCGGAAAAATGATGAACAACAAATTGGGCTATGCCCACTTCTGGCTCACACTGGTTTGTGGTTTTGGTGTATTCTTCCCCATGCACTTTGTCGGTATGGCTGGTGCCCCGAGAAGATATTACGATTACTCCAACTTCGATTACCTGGATTGGGTAATGCCGTTGAATCCGATAATCTCTGTTTTTGCAATCATTGGTGGTTTGGCCCAGATTCTGTTCCTCATCAATTTCTTCCACAGTATTTACTACGGACAAGCGGCCGTACAAAACCCATGGCTGTCAAACACACTTGAGTGGACTACTCCTGTAAAACACATGCACGGCAACTGGCCGGGCGCAATTCCGGAAGTACACAGATGGGCTTACGATTATAGTAACCCTGAACACGAAGACGATTTTGTGCCTCAGGTGGTACCCTTAAAAACAGGTGAACAAGGACATTAAAAGTTCCTTTATAGAAAATATTGAAGTCCGTACTTTCGCAGCAAAGTGCGGACTTCTTTTTTTTGCATATCGCTATTTTCTTATATACTCTGCGCAAGCATTGTATCAACGGCGCAAACCGTTAATTTATCCGACTCTCTGTATCGCGTACTCAGGCACAAACCAACTTTTACAGCCAAACTTGACTCCAGAAATTCTTTAATCTCAGGCAACAAAGTTTCAACAGTGGGAATAAAAGCCGGGCTGTCTTTTAATAATCAACTCACAATAGGCATCGGATACAATTGGTTGAGCGATAGATTTTACCAGAATGCTATGGTCAATGGAGAGCTGAGAGAATTGAGATTGCGATTCAGGTATATAGCCCCTTTTATTGAATACTCTTTTTACAGAAAGGGAAATTGGGAAGCCACCATTCCTTTGCAAATTGGCTTTGGAAGAAGTTTTCTTCAATCAGATAAAACCAAAAATAAATACACGACGCACCGTGGCTCTTTTGTGGTCTACGAACCAGTGATGACAGTAGAGTATAAATTCTTTAACCTCATTGGTGTTGGCGGTGGTTTGGGATATAGGATAATGCTAAAAAACAACCGCCAAATTGATCAACATTTCGGCTCGCCTGTTTTTGTTCTGAAAATACGCCTCATATTTGGTGAAGCTTTCAGAAGAGGAAGAGCTGCATTCAATAGAGAAATCGAGGAGAGAAAAGACAAATGAGCGAGGAGAACTTCAACATTAGAGAAGAGGCTGATAAGATCACTGATAAGGATCTTGAAAGAGTATTGCGCCCCAAGTCTTTTGAAGACTTTACAGGGCAACGTCAGGTATTGGATAATCTCGAAATCTTTGTAAAAGCGGCCAAACTCAGAGGCGAAGCACTGGATCATGTTCTTTTGCATGGCCCGCCCGGATTGGGTAAAACCACCCTGGCCTACGTCATTTCAAATGAAATGAGTGTGAATATTAAAACTACTTCAGGGCCAGTTCTCGATAAACCCGCAGATCTTGCAGGATTGCTGACCAACCTCGAAACGAACGATGTACTTTTTATTGATGAAATTCATCGTCTGAGCCCGGTGGTTGAAGAATACTTGTATTCTGCAATGGAAGATTATGCGATTGATTTAATGATCGATACAGGGCCCAATGCGCGCTCTGTTCAAATCAAACTCAATCCTTTTACCCTTATTGGTGCTACTACCAGAAGCGGGCTGCTTACTTCTCCACTGAGAGCGCGCTTTGGAATCAACTCCCGGTTGTCATACTACGACTCAAAAACACTTACAGATATTGTAGAAAGAAGTGCCCAGATTCTTGCCATTCCCATCCATGCGGATGCCGCATTCGAGATAGCCAGAAGAAGCAGAGGAACGCCAAGAATTGCTAACGCATTGCTGAGAAGGGTTCGCGATTTTGCTCAGATAAAAGGCGATGGAACGATAGATTTTGCCATTACCCAAATGGGATTGAATGCACTCAATGTAGACACGCATGGCCTGGATGAAATGGACAATAAAATTCTTACCGCAATATTGGATAAATTCAATGGCGGCCCTGTAGGTCTTACCACCATTGCAACTGCCGTGGGCGAAGATCCGGGTACAATCGAAGAAGTATATGAGCCCTTTCTTATTCAGGAAGGTTTCCTCTCCCGCACGCCACGCGGAAGACAGGTAACAGAACTCACGTACAAACACCTCGGTAAAATCCGTAAGAACTTCCCCGGTCAACTTTTCTGACCCACGAATTTTTCATTATTTATTTTATGAATAATTCTTCTTCCGAAAAAAATGCAGCACTGATTAAATCGGAAGCAAGACGATTGGGTTTTTCTTTTTGCGGAATTTCCAAAGCTGAATACCTTGAGAATGAAGCATCGAGGCTGGAGAATTGGCTCAATAAAAATTATCACGGACAGATGGCTTATATGGCCAATCATTTCGACAAAAGACTCGATCCAACGTTGCTTGTGCCGGGCGCAAAATCTGTAGTGTCGCTATTGCTGAATTATTTTCCCGAAAAATATCCGGATGATGATGACTCATTCAAAATTTCGAAATATGCGTACGGCGAAGATTATCACTTTGTAATAAAAGACAAACTCAAATTGCTTCTGGAATTTATCCGGGAAAATATCGGAGAGGTCGATGGAAGAGTGTTTGTCGATTCGGCACCTGTAATGGATAAAGTATGGGCTAAAAAATCAGGACTTGGATGGGTAGGCAAAAATTCAAACCTGATCAACAAAGGCAGTGGATCTTTCTTTTTTATCGCAGAACTTATTATCGATCTGGAATTGCCGGCTGATAACGCCATTGCCGATTATTGCGGAACTTGTACTGCGTGCATTGATGCTTGTCCAACTGATGCCATCATTGAACCTTATGTAGTAGACGGCAGCAAATGTATTTCCTATTTCACCATTGAATTAAAGGAAGCCATTCCATTGGAATTTAAAGGGCAAATGGAAAACTGGATATTCGGTTGTGATATATGCCAGGATGTATGTCCATGGAATAGATTTTCAAAACCACATCAGGAAAAACGTTTTGATCCGGATACAAAACTTCTGGCCATGAAAAGGCAGGATTGGGTGGAGATTACTTCCGATCTTTTTAATGAATTATTCAAAAAGTCTGCTGTAAAAAGAACAGGCCTTGAAGGGCTAAGACGAAATATTGTTTTTACACAAGACTAACCGATCGAAAGCACAACAAAATTATTTCGCGGTAAGCAGCGCTGAAATTGTCCAGACACCACTGTCTCAATTGATTGAGCTCTTCTCCGTTTAACCAACGGATCGACTTTTCTAATTCTTTGCGGAATAGTAGTCTATCGAAACTCACCTTAGTGAGGATTACTTTGCAAAACTCCAGCATCTTACTTCTTTTTTTCCTTGGTTAGCGAAAGATAAATCTTTTTTTTTGAAACGGTGCCCAATTTGGCTAAATACTTATTCACTTTCCAGGGTTATTAGTATGGGGCACCTGTTGATTTTCTTTCGGATGTGATAACCCATTGAAAAGAGCCATTATTGTGCTGACATTGTTAAATTAAATCAAATAGCCGATATCACGATGGGATTGCGGAATTCGGACCAAATAAAATCCGGTTGAGGCTCCGATGAACGCTGATTTCCAAGGGTATAAAAAATCCCCATGAGGCGAATCCGTTTTTTTACTGTCCTATTTTGTGGACAAGTTTGTGTGGGCAGAAATTTTGCCCACACAAAACCTGCCCACAAATTTGGGTTTGACTCGATCTTGCTGGTTTTGTTGATTCGTGAAAGATGCCGTTTTAATGTACAGCAGGGCACAAGGAAATGTTTAATCCAAATTTTTGCCCGGTTAAATTGGTTGGGAATTGATCTCTCTATATTTGAGAATCCCAAAAATGACACGGTAAAAAGTAATGCGAATAACTTTAGTAATAGTAATACTCTCAGTGATCAGCAATTGTAACCCTCTTAGAGAGATTGGAAAAGATCCGGAAGACAGACAAATGTCATTTGAGGAATTCTACGTATTACAAAGCCAAAACGACCCTTGCTTCTATCGAAACCTCAAATGTGATTCAGTACTTTTATACCATAATGAGGTATACACTTTAACAGGAAGAACAATATTGTGCTGTGTCGATTCAAACCGCATCATATCAATGGGAGCACAAGTCAGAAAACTAAATCCGAAGGGAGATACTACGGTTAGTTACGCCGTTAATGGAAATACTTTTTATGAAGAACCAATTGATTATTTTTTGTCGAAGTGTACTGATGGAAGAAATTTATTGATGATAGAACGCAAAGATTTTGTGGCAAAATAGATTACCCGCGATACCGTGAATTAAGAAATACGTTTTGTGTCAAGAACAATTGGCTATTGATATCAGATTTGTTTTTACTCTGCTATTTTACTCAAATAGAATCTGGTAATGGCAGACTTCTTTGGGAGAAAGCCGAAGCTGGTTCAATGCACAATATTGATCAGACCATCAGTAATTTTAATCGAAATTACACTGCAACCTTCCGGCAAATTCAACCCTAACTTTTCTGTTTCCAGGATTATTTCAAAATCCAACCGGAATGATCCCAGTGTCGCCGCATCACTCTGGCTCACAACGGGCGCATAATAAAAGGTATATCTCACCCGTGTGGAATAACTATGGTCTTTACAAAAGATTTGGGTATCGAAGTTAAAACTCTGACCATTATCGGCAGCAGTTTTAAAATCCAGATCACTGATCTGCAAGTTGGTCGTTATCTTTAAATTTTGCCCGTCAATCTGAGGGATAAGGTCTTCCTGATCTGTGTTCCGGCTGTCAATTGCTTCAAAAATATCTGAAGTGAGCTCCAGCACATGACTGGTAGGATTATAAGTAATCATCGCTCGTTCATGGTCCCAGTCAGTTATTTTTCCGCTACAGATTTCAACCAATGAGATGGTACTGGAAATTCTCATCTGTGCCGCGAGATTCAAAGATAAAATGGAGAAGATCAGGGCTAGCGTAACAATGGGTCTCATAAAGATGTGGATTTAGGTTTAAGATGATTTCAGGTACATCAATCGACCTTTTTGAAGATTTATTATTTATTCTCTTCAAATTTAGTTGATTAAATACTTCCACAACACTACTTTAAATTCTTCAGGTCCGCCAAAAAATGGTAATTGAAAATTTGAGTGAGGTGAGTTTTTTTGCCCCATCCTCCCATTTCACGGAAAATCACAACCCAATTTTTTGCCGCGATATTTTGTGGGCAGATTTTGTGTGGGCA
>JANNEQ010000177.1:0-46269 GCA_031378885.1 Flavobacteriales bacterium
AAATATAATTTAACCCAAAGGGTAAATTATTTTGTGAATTGGTTATGCCGCCACTAAAAATAAATAGTACTATGAGGCGTAGCCGAAACCTGCCTTTGCCAGCAGGCAGGTTGGACTATATTATTTTTGTGAGCGGTATTATCCGGCATCTTCATCAGAAATCCGATCAGAATTATTATGGTTGTGTTGTTGATCTATTATCTGGCCTTCTTGTGTCGCGGGAAGCGATGGAGAATTCTTCTATTGGCAAAATATTATACTATACCTCACAAGTTCTTGCCCTTATGGCACTGTCTTCCATTATCACAATGGGGCAGAATCTTATAATGCAGCAAAGGCATTTCGGGGCGGTTTGAGGGTTTGAAAAAGCAGTTTATTTCGTGTCGCTTTATTTTTCTTAAACATCTGACCCATTCAGTGGCGTATGATTCGATGCCATTATTTATCCTTTGATATCAGATGCTCTCGCCTTTATATAAGGGCATTCCGGAATTATTTAAATATTTGATGAACAATGAGAGGAACTGTTTGTCCCTCCTAATGTTACTTACATATATTGAGTAACAAAGAATTTCAATTAAAATATCTTACAGGATTTTATTTGCTCTGTGATTGATATTTTTTTTAAGTTTGTTTAGTTATTTAATAATCGTATAATATAATGCTTAAAAGATTTACTGCAACAGATATACTGTTGTTCACTGCGGCTTTGATGTCACTTGTGTTTTCTGAAATATTATATTTTCGGGGAAATAAGCAGGAAGCTATTTTTATTGGCATTTGGGTGCCCTCGATTCTTGCGTTTGGTATTTATCTGAAATTAATCAATAAAACTCCCAGTAATGACTGATTTAATACCCTATTTCGCCGGATTGATCACACTGATGTTCATGATGGGATTTTATCTGGCAATCCGCAACGCTAGTAAGGCAGAAAAATAACCCTTTCCATCAACTCCTTCGGGTATTGATTTGAAATTTGTTTTGCCCCTGAGTCTTGCGATAGCCGATTATTAAAATTTTATAAGTGCAAATATCCATTGATTTTGCTTTACCTGTTTCAAATTGAAAGTTATAACAAATGGTTTCTTACTGAAAAAACTGCGGATACCGGGTCAGTGAAATAATTTCTCAAAGATCATCTGATCACATTCGGAAATTAATTTACTGCTTTGCATTACAGAGTGCTCATAGTAGGTATATTTTTTGTCAAAGTTTAAGTCATGATCATAAAAATTATTTTATACTGCAATTCGAAAATTAAAATATAGAGTGGGCTTGTATTTATCACTTTATATTCCAAAGTGGTAGCCGTTGGTTTGTTTTTGTGGCGCGATAAATGACGGCTAAATAATTGAAATAAAGTGAGTTTTGTTTACTTTCTGCCGAACATAGCCTGTTCGTTTGTGTTCCTTGTGTAACTAAATATTTTATGATTTATGGAACATATTAAAATCGCAAGTGATAATTACGTAGCCTTTACGTTTTTTATCGGGACAATGGCAATGATGGCCGCTTCTGTATTCTTCTTTTTTGAATTGAGTACAACTTCTGTCAAATGGAGAACTTCTGTTCTTGTTTCTGGATTAATCACTTTTATTGCTGCAGTGCACTACTACTACATGCGAGGTTATAATTTAGAGACCGGAGATTCTCCCACTTTCTTCAGGTATGTCGATTGGATTCTGACAGTGCCTTTGATGTGTGTAGAATTTTATTTAATTACCAAAAAGGCTGGTGCTAAAATCGGATTGCTTTGGAAGTTGATTTTTGCTTCATTGGTGATGCTGGTAACCGGATATTTCGGTGAAACAGTGGATAGAGGAAACAGTGTGCTTTGGGGCGTAATATCTGGCGCAGCTTATTTCTACATCGTTTACTTAGTTTGGTTTGGAGAAGTAGCAAAATTGGCCCAAAACGCGGGAACGCAAGTGGCAAAGGCCACGAAAATTTTGGGATGGTTCGTACTCGTAGGATGGGCAATTTATCCTCTGGGTTATATTCTTGGAACGCCAGGAGGTTTGTTCGGTATTCAATTAGTAGCTGATCCGGCCGCCGCCGCTCATGCCATGGATATTGTCTATAACATTGCAGATGCGATCAATAAAATAGGATTTGGTTTGGTGATTTATGTTTTGAGCAGAAGCGAAGAAACAGCTCATTAAGCCGATTGCATTAGAAGTATAATATTCTTTTGTTGTAAAAAAGACCTTCAATTCCGGAGGTCTTTTTTATGTACGGTAAAGTAAGTCTCCACTTTGATATCTGTCATTATTTTACCCCTGAGAAGGTTAGCAAGTAAGAGCACGAAGAATTCATAAATGATTTTTCTTACATTCTTAATTCCCTTATATTCTTATGTGTTTATTTTCTTTACCACTGAGAAGGTTAGAAAGTAATAGCACGAAGAATTCAGAAGTTATTTTTCTTACTTCCCTTACATTCTTATGTGTTTATGAAATTCAAACAGGAAATAATCCGGGATTGATTAGCGGAGATTCTACCGCGAAAAGAGGAGCTAACCACTTGGTTATTGCCTCTATTTTTCTCTTCGCATTGAAAGTATTTTTTTCTTCTTCAAAAAAATCTCCGGAACGCTCGCTTTTTTTGCACTTTTGTATTTTATAGCAAATTAGATTGGTTCAAAGACATTGCTTATCGACATTCATACACATCAACGCATTTCTTCGGAATATTTTTCTGTATTAAATCTGCACAGAAATTTCGAATTCCTGCAAGATAAAGGCCCTGTATCTGTCGGCCTTCATCCGTGGTATCTGGATGCTTCAACTTTGGCCGGACAAATCGCTGTACTTCGTCAATTTGCTTCTGATCCGCGGGTATTATTCGTAGGAGAATGCGGTTTAGATGAGTTGTGTGAAACCGAATTTAGCCTGCAACTGCGCGCATTTGAACTTCAGATTGATTTGGCCAACGACCTGCAAAAACCACTTATTATTCATTGTTTACGGGCCCACAACGAGGTGCTTAAACTATTAAAGGAAAATGGCAGTAAAGTACCTGTAGTTTTTCATGGCTACAATAAGAATCGCGAAATTGCAGAAAGTATATTGCAACAGGGTCATTATCTTTCATTTGGCGCAGATCTTTTGAAAGAACGCATGGCACCTGTTTTTCTATCCATTCCCATTGATCGTATTTTTGTTGAAAGTGATGACAAGGAAATCAGCATTCCTGATTTATACGCGCATGCCGCAGCCCTTAAGAATATTTCGATACTTCAACTCGAAGAACAAATTACAACTAACCTCTTCACTATTTTAGGCCCCGAATTCAAGCTTTTATGACAACAGATTTTTCGTGGTTAAGCCGCACCCAATTATTGGTCAAAGAACAAGGTTTGCACCGCCTTGCCAAAAACCATGTGATGGTGGTGGGACTTGGAGGTGTAGGTTCTTTTGCAGCCGAATTTGTAGCCCGCGCCGGAGTGGGGAAGATGACCATTATCGATGGTGATACTGTAGATCCCACCAACCGCAATCGACAGTTGGTGGCATTGTCTACCAACCACGGACAGTCGAAAGCCGAAATTATGGCCATACGATTGAAGGAGATCAATCCGGAAATTGAGCTGGAAGTGGTGAAAGAATTTATGCAGCCCGAAATGGTCGAAAAGCAGCTCTCCACAAAACCCGATTATCTGATTGATGCCATTGACAGCATCACGCCCAAGCTCACCTTTCTATCGTTGGCTGTGCGTGAAAATATTCCCACAGTAAGCAGCATGGGAGCAGGAGGAAAGATGGATCCGACGCAACTGCACGTGGCCGACATCAGCAAAACACATCATTGCCCTTTTGCCCAGCAGATTCGCAAACAACTCAAAACAGAGTATAATATTCGCAATGGAATAAAAGCAGTATTCTCTTCCGAAATGCCCGATAGGGGCAGTATTATCATGACGGACGGGAAGAATTTCAAGAAATCCGCTTATGGTACCATTTCTTATTTGCCTGCTGTTTTTGGGGCAGTGTGTTCATCTGTTGTGATTCGGGATTTGTTGGCGTAGAATGTTGATAAAATAGGAGCTAGAATGAATCCGACATGTTCCGTGCCCACGGCACTCTGATAATTGTATTGCCTTTTTTCCACCGGACTAAAGTCCGGCGCTACAATATGCACCGAGCCTACGGCTCTATGTGTTTTTATTGGGATTTAAGAAGTGAATCAGGAATGTCGTAGAGCCTTCGGCTCGGTCCATATTATAGCAACGGGTTTTTACCCGTTGTAGCGAGGACGAAGCGTGAACAAAGAGCCGTAGGCTCGGCCCATAAAAATACGGCCCCGATTGAATTAAATTTGATCCGTACCGAATGAACCCCTAATTAAAATTTAATTTGAACCCTCATCACCCTCTCAAACCCACACTACACCTATATCTGTCTTCCTGATAAAACGAATACAACTCTGCCATACTATTCCTGCAATTTTCCAGACCAATTTCCTTTCCCCATTCAATCAATCCTTTGGGATAATTGACACCTTTTGTCATGGCTGTATCAAGATCTTCTGCGGAAGCAATTCCCAGATAAAGCGCATCATAAGCCTCATTGATGAGCATGGTGAGAATTCTGTTTGATATTGCAGCTCTTAACTGTGGATTGTCTTGTGGCTGTGGTGGTGCAGTTTGATTATTATACCCGTAATACCCACGACCACTTTTGCGGCCCAGCCATCCGGCTTCTGTCATTCGTTTCTGGGTTATGCTGGGTCTGTATCGCTGATCGAAATACATGGCAGAAAATACACTTTCTGTTACAGCGTAATTCACATCATTGCCTATCAAATCCATCAATTCAAAAGGCCCCATTTTAAAGCCAAGGTCTTTCATGGCAGCGTCAATAGTGGCAATATCTGCTATTCCTTCTTCGAATATTCTCAGCGCCTCGCCATAAAATGGTCGTGCCACACGATTCACAATAAAACCAGGTGTGTCTTTGGCCATCACAGGAACTTTATTCCACGATTCCAGCAATACTTTGATTTTCTCAGGTAATTCAATACTGGTTTGCAGGGCAGGAATAATTTCCACCAGGGGCATCAACGGCGCAGGATTGAAAAAATGGATGCCCAGAACTCTTTCGGGTTTTTGGCATGAAGAGGCAATAGCCGTGATGGAAAGCGAAGAAGTATTGCTCGCCAGAATACATTGCTCAGAAACAATCGCTTCAAGGTTAGCGAACAGGGTTTTCTTAACTTCCAGATTTTCTACTATGGCTTCGATAATCAAGTCACAGCCCGCCATTTCTTTAAGGTCAATGGAGTATTGAATCCGATTGTCCAATTGCGTGGCAGCCTCTTGCGTTAGTTTACCCTTTTCTACCAACTTGATCAGGGTTTGTGAAAGCCCGGCTTTCGACTTATCCAATGCCTCGGTGCGCGTGTCGCACAGCACAACGTCATTGCCCGATTGGGCTGCCACTTGTGCTATTCCGCTTCCCATGGCTCCGGAGCCAATAATTCCAATTTTCATATCTATTTTATTTCGGCGGCGAAGTTGGGTATTTTAGGCCAATGTTTTATCACCTTTGTAATCAGGAATGCGTTTTTTAATAAAAATACTTTTGTCAGGGCTACTTTTTGGTGCAATGGCTGTAGTTGCCGCAGCCCAAAAGCCCATGCAATACGTAAGGTTGGGTGACGAAGCCGCTGAACTTGGGCATTGGGATGAAGCCTATTCCTATTACGAACAGGCATATTTACTCGATTCAACCGACTTCGAAACGTCTTATAAATTTGCCGAAGCAGCCAGAAACACCAAAGACTATGAACTGGCCTTGCGCATTTATTCCAGAAATTACGCAAAGGACAATGGCAAACTTGAGCCAGATGCCTTGTATTGGATGGCCTATTTGCAAAAAACAACCGGCCACTATGAAGATGCCCAGCGCAACTTTAAGAAATACCTGAAAAAACACAAGTCTTCGGGCTCGAAGGATTTGCTCAAAAGAGCCGATCATGAAGTGAAATCTGCTCTTTGGGCAATGAATTACAAGCCCAGAACCGATGAACTGAAAGCCAAAAAATCTGCGGGAATCAACTCAGACCAGTCGGAGATAGCGCCGTTTAGAAAGGAAGGCATCTTGTATTATAGTTCTTCAGGTTTTCCGGAAATGGGTGAGGGCTGGAAATTGATGAAGGCAGCTATGGACGACCACAAGCCTCAAAAAATCAAAGCCAACCTGACTTCCGATGGAATGAAATTGCAGATGGCTGATCTTTTTGTATTGGGCAACGACGTCTATTTCTGCTCCAACAACGGAGAACAAACCAAATTGTATCGCGGAGAATGGAAAGGTGAGGAGATTATCAATTGTACTGAGCTGGATGTACTCAATGAATCAGGTAGTAATTCTACCATGCCTTGTGTGGCAGAAATCAAAGGAACGATCTATTTGATTTTCGCATCCGATCGCGAGGGTGGAGAAGGAGGTTATGACATTTGGATTTCAGAATCACAAAATGGAACTTTCCAAAAACCAAAAAATGCGGGCAGAAAAATCAACACTTATGGCGATGAACTGACTCCCTTTTATCATGATGGAATATTATACTTCAGCAGCGACTGGATAGAAGGATTTGGCGGACAGGATATATTTATGGCCAAAGGTGGCCCTGTCGATTTTCAGGTAGCCACCAACCTCGGACCTCCTTTTAACTCTTCTTACAACGACATATTTTATTTTAAAGAAACCCGAAAAGGCTTGGATTATTTTTCGTCCAACAGACCAGAATCAGATAGTCTGGCCAATAAAACCACATGCTGCAATGACATTTATGAAGTAAGGCGTGGAATTGATCTTGATAGCGCACAAATGGAATTGGATAGTGCTGCCGTTTCATCAAGAACTTCTTTTGCCACACTTGAAGAATTAAATCTGGTTCTTCCGGTGCGCTTGTATTTTCACAACGATGAACCCGGGCCAAAGTCCTGGGACACTACAACTGTGGTAAGTTATCTGGAATCGTATGAATCGTATTTAAAACTGATACCCGAATACAAAACAGAAAACGCGCACAATCTCTCAGGTGAAAAAGCCGAAGAAGCCGAAATCCTCATCTTGGATTTTTTCGAATTGAAAGTAAATAAAGGTTTAGAAGACCTCAAAATGTTCAGCGACTTGTTGCTGGTTGAATTGGAAAAAGGAAATAGCATTGAAGTGCGTGTACGCGGATTCGCCAGTCCCAGAGCCAGAACAGATTACAACCTCAACCTCACCAAACGACGCACTGCCAGCCTTGTCAATTATTTTCAGCAAGACAAGGGCGGTGCCTTCACACCGTATATGAATGGAACAGCACCCAATGGAGCCATGCTCACCTTTCAGTTGTTGCCCTTCGGTGAAAACAAGTCCGATAAATCCGTAAGCGATGATCTGGCTGACTTAAAGAACTCCGTTTACAGTCGTTCAGCCGCATTAGAAAGAAAAATCGAAGTACAGAGTGCAGTGGTGTCGACCGCCCAAACAAAGCCAGCCATTGCACCGGTCAAACTAAATGAAGACTTTTTCAATTTCGGGAAAATAGATAAGTACAAAGTTGTTCACCACGATTTTATTCTTACCAATGATGGCAATACGCCAATGGTGATCGACAGCGCAGTAGCCAGTTGTGGCTGCACAGAACCCAGGCTTACCAAATCTGTCATTCTTCCCGGTGAGTCTGTTACGATGGACGTTGGCTTCGATCCTTTCGGCAAAAAAGGCAAGGAACAAAAGACCGTCACGATCTACATTGCTGGTCAGGAGCCAAGGGTGATTACCATTGAGGCGGATATAGAGTAGAACATTACTCAGATAGCCCTACTAAAAAAGGCAATTGGATGAAAAGAAAATCGGCCTGTTATAATTATCCGGAATTCGGCGATAGTATTTTCCTGCGGTACCAAATATCTTCAACATGTATGACTTGCATGCCATAGGCTCAGGACTTTTATTGATTTGATGTAATGTTGTCCTCACTTGTGTCGAATAAAGTTGTGCGAGCCTTTGCTGTTAATGGTCTTTTGCCTTGCGTCACCAATCCTAGTGTGATATTCGTGTTTATTCAATTGTTTTAATGTATGGGTGTTATACAATCATAATCAGAGTGTACTGAAGAATCCCAATGGTGTAAGAATAAATGCATTTATTCGTTTCATTTCACCAATTATTGGCTTTAATCGACCACTTAATTGGTAGATACCTCCACTTAATTGGTTTGTTTTTTTTTACCCTATTCAATATCGTTACTTTTGAACGATCAGTTAGGCATTTGTGCACTTAGCAAGAGTTTTTACAAGCTGTGATTTTTAAAAAAAATAAAGCGATGAAAAAGTAACAAAATATCCTATAAAGTTGAAATGAATTGTAATTAGGCATTATGAATTACCGGGCTCAAAAAGAAACAACAAATTGAAGACAAGCGAAGATTTTTGAAATACACGTCATCAATTGATTGAGATTAAATTTTAATTATATCTCGCTACAAATTTCAGGGAGGCATATATTCGAAATTAAACTTTTTAATATTCGAATAATTGATAAGCATACGCGACGTAGTAATGAAGTGGTCGGGAAAAACTGGACGAACGATGACTAACAGTTAAGTAGTTTTTTTATCTCTATGGTCAAACATTATCTTCAATTACATGGGTTTTAAATTTTCACATCTAAAATATATTAATATATGAAAAATTCAGAAAGTAATTTAGAACATGGGAACGCTTCATTTATACATTGTGAGCGATCGTCTGAGTTCAAGCCAAATTTTAAGCAAATAAGTGATATTTCAATCATGCTTAAGAATTTTGACAAGGAGAGGGGTTGGCCTCCAAGATCACATTCAGACTGCGAAATTGAGATTACTCCATCTTTTTTAGACATGGTTACACCAAGTCTAAAAGTTTTTCAAAAGGCAACAAAACACGTTTTGAGAAGTAAGAAAATCATGGAAATGTTAGGGAAAGATTGGATTCATTTGATTACCCAACACGTAACCCAAACCAACATTAAACGTGAAGAAAACTCAACTGTAAATGATTTTGAATTTCGAATGTTATTTTATAGTTATACTTCAAATCAAACTATAGAAGTACAACTAAAAGGCAAAGACAAAATGTCGATTAATATTTTGACTGATATTTATATTCCTGAATCTTTTCAGGAAATCCAAAATGCCATTGAAATAGCAAAAGCAGATGAGAGGTTGTTGAGATATGTGGATAAGTTAGATGCTAATGCAATGTTGGAGCCCTTAACAGATATTTCGCATAACTCTTTTAAAAACAGAATTATGAGGGTTATGTTTACTGAAAAGTATGATAAGTTTAAGGAACTACCAGTACTATTTTGTGCATTAGTTGATTTAAATAATAAATCGGTATTATATGCAGGCGAAGCACCTTGCATTCAGAAATCTTAAAAACCTTAATAAAAAAACAATATCATGGCATCAAGAAATGGACATATTGCCTGGGGCCCCTGGTCTTTTGACTATAACGTTACTGACTATGAGGGGCTGGCTCTAATGAATGGAAATTTTAGAGGTACAAATATTTATTACAAGCTCAGCCTTCCTGTTATTCGTGTGAAGTATGTTAGAGACGGAGGGATTTTTAGCAGCGGTTGTGGCCCTTATAATGATATAATTCGATGGGATCCATATACAATCGGAGACTTTTTTGAAGAATTTGGATATGCCAATCATCATCTCGAAAAAATACAAGGAAATGATTATGTTCTTGTGCGGGAAATTCATAATGGAACTACCCTTGAGATTGGTGTTTATGCACGAATTGGAGAATATCATCTTTATCAATGTTATTACATACACAGAGATGGATACATTTTTCCGCGATTGTGGAGTAAGGGATTATCATGTAATCTGGATCACGTTCATCACCCTTATTGGCGCTTTGATTTGGATGTCGATGGAACGCATAATAGGGTAAGTTATAGTAATCCAACAGGAAGTGGTGTTTATACGAGTGAAGGAAGAGGGACAATTTCTAATATTGAGCATCATTTTCTTGTTGAAAATACAAGTTCAGGAAATGGGGTATTCATTATTCCCGGTGATACAGACACAGCTAGAGCTGATGATTTTTCCAGAGTAGATTTTTACATTAGAAAATACAGAAGTTCAGAAGATAGAGAATGGTGGAGATCGCCAGAACAAGAAATCAACTTTGGTTTTACTGAAAATATTTATGAAAATTCAGATATTGTTTTTTGGTATGTAGCTCATCTTCATCATCATGCTAACGAAGGAGCAGACCATTGGCATATGGCAGGACCGACATTACAAGTTAACTTGAGGCAAAGAGAGGTTCCTGCAAACCAGATAAGAAGAATATCATTGACTGGCACAATGGATGTAGTGGATGATGAATGGGGTCGTGATGAAACAAGTCATAGAGACTTTAACGAGTTCAGAGATTTAGGTCCAGATAATAGAAATGCTGAGTTTTTTATTGTTGAGAGAATGGGCGGAGAGATAAGAGTTGAATTCAGAATAAGACTTGAATGGCAAAACGGGTTTATAAATGTAAGTCATAATACAAAACTATTTGAAGGAACAACTGAAGATACAACTGATCTTGATGGTGAATATTCAGGTAGTTATGTATTGGCAGATAACAGATGGCATTGGATCGATTTTACAGTTTACAATACCGCTGAAGATGATCCAGATCGGGCAAGAATACAATTTAGACTTGACAACAATCAGCGACCTTAATATTTGAGTTTCTTAATACCATTAGATTTAAATCTAATGGTATTTTTTTTGGTTATTTTTCTTTGTCTTGAATTATTACAACAATTTATAAGCCCTGGAATTTAAGGCTGTTATTGCTTGTGTCCATATCATGGAATAAAGGGTGATTGCTGATGTTCTGGTCTATGTATTAAAATAGATTCGTTTGTAAAAAAAAATGCAGCAATAGTATATTAATTGACATTTGGATAGGTTGCGGAATACTTTATGCCAGTTGGAAGTGACTCAACATTGGAGCAAAATCCGGCATCAGTTGCCGGCGGATGACTTTCGAATTCTACCATTTTCCCAGATGCTTTTTGTTATTTATCGCTTGTACAGTTATTATTTCCCTTTCACCACCTACCAGCCCCAATCACCCAATTACTCCTTCCTTTCTTCCACTTAATGGGTTTGACTTTTTTCTGCCAGGTCAATATGAGCACATTTGAAGCGTCAATAAAGAATTGAAGCGAACAGGATCGTATTCAATTTTGAAATGGACAATTACTTCAACATTCATCATATTAAATAATTAACCCATGAATTACTCTAACAGCAACACGGATTATAACTGGAACGATTCCGCGAATGAATCTATTATCTATCTGGAATCTGAAATTTTTTCCGAAAATCAAAAAATCGGAACTGAACAATTGCAGTTGGTTGAACAACTAATCAGCGAAACCGAAGGCATGTCTTATTCAGAAGCACAAGAACACATGGCAGAGTGGGCATCAGCAATTTTGCCCATTCTCACCCAATTATTGCCAAGCTTAATTCCAATGATTCCTTCGGCAGTTCAGGCAGTAACAAGTTTGTTTCAAGGCGGGGGTGGTAATAATGCACCCAGACAAGCTGCTCCGGCACCCGCAAGGACACCTGCTCCGCTTCCTGTGCCTGTGCAAAATCAAGGTGGCGATTTATCACAAACATTAAGTGCACTTACAGGTTTGCTCCAGAATCCACAAGTTATGGCCATGCTCACCAATCTTGCAGCAGGTGGTCGGCAAAGTTCTGTACAATCCAATACAGGTGCATCTGTTCCAACCAACGCAATACTCTCTTCTGTTGGCACATTGGCCAATCAGGCTGCACAAAGCGGAGCACGTCGCGAGTCTGCTTTTGCACAAAGTGAAATTGAAGCATTGAATCTTGCTGAAATGTTTATCTGAAAACAAATGATATTATGATTTCGAATAGCGCATTAAAGAACCAACTTCTCGCTCAAATGATGGGCAAAGATTTTCAGGGAAGAACTTCCGAATCGAATATGGCTAACCTGCCTGATCTGGATCAAATGATGGCATCTGTGGAAGATCCCAAACTGAAGATGCTTTATAATTTTATGAAGTTGAAATCGGCGGGAACATCAGGTGGAAAGGAGAACTACATCAAGCCCGAACAAAAAAGCGCAGCCAGACATGTGAAGGTTTGCCTTACTAAGATTCAGGAGCTCGAAGAAAAGGAAAATATGCTCAATGCGAGGCTGAGTTTTTCGAATGATATGCTCTCGCGATTGGCTTCTGCATTGGGTGCTTGTTCATGTTTTGGAACAGATCCTCAGTGTACATCATGCAGTGGGCAGGGAAGAGCTGGCTTTACCACATACGATCCCATGGCATTCAACGAATTTGTTATGCCATTGATGCACAAGATTTCCGAGACAGATCAGGCTCATAGTAATGAAGCGACAGAATCAGCCGAAAAAAAGGCTGCCACTCATTCTGAAGCAATACAGTGAAATGACTTTAGCATAAAATAGTAAATTTTCAATTATCTATAAACCAAATAAATTAATACAATGGCAAACTTTCAAGATTTAAATTCAAGAGAATTCGATGACGAATTCGCAAACATTCGATCACTCTACAATGAAGCGTATGTTGACGATGATTATTCAGGAGACGAATCAGAAGATTTTCTATCTGACATTGCAAGAACTGCAAGTTCTGTGTTAACAGGAGGTATCAATGCCGCGGCCAATACAGGCCGCAGAATTGCATCCGGAGTGGGTACTATTCTCGGTGTCAATCCAACACCGGTATCTACCAGTGGAATCAACCGTACATCGAACTTATCGGCAACTATACAGTCGCCAAGTGGCCAGAGAATGCCTTTGAGCCTTCCATCCAACGTTGCAACCAAACAAGATATTGAGATTCTGCAAAAAGCGGTTTCAAAGATCAACGGCGAAATCAAAGCTGTGGCCGATGCGAACAATGTGAATGCAAAGGCGATGACCAAACTCACCTCTGAAGTTCAGAGTGTGGAGTCGCGCAGATTGCAGGCGCAGAAATCAACTTCTGTTACCCTGGGTAAAATGGGCAGCGCCTTGAGCAAAGCCAGAAACGACCTTCGAAAAATGCGTGAGCAGAATCAGATGCAGATGATGTTGTCGATGTTTATGCAGCCATCTTACAAGGTTACCTTAACTACAGCTGATATTGCCTCTATTGCACAGAATAATTCTGTTGAACTCGAAGCCAAAAGTTCCGGCGACGACAACACCTTCCTGATGATGGCCATGATGGGTGGTTTTGGTGGCAATGGTGGCGGATCTGACTCAGAAGACGGTGGCATGAACCCCATGATGATGTACCTTATGGCTGATGGCGCGAAGTAATTATTAACCAATTAAACATTACAACAATGAGATTTAACATGATGGATTATTTTCTCTGGAACCAAATTGCCAGAAGAAAAGGAGTGCAGAAGGCTGAAGCCAATAAAATTGGTTTGATGACGTCGATGATGGATATTGGAAAAAACCCAATGGGCATTATTACTCCTCTTAAAATGATTGAAACAGAAGAGGTAAAACTTGAACTTGATAAAGTGCGCAAACGCGAGAGCGACCTTCTCAAAAAGCTCAAAGCCGGACCCATGGTGGATTTCGATAACGCCGCAGACGGCGGAGGCAAAAAAACAGGGATTGCGGCTTTAATGCTCAGGTTGGCTCAGTTGGAAGAAGAAGTTAAAACCTCTGCTGAGGAAGCCAAAATTGCTTCTCAGGCCGCAATAGAAGCCGCTGAAGAGATCATGAAAGCAGCAGGAGCAATCACTGCAGCAGGAGGAGCATCTACAACAGGCACAACTACTGCCGCTGCAACAGGCACTAAAAAATAACAACAACTTTTAAATCTAGAATCTACTATGGACCCCGCTCTGCAAGAACAACTATTACCTGAACTCGATCCCAATCAATTGGTGGACGCAATTATCAGGTTAGTTAAACCCGATCAATTTCCTCCTTTAATACAAGTCATCAGTCGTTTTGGCGATGTTGTTACTTGTAGAGTGCGAAGGTCCGATATCGTCACAGTTTATAATCACCCATTCGTATTTAGTATGAAGGCTGCCAGATTATTTGCGCAAGAAAGCCCACATAACACATCTGCGAATCAGTTTATCTCCAGAGAAAATTCGACAGAAGAATACAGGGCATTTCCAGACAGGGGCACTTTGCCTCCGAATATTAATGGTTCCGGTGTGGTTATTGGCATTATCGATTGGGGATGCGATTTTGCACACAAAGATTTTATTCGAAATAACCGCAATTCAAAAGTAATATCGCTTTGGGATCAGTCTGCTAAATCTGTTTACCCCAATTCAAATCGATATGGCTACGGCAGAATATATTCAACTGCTGAAATTAACGCTGCCGTTGCAACACCTAATCCATATCAGACATTGGGTTATCACCCTGGAACTGGCGACCCCACGGGTGGAGCACATGGTACGCATGTAATGGGTGTGGTATGCGCCGGTGGAGCGTCCGGAACATTTGGAATCGCACCCGAAGCGGATATAATTTTTGTTCATTTGGGTCGAACCAACTCCACGGAAAATTTTGATACCGGTACAATGGGCGATTCGGTAACTATTCTGGAAGCACTCGATTTTATTCATAGAACAGCAGGAGAGCGTCCATGTGTAATCAACCTTAGCGGAGGCACACATGGCGGCCCTCATGATGGAACTACTCTGGTTGAAAGAGCATTCGATAATTTTATGGATGCCCATTCCAATCGGGTTATTTGTCAGAGTACAGGAAATTACTTTAGCGCAAAAATACATACTTCAGGAGCCGTAAAACCGGATGGAAAAGCCAACTTCGGTGTAGTCGTGGCCGATCATGATCACTCTACCAATGAAATAGAAGTATGGTATTCTGGTAAAGATAAGTTTGGACTAAAATTATCGCATCCATCACTTACCGTTCCAATCGAATGCGAATTAGGAACTGAGAAAGACGTGTTGCTCGGTGGAGTAGTGGTGGCAAGAGTATATCATCGCGCATTAGAACCAAACAATGGAAAAAACCATATTGATATTTTTTTGAAAACCAATGCCCCATTCGGCACTTGGGAAATAGAACTTACCGGAATTAAAGTTTCAGACGGCCGTTACCATTCCTGGATAGAACGCGATGCACAGGGTATTCAGGCAAGATTCCCGGACAATATTGTAAATCAATTCAACACCACAAACAGCATCAGCAATGGATATCGAAGTATCATAACAGGCTCTGTCAATACCACTGTAGTACCTCATTTGCTGTCACGATTTTCCAGTTCCGGTCCTACAATTGATGGAAGAAAGCGCCCGTTATTACTTGCCCCTGGAGAGTCTATTGCATCCAGTAAGTCGGCTGCATTGGCAGAAACAAATGGTGGACAGGGAACTGTGGTAATGAGTGGAACCAGCATGGCATCTCCACATGTCACAGGTACTGTGGCACTGATGCTTCAGATATGTTCAGCCAAGCGACCCAATGTAGAAACGATTAAACGTTTGCTACTTTCATCTTGCACCGCATTTAACAACAGAGATGACGTTTATCGTTCAGGTTATGGCGTATTGAACACGTTTGCTGCCGTGCAGGAAGCCATTCAATTCAGGGCTTCTGCACTTACTGAACAATTTGGTGATACAGAATCCATTTCCCGGCATTTCGAAAAAATAAAATTCGAAATGGGAATGACCGAAGAATATGAAAACGATTGTGCTTCTTAAACTCTAATCAACTCCGATAAAATGACTGCTTTTTTTGAAACGAACGTAGCGGAAGTAATTGACTCTTCCGGATTGACATGGACTGGTGCTTCGGTTGAAGAATTACTTTTTATGAAAAAAGTATATGATTACAATTTATCCAAAAAGGATCAACAAAAATTCAGAGCCTTTGTTCGCGATGCTGAATTAGAAGTGATTGAAGGAAACCGAAAAGCGCGCACAGCGGCAGCTCAGGCCTGTAAAAATTTACTTGCTGATATTAGAACTGCGATTACAAATCAACAAGTGAATTCCAGGATTGGAATTGCCAGTGCATATCGTTCTGCAGCAAGGCAATTTGAATTGTGGAATTCTTATTTCCCCGGATATTTCAGGGATACCGCAGATGACAGAAATGAACTGCACGGTGGATCATTGGGCGATGAAGCGGTAAAGACTTTGGCCAGATACATCAATAAAAGAATCGCAGTTCCCGGCTACAGCAACCACGGAAACGGACTGGCTATTGACTTCGAAAATTATGAAGGGAATGAAAAGCTTGCCAATAGTTCAAAAAAATCCTTGACAGCACTCTGGAGACAATCCTGGATTTGGAACTGGCTGATTACAAATGCCGCCAATTACAACTTCTACCAGAATACGGCTATTGACGAACCCTGGCATTGGGAGTACAGGTTGGCTGGCGAAACAACTGAATATTATACTTCAGAAAATGAACTATCGGACAATGCCGAAACTGCCGGAACTTTTAAAAAATTCAAAAGCCCTGATGAAGTAAGGTATCTGACCTTTGAAGGAGGCGGTGGAAAAGGGCTGTTATTTCCTGCGGTTATAGCAGCTCTGGAAAAGCTTCTCATCCTTCAGGGTCCGCACTCACCTCAGGGTCCTGTGCGCGGAATTTTGGGTGTATCCGGTTCTTCAGCCGGCGCTATGACCGCCTTGATGGTTGCATTGGGATATAATTCCGACGAAATGATGGTAAAAATGAATTCAAGATCATTCAATGAATTTTTCGATCTCCCGGCTGGTTATCCCAACTTGCCATTGTTACCCAGTTCTAATTATCCTAACATCGTTGGCAAAATAAAGCCACCCTACACTTCTAGTCCCCGATATTGGGCTGATGCCATCAGAACTTTTGCCGATAATTTTCCTGGTGGAATAATCAAAGACAAAGTCATTGACTATGTCATTTCAAAAATTTATGCTGTTGACAATTCCAACAAGAACTACCCGGCTACTGCTAAGTTGAAGGACAATGTGATGCTTTATCTTGAAAATTTCAATAACTATTTCGGAATGTTTTCCGGTGGAAATATTACACTCTTCTTTAGCGAATTGATCAATGAAAAAATGGGTGTTACTGACTTGACATTTGAACAACTTTATCAAAAAACAAAGATAAAACTTGTCATAACCGGAACTCATCTAGAGCGAAGCAAAACTGAATTTTTCTCTATTGATACATTTCCAAAAATGAGCATTATTACTGCTACCAGAATATCAATGAGTATACCCTTTGTTTTTGCGCCTGTTGTGATAACCAGAACACAAGCCGCTTACGTTGGGCATCAGGAGTTGGAAGGCACATGGGTGGATGGTGGGCTATACAATAACATGCCCATTACAGCATTCGAAAATGAAATAAATGTAGTCAAAGGATTGACAAAGCCATATACACTTGGGTTGCGTTTGGGCGATGATGGATACAAAAAAATTGATGGATTGCTTCCTTTTATTAGCGCTGTGGTCAATCCTATGAATGCCGGAAAATCTGCCATCTCATCCTCAAGCGGATTCAAAGAGCAAACTATTAGTCTGAATACTGAAGGGCTATCCACATTGAATTTCGATCCTGATAAAAAAGTGCTTCGCGAAAAAATGGTGGAAGCCATTCAAAAAGTACTTGAGTATTTTAAACCCTGACAGTACCACTGAACAGATCTAAAATTGTATTAGCAAATCATCAGAGAAAATCAATTGTATAAAAGTGAAAAAAGTTACAATTGATATTCATTTTAAGGATAATGATTGCTGTTGAAATGCGATCAACAATAAACATCATCAGAGATGTAGTTCACATTAGCCAGAGGTTTCAAATTGCGAATATAATATTCGCGATCCATCAATAATATTCGGTTGGCCTTTGCACAAACTAAGGTGTTTTCCGAAAGAGTCAGCATACGGACTAATAGAATGCTGATTTGAGTGTTATCTTAAAAAAAGTCATTAGAGTAGATCCTAATGACTTTTTTGATTTTTAGCTAGTCGAATCGGTGGTTGTATCAACCGGTTAAAACCCGGTGCTGCAATATAAACTGAGCCTACGCTCTTTTATTCGCTTCGGACTTTAAACGATGAATATACTTCATTGCCCTGAGGGACGACCTTTTGGTAGAATCAAAACAGTTTGAAAAATATAAAAGGCCCATTGGATTCTATTGAATGACAGTTGCGCATTTTGTATTGCTTCGTTTGACGGCAATACAAAATACGCAATGCGCATTTTGTATTGCCAAGGGAAAAAATTCAACTATTTGAGACTTAAAAGCCCATGCATATCATTCACTGTCAGCCGATTAATTTAATTTTCCCCTATGCGCTCCCGACGAAATTTTTGAAGCGGTATATTTGGAGTGAAATATTAAAACATGCGGGTATTAACGAGTTATAGGGCATTGTAATGAGATACATACTAAACATAACGACATTATTTTTGACTTTGACAGTTTGTTCTTACGGACAAAGTGTCAAGAGAAAAAATTATTTCCCAATTTGGACTTTTCACCAAGACAGCATCAACATTCACGGACTTTCAATCGGACTTTGGTCTTTTAACAGTGAACCGAGATATACAAATACAAATGGAATAAAGTTGGAAATAATTGGAATTGGAATAGGTATTCCATTAATTCCAAGAAGCCCAATAGTTGAGACAGACAGTGCATTTATAAAGTTAGAGCAAGAACCATTATCTGAGAGAATAAACGGACTAAACTTATCTGCCTCAGGGTCTGCTTGTCACTGTTTGACAAATGGTTTGACAGCTGGTTTTATTGGACAAATTCACTTTCAGGTCAACGGAATTTCGGCTTCATTGTTTATGAATTTTACTCAAAAACACAATGGCCTCATGACCGCTATGTTCAATGACGCATATTATATGAACGGACTGCAAGTAGGACTGGGAAACAATGGATATAAAACTAAAGGTGTTCAAATTGGTCTTATCGGCAATAACGCAAAAGAAATGAAAGGACTGCAAATTGGACTGTTTAATAAATCTGAAAAATTCAAAGGACTACAAATCGGACTTTGGAATGTAAACCAAAAACGGAAACTGCCTTTAATTAATTGGAATTTTAAACAGGACACGGAATGACAAGAACAACGCCCTATAACAGACATTTGCAATAGGCGGGGCTTCGTGCTCCGCAGACAGTTTAGCGGTAGCTGAAAGTTTTGTGCTCCGCATAAAATTCAGTGGTAAAAATCCCGCCCATCGCAAATCTGCCAATCGTTACCAGCCATATTAAGAAACGACACAACATGACAGACAATGAAAAAAATAGCATTAATCTTACTGGCAGTTCTTACACTCACAAACACTTATGGACAAACCGACAAACACGGAAATCCAGTGTTCAATAATGAATTAATTAGTGAGGAGAAATTTGACGGTTTTGAGTTGACTTCAAGTTATTACACCATTGACAACAACATTTCAAACAATGGTTCATCCGTTTATGTTAGCGACAAACCGACATTGACAGACTATCTGAAATTTGCCCGAGAGCTTCCGTCAAACTTTTTTATCATTCATCAAGGACAAAGTGTAATGGTGATGATTATGTTAATTCCAAAGATTGACGGCACCAATACAACTCTTTCCTACAACATAGTTAATCCTGGCAATGGGAAAAGTATGCAGACACCTTGCAATGTTTGGGGAGAAATTAGCGAGAAGCGTGCAGACGAACTTTTAAAGCTTAAAGTAGACACTGCCGCAAAAATTATTGACTTGCCAGACAGCGGAAAAGGACTTTTGTTCAACGGAATTGCTTATAGAATTCAACCTTACGACAAACTCAAAGCAGAGGTAATAGAAATCGCAAAGCAACTGACAACTCCTGAAGAAGAAATCAAAGACCCAATTGAATACATCAAAAAGGAAACCATCGGAGGTAAACTTGACTTCAACAAATTATTGGAAAAGGAATCACAAGCATTGTTCCTTTTTGACGGAGTAGCATACAACAAAAAAGACTTTGCGATTTATCTGTGGGGCAAGAAAGTAAAAACGCTTGGTTTTGGTTCATCAAAGAAAGCGACAAAACTATGGGAAGAAATCAACAACAGACCTTTGACAGACCCCGAGAAAAAAGCATTGGTAAGCGGTTATAACAGTAAAGCAAAATGACACGAACGGAAAGAAATACGGATGGAACATCGTAACCATTGCCAATGCGTAAACCGATAGCGGTAACCTTTGACAACACTGCACACTCAAAACTATAGTGCAAAAAACTAACTCTTGACGACAAATGAAAAGATACTTTTGGATTTTATTTTTTGTTCTGACAGCTTGCAATCCTATTACAACTGGTGACAAGTTAAGTAAAGCAGACACCCAACGAATTCATCAATTAGGACTTTTAGACAATGACGAACACATTATCAAGTTTTATTCTGAGTTTAAGAATAGTGCGGCAGGCAACTTCTTTACTAACAAACGACTGGCAAAATACTGGCAAGACGAAGACAACAAAAATGAAATTAACACAGCATATTATCCCGACATAATTTCTATAGATACGGTTTGTTATGCAGGTGCTACTTACTCTCCTTATTTGCTGGTAACACGTAAGGACAGTTCATCATTCAAAGTCTGCTTTGACGGCAATAAGGACGAAATAAGAAAAACATTTATGGAGGCAATTGAAATGTGGAGGAAAAATAAAGACCAACATAAAAACTTAAGTAATGGGCATAATTGAGGCATTTGTTGAAGCATTCTTTCAAGAGGTTTTATGGGCAAGCATCAAACGAATAGGTGCATTAGTCAGGTGGGGGTTTCTGAGAAAAAAATACACCTACAATGAAGTTTATAGTCAAGAGTGGAATGGTCGTGTTGGCTTATTGACAATAGCTTTTTTTGTAATATTGGGTTACTTTATTTTAAATGCTTAACACGACAATGACACTGCTAAACAAGGGGTTTGCAATAGCTGGGGGTTCGCGCTCCACAGGCACTTTTGTGTAAGGTGGAAGTTCATTTCTCTGAATGAACTTTAGTACTAAGAATCCCCACATTCGGCAGAACCCAAAACGTCAGAATGTGAAAAAAGCCATCCAGCAAATGAAATAGTCGGATACCTACTTGAGAAAAAATTATATATTCGATTCTAATGACCTTGGTATTGAGTATTTTCGCGCTCTGGCGTTAGCAACAATTATAAAACCAACAATATGACAAACATTGGTTGTAAGACAATATTCAAAGCAAGAAATTTATTTTTGGTACTTCTGTCATTTCAAATCTCAGCCTGCACTGTACAATTTAAAGAAAAATCTGTTACTGATACAACAGAAAATCAAGTAAACATCCAACCACTCATTTCAAATCAAAGCACGACCTTTCCGCAAATTCACACCAACTTAAATGGAATGGTAAGAGAGTTTGTAAGGACAATGTATCAGGACAAAAAAGGGAACTATTGGTTTGGAACAAATGGAGATGGAATTATATGCTATAATGGACAAATACTTGAAAGAATCACCATTGCCGGAATTAGTCCACAATGTAGGGTTTTGGAGATTGTAGAAGATAAAGTAGGTAATATTTGGTTTGGAACATCCGAAGGACTCGTAAAATACGATGGTGTAAAATTTAAGACATTTTCATTCAAAGAAGGACTGCCAGGTGTGAATGCGGAAATTTGGGGTTTAACAATTGACAAAAACGGACTTATTTGGGTTGGGGCGACAGGAGGTGTGAGTTATTTTAACGGTGAAAAGTTTATACCTTTTTCGTTGCCGGTTTCAAAAGTCGAAAATGCAAGACCAATGCTATCTGACAAATTGGTTTTTAAAATCATAGAAGACAAGAATGGAAATATGTGGTTTGCTACGGATGGGAATGGGATTTTTAAATATAAAAATGGAGAATTTACTCATTTAACAGCCAAAAATGAACTTACTGATAATAACGTTGCAGATATTTTAGAAGACAAACAAGGAAATATCTGGATTGGAACTTTTAACGGCGGTGTCAGCAAATTTGATGGTAAAACATACACCAACTTCACAAAGGATGGAATTATTGCAGGTGTAGAAACGTATAATTTTTATGAAGACAGCCAAGGGAATATTTGGTTTACGGCTGAAGGTTATGGTGTTTACCGATATGATGGCAATAATTTCAAACAATTCACCACTGAAGATGGCTTGACCTCCAATGTCACGCAAAGTATTCTCGAAGATAACAAAGGACAAGTTTGGTTTGGAAGCTGGCAAGGATTAAGTATTTATGATGGAAAAATAATTATGAATGCTAAAGACAAAGAAACCTGGACGAATTAAAAACTGGCTATAACTGCACCTACCCGAAAGGCGGGGTTTCGTGTTCCAATGACAGTTTAGTGGTTAACCAAACATTAGTTTTTCAAATCAAGTTTTGTGGTAAAAATACCAGCCCTTCAGGTAGCTGCGAAATGTTGCTCCACATTTTCCTAAGGTCTTCAAAATTCGAAAATATAAATCCGAATTAGACGCTTTAATCAGTTAATTTCGTCCGCTTCTGTAAAATCAGTATTTGCAAGTAAATTATGTTTTTAAAAATTCTCACTGTATTGGGTCTTGCCACTTTCGAAATTTATGCAGCCATTCCTGCTGGATTTGCTTTTGGTCTGGGACCATGGACCATTTTTCTTGCCAGTGTTAGTGGTGGTTTGATTGGCGTTTTTGTCGCAGCATTTTTAGGCGATAAAATAAGAGCATTGTTTCACAAAAAGAAGCCCTCCAAAGAAGCAGCAGAAAAAAAACATCCTGTAATACTTCGCCTTTGGAATAAATATGGCATTTTTGGTTTAGGATTTTTAGGGACTGTTTCTGTTGGAGCACCAATAAGTTTAGCTATCGGTATTGGGTTAAATGCCAATATTAAAAAATTAGCTACCTGGTGTTGTGTTGGCGTTATTACCCGCTGTATTGTGTTTACCTGGATTGGGTGGTATGGACTACAATTACTTTAACTCTAAATCAGATAGCTGTTTTACAACAGGAAAACCAGATTGCTTTAAAAGCCCGCAAAACGATCAGGTTTGAATAAAATGGATTTTTTCATTGTTGTCCGACAAAAAAATGTTTCGACCTACGGCACTCCGTTCACCCACGTACTTTTTGCACCGTTCCACAGGGGGCAATGTTATTATGGTGTGACTCGAATCACCAAGCCCCAGCGGGGCGGTCTTTTGGTAGAATGATTCCGGTGCTATCCCCAAAGCCCCAGCGGGGCGGTCTTTTGGTATCCAATTACAAACTACCAAAAGGTCGTCCCTCCGGGACTTTTACGTATGTGCCAATTCCTTAACTTAATGACATTGCCCACAGGTGACTGCGCTAAAATGTGCTCCGTTTTTTTCAAGCAGTGTGGTTGCGCTCAGTATATTGAGTGTTCGGACAAAATAATAAACCAGAAAAAGCAGACAGTTTTCTCCATTTGCCTTTTCAGGCTCTTGAGATGAGTATAATAATAGCCCCATTTTCATTTCCAATTGTCCAGACAGGAAAATCCCACCTAATCCCTCGTGGTTCTATGGATTCGATTCAGGGTTAAATATTTTGATTTTCTGTGGTTGAAGTCAAGGTGTTTTGAGTATTTTTATCGGATAAAATATGAACGGCGGTTAGAGTTTTTTTCGCTGACTGTATCGCTATTGCGGGAGTCAGACTTTGGGTGTAACATTGTCAAAAGACATATGAACCGCATTAATCAAACTTTTTGAAAAATAAATTATGGGATTTTTTGACAAACTTTTTGAAGGACTTTTTGGAAAGAAACCAGCCGAAAATAGTTCACAGGATGCGAACGAAACACAAACGGTTGAATTAAAGAAAGGAGACAAATTTATTTCGACAGGAGCAAATGCAGGCTATAGAGTTATAAGAGAACTAACTGACGAACAAAAAGAAAGAATTGAAAAATCGACAATTTTGCTAAGAACAGGACAACTTTATATGCACTATTGGACTGACAATTTAATTTGTACAGACAGAAATGACCAGGAATGGCAAAACAAAGTAATGTTTTTTTGGAAAGCTGAAGAACCATTCCCCAAAAAATCGCTACCGCCAGACTTTAAGACATATAAAGAAAAACACTTTTTAATTCAAGGTGATATTTCAAACGTTTCGTTGCAAGTTGGACAAGCAATGCCTTGGTTTGGCATGCCTGGACTCGGAGAAAAACACGTTTGTTCAATTAGTGGGGAAAAAGTTACTATTCCGGAGTTATATAAACTTGGTATGATTGAATACATTGAACAAGTGGAATTGTCAACTAATAATTTTGACATCTTAACTGACGAGGACAATTACTATTTCCTGATTAACGAACGACTAACACCATTTTGCAACGGAAACTTTTACTTAGACGGACAGCCAATTCCTATAAATGTGGCTTATGGCATTGGAGGAATTCACATTATTAAGAAAACTGAATTGGAATGACAAAACGGATATGGAAAATGCTACAGCCGACCTATAAGAACATTAAACGAAGCTCCACTTCAATTTAAGTTCTGAAACAAAATCGGGATGGTGTCAAAAATGTTCAGCTTTTATTTCTTAACTTCAAGTGGAAAAACAAGGCGGTCTTACTCAATTTCACATTTGTTTTTCGGGCAATTCCTGCCAACAATACAGTTATTGCAAACAACAAAAATGTTCTCTGCAAATTTTTGGCTAACACTTGATCTTACTCCGTTCACTTCTATCACTATTATTCCATCATATTCCTGCTTCGACACAACAAGAATTTCATTGTTGATACCTAACCCAACTTTGACAACATATTGCAAAAATGAACTGGAATTGTCTTTAACTGCAACCATTTTACAGCCAACATCTACCGGAACAACAGCCAAAGTTTTTTTGAATTGAACTTTTAACTCTCCTTTCTTATTGGGTATTGGATCTCCGTGTGGGTCAAATTTGGGGTAGGCCAGAAACTTATCCAATTTGTTCACCAATTTTTCCGACTGAATATGCTCCAACTGTTCGGCTACTTCGTGTACTTCGTCCCAACTGAATTCTAACTTTTCATACAAAAAAGTTTCCCAAAGGCGGTGCTTCCTCAGAACATCAATTGCATTTTTCCTACCTGTGGCCGATAAGGTTATCTTACCATACTTCTCATAACGTACCAGTTCTTTTTCTTTCAGTTTTTTCAGCATATCATTGGCCGTAGCAGGCTTTACAGCCAGAGCTTGTGCCAGTTCATTGGTACCAACCTCTTCAATTCCAGTTTCGAATGAAATTTTGAGCAAAGCTTTCAGGTAATTTTCTTCCGTGTACGATAGCATCTTACTAAGAACTTGTGAATGTATAGGGCAAAGGTACACAAATGCATAAAACTATATTTGTTAGACAAGTCTAACTTTATTACTTTTGCCACTATAACTAGAATTTGAATAATGAGTCCAACAATACAAAAAGCAATGATTGCTGCCATTTTTGTTTTGGCAGTGCAGCTTTCAGTGGCTCAAACCGCCAGCATATCGGGCAAAATAATTTCTGAAGGTAAGCCCATAGCATTTGCAAATGTGTTGCTGGTTGGCACATCTACCGGAGCAACAACGGATACTTCGGGTGTTTATACAATCAAAAATATTCAATCCGGAAACTACATTATTCGTGTTGCATGCATTGGCTTTGATAAAATGGAAAAGTCAATATCCATTAAAGAAGGTGATATACAGACTTTAAATTTTGACCTTACCAATTATGCTGCCGTGCTGAATGAGGTGGTAATAAGCGGAACGATGAAAGAAGTAAGTCGTTCAGAAAGCCCCGTACCGGTTGAAGTTTATACACCAGCCTTTTTTAGGAAAAACCCAACTCCCAATATTTGTGAGGCCTTACAAAATGTAAACGGAGTGAGGCCACAATTAAACTGTCAGGTGTGCAATACAGGCGACATACATATAAACGGACTTGAAGGCCCATACACTATGGTTTTGATTGATGGAATGCCAATCGTAAGCAGTTTATCTACCGTGTATGGCTTATCGGGAATTCCTAACTCATTGGTAGAAAGAATTGAAATTGTAAAAGGTCCAGCATCATCTTTATATGGAAGTGAGGCCGTTGGCGGACTGATCAATATTATTACAAAAAAGCCTCAAAGAGCGCCTTTGGTTTCGGCTGATGTGTTCGGCACAAGTTGGGGCGAATACAATGCCGATATCACTTTTAAGTTAAATGCGGGCAAAAATGTAAGCGTATTAACGGGAATTAATTACTTCAATTTTCAGAATAAAATTGATAACAACAGCGATAACTTTACTGATATGACTTTGCAAAACAGAATATCTGTTTTTCAAAATTGGAATTTTCAGCGCAAAGAAAACCGTTTGTTGACCGTTGCAGTGCGATACATGTATGAAGACCGTTGGGGCGGTGACTTGCGTTGGGAAAAACAATTCAGAGGGGGCGATAGTATTTATGGCGAAAGTATTTATACCAAACGCTGGGAGTTAATGGGAAACTATCAATTGCCCATGAAAGAAAAGGTAATATTATCCTTCTCATACAACGACCATCAGCAAAACAGTGTTTACGGTTATACTCCCTATATCGCTGACCAAAAAATCGGATTTACCCAATTGATCTGGGACAAGAAAGTCGGAAGAAATGATTTTTTAGCCGGCACAGCTTTACGCCATACTTTTTATGATGACAATACACCCGCAACTGCTACAGCCGACACCAGCAATCAAAAGAACCAACCACAAAAAATCTGGCTGCCGGGTATATTCGTTCAAGATGAAATTTCGATTAAAGAAAAGCACAAACTATTGCTTGGATTCCGCTACGATTACAATTCCTATCACGGAAATATTTACACTCCGCGTTTGGCATACAAATGGACGGTGAATGACAAAAATATTATTCGACTGAATGCGGGAACAGGATTTAGAGTGGTAAATTTATTTACAGAAGACCACGCTGCTTTGACAGGAGCAAGAACCGTTGAGGTAAAAAACGAATTGAACCCAGAACAATCGTATAATATAAATTTGAATTACATCAATAAATTCAAGACTAAAAACGAAACACTGATCACTTTTGATGCATCGGTATTTTATACTTATTTTAACAATCGGATTGTGGGCGATTATGAGACAGACCCCAATCGGATTATTTACGACAACTTAATTGGATACGCTGAAAACAGAGGTATTACATTAAATTTGGATGTTTCCTTTAACAACGGTCTGAAAATACTTGCCGGAGGAACTATTATGGAAAATACCCTTACGGAAAATGGAATAACGAAGCAACAAATATTAACCGAAAAAGTAACAGGAACCTGGGCGGTTTCTTATAAAATTAAGCATGCCCATTTAACAATTGACTATACTGGCAATTTGTATGGCCCCATGCGATTGCCATTACTAAACGATCTTGACCCTCGCAGTCAATATTCGCCTTGGTGGAGTATTCAAAATATCCAGTTAACTTTTGATGGAATTGAAAATTTCCAGATTTATGCCGGTTTAAAGAACCTCTTGAATTGGACACCCAATAAAGGCAATCCATTTTTAATAGCCAGAAGTAATGACCCTTTCGATAGAGGTGTTCAATTTGACAACAATGGACAAGCCATTGCAAGTGCTGGTAATCCTTATGGGCTCACATTCGACCCCAATTACGTATATGCCCCCAATCAAGGAGCAAGATTTTTTTTAGGTTTGAGATATAGTTTGAGATGATATGGATCTATAAGCACCCATTAAAACGAATAAAATTTGGGCTTGTGTGAAATTTGATTTCAGCACGTTCGGGAATTTATGAATTAAAACAAAGGTGTCCGACAAATACAGCTCCATTAATATGGCTTCTCCCTGGCGTCAGAATTGGAGAAACTATTTGTAAGCTGGAGTATAGTCCGTATTTTTATGTTGAATATGGCATAAAATAATGAAAACCCGATTTAAATCAAAAACCTGATACACTGTAAGTCCGTAACCCAACTACACCTTGACTTCTTCAAAAGTTCATATTTGATTTGCGGGCATGGAAAAAATCAATTGGAAAGAACATGTCGCTTCTTGGACGTATTCGGGTATTAGCAGGAAGAAATATTGTGAAGAAAATAGGTTGAGTTATCATTCATTTCTTTATCACTTGAATCAACTCAATGAATTATCTGAGGCAGGATTTTCTCAAGTGCGGATTACAAACCCTGAAACTCACGATAAGATAGATTATCATTTTGCTGATGGGCGCATTGTCTGTGTTCTGGTGAATGCCCTTAAAGAAATGATCAGATTCATTCTTTTCCTTTGAATGCTTCTCATTAGTGCTCATCAAAGGCATTTTGTATATAAATCTTTTGCAGATATGCGCAAAGGATTTGATAGCCTTCTCGCTTTAGTTCGTGATGAGATGAAAGAAAACCCAATGAGTGGTGATATGTTTATTTTCTTCAACTGGACCAAAACCCATGAAAGCGCCCAAAGAGTATCTTGCTTTTATTCTTTCTTTATCACATGCCGCCTCCACAAAGTAAATCCTAAAGAGTGGATCGAATATTTCTTCAATAAATTCCACGACTTGAAGCCTTCTCAATATCATACACTCTTCCCACAGAACTGGAAAAAGTAATTACCTTAGACGGGAATCTGGAATATACAAGATGTAGTTAGCCATTGGGTTACGCACCATTAAGTAAATTGCCAAGAAGACTTTCTATAAAATCTGATATAATGGAAAAAGAAGAGTACAATATCTCTCACATTGTAGTGACAAAATTTACAACAAATAGTAACCTTGAAATGACCGGGGGATGTTTGTCTGACGACCTGACTTTATATGAAAATCCATAAATAAAATGAAGACAATAATATTTTTGTGTGGTCTTTATAATATCGGTTTTGCCTTATTCCATATTTCCTTTTGGAAAATATTCAAATGGGACAGTGATTTAAAAAAATTAAGTTTTGCTAATAGGGCTGTAATGCAACTATTAAATGTTCAAATTATTTATTACTTCATCTTCGTAGCTTTTATTTGCTTTACTCTACCGACTGAGCTTTTAACAACTAAAATTGGAAATTACTTTTTGGGTGGGACATCTTTATTTTGGTTTATCCGGACAATTCAGCAATTCATTTTTTTACGTGCAAACCATTATAAAATTCACATATTGACAATTGTTTTGCTAATTGGAACAATATTATTTGCCATACCAATTTTAATGACGTGACAAAAAACGACTGCACAAGTTGGTATTGCCAATAGCGGGGCTGGAAATTGAAACAATCAGCAGCAGCAACAATTCTGTTGTGCTTCTGTTCGGGGCTCGAAGAATAAAGCCAAGCTTCAGTTCTTGATATTTATCTTTGTGCTTATCGGGAATTGTACCAGATTGTAAATAGCGAAAACAATAGCCCATTCTTTTGCAGCAATAAAAGCGGCAAGAGATGGCAATATTAGCATTTATCCAGAAAGGTAATACCAGCAAGAGTTAGATGAAAGGTAAGGTTTTATCTGCGTTTGAAAATCCAGGTTCTATTTAATGAATGATTGTCCCATTTTTTTATTGGAACGCGGATAACGCGGATTACACTGATTTTTCGCTGATTTTATGAGCGTCCGCCATATGCTGGTATTATTCCCGATAAGCATTTTATCTTTATTAAAAAGCCAAGCCGTCGTGTAAAAATGAAAAGAGGTATCATTTGTGTAAAAAAACAGCCTGGCCAGTTTACAAGAAATTCAATCTTTGTAAAATTCTACCTCACCACAACCCTCGTTCTCCTCAACGTGGTTCCTTCCACCAGAACATCCAGCACATAAACACCGGCGCTCAAACCAGATATATTCACCTCGGCTTCATTGCTGTTGAAACTATCACGAAGTACAAGTTGACCCAAAGAGTTGTGCAATTTAATGCTCCAACTGTCCGGCCATGCATTGCGCAGCACCAGCGTCATCGATTCATCAGCAGGATTAGGATAAATGGTTAATTGCATCAGACTTAGGTCGGGCACACTTACCTGAGGCGATTTGCCAATGGTAAATACACCTGATGATGGAAAGTCAACCTGCGCTTCCAACATAGGGCCCTGAATCAATAAGGGTATAAAAGTCACCTGAGCGCCCGCCTGAAATTCATTGCCTTCATAAATAATAATACCGAGATCCTGAGCATCTGCGAAAGTGCTGGCCAGAATCTTGAATGTTATACTTCCCACATCACCCGTTTCGGTAAAGCCCCATGTTCTGGCCGTTCTGGAAGATTGAATAGGGTAGGAGCCTGTTATAAATTCCAGACTTTCATCATCATTACCGATCAATAAATAATCTCCGTCATCCATAGAACTGGCATTCGAAATACGAATTACACCAAGACCCTGGGCCTCTTCGTGTTTGTCGTAAGCTGTCTCTCTTCCAATGCCAAATACTTCCAGATTCTGAACGGGATGGTTGTACAGACTCAAGGGGCCGAGATCAATGCCATATTGAGCGGCCATATAATTGGATACAATCCTGTTTTGTGCCGACATCAATCGGACACTGTACAGAAAATGTTCTGCAATTTTCCCCTTGCCATAACGGTCGCCAAAGTCACGGCCCATGCGAATATCAATAGGAGTTGTATTGTTGCGCAGTCCGATATTTACTCCCGGAAACGGATAGATATTGTCGTCGAATATAGTATTGAAAACCTGGTGCAGATCGTCCTGATGGTAGGTAAAACCATAGATATGTGGGGCAGAAGCATCGCCAATATAAAAGACGGGTGTGCCGCTGTAATTCTCATCCAGATCGAGCACTTCGCTGTGGTACTGGCTTTGGTTTTTCCATGGATGCATCAGATATCCGTTGGGCTGCCTTGCGCTGGCAAACCAGCCATGGTCGTTGAATGCGATAGAATCAGTATCTACCATTATGTAGCCTGAAATGGATCTGCCTGGAACCAATTGCGTGATTTGCACATTGTCGTCTTCGCCATCAAAATATAAGGCAGGTCTTCCATTGATACCGTTTTCATTTTCTACAAGCAAAGGTCTTTCAGTATTTGTATTTTGAATAGCAGATATTGAATTGCCGCTTAAATCACTCCAGCTTTCCACATAACCTCCATTGAGCAATGTGCCTCTGTCTGCACGCAACCAGAGCGACAAACTCTGGGAATCGCCAACGCCGCCGGGGCCAAACGGACCGAGTGGAGCAGGTGCTTCGGCAAAAAACACACTCAATGTATCACTCATTGCCGTATTGATATTATTCTGATCCACAGCGGCATTTTCTATTACTACTAATTTAATGGTGCCGGGAGCCATTGGCTGTATTTCAACATTGTATAAGGATGGACCTCCGGATAGATTCAACACGGTGGCATTCGATGCCCAGATGTCCGTTGTAGTAAGACCAGTGACATTCTGTTGCTCAAGATTTTTGTAGAAAAGAACTTCTGCGTTGAATGTTCCAAACACTTCATTCCCATTGCCGCCTGTGGTGATCATAGCCACGGCCGGAAAATTATTCGTTTCTGCACTGTAGAGATCACTTTCCCATAAACCTCTGCCGTATGTCGATGCCTTTAACCTGCTTTGCGCCGGATTCGAACCGTAATAGATTTCAAGTTCAGTCACGCGGGCATTGCTGGGAAACCCTGTATTGAAATTTACCCATTCCAACATAGTAGAGTCTTTATAATAAATTCCCATGTCGGTGCCTATGTACAATGCTTCTGGTACAAGACTACTTTTATCAAGCACAATAGTATTGACGGGTACATCAGGAAAGTTGGCTGTAAGACTAGTCCAGCTTGCCCCCTGATTGACACTTCTATAGACATTGCCGCTATAACCTATATAAACAATATTAGAGTCGAGCTGGTTTGTCTCTACTGCCGCCACCGGAGCATAAGCAATGGGTAGTGATGAACTGATATTGGTCCAGGTAGGATTTTCTGACAATGCGTTGTTGCACCTGAACAACCTTGAAGTTCCCTCAGTGGCATAAAGAATATTGTGACTGGCCAGACAAGACTCCAGTTCTCCAATGTTGGAATTGTCATTGCCTCCGAGGTTGGTGCTTATTTTTTGCCAGACAATACTATCGTGTTCCGCAGCTTTAATGTTTACCGTACGCCAGACATTTTTTAGTCCAACCATCATTATGTTGGGATCCCAGTCTGCTACAAAAAAGGGTGTATTCCATGCACCTTCTTCATTGATTCCCAGTTCTCCATTGCCACATATTTTTTGGTTGATGAAGTTCTGCGAGGTTCTATAGAGAGCGCCGTAATAAATACTGCTGTATCGCCATGTTGGATCGCTGCTGTCGTAACTGCATTCAAAACCATCACCACCACCTTTGCGCTGCCATTGAATTCCATTGAATTCTGCCGTGCCATTATCTTGAAATCCGGTAAGGGTATGGTAGGCATTGTGGGGAGATTGTCCCAATTGGTAGATCTGCCCATTCACAACTCCCTGACTGATGTCTTTCCAATCCATGTTGTTTTGGTATTTATACAATCCGCCATCGTTGCATAAATATACTTCATTGGTAAAAGGTGAGATGGCCAGTTCGTGCTGGTCCACATGCAAATAATTGGAATTGATATCAGACCAGGTAGTTCCGCCGTCGATTGACTTTTTTACTCTTATTCCAGCGGCGTATACAATTTCGGGGTTAATATGATCCGCCTCCAGCGCAAGGTCGTACCATGCTTGTCCGCCCGAACTGCTGCCATCGGCTGCCCAGCCCATAATATTGGGGGAGTCGCTCATTTCAGTAAATGTCAAACCTCCGTCGGTACTGCGATAGAAGCCTACAAACTCATAAGTATTTGTTTTAAGCACGTACACATAATCCGGTGCAGCAGGTGTAACAGCGATAACAATTCGCGAACTGCTTCCGATTACAGTTTGAATCCAGTTCCACGTTTGGCCATTGTCTCCGCTTCTGTAAAATCTACCTGAGGCCGTAGCATACATGATTTCCGGATTGGTTGGATGAAACTCCATGTCTTTGTACACAAGTGTATTCGAGCTTAGTTGTATCCAGGTAATACCCTCATCTGAGGTTTTAAAAATCCCCTCACTTGTACAAGCAATCAGATCATTGGTCCCTGGTTGAATACGCAAACAATTGATGGTATAGCTTTCTATGCCGGCATTGAAAAAATTCCAGGTTTCGCCACCGTCAATACTTTTAATTACGCCCATTCCCGGCGCATCTCCGGCGTCGCGGTCGCCTGTTCCGGCATAGATTACATCAGGGTTTACCGGATCAAATACAATAGAACTAATGCCCAGAGTTGGCAAAAGATCAGTATTGGTTTCCCAATGTTCGCCTCCATCCATACTTCTCCACAAACCTCCGGCCGGAGTGCCGAGGAATATTATGTTGGCATCGATTGGATGGAAAGCAATGGCTGACGTTCGTCCAACACCTTCAATGTGATCTCTTGTGGTCACATCATCCAGTATGGGGCCAAGTGGCGACCAGTTTCCGCTAAGTGAGCGGTTGGATCCATAAGATTTTAGCTCTTCCCACATTCTGATAATTTCTGCGCCGGAGTATGGCAGTCCATTTTCATTTAAACGAGTAGAATGCAGCCATTTGTATCTTTCAAATTGTTTAAAACCCTGGCCTCTCTCTGTCGGTGGAACAGGCCAAAGGCTGTCATGAAGATCCACTAACTGGTTGAAATCCATTTCCTGATTTTGCATCTCCACGTTCCAGTCAGGATGGCTTTCAGGATTGATCTGCGCTTTGAGGGAAAAAGAAAATATTGCTGTGTACAGCAACACCGGTAGTATTTTCGAAAATGAGAAGGTCAAATTTGTCATGAGCGCAAGTTATATAAGATTGAAGTGGAACAAAACAAAGGATTGAATACTCATTCTGTTGAAATGAGGATTCCTGTTTGCCCTTTTATGAAAAAGCCATAGAACAACAATTCAGGCATTGTCATTAAGTTAAGGGCCTGGCATAAATAACATGAGACCCATAAAGTGTTGTTTGATCATTGCAAACTGATAGTAGCCATTCCAGATCGGGAGATGTTTTTAAAGAATGCTCTATCGGTATTATTTTCAACAATCATACTGAAGTCCTTATGTCTGCTTTGCTAAAGTGATGTTAAATACATGGGTTAATTCATGAGAATTTCTCCAGTTATATCGATTTCAACGTACAATGACAGTTCTCTGACGATAGTTTGTCAATTAGAACTGTAATGCGGTTATTTTCGCGACGAAATTTTGAGATCATAATGCCTGTATACTGGCTGGATGAAGAAGATCATCGTTTTCCGGAACCTTCGGAATTTGATGGAGATGTTGTGGCAGTGGGCGGCGACTTGAGCGCTGGCCGACTTGTCAATGCATACAATGCGGGAATTTTTCCATGGTACAACGAACCGGGTGACATTGTCTGGTGGAATCCTGAACAACGGTGTGTACTTTTTATGGAAAATCTTCGCATCAGTCATTCTATGCGCAATGTGATGAACAAAGGGAGTTTCAATTATACTGTGGACAAAGATTTTATTGGAGTGATTGAAGGTTGCCGGCAGGGAGAAAGACAGGGTAATACCTGGATTAGCGATAATATTATTATGGCTTATACAGATTTGCACCAAAGAGGATTGGCGCATTCGGTAGAGGTATGGCTGGACAATGAGCTGGTTGGCGGATTGTACGGAGTTTGTATGGGGCGAATGTTTTTTGGAGAAAGTATGTTTGCCAGTGTGCCCAATAGTTCGAAGGCTGGATTTATTTGGTTTGCACAACGGCTCAAGGCTATGGGATGGAAATTGATTGATTGTCAGGTTCACAATGATCATCTGGAATCGCTTGGTGCTACAACTATTCCAAGAAAGAATTTTTTAGATATAATGGAAATTGAATTAAAATACCCGACTCTGCAGGGAGTTTGGACAGATATAGAGGCGTTTAAGGATCATGCATAAGTTGTTGCGAAAATTAGTGGTGTTTTGGTTCAAGAGAAGTGGCTGGGATTTTTACGGCTATCTGCCCCAACATTACAATAAATGTGTCATACTCGGAGCGCCGCACACGAGTAAGAAGGATTTCTTTCTGGCGCTGGCCGTACTTTCTATTACCGGCTATAGGGCAACCATGCTCATTGGTAAAAAAAGCAGGTCATTCTGGAACCGGTTCTTTCTCAACCAACTTTCCACCCGCGAATTTGATTTTGACAATGCTTCGGAAGAAACAGAGAATCTGATTCAACTGATGCAGGAAAGAAAAAAACAGACACTTATTTTCACCAATAGGAATCTGGGAGATGGTCCTGATGTTTTCAGAGAAACTTTTTACGATGTGGCAGTGGCCTGTAAAGTTCCAATTGTCTTGGTGGCATTCGATTACAGAAGAAAAGTAATCAAGATACACTCTGAGTTTATGCCTTCCGTGAACAGGCAGAGGGATATTCGTTTTTGCAAAAATTTCTTTTCCATATTTATGGGTAAAAATCCGCAGATCAGGGTGAAGCGGGTTTAACAAGTCTTTCGCGGTGTTTCTTATACTGAAACAGGTATTGCCTTATTTTCCTTACTATTCCATTTCCAAAGCAATACAATCCAGATTATTATACTTAGCCCTCCTGCAATGTAAGTATTGGGGTGACTGAATTCGAATAGGATATCAAACCATGAATGCAGGGCAATGGCTACCAGGAGTGACTTTGTTTTGTCGGTTAACTTGCCAATTATGTAAGTCAGAATCACAACCGTTGCAATCATCATTAATTTGCGGAGGATCAATTGAAGCGGCCCACAATCAACAATACCTCTGGTGAAATGCCAGAATTCCCACATAATGCCCAATACCAGCCAGCGCTTCCATTCTTTCAGTGGCCGCAATGCATCCTGCAAAAATCCTCTCCAACCCAGTTCTTCGCCAATTATCATCAAAAAACCAAAGGGAATGAGTTGAAGAAAATATGCGGGAGTAATAATGTCGTCGCAGGGATTGATGAGAAGTATAATATTCCATATGGCATAAGGTAAAAGAAAAAACAAGAGGCTTTTTACTATCGATGTGCCTGTGAATGTAATAGTACGCACATGTGTTTTTCTGAAAATAAAAAAACAAATCAAAGCCGCCACACCGGGTCCCCACATTACACCAAGGTTTCGCAAGGGGGCAGGCACAGAGGTAGTAGCCCAACTTTCGCGGAATAAATCTCTCCATGCAAAAAATGGCCACGAAAAGGCGCATGCAATGAGGTAAAATGTGATAACCGCAGTCCAATTGGGTTTTGTAGTGGTGGAATTCATGGTGGCTCTTTCGTGGTTATGACGCTAAAATTGCAGTACTTCTTTTAATGCAGTCACCGGACAATTCCTGTTAAAGTCTTCATTCATTACTGGCTTTGTAGAAGTATTTGTGCGAATGTATATAAAATGCTTCAATGAGGTTTCGGTAAAAGTGCAACTCAGGTTATATTTGCTCAAACTCATTGAAGCAAACGTGATCAATATCAAGTAAATGGAACCAAATCTACCTGTATTAAAAAACCTGGTATTGTCGTCTTTTCTTACTATTCGAAAGGGTGTTAAAGTGAACAAAGAGGGGATTCACCTCAGTCAGAACTTCATGAATGTCCCTATCGATGAAATTTCTCTCAGGAAGTACATGGATTTTATGCAGTGGGAGAATCAAATTCCACTTACATTTTTTTATCTCATGGCCCAAAGGGCTCAGGCTGTTTTGATGTTGCGACCCGAGTTTACCATAGCCATTCCCGGACTGGTGCACGTTTCCAATGTTATCAAGCAATCCGGGTCTATTGATTATTCGGCTCCATTCGACCTGAAAGCCAGTGTGAAGGTAGATTATAAAGAAACAGGTTCCTTGATTCCATCATTTGTAGTTGATTTTGTTCAAAATGATACAGTAGTGATTCGTTGCGAAAGCGTTTATATCGCCAAGCGCAGTGGAGCAAAAGGCTCAGGTCACAGACGCGAAGAAAATAAGTTTATTGTAAATTCTGGTTCTTCGAAAATCTGGAATGTGCCCAAAGGCCTGGGCAGAGTTTATGGAAAGGCCTCCGGCGATAAAAATCCAATCCATTCGTACGACTTCTTTGCCAAAAGAGTGGGTTTTCGCAGCGCGATTCTGCAAGGTTGGTATGGCGTGAGCAAGGTGGTACAGGAATGTGAAATGGCCCATCAGACTGCCTACCGTTCAATTGTGGTTGATTTCAGGTCGCCCATATTTTTGCCAAGCCAACAAAAGCTGGAGTGGAAGAAAGGGGAGAATGGCGATGTGCATTTTCAAATAATAGATGACAAGTCCGGAAAATTGGTATTGAACGGACGATTGAGCTGAGCAAATATTATATTGCCCAAGGAATTATTTGAAAAAGGTGTTATACAGCACGCCAATGAATAAAAAGGGAATGCTCAAAACAGACAAACACCAGAAGAAAAAACAAAGGTAGTCGCTGATATTGCTTTCTGCCTGTTCTCTGTTCGGTTCGGTAATCTTTCTCATATCACCCAATGGGCGATTTAAAAGATCGGAATTGTACATGGTATTGTGATAAAAATTGGTTTTGGCTTTTCTGCCGCGCATAAAAGCTTTGAATAAAGCGCGGGGAAAAAAGAACATTCCATATAAGAATGATACTGAATTGAGAATCCATGCAGCATAATATTTACCGCAACCCGAAGCCAGTTCCCAACCGGAAATCTCGGCTTCCCCTTTCAAGTTGGCTTCATATTCGGTAATCAAATGATGTATGTCGTGAATTTTTACGGCGTCTACTCTGGCTTTTGTATTGGGCAATGGAATGTACACCGGCCCCAGTTTTATTTTGAACCACTTCAGGTCATAGCCGCCATTTTCAAAATGATACTTTGAAAAATAGACTTGCAATGCTTCTTTTAAGGTTAAGCTGTCGCTGTACATTTTGTAACGGATGAACTTACTTTTAAAGCACCAAAGAAAGGAATTTATACCAATCAGTTGCCCATTTTTCAGAAGAAAATTACACACGCCCTAAATCACTTTCCACTTCCTCACACCGATCATAACAAATAGCAATACGGAGTATACAATAAAAAACGGAACAACAAATTCAATTTTCCCCAACGACAGCATCAGGGCAATAATCAACAATTGAAAACCCAGGCCATACAGCGAAATAATGGTCATAAACCAGTTGGGGAAAGTTTTTATCTTGTACACATTCGGGTCTAATGAATGAATAATTTTATCAAAAACACCATAGACCACTTTATAAATTCCAAACATTATATTCACCGAATGTTGTGTTTCACCTGCCAGAGCTTTGGGTGCTTTGTATTCAAAGATTTTGCTTGTTGAATCTCCACCGATGGATTTTGTACGAAGTATAACATAATAGTAATTGTACAATGTGCCCTGAAGTTGAATGGCAATAAATGCCAATAGGGTAGACCAGATCGTGGAATCCGATACATAGCAGATGGACATCAGAAGGAGAAAGTTCAATACAATATCAAAAACACTATCGAGGTAACGACCGAAATAGGAAGGTGTACTTTTTAATCTGGCCAATTCGCCGTCTGCCGCGTCAATACCAGATTTGAGTATAATAAAAGCACTTGCCACAATTAAATGGCCTGAAAGGATACAAGCAATGGCAATTAATCCTGAAATACCAAATAACAATGTGACATGAACCGGTGTAAATCTTGTATTCTGTAGCTTTTGGGCAAGAAATTTACCGAAAGGCCGGGCATAATCCGATAAGTCCAGAAACCGATCTGCTTGTGTGAGCTTCGACATTAAATTTTCTTGATTAAGAAGGCAGGTAAGCTTTTAGCAAGTGCTGTGCAACTCGTCATGATTTGTTTTTCAGTTGTGGTTAGTGTGCTGATGGGGGCAAATATAAGGAATCTATTTTTAGCATTTTGGCCGTACTGAAAAATAAGCATTTGGCTCTCAAAAAAAGGAACTCTTTCATTTTCTTACTTTCTTACTTTCTTTCTTAGTGCTCTTAGTGTTGATTTTTTTAACCACATAAGAAAGTAAGCCCATGAAGAATTCATAAATTATTTCTCTTACTTTCTTCGTGCTCTTAGTGTTAATTTTTTTACCACGTTAGGCAGAAGAATTACCAGATTTACAATTCTCACTTTTTTACAGCCTGGACACTTATAGTGTTTAATGTATCCTGCTTTTCAGGAAATACTTTTTTGAGGCTCGGCTAAGTATTTGACCAGTTTTATTCGATGCTGATCACTTTCCTTATAGTTCCTCTTTTGGTGGTTGTTACAGCGGGTATTTTGTCCGGCCTTTCATGCTCACGAATTTCATTTGTTGTTATTGAAATGTGGTCCAGACTTTTTAAAATTACCACCATTGAGGTAATGTCCGTAATCCGGGCCCAGTAACTCTCAGTGTCAGTGTCAACTGAAGTATGACCACCATATTGCCCGATCTTTTGGGCTCTAAGCAGATAGCCATCTTTGGTGTATCGCAAAGCGATGAGGTTAGTATATCCACCATTCACAGCGCTTATTTGATGGTAATGAAGTACAAACAGAATATCAAAGGTGGGAAGTTCCAACTTAATCAATGGCTCCAAAGTAAACCAGTACTCTGGATCATCATAGAACCGATCAATGTTACCGGAATTTATCCTCATAAATATATCAATAGTTGAACTTGTATCCAGGTACTGAATGATCCATCGCCTTGCCATTTCTTTGGGTATCAGACTTTCTTTTTTGCAACAGCCAAGACTGTCATACACATCACCGTCATGCCAGTAAATATAATTGTCTTCCAGCGAATCAGTATAGATCGTGTAAGGGAGCTCTACTTTGCTGAATATTTTTTTGAAATTGTCGTAACTGTATTTCTCTTCATCAGAAACGACCTTTTCTTCATTGCATGCTATTTCAACCGCCGAATTTTCTTTACTATTATTTGGCGAGCAATGCATTAGAAGTATTGAAATTATCCAGATATACCTCATCAATACGTTAATTCTTCCACTTCGCGCAGTATCTGAGGCAAGGATTGGTAAAGTTGCTCATACGACTCAATTGCAAAGTATTTATTCTGAATCTGATCATTTCGGAAAGCAGTTTGCATGATGGTAGGTACATCAAAATCCAATACTTCTACTTTGTCAGATAAAGAGTGATTGGTTTCTCCATAAGAAGAAATTATACCCGCGCCATAAATCCTGAGTTTGTTTTCTTCACGTATCAATCCAAATTCAATCGTGAACCAATACATTCTGCCCAATACTTCAATTATCGCAGGATTGTCAATGTGCCTTACTGCTATGTCTGCAATGCCTTGAAAAAAATCAGTATAATGTTTGTTCACCAGCAAAGGCACATGTGCAAAGACATCGTGAAACATATCAGGCTCTTCAATGTAATCAAGCTGGCTGAATTTTCTGAGCCAGGTAGTAGCGGTGAATTTTTTTTCGGAGAGATATTTAAAGAATTTATCAGGAGGAGAAATATTGGGCACCACGGTGAGCGACCAGCCCGTATGGGCTGCCAGTATTTGGGCAATCTCAGAAAAGTCAGGAATTTTATCGGGCGTAAATCCAATGGTTTGAAGGGCTTTCAAAAACTCGTCCGAAACTTTTCCTTTCAGGTTGTCCATTTGCCTGTCGAATAAAGTCTTCCAGACCAAAAAGTCTTCTGAGGAGTATTTGTCGTATTGTTGTTGTAAGTTTTCCAAGATGTTAGTGTCTTAAAATATAATAATTGGCGACTTTAATAGTCGATTCAAAAAGGTTTTCAAATATAATGAAAATTCCGTTCGGCATTCGTGCGAAGTTCTATATTCCTGAACAACCAATTCGCTCAAAACTGTTTGGATTTACTATGGCCCGATTGATCCAAATACTCAGAAATTACGGCCTGTATTGATTGGCTCTTATGTTTTTCGCTGCCAGCTCAATGGTTTCGTTGATTCGTTTGTTTCGTGTTTCCGGACGTTTGGCACTTTGGATCCATTCCAATATACCTCTTCTCGTGGATGGAGGAAACTTCTCCCAGTTTTGCCACGCCTTTTTGTTTTTATCAAAAATACGCTGCATATCTGCGGGCACGGTCATTTTATCTACTTCCTCCAGTGCATCCCAGGTTCCTTTTTGTTTGGCCAGATCAATCATTTTCTGTCCGGCGGCAGTTATCAGACCTGCCGCGAGAAGTTTGTCCACTTTCGCCTTATTTACGCCACTCCAGTTGCTCTTTGGGTTGCGCTGTGCAAAAAACTGATAATAACTCTCAGCATTCCGTTTGTTGGGTTTGCTGTCAATCCAGCCAAAACAGAGGGCTTCATCGACCGCTTCCGGATAATACACGCTGAGAACTCCGCTCTCTTTTTTGTAAATAATCAGCCAAACCGATTTTTCGGTCTCATGATTCTTTTCGAGCCATTTCCTCCATTCCTTTTGCGATTTGGCATAAAAGGTTTTTATGTTGTCCTTTAGTTCCACTGGCATAATCGAATCTTAACATTTTGTCGGAAAAATAACAAAGAAATTTGAAGGTCATCGGTTAATTTATTTTAGTCTTTAAACTTTTCATTATTGTCAAAGATTTCCAGACCACAATGAGCCAAATTACTACGAGCGAAATTTGCAATATTCTGATTGCCTTAATAATACCATAAATTGGTGAAGGCTTTGGAGTTATTCCTTCCTGTACTGTTTGATTTGTGGGTGGATAAACCGTCCAGCCGTCATAATCCGCGATGCTGCCGGAAAGCACTATCCAAAAAGGTTCCGGTATTTCGATAAGCTTTACAATCAATATTGTACAAAAGAAAAGGAAAATGCAGTTTGTCCAAAGAAGTGAACAGCGATTTATTATAATTCGAATTCCATAAACAACAAAGGATAGCGTAACAAAAAGGCTTGTAGCTATTGTTTCAGAGGTCAGATTAATATAATAATCATGGAAACTCATCACAAATTTCTCATGTACAAATACCGAAGTTCCGAATAATATATTGTATAGCAATAAGGACGAAAAGACAAGAATGACTAACCAGAGCAATTCTTTGAGGATATTTTTTTTCATAGCTGAATTCAAACCGTCATTGTTTCAATCAAACCAGGGCCAACGGAATTTTTAATCATGCGTGGCCTTTGCATAACGATTGTAAATATATAAATTTGAGTAGCCGTATTTATATAAACTTTCTCAACGTGGGCTCGTTGTGCATGGCAAAGCCGTTTTGTAAATATACCAACTGACCTTCAGGTGTGGCGTGCAATTCAAAAGCAGTAACTCCATATTTCCTACCTTCTTCCACCAATAACTTCAAGATGTTTTTGCAAATTCCTTTTCTCCTGAACTTTGGATGGGTGTACATATTCATAATATAGCCCCACTTTCCGGATGGGTTTTTGAAATTTCCCGGCATTTCTCGCAGGTGCAATGAACCGATGCCAGCAATTTCTTTTTCGAATTTTGCAAAGAAAGAAATACAGGATTTATCTTCCGTGGCCGCGGTAAAATAGGCGGTCAATTGCTCTCTCACCATAGATATAGATTCAGGGGTTTGGTCTGGAGAAAGTTCAAGTGCAAATATTATTCTGTTGTCGACCAAAATATCAATGTCAGAAGTGGTCGCTTTATGATATGTTATGATGCTCATGGTAGTTATTTGTTTTGATTTGCAATCACGAATTGATGACCAGTTATTGATTTACTATTTTGGGATTACTAAAGTGGAAACACTGATTTTTTTTGATAAAAAAGTGCAGTTAAGTTTTGCTTTACACCTTCCCACTCGTGGTCAAGAACACTAAAATAGGCAGTGTTTCTGATGGTTCCATTGTCTCTTATATAGTCTTGTCTTAAAATACCTTCGTATTGCGCTCCAATTTTTTGAATGGCTTTTCTGGAACGAATATTATTTTCATCGGTCTTCAATTGCACACGAATGGCTTTTAATTCTTCAAAACAAAAGGTCAGCAACATTAATTTGCATTCCGGATTTACGGCTGTAGCCCAGTAAGATGGGTGCAACCAAGTCCAGCCAATCTCCAGTTTTTTATGGGGCACTTCTATATTCATCAATCGGGTGCTGCCAATAATTTTCTGATGTGGTTCGTAAAATATGACAAAAGGAAACTGAGTTCCTTTTTCTCTTTCCATCAAAGCATTGTTAAAAGCCTTCATACACTTGTCTTTGCTATTCATATCAGCAGGTATAAATTCCCAGATTCTTTTTTCTTGGGCCAAAATTTCCAATTGAGCAAAGTGTCTTTCTTCCATTGGATAGAGTTCGACCATTTCTCCAATTAAAGTGGTATTGGGTTGGATCCAATTCATAAGGTTGACATTTCAACAAAAGTCAGTCAAATCTTCAGGTAGATACAGATACAAAAGTAATGAATCACACCAGTACAGTTGCTGGTGTTTAAAATTGAAACTACATTTATGTCAATTGGAATGACATTCTACCTGGCCGATACCATTTTTTATCTGAGTAAAATCAGCAAAATACTTGTGATGATCAAAATTTTCAATTGACTCTCTCGCGTTTTGAGAAAAAATGGAGTACTCACCCGCAGACATTTGGTAAAATTGAATAAGCCTTTCTTTGAATTCTTTGGTTTCATTGCAAAGGAAACCATTGAATCCATCGATAACCACAGAGTTGTTTTCGGGAAGATTTGTGCTTAAAACAGGTACACCATTGTTCATGTATTGTTTGGCTTTGATGCCCGACTTTGACAATTGGATTTCTGTATGAGTTAATGTGGCTATTCCTACATCAAATCCAGCTATTTTTTGTTGCAATTCAGGTTCGTTTTTCCAGTCAATCAACTGAGGCAACTCCAATACAATGTTGCCATTTTCACTAAAGTATTTTTCAATAAATTCTTTGTCTTCCTGATTGAGTACACCAAGAATAGTCAATTTGAAATCAAATGAAAGATCTTTTAATGCCGGAAATACCAGATGAATCATGCTTTTTCTGTGGTCGCCGCCAAATGCACCAAGCCATCCGATTGTGAAAAGGGAATTCTTTTTCTTTTTGACCAAACTCAAATCAACTATTGGCGAGGTAGTATGAAATATTTGTTTATTATATTTACTTAGATGCTTTTGTATTTGTTTGCTACCTGCTGAAATGGTTTCGCAATGTCGGGCAAAGTAGTACATGGTCTCTGGATTTGTTTCCAGATAATCGGCATCGTCAAGGTCGTAAACAGATCCATTGTTTCTGATCCGAATCAATAATTTCAATAAAGTAGCGTAGATGAATTTGGATTGTACACGCTGCACAACAATAAGTGAGTTGGGCTTTCTGAAAAATAGCGCAGAAAAATATGCTTTCAGAAAGAAAAATATTCTCTGAGGAGAATACCCGGGCTCAACAAAGTAACTATCCACACCATAATACTGCCTGAAAGACTCAAGCGGCAACTGGCCTCTGTATCGCACGCTGGGAGAGTCGACATTGTAATAAGAAAACCAATATATAAATTCCAACTTTTTCATGCTTTTCTCCAATAGATGGCCTCGCGATCAATTTCAATTATTTGGTCAGTTATATGCTGCATATTTCTATAATGGTCCACTGCTTTTTTGCAATTGGGGAATGCATTGTAATCATCCACTATTATATAACCTCCGGATGATAATTTTGGATAGAGATTTTCCAACGCTTCTTGCGTTGATTCATACATATCGGCATCCAATCTTATCAATGAAATTTTTTCAATCGGAGCCCCTGGTAAAGTATCCTTAAACCAACCGGCCAGAAAAACGACCTGCTCATCAAGCAAATCGTACTTCTCGAAATTCCGTTTCACTTCATCCAGACTTACTTTGAGAATTTTTAATTTATGAAAACTATTACCTGCATCTTCCCGGAATACTTTTTCATCAGGCGCCGGTAATCCTTGAAAAGAATCTGCAACCCACACTTTTCTATTGCTGATATTCAATTCTTTGAGGAGAGCCCTCATAAAAATGGTTGCTCCACCTCTCCAAACTCCGGCTTCAATAAAATCTCCTTCAATTCTATCAGCGACAATAGAATGAACGCAAAATTCGATATTATTCAATCGATTTAAACCGATCATGGTATCAGCCTGTGCAGGCCAATCGTAACCGTTCACTCTTTTTTCCTTTACAATAAATTTTCTTTTACAAATAACGAAATTCCTGGATTTGAGAACTTTATCCAGAAGAAATAATATTGAGGTTTTCCAATTGGGATTTACTATTGAAAGGGGATAATACTCGTATGAATTGATATTAGAGTATTGTATAAGGGTCTTTTTTAAAAGACTAATGTAAGAAGACGATTCAGGAGGCTCAGGTCTGGTCATTGAAGTATTTGCTTTGGAATATCTTGAAATGTACAATCAGGAGCACCCTGAGCGTATCCAATAATATTCAATTGGCGAAAAATACAAAGATGTTAATTTTTACCCGAAGGGGAATCAAGTGTCAACCGCAAAAGTTGGGGAGCAATGAAGTAAATTTATAAGGATTGAATGTGTCCGGAGGACATTAATGTTATTAACCCCGGCCTGTCCACTCGGGCAATGTCATTAAGTTAAGGAATTGACCGATCAACATTCGACCTTGGTCGTTTATCGCCAAAGTAAAGATCATACCTATAAACATGCGATATATTACTGGATCGTTTTATCGCATTGTTTACACGCATCTCCTGATCCAGTATGGATCAAATGTTTATAGCACAATCGGCTTGCAATGATCCAACGACCTGGAAAGGGTCGAATGTTATTTTAGACAAAGACCTTAACTTAATGACATTGCCCTCCGGGACTGTTTCGTATGTGTCAATTCCTTAACTTATTGACATTGCCCACAGGTGACGGCGCTGCAATATGCACCGTGCCTATGGCACTTTCAAAAGTATGGAGTATATAAAGCCAGAAGGAAGTAATAGAGCCTTAGGCTTGGTACATATTGTAGCAACGGGTTTCAACCCGTTGAAATGAAATGGAGAATTAGAACGAAGAGCCTTAGGCTCGGCCCATATTATCTTACTGACATCTTATTCACGCAACAATAAGGATAGCAATTATAGTTGGGTTAAACTAGTGAGCCCCTGAATGACAAATTATACCAATTCCAAATATAATTTAACCCAAAGGGTAAATTATTTTGTGAATTGGTTATGCCGCCACTAAAAATAAATAGTACTATGAGGCGTAGCCGAAACCTGCCTTTGCCGGCAGGCAGGTTGGACTATATTAT
>JANNEQ010000013.1:0-2344 GCA_031378885.1 Flavobacteriales bacterium
GATAAGCCCCGGTTGCAATTAAAGTGTCAGCGGAAATAAGTAGGTTAGAAATCAGAGCACTCCCAGCATTGGAACCACCAACTGGTAAAAGCCCAATATTAAAATAAGTATATTGCCCGAGTATAAACTCAGGCAATACACCAACAAATATTATGATCAAAAATCTCATTCTTTTATTAGTCGCGACATTTCAAGTAAGTCTCCTGCACTATTCAATAGTCTAAGTTCAAATAGGCCAGTCGGCAGATCTTTCAAAATTAAGGCAAACTCAGTGGTTTCCATGGTAAAGGGTTGGGAAGGTCAAACAAGCCGAAACATCACTCGACCATGAGCCGCATTGCCGCCATCTGGCCGCTACCATAATTGACCTCCAGCAAATAAACACCCGCGGCCAGCAAAGCAATATCCAATTGACTTTCTAATACATCAGAAGGCAAGATTTGCTCCAGCACCGCCTTGCCTGTGATGTCTCTTACGCACAATGAGCCAAACCTCAGCTTCGATGAAATATTCAACACCATTTGTGCAGGATTCGGATAAAATGAAAAAGACAGATCAGGCCGCTGAATTTCTGACACTTCTAGCGGACAATCCCACGGCGTGAGATAACCACAGGCATCTGTCTTTACCACCCAACTGCTGTAATAATTTTCTGTAGCGTTTTCGAAATTTCCAGCAAAGGCCAGACCTCCATCTGAGGTGATTTCAAGATCCCACGCCTCAGGACTAGTGTAAGAGGTTACTGGCGGCTGAAAAGTCTGGTACCAGAGTTCATTAAAGTTGGAGTCGACTTTGAGCATATAGGCTTCGCCAAAATCGTTGCCCGTATTGTCACCACCGTAACCCAGAACAACATAGCCACTGTCGGCTGTCATTTCTATATCGGTTACATTACCCCAATAATGAATATGGTCGTAGATATGCCAATCTGAAAGTGTCATCGCATCATCACTAGCATCCAATATACCTATTCTGGGTTTGTGGTTTACATAATCCTCACCGATTTGTGCCGTGCCAACGGCATGTTGGTAAGCGATTACAAATTTGTCGTTACCCGATGGAACAGCCCAGGGCAACCAATCATTTTGTGTTGGATTGCCCCAGTGAATGTGGGAAATATAATTTCCCAAACTGTCGAAGCGCATGGCAAAGGGTTCATCATCGTCATACCATGAGCAAAGTACCAATAAATCACCATTGGTAAGCTCATATAAATCGCTTATCTTGGTATAGATTTTGGGCAAATCGAAAAATTCATCGTTGGTAAAGTTGATTTCTTTGTGCCAAAGTAAATTCCCCTGTGGGCTAAGTTTAGTGAGTTGTATATTTTGGTACTCGGCGCCATTGAAAAAAATAGTGGTATCAAAACCCACTATACCCACGGCCAAAATATTTCCATCAATCAGTTCTCGCGCCACACCATATTCAGCACCATCAATTGTATCATTCTGTGCCAACTGCTGTCTAAACTCCCACTCAACTGTGAAATCAGCCCTTAACTTATAAACTCTTCCTTGCCATGTGGGAAAAATACTGTCCCGCCATCCACCTGTATGCAAATAACCATTTTGGTAAGGAACAATACATTCGGAATATTCTAAAAAGAAATTACCATTATGGGCTTGGGGGAAAATCAGTTGATCAATCAGCGCACCTTCATTGCTGATGAAGTCATGCTTCCGCGTGATTTGAAAATTAGAATTTTGACCGAACGCATACGTTATTAAAGTATCATTTCTGCGAATTAAATTAAATGCATACGAAATAAGTTCATCCGAATTGGGTGCATATTCATTATTAAAATAAGTGTATTGCCCGAGTAGAAACTCAGGCAATACACCAACAAATATTATGATCAAAAATCTCATTCTCTTGCTAAGCCAATGCCTCATTCCACCATCAACCGCTGCGCCATCACTTTACAATCCTCAGTGCAAAGCTCCAACATATACAAACCAGAAGCAAGCCCGGAAATATCCAAATTCATTTCTTTGGTTGGGCCCTGTATATTTTCTGAAAGCAATATCCGTCCTGTGACCTCACGTATTACGACCTGGTCGAATCTTTTATCGGAGGAAATTCGAATGGATTTTTGAGCAGGATTTGGATAAAATGAAAATCCCGAATTGAGATTGTTCAAGTCATTTACTCCAACAGGGCAACCGTTGTAAATCGAATCGCCGCAGGCATCGGTTTTGACAACCCAACTGCTATAATAGGCTTCACCCACCACTGCAAAGTTGCCCACAAAGGCCAACCCACCATCGCTGGTTACTTCCAGATCCCAGGCATCCGGTGAATGATATTCAATTGGAGGTAGGTAGGTTTGGTACCAGACCTCATT
>JANNEQ010000020.1:0-32321 GCA_031378885.1 Flavobacteriales bacterium
GAGAGTCTGGTTGAAATCAGAATATTTCAATGCGAATTTAATGAATTGAACGTGGGAGTGCGCAAAACCGGTGGCATACTGAGCCTCAAGTGTTGTCTTTTTCAAGATATTTATCAAGCTGCCGTGAACGCAAATTACTCAGCCTTAAATCTTTCAAGCGACAATGCTGCCGGATACAATAATTTCAATGGGGTGGGAACTTGTATTGAACTTATGGGGGCAAACGAACTACGTCTCAATCACGGCTATAACAATCTGTCGGGTTATTCAGATTGTTGCATTTGCGGAACCATGACGGGAGACTTTCTCAAGCAAACAGAATTGTGCGACGGCTCTTTGCGAGCTGATAACAACTACTGGGGAGCGCCCGGAAATACATTTCCTCCGAGCCCTCAAATTCAAGGCATATTTGACCCATCAAGCTCTGAAGTAACTATCAACGTGTTTTTTGGCCCTTGTAATAGCTATTGTAATATTCATGGAGAGAATGGCTGGCAAATGGGTTGTCGGATGAATTTCTATGATTATTATCCTGCTATCCCAACAGGTTGTGGCACCAGCTATATTTTTGAAAACCACCTTCGAAGCTATGGCTTAATTGATGAAAGCACTGAACAACAATACAGCGACAGATTATTCGGTCTGGATCACACCGGGGTGCGCGAATTGCGCAATCTTTCCGTAGATCCCGACAATCCAATTCTGAGCACAATCAGTTTTAATGACATGTCGTTGGACAGTGCTTTGAAAATTGCGGCTTCTCACATGGAGATCTGCGATAGTCTGGGTAGTGATGCCTTAGCAGTTGAACTATTCCACGAGATATTGTCCAGTCCTCTGGACCGAACCAATTCAGAAATCAGACTGAAAATGGAGTGGGGCAGATACAATATGAAGAGTGCCATGGAACGTATGTTCCTCACCGATGAATTGCACGAAGAAAATAATATAGCTGCATTCGAACCCGCTGTAGAACTTTACGTGGATGTGCTCAATGCCATGACGGATACAATACTCACAGATTCTACTTACCAATCTCAGTTTTATCTTGAATTGGATAAGGGGCAATTGTTCCGCACACTGAACAACCCTCTAATGGCCAAACACATTTATATGCACCTTGATGATTGTCAGTTAGATTCTACCGAACAGGCCATGCTCAACAATTGGCGGGCAGAGGTTGATTTGGAATTGTCGTTGTACAGCCAATCTGCCATTCAATATCTTCCTCCTGATAGCATGAACTTCGAAGTGGATACCACAGCCTATACTCCTGCAATTCCATATTCTTCCAGCGATTATTATTTTGGTTTGTGGATAGACTCACCTACTTCTGTAACCTTTGTAAATTGTGGTGACAATCCTGTATATAGATCAGCCGGGTCTTCATCCAATTCCTTTACAATTTATCCCAATCCAACGGATGGCGCTATGACTATTGAAGTGGAACAGATGGGAATTTACAGCCTCGAATTATTTGATGCCTTGGGTAGAAGTGCCTACAAAATGTTATTGAACATGGAAGAATCTACAAGGGCCAACCTCCAGCTTCCTTCTTCTATCGCCAAAGGAAATTATGTGATTAAACTGGAGAACAGCAATGGTATTTATATTGATCGTTTGATTAAACAATAGAATTTAATGCGATGGCTTTGACCGATGAATTGGCTAAATCGTTTGAAGTCAGGAATTAAATTTCTTTATGAATAGCAAAAGCCCAATGCGAAAGTGTTGGGTTTTTTATTTTTTATCATTGTTGTCCGGCTAAGCTTCATTCCAAATATTATCTCTTGTTTATCTTCTACTTTGTGCAATTTATACCAATTCCAAATATAATTTAACCCAAGGGGTAAATTATTTTGTGAATTGGTTATGCCGTTACTAAAAATAAATAGTACTATGAGGCGCAGCCGAAACCTGCCTTTGCCGGTAGGCAGGTTGGACTATATTATTTTTGTAAGCGGTATTAGATTCATGATGGTAAATGCATAAATTATGCTATCCTTTCACCTGATTGGTGCATTGCCACATGGCTCTGACTTACTCCTAAAAAATGAGCCATATCCTGTTGCTCTCTGCAAAAGAAGTTGCTTGCGTCTGTATAACTGAAATATTTGTATTCCTCTTTCTTCGATGTTGCTATAATTTCGATTCATTGCTCAATCATTTAAAAAAAAAAATAATAGGAACTAGTCTTCCTGTGATCAAAACTTCATTTTGGGGTGATTTGATCACAATGTGATCAGTGGTGCATGTTGTGATAATTTGATCACACCGTGATCAAAACTGCATAGTATGACGGTTTGATCACAAAGAAGTTCGGGCAGATTACAGAATTTTGTTTGTGATTGACTGTACGCATTAATTCGCGACCTATTCGGATGGGGTTATCTCTCATCATTCATTTGTTATAATTTTTTAGACTTTGAAAATATTATTACAGTGTAATAAAAAATTCTGAACCAGAAAAATTATTACAATGTAATAAAAAAAATGAGGGATCAAAAAAATATTACAAATGTTGGATAAAACCAATGTATCAAGCCGTAAAAACTGCCTCAGAATTGTGTTACATGAACCATAACGCCATTTTAGAAGGGCAACAATGATTTGTGAAGACAGTGTTTAGGAGAACCGAATCCTAAAGCACCGCAAGAATGGATGAACCCAAAGGATCTTACTCATTAATCTCAATAAATCTTTTTACATCGATGATGGTTCCAAATACCACCAATGTATCTGTTTCCAGAATTACTTCTTCCGATTTTGGGACACCAATAATGTGCTCTTCGCGAAGTATTTCTCCATTCTCACCTTCTTTCATTCCATAAGATCTTTTGATGGTGACCAGCGTGAGGCCGTACTTATTGCGCAATCCGATATCCACCAATGTTCTGTTGGCAACTCCTTTCGGACAAAGAATTTCGGCAATTTCGTATTCATCTGGAAGACGCAAAAATGCAGTGATATTCGGATTGATCAATCTCTCTGAAATCAAACTTGCTACCTCGGCCTCCGGCGAAAGTACTTCAAGCACCCCGATTTTTTCCAGAATGCGACGCTGTGTATCGCCACTGGCACGGGCAATTACACGTTTGGCATCCATATCTATTAAGTTGATGGCGGTAAGAATCGTGGCTTCGAAATTTTCGCCAATGGCAATAATTACGGCATCCATTTGGTGAATCTGGTGTGATTCCAACACTTTTTTATCTGTTGCATCCAATGTGATAGCCAACGCTACACTGTCCTTAATGTCTTCGATTTTTTCCTCATCCACATCAAAGGCATAAACTTCTGCGCCTTGTTCGGCTAGTTTAAGGGCGATTTCTCGGCCGTATCTTCCGGCTCCAATCACTGCGAATTTTCTGGCTGGCATATCTGTATTGTTGGGTATAAAGCTAAAGAAGGATTCTCTCCAATGCCTTTGTTATTTTTTTAATAGTGATGAAAATATTTTTCCAAAATTGAAAATGTCTTCGAACGAATTGTACAAAGGCACAGGTGCAAGTCTGATTACATTGGGCTCTCTCCAATCTGCCACAACACCATGGGCGGCTAATTCGATAATAATCGAGCGGTCTCGACCTTCTACGATCACCGACAATTGTGCTCCTCTTTCTTCAGGCTCAGACGGCGTGATCACAATCAATTGTTGAGCGGTATTCTGTTGAATTTCTTTTAAAATAAATTCGAGATACGCGGTGAGCATAATGGATTTTTTTCTCAGCTTTTCCATTCCCACTTTGGTAAACATGTCCAAAGCTACTTTGTGCGCAGCCATGCTGAAAATCGGCGCATTGCTGAGTTGCCACGATTCGGCAGTTGGAATGGGATCAAATCCCGGAAGCATCTGGAAACGCGATGACTTGTTGTGGCCCCACCACCCGGCTAACCTGGGCAGTTCAGGATTTTTAATATGCTTTTCGTGTATGAAAGCGCCAGCAACTCCGCCGGGTCCACTGTTGAGGTATTTGTAACTACACCAGCAGGCAAAATCTACCTGCCAGTCGTGAAGTTGTAAGGGTAGATTTCCGGCAGTGTGCGCAAGGTCGAATCCAGCAGTGGCACCAACTTTATGAGCTGCCTCCGTTATTTTTTTGAGATCAAAAAATTGTCCGGTGAAATAATTGACTGCACCAATACAAACTGTGGCCAATGTATCTCCGAGCTCTTCTATTTTGTGTAGGATGTCTTCTGTGCGAAGAGTCAACTCACCCTGGCGTGGCTGAAGCTCTACCAGAACATCCTCTGGCTTGAGTCCGTGAATTCTGGCCTGCGATTCAAAGGCATAGATGTCCGAAGGAAAGGGTTTGTTTTCAAACAATATCTTGATTCTTTTTCCGGAAGGGCGGTAAAAGCTGGTCAACAATAATTGTAAATTGACAGTCAACTGGTTCATCACCACAACCTCAGTGGGCAAAGCTCCAACTAATTTAGATGCGCCTTCTGTAAAGCGCTCGTGGTAGCTGTACCATGGATTTGTGGCGTGCATGTGGCCTTCTACGCCGTACTTCTGCCAATCATTACACTCTAGAATCAAAGCGTCTTTCACACCTTTGGGCTGAAGCCCCAAAGAGTTGCCTGTAAAGTAAAGTACAGATTTGCCGTCGTGTTGCGGAAAGAGAAACTCTTCTTTCCATGAAGATAATTCATCTTGTGCATCAAGTGATCTGGCGTAGTCTGCGTTGTTTTGGAAATTCATGACAATTGGAATAGGAAATGGCCGCTACATTTGGGGCCAGTTTCATCACGCAAAAGAAGCGCATTCCATGCCTTAAGCGGATGGCTTATTCAAAAAAAAAATTTTTATGCAAACCAGGGTTTCTCAGGAGTTATTCGAAAAGGCAAAGACATTTTTCCCCGGAGGTGTGAATTCACCTGTCAGGGCTTTTAAATCGGTAGGCGGCACACCCATTTTTTTTGCTCATGGCAGCGGAGCGCATGTAACGGATGAAGATGGAAACCAATATATTGATTACTGCTGCTCGTGGGGCCCGCTCGTTTTGGGTCATGCTCCGGCCAGCGTGGTAAAGGCTGTGCAGGAAACGGTAGCAAAGGGAAGCAGTTTTGGCGCACCTACACGATTGGAAAATCAATTGGCCGAACTGATTCTGTCGAACCATAAATATGTGGAGAAAATCCGTTTTGTAAGCAGTGGAACAGAAGCGGCCATGAGTGCAATCCGATTGGCCAGAGGATACACCGGACGCGATAAAATCATTAAGTTTGAGGGATGTTACCACGGCCATGTGGATAGCCTTTTGGTAAAAGCGGGCAGTGGCCTGGCCACATTAGGCACATCTTCTTCTGCCGGTATTCCGGAGTCGTATGCCAGAGAGACTATAGTGTTGCCGCTCAATGACAAAGAGGCATTGGAAAAGGCTGTGGCAGAATTTAAAGATCAGATAGCCGTGGTAGCAATTGAGCCCATTCCGGCCAATAACGGATTGCTTCTTCAGGAAGGAGATTTTTTGCGGTACCTCAGAGAGGTTTGCACAAGAGAGAAAATTATTTTGTTGTTCGATGAGGTAATCAGTGGTTTCAGGGTGGGCTTTGAAGGTGCTGCGGGTTATTATGGTATTCAGCCGGATGTAATGGCTTTCGGAAAAATAATTGGCGGCGGGATGCCCGTGGGAGCCTATGCTTCGAGCGCAGAAGTAATGAGTTTTATTGCGCCCGAAGGACCGGTTTATCAGGCCGGCACATTGAGTGGAAATCCTGTGGCAATGGCTGCAGGCATTGCACAACTTACCGAATGTCTGCGCCCGGGGTTTTACGAGGAATTGAAAGAAAAAACAGATTTTCTGGTCAATAACGTGCTTCAGCATACGAAGGCAAAGGGCTATCTGTTCAATATGTTCAGTGTGGGAAGTATTTTTTGGGTGTCTTTTTCTGATAAAAAACAAATGAGGAGAATGGATGAAATTGACAGTGAATCCATGAAATTATTTGCACCTTTTCACCACGCGCTGCTCGAAAGGGGAATTTATCTTGGGCCAAGTGGATATGAAGTAGGCTTCGTGTCGGCGGCACATTCTTATGAAGATCTGGAAAAAACCGTGAAAGCCTTTAACGAGGCATTAGATGAAGTTTTCGCCTGAATTTCCGTGGAGTATTTAAATCTGCAACCTGTGTAAGTGGTCATTTTTAGCGAAGGAAGGTAAATTGAAATTCATTGCGACGTATTTTTTTTATACGCCAGGTTCTTCGGTACAGTCATCATTATTGAAAAGTGTTACCGCAATTGAGGTAATGGATTTGTTTCAATAAGCGAATAATGACGGATCAATTTCATCATTCCTGTACAATGTCATTGTAATTTAAAGCGAATGATTTTTGACGGCTTCGTATTTACAAGTCCATAAAAACAAATACCAGACATCTCATCGCAATCATTCCATCCAACAGGAAGGTGCGCAGATTCCAGTTTATTTTTTTTGTCGGAATGATCGAAATGGTGAGCGCAACGAGCATCACTATCGCCGCCGGAATAAAAGCAGGGTCATTTGACACGGTCGCTTCGCCAAGTAGGAAAATAGCAAAAAATATGAGCAAGGTGCATATTACGAATGAAGCTTTATTACCGATTTTTCTTGGAATTGTCTGAATGCCAATATCGTCAATATTTCGATCCCGAATATCTGCAGCAAGCGCCATAAAAGCAATCCAAAAGAAATTTGAATAAATCATGAGTGTATGCGATTCGAAATTTTTGTGGGCAAATGACGCAGAGAAAACACTTGTTACAATGGTCCAACCCAATGCCGTACAGATTGTTTTAAGAGTGCCGTACTTTCTTATCTGAAAAGAATTCTTAACACCTGCCTGACTCAAGAGGTCTGATTTATAAAATATAACTAGAAGCAGAGCGAAAAGAAAGAATGGCAATAAGTGTAGTTCGAAATATGCTGTACAGGCCACAGATCCGGTGGCAGCAGTGTATTGAAGTACTTTTCTGACCTTTGCTTTTTGTGGCGGGTGAATAGCCAGATAAGCACACCAGGTAAGGAAGAACGCGGCAGCTACAGGTAAAAAATAAATTTTATTTCCTGAAATCAGAAAAGTTTCTGCCGTAAGAAATGCGGCGCAAATGGAAACAAATAAATGAGAACGATTTAGAATATAAATCAGTTTCATCATTTTTTGTGCAATAGCATCCACAAAACCACACCAGTAGCAGATCCGCCGAATCCACCTTGCATGCCGCGAATTAGTTTTCGGGATCTTGCGGGTGGCTCATAACCGTAAAGATAAAAGTCGTTGTACTTGTAGCCCTTGTCGCTCATGGTCTTTTCTCTTATCTTTATTTTTGGTATAAGTTGAAAAACAGTATAAGCCACAGGAGGTATCAAAGCTGTAAAATATCCGTCTTCTCCCCAATACGCCACGGCTCCGCAAAGCACAAATCCGGCAATAAAGGTGGGTAAAGCGCTGTAGTTTTGTCTAGCGTCTTTTTCTCCGGCAAGATATACGCGCATTTCATCTACTTCGAAAATGTCACCAAGCATTTCGTCTTTTGCATAAAGTACTTGTTCCGGTTGCCCCGCTTTTGTAATGCTGAATACTTCACTTTTGTGAACTTCATGGCGTTTTATTTTCCCTTTTTTTTTGGTGATGTCTACCACCAAAACAGTACCTGTATCGGCTACGATTTTGCATTCAAGGTCCTGTCCATTCATGAGTAATACTTTATCCTGAGAATAGGATTGGATCAAACTACAAAGAACAAAGGTTGAAATAAGAATAAGTTGTTTTGTCATATTGGGCAATGATTGCGCCCAAAGATAATCAATCAGTTGTGAACGGCTACTGCCAGAGCCCCAATTGACACTTTTATTCCTTCAACTTTGGACAAAGTAGCAGCGCAGGCTTGTAATGTGCTGCCTGTGGTAATGACGTCATCAACCAACAGAATGTGCTTTTTTTGAAGCAAGTCAGGGTTCTTCAGGATAAAAATTTCATCCACATTTTCCCATCTTGCATAACGCGACTTGCGCGTTTGGCTTTCGTTGTAAATATTCCGGATCAGATTTTCTTTCAGTACTTTTGTTTTCATGGCTTCGGCAATGCCTTCTGCTATACAATCGCATTGGTTATAGCCTCGGAGGTTTTTCTTTTTCGGATGAAGCGGCACAGGAATGACAAAATCAAAATGATTCATTCGCTGAGATTGATCAAGTTCAAGTCCAAAAAGATACCCAAGCCTTTCACCAATAGTTTGATTGCTGTTGTATTTGAGTTGATGAATCATATTGTGTACCCTGCTTTTTCTAGACATTTTGAGAAAAGCACTGGCGCTGTATATGGGTGAATGCCCCCAGAATAGTTTTTCTATTTTGTTGTTTTCTTCGTCGTGTAGGTGTGTTCTGGGAAGATTGCCCTGGCAACGCATACAAATGCCAATTTCATGCGCGAATAATGTCTGCGAACACGATGCACAGTAAGCTGGAAAAATGAGCGAAAAAAATTCCTGAATATACATAACTGAAGCAAATGTAAATTCAGAAAGGTGTAGTCCGAAAATGTTGTTATTCGATTATAGAATGTGGCTATTGAATAATTGTCCGGGCAGTTAAATTTTGACTAAACCATGGCCTTGATTTTGGCGGCCATTTCTGCAACTGCCGGACAGACCATTGAGTTTTGGTATGTCAGGTCCATCACCTGGGCCATGTTTTTCCGATCTGTATGTGGATATTCACGACACGCTTTGGGTCTGACGTCGTAAATTTTACAGTAATTATCCGGGTCCAGGAAGGCACAGGGCGCAGAGTTTAAAACCCAATCCTGCTCTTCGTCGATGTGAAGATATTTTTCTGTAAAAAGTGATGGCCTCATTCCCAGGTGTTTGGAAATTCTGTCAATGTCTACATCGCGAAAAATAGGAGAAGTTGTTTTACAACAATTGGCGCATTGAAGGCAATCCGTTTTGGCAAATATTTCTTCGTGCAGCGTATGGAAAATAGAATCGAGATTTTTTTTCCTATATAGAAGCGCAAAGAATTTTTTATTTTCTTTTTTGAATTTCCGGGCCCACGACAAGCTGCGGAGCATGTGATCAGTCATGTGGATTGCTAAATGCCGGGTTATGCATAAATGATGTATCGGTCAGCGTTTTCAAAAAGGCAATTACATCTGCTTTAGAGGATGGTGGAAGCATAAGGCCTCCGCCGGCAGACTCCATCATGGGATCAATGGTAGTGGAAATTGTGCCTCCGGTATTGTAATGATCCAATACCTGCTCAAGGGTTTGAAATCTTCCGTCGTGCATATAAGGAGCAGAGAATTCGATATTGCGCAATGTGGGTGTTTTGAATTTTCCGCTATCCAATGGATTGCCTGTAACAGCGGCTCGTCCGGGATCATTGCTGAAGTTCGCATCAAGCCCGTTGTTGTGAAATAAGTAATCGCCCATTTGCATTCCGGAATAACCATGGCAGTGAAAACAATCTGCTCCTCCACTGCCCAATGACCCACCTTCGAGTATAAAGAGGTTAAATCCATTTTCCTCCTGTGGTGTAAAGCTGTATTGTCCGATACGTTCTTTGTCGAACTTTGAGTTGGCGCTTATCATAGTGCGCAGAAACGAAGCCATGGCCTTTGCAGCTCTGGCTTTGGTGATTTCGTCTGTACCGAATGCTGCTTTGAATTTAGCAGGATAAATTGGATCGTTGCGAAGCTCTTCCAATGCATTATCCCAGTTTTCGTTCATTTCGATAGGATTCACTACGGGCTCAATCACCTGATCCTCCAGTGTCATTGCCCTTCCGTCCCAGAAATAATTGTAAGCCCATCCCAGATTGATCAGTGCCATGGATTGCCTTGTGCCAATTTCTCCATTGATGCCTGTACTGAATTGGTTCGCATCAGAGAAATTGTGCTCGGGCATATGGCAGGTTCCGCAACTCATGGTGTTATTGCCGCTGAGTTTTTTTTCCCAGAAAAGAAATCTGCCGAGTTCGATTCCCTCAACTGTGAGCGGATTGTCTGCGGGAATATCCATGGGTGGAAAAAATGGTGGAATGACAAGGTTGTATGGCGTAGCCGCTACTACCACATCCTCCTCTTCTTCATCGCAAGGTCTGCAGGCCGCAATCAATGTAATTACAGCAACGGCTAATATGGATAGGCGCTTTTTGTTCATTTACTCTGGTGGTGACAAATTTCTATTTTGTACAAAATTCCAATCGGTTAGTGCCTTCATAAAGGCTATCAGGTCGGCTTGCTCTGTTGGTGTAAGATTCAATGGCTTTATGCGCGAATCTTTGTTCGGGTGGTTTTTGCCACCTTCATTATAAAGGAGCAAAACTTCTTCGAGCGAAGATATTGAACCATCGTGCATATAAGGTCCTGTCAGGGCAATATTTCTTAAGGTCGGTGTTTTGAATTTGCCATTGTCTTCCTTTTTATAATTCTCTCTCTCCTTGCCAGGATCGGAGTAGTTTTCATACAATCCAATATTGTGAAAATCAAAGTCGGAGAAGAAAATGCCTTTGTGGCAACTACCACATTGTGTTCGTTCGGAGAAGAAAAGGTCCAGACCTCTTTTTTCCTGTTCGCTCAATGCATCATTTTGATGCTGTGTTATGTATCTGTCATAAGGAGTATCTCCGGAAATTATCGTTCGCTGAAATGCGGCCAGTGATCTTGTCAGCACAAACGCATCGAATGTATCCCTGTTATAGGCAAGCCTGGAAAGGGTTCTTATTTCGTCGTCTTCATTGAGCCTTTCAATCATCTGCATGACGTTGAACCCCATTTCAACAGAATCATGAAGAGGAGCCAGAGACTGAAGTTCGAGTGTAGGTACACCACCTTCCATCATGTAATAGGGAAGCCAGGCTACATTGGCAAGAGTTGGAGCATTTCGCCTGCCCCCATTGCCAGACATACCTGTACTGGTTGTTCTGCCATCGGTGAATGCGGCGCTGGGAACATGACAGGTACTGCAATTCACGGTCAGGTCTGCCGATAATCTATTGTCGTAAAACAGCCTTCGGCCTAATTCTATGCGCAATTTTGTGGGCTGGTTATCGTCAGGATAATTTATTTCAGGAAATCCCGCCGGAATGCGAATTTTAATGCTCAGATCTGAACCAAATTTATCCGAGCATGAAATAAAAACTATTAATAAAGAGAAAAAGATTATTTTCTTTTTCATCAATCCACCGTGATACAATTTTTCATGTTGTTAATGAAAACCTGCGCCAGATTAGGATTTCCGCTGGTATGTGTCACCGCATCAGTGGCGAGGTCGATACTTTCATTTCCTCCTGAAGCGAGTATCTGATCAATATGGAAGTTGATGCCGATTTGCGTTGTTTCCCCAGCTTTCATGACAAAATTCTCATTGTTTGAGGTGTATTGTCTGAAGTTTGGGTCGTCTCCTACGTGAAAAGAAAAGCTATTGAGAAGATCAACGCCCTCAGTAGCGCTGGTATCCACTTTCCCCTCGAATTTCACAAAAATGTAGCCGGTATTCCAATGCCAGAACATTCCCTGTGCGCCGGCCACGCTCAAGGGGCTGCTTGAAGGATAGGTAGCAGGGTCAACATGGGTGTTGTAATCCGCCGGAACACCAATTCCCATTTTGAAACCTGTGTAAGTTCCCGGCTCTATTTCAGCACTGATAGTGGTGCTGTTGGCCAAATTGGCAAGTATAAAATCTTTTATTACCACCTCAGTTCCGTCGTCTTTGGTGAGGGTCATGAATGAAAAATAACTCATGAAGTTGTCGAGTCTGATCCTGTTGGTGAAGTCGTCGTAATAAACTTCTCCAAGATTAAAATCGCCATTCTCCCACTTGGTGTCAAGTTTTAGCTCTACAGTGGCTTTTTTGACCTCTACAGGCTCTGGATCTTTATCTTTACAAGAAACAAGTGCAGCAGCTAAAATGAAAACGGATGCTATTGATTTTAATGACATATGAACAATTTTTACCAAAATTACGGCCATTTCTCAAATCATAACAATCCAGATCCTTAATTTGTTGCATTCCTGCGGTAAATTCTTCAGGAGTTTTGCGGAGTATGGAAGAAGTTCAGGGAAAGTTCAAAATAATCAGAGCCAGCGCGGGTAGCGGGAAGACATATACACTGGTGTTGGAATATCTGGCCCTGGCCCTTGGAACCACAAACAGCTCGTACTACAAGCATATATTGGCCATCACCTTTACCAATGCGGCAGCCGCAGAAATGAAGGAAAGGGTAATCCTAAGGCTAAAACAATTGGGCGAATTGCCGCCCGAAAGCCATGATCCATTCGCGATAACCCTTGCAGAAATGATCCAGGTGGACCTGAGTTCATTAAAGAGTCGGGCGCTTGCAGTGTACAGGCACATGCTCCATCATTATAGTCTGATCAGCATAAGTACCATTGACAGTTTCACCCATAAACTGGTGAGAAGTTTTGCCAAAGAACTAAGACTCAACCACGATTTTTCTATTGAAATGGACCGGAAGGCATTTATTGAAGTCCTGGTTGACCATTGTCTGGAAGAAATTGGCGAAGACGAGGAGCTTACCAAATACCTTGAACAGGTGGCTATCGAAAGCGAAGAGGAAGAAGCCAACTGGAACCTGAGAAGCGCATTGCTTGATTTTACTCAGATCTTGTTTTCCGAAGAAAGTAAGACTCATCTAAAAAACTTGTCAAATCTGCATTTCGAAGATTTTGTGCAGATAAGAAAAAAATTGGCTTCCGAAATCAGCAAAGACAAAGAAAGACTTGGCTCGCTCGCGCGCAAGGCCATTGAGTTGATTGAATCAAACGGACTAAGCGACGGGGATTTTTGGTATTCAGGTATAGGCACGGTCACTTATCTCCGGAATTGTACAAAGGGAGAGATCGAAAAACCAGGATCGAGGTTTATACAATTTGCTTCCAGAGAGAATATTGAAGGCGGTAAAATTTCAGCCATACACAAAAAATTAATTCAGGATATTCAAGTCAGTTTTCTGGAGTATTGCAATCAGGTTATTCAATTATTGAATGATGACTTTGTAAATCAATATAAGATAAAAAACCGAATTATGAATAATGTCTATTCTCTTGGAATGCTCACAAGACTTCATCAGGTCTCGCAGGAAATTAAAGAACAAACGAACACGTTGCTCATCAGCGATTTCCAGGACCTTATTCATGAAGTAATAAGGGAGAGTCCAACTCCCTTTATTTATGAAAGAATCGGCAACCGATACCGGCATATTCTGTTCGATGAGTTTCAGGATACTTCATCGCTTCAATGGTCGAACACCATTCCGCTGATCACCAACTCTATTTCAGAAGATTATTTGAGTATGCTGGTTGGCGACGGCAAACAATCTATTTACAGATGGCGTGGTGGCAAAGCAGAGAATTTTATCAATCTCCCTGACCTCTCGCCGGAAGTTGGTTTTACCAGAGATGAAATGCTGCTTAAAGTACAGTTTACAGAAGAAATTTTAGCCACCAATTATAGAAGCGCAAGATCTGTTGTGACTTTCAATAATGAAATTTACAATTTACAGGATCATCCGGATGAATTGGTGAGAAAAGTTTATTCTCAACACGAACAGATTGCCGCAAGAGGTTTGGATGGATATGTAAAAATAGAATTATGCAATGAATCTGAATCAAAAATAGGAGAGCCTGAACTGAATAAAATAAAGGAGTATATTGATGAGAGCCTGAGCTTAAATTATGAACCGGGTGACATTGCTATTCTTACCAGAAAAGGCAGTAAGGAAGGTGGTGTAGTGGCGGCCTATCTTACAGCAATGGGATATAAGGTGGTCACCAGAGACAGCTTTCTTTTGCGCGAAGCACCATCGGTGAAACTGGTTATAGCCTATCTCAAGTTGATCGATAATATTAAGGATGAAGCAGCTCGAATTGATTGGATCCGGGCCATTGGCAGCGTGAGAAGCGATCTGGACTTTGCTTTTGTACTTCGCGACTATCAATTGATGGCCAATGGTAGAGGTACTTTTGATCTGGAAAAATTTATTCAAACTTATTTTCCTCAACTCTCATCTACCTCCTGGAATTCGTTGGATATTTTTTCGGATATATACAGAATGCTTTCTGTGGTAAAAATTTCACTCGACGTACACCTGGAGTTTTTAATGGATACCATACATTCGAAGATCGCGAAGTCGAGAATGTCTTTGTCGAGATTTCTCACCTGGTGGGAAGACAACAAAAATAAGCTCTATGTGGAGTCGCCGGCACAACGCGATGCCATTCAGGTAATGACCATTCACAAATCCAAAGGCCTTCAATTTCCTGTGGTAATTTACCCCAGATTTTATCGCACAGAAATGAGCACCAAAGTCTGGATTCAGTCCGATCAGACAAATTGCGGCTTGCCTTCGGCACTGATCGATTTCAGGCCGTCATCTAATTACGAAGAAATAGAAAATACCATGGATGTTCCTGAATTATTACTGGAACACAGACTAAAGTTGCTCGATGAAATCAATCTGTCATACGTAGCTACAACAAGGGCCGAGAACAGATGTTATATTTTACTTCACACAGAAGAAAAGAAGGCCCGGGGCTTCGACTCCATTATCTTAAATAAACTGAACGATGCGTTTTCCTCCAATAAAATATCGGATGCAATTTGGGAAATTGGAAACAGAACGGAGGTAAATGAACGGGTTCAAAAAGTGACATCGACAAATTCCAGGATAGAGTGGTCGCCGGAGGTGTATCTACCTCAGATTAAACCGACGTATCAATCGCCCTTGACGAGTGAAATTCTTCGGGCCGAGGTCATACATTTTTGCCTGGCACACATCAAACATATTGACGACATAGAGAGAGTAATTAAGTTGGCCGGAATGCGCATATCTCATGCTTTCAGCGTAACAGATCTTCATGTTACTCTCGAAGCAATAGTGGGAAATGAATTGCTTTCAAAATGGTATGGGCATGCTTTAAATGTCTTTAGCCAACGTGAAATAATCACCGCAGATGGACGCGTTTATCGCCCAGATAGAGTGGTTGTATTTGAAGAAACCATTGATGTATTGGAGTTTAAAACCACCCAAAAAAGGGATGAACACATTGCCCAGGTCAAAAACTACGTGGAACTTTTGGGATCGATAGAAAAGAAAATTATTCAAGGCCATCTTGTATATACCAATCCGGTTGAAGTGTTTAAAATAAACATGGACTGATTCTGGCCAGGGGGCTTTTGAGCTTTATTTTCTCTGACATTCATAGCATTGACCTGAGCCATTTTTATCCGATGCTTGTGTGATATTATTTCGAAAATTTGAGTGTGGTTTCAAATGAAGGAGTGTTGATTGACCCTATATTAGCCCGACAAAACCTTAATAGTATGATTGGGTCATTCTTGCAGCGTATATACAGCACTTTATTTTCTAACCGGAAGGCATTACACAGAGCGTATTCTGAAATTACAAATACCACAGATTTTGTAGTGAAACGCAGTATGCATATTGTCTTTTCGCGGATGGTGTTGTTGCCGGGGAGAAATGTACTTATTGTTCCGGTGCTGTTGTTCTTTGTGTTGTTTTTTGATCAGGCTGGCTATACACAACCCAATAGCTTGTTTCAATCCGGCAAGGTAGTTCATCAGTATCCTGATGATGAGGTTGTTTCAGATCGGGCTGCTGCCTGCGCGCCGGCTACCGCACTTCGCGATATGGAATGGAACAATATTGACGCTTTGATCGAAACGGGCGGTTCGCTCTGGCAAGACAGGGCTGTGGGCAGATCACATTATTATGCACCAAAATCAGGTACTGTTTCCGTTCTTTTTGCCGGCGCTTTGTGGATGGGAGGAGTGTCTCCCGATCAACAACTCAAAATGGCCGCTATTCAATATCGATATGATGGCAATGACTATTGGGCTGGCCCGCTTACAAATGATGGAAGTGCAGAGGTGAATTCAGAAACTTGCGAAGAATGGGATGATTTTTTTATTAGTTATAGAAGCGACGCTCAGCGCCATCGACAGTATTTTGAGTGCGCCGGAGACCCCAATTGCGATCTGGAGGCTTTATTTCCTGACGGTTATTCAATGCCAGAATACTTCCAGAGTTATCCTGCTCACGGAAATCTTGCCGCCGGACAAGATTTTAATCTCGCTCCTTATTACGATTTTGACGAAAGTGGAGATTACACTCCTGAATCAGGAGATTATCCATGGTATGATTTTCTTCAGGAAATCGAATGTGGAACAAGAACGTCCCGAGATCCGGTTCCATTGTTTGGCGATCAGACGTATTACTGGATTTTTAATGACAAAGGAAATATACACTCCGAAAGCGGCGGACAGCCCATTGGCATGGAAATCAGGGCACAAGCCTTTGCATTCAGCACCAACGATGAGGTGAACAATATGACTTTCTACAACTATGTTTTGATCAACCAGGGTTCTCAAACCCTTACTGAAACATATTTTGGAACCTGGATTGACCTCGACATTGGCGGTCACCTCGATGATTATGTAGGATGCGACGTACAACGGGGCCTTGGATATGGATATAACGGCTACGCGGTTGACAATCCATCAGGTTTATCATTGGGTTATGGAGAAAACCCACCAGCAGTAGGTGTCGACTTTTTCGAAGGACCTTATCAGGATGCGGATGGAATTGACAATCCACTTACAACTGATCTTATCGAGGCAACCGATCTTAAGGGAATTCCCTACAAAGGAATTGGCATTGGTTATGGAGACTCTATTGTCGATAACGAAAGATTTGGTATGCGGAAATTTTTATACCACATTTCCGGAACGGGACAGAACGGAGTGCCTGAAAATCAAGTTCATTATTACAATTATCTGAGAGGGTACTGGAAGAACGGCCAGCGAATGGCCTATGGAGGAAATGCACTTGCTCCGGGATCGGGAGCAAATCTTGATATACCTGCCGACTATATGTTTCCCGGCGATACGGACCCATCGTTCTTTGGAACAAATGGCGTTGCAGTAGAACCATGGACTGAAGTTTCCAGCAGTAACGTACCCAGCGACAGAAGATTTATGCAGAGCGCAGGCCCTTTTACACTTGAACCTGGTGATTACAACAATATTACTGTTGGAGTTGTTTTCGCTCGTGCAATCACCGGAAATCCTTTCGCCAGCGTCGAATTGGTTCGTCAGGCCGATGACAAGGCTCAGGCATTATTCGACAATTGTTTTGAACTGGTTTCAGGTCCTGATGCTCCCGATGTCACTGTGCAGGAAATGGAAAATGAAATTATTTTAATGTTGACCAATGAGAATAGACTGAGCTCAAATTATAACGAAGGCTATGCTTTAATTGATCCGACTACGCCGTTTACAACGTCCAACGGAACTCCCCTATCGGATGATCAACGCAAATATAAATTTCAGGGTTATATGATTTACCAGTTGGTAAATGAAGATGTAAGTAATGCTGAACTTAGTGATATAAGCAAGGCCAGACTAATTGATCAATGCGATATAAAGGATGGCGTAACCAGAATCATTAATTATTACAAAGATGCCGAAACGGATCAGATTATTCCTTACCTGATGGTGGAGGGCGAAGATGCGGGTATTCGCAGTTCGTTTAGAATTACTGAGGATGCTTTTGCACAAGGAGCTACGCGATTGGTGAATCATAAGACTTATTATTTTATGGCCGTAGCTTATGGATACAATAATTACGAAGAGTACCAATTCGAAACTGGTTCAGGTCAGGATCTTCCTTTTCTGTCGAGCAGAAAGGCAGTCTTCGGAACAGTTCCTGTGATAAAAGCTATTCCACACAAAGTGAATCCTGAGGCAGGTGGCACCCAAACGCAATGTGCGTATGGACAGGAACTGGCACTCCGCAGTATTGAAGGAAAAGGAAATTCAAATGTGTTTGTAGAATTGGATATGGAAAGTGAAAACCAAATTCTGGAGGACGGTTTTGTAAATGAAGTGCAATATATTTCAGGAGCTTCTCCTGTAAAAGTAAAAGTGGTAGATCCGCTTCGGGTAGAGGCGGCGGACTTTGACTTGCGGCTGGCAACGAATAATTTGCCCCTTGATGGAGATTCTGCCATCTGGCGACTTGAGAATATTACTACAGGCGAAGTCTATAATTCAGCACATTCTATTTTGACAATCAATGAAGAAATTATGATCGGCTGGGGCTTGAGCGTAACATGGAATCATAGTTTTCCTACAGAAAAAAATAAACTCCATCAGGTTGATTTTATCGGTGCGCGGTTAATTTTTGAAGATTCTTCAAAGCCATGGTTACAGGGATTTCCGGATGATGATTCGTTTAGTGAATTCAATTGGATCCGCTCGGGCAGTAATGATGTATCCGCTGTTGACAATCCTGCAGAAGCAGTTTATAACGATTACAATGATGGAGAGTATAACGAAAGTGCATTTCAGAATTATTTTACCGATCCGGAAGAGCAATACGAGGATGTGCTGGGAGGTACCTGGGCTCCTTTTTGTTTGACCAGTGCAACTGAATTCAATACGGAACTCGATGGTTGGAGAAATCTTGTTGCACCCTCTGTAAAATTGATTTCGCATGATCTTTCTCCGATTCAACATGAGTACGTTTCAAATCTCAAAGGATTAAATAATATAGATGTAGTAATTACTCCGGATGAATCGAAATGGACAAGGTGTGCTGTCTTTGAAATGCAAGGCCTGACAGAAATATCTGAAGGAAATGTGGAAAAGATGCAAATGAGAAAACATCCTTCTGTAGATAAAAATGGGATTGCATCAGGTACAATTGGTTGCAATGAATCTGAAGCCACCAGAAATGGATCTCAGCCTTCAGGCATGGGATGGTTCCCAGGTTATGCCATTGACATTAACACTGGCGAAAGATTGAATATGGCATTTGGAGAGGATTCCTGGCTGGCTGAGGATAACGGCAGAGACATGATCTGGAATCCTTCATCGAGGTATGTTACCGATATCGGACTGCAAGCAGTTGCAGGTGCCCAACATTGGATTTATGTATTTAAAAACGTACAGCATGAACTGAATGATACTGATTTTATGCCTCGATATGATGAGGGCCAGTACATCTATGGTATGCGAAATGCAAATGGCGTGATCGCTACAAGTAAACTTCAGGATATTTTTATGTCGTGTACCTGGGTTGGTTCTGCCATAATGAATCCGGAGTTTTCATGGAAACCCGCAAGCGATGGTTTGGTTCCGGGAGTGGTGAGAATTCAGATTCGTGTAAATAAACCATTTGAAAAGTATGGAGCGACACAGCCTGATATAGAGGATTATTCTGGCGCTACCAATTGGTGGAATCCACGTTATGCATTCACTACAAAAGGAATCGAAAGCTTCACCCAAAGTAGCTCTGTTTTGACCACAGCATTGAGCGACATTAATGTTGTGCCCAATCCATATTATGCGTTTTCGGAGTATGAGACAAACAAACTGGACAATAGAATCAAAATTACCAATCTTCCCGAACAATGTGTGGTATCCATTTACAATGTCACCGGAACGCTGGTTCGACAGTTTAAAAAGGCCGATCCGATAACCTCGTTGGATTGGGATTTAAAGAATGAGAAGAACATACCGATTTCAAGTGGTGTATACATCATTCACATCAATGTTCCCGGAATCGGTGAAAAGGTACTGAAATGGTTTGGCGTGATGCGACCAGTGGATCTGGATAATTTTTAAAGGTCACATTTTATCTGATAAAAGGTGTATAGGAAACTGTACACCTTTTTAGTTTGTAACGATGCTGAATTTATCTCATTTAAGTGAGAGACAGGAGTATTCTTTGCACCTTTTTCTTTGTCAATCATCATTCTTTATTAAGCGCTGAATCGCTTCTAAAATCAGGGGATTTATAATTGTCGTGCTGGTTCACGCGCTCCCTTAGACATGTAAATTTTCCCCCGTCTTTCACCACCAATAAATTTTGAATGAGCCAACAACCGCTGCATCTTTACGTAAGAATTTAAAAAGACAGTTCACAACAGTGTAATAAAGGTCTCCGGTGGGTGAAGGAAGTAGCCCAGCCGTGAAGCGAGTGCGAAACTAAAGTGCCGGAGGGCACTTTAGTGTTTTTATACCATTCCATTTCTTTTTCGGGTATTCGAAAGTCAGAAATATAGTGTCGCCCGGGATTTATTTCAAGAGCACAAACTTTATCAGATAAGCCAACGCAAAGGCCGGTAAACTCGTCACAAGTGTAAATACAATTAATTTCATCATTGGATAATGAATCAACCGGAATATCCAGACACAAAAGATAAAGTACATCAATGCATTGGCAAGTGAGTAGGCCCACATCAGTTCCAGAAAATTTAATCCGCACCATGCACCGATTATCATACTCAGTATTCTCACTATTGTAAGCGCTATCTGAAAGATAAAAAATTGATTTTCCTTTCTGAGAATACTAAACAGTGATGAAAGAGGCGATGAGATCATCCTGAAAAAGTAAAATATGATGAGTACTTCTGCAACCCTTCCTGCTTCTGCCCATTCATTTTCCAGCAACAATAAATACAAAGGCTCTCCTGCGGCTATTATTACAACCGAAAAGAGCAAACAAACAAAGACCATGTTTTTGTACAAACGCCACGTTTGCTTTACCAGATCTTCCATGCGATGCTGGGCCAGATCTGCCGCCTTCTGCATATACACAGACGATACTCCTGCTCCCAGCAAACGGATGGGAAGATCCAATACGATTAACGAATAGGAATAATAACCTACTTCGCCCAATGTATAACCCAGCGGCGTGAGCAACGCAGCTGGCAGGTTATTGGATAATATGTTGATCAGGTTACCCCAATAGATATAAAGCGGAAATTCTTTGTAATTCCTTGCCACACTTTTCAACTCAGCAATCGAAAACCGAAGTGCGAATTGTACTTTGAAATCCTTCAGAATAAACACACAGAACGCAATCATTCTGCTCAGGTATTGCAATCCTGTAGTAAAAACTAAACCTGCCGCTGTGGGCGAAATCTTCATTCCATAAAATGTATTGAAGATCTTGGCACCAAGTGTCGTAGTGGTCGACCATAACGTTTGCCCTCGAAATTCTTTGTTCCGAATGGCCCAATCTGTGGTGATTCGATCCAGACCCATCAGCAGACTGACCGGTGCAATCCAATACACCCAATTGCCAAGGGCATCATGACCAAAGAAGTGCATAAGCGATTTTCCGAAGAGCAAGGAGATGAGAAAGAAAATAGAAGAAGTCAATAGCGTGATCCAAATGGTCAAGCGAAGCAATCCGGAAAACTCGCGTTCTTTTTTGGGCAATACAAAAGCCTGGTTGTAACCAAGACTTACCGCATTACCCACAATACCTATGTAGAAATTGAAGATGGCAAATAAGCCGTAGACTTCAGGAGAATAGATTCTTGAAAGAATATAGAAAAAGACAAATTGTATGAGAATGGAAATACCGGACGAAGCAAACATCCACGCCGAATTCTGTACGAAAGAATTCCTTACCAGCAGGCTACGCCATATTTCTAAAAATCTCTGATACATCGCGATAGGCTATCAACTCAATATTAGGCCCCAAAAGTATTTGGTATTAAGACCACGTTCGGCTACATTCGTGCAACTTAATTAGAGTTAGCACCTGTATGGCAAAGAAAGCCGCTCTTGTTCTTTGTTGGTTCATTGTTGGGCACCTTTATTCACAAAATCCCTTTGGTCCAGCAGATCTGGATGGTCTGGAATTGTGGATCAAGGCCGACTCCGGCGTGGCGCTCAATGGCGCGCTCGTTACCCAATGGACAGATTTCAGTGGCAACAACCGACATGCCACCAACGATCTGGACATCATCCGTCCCATGTTTCAGGACAGTTCCATCAACAATTTACCGGTTATCAGCTTTGATGGAATTGACGATTTTTTGGTTTTTCCGGAAGTAAGTAATCTTCGGACTGCATTCTGGGTGCTACGCGAAAATCCGTCTGCAGGGACTTCTCCCACAAGGGGTTTGCTCGGTTACAGTGGCGCTTTGAACTTCTTCCGGGGACCCAACAAGGAATTCTGGAATGCCGAATTTTCGAATATTGGTGTCCGGACCGGCGCCACGAGACTCAACTTTCAGGACATCAACGGCACACAGACGGTTGTCCCAAACGATTACAGCATTGTATCACTGGTAACTACGGCAGATGTGCAAGCTACTCACATTACCATGGAGCTGAATGTATTTGGCTGGACCTGGTGGGGAGAAATGGCAGAAGTGATTTTATTCAGCGACTCATTGACGAACGGACAAATTCTTCAGGTAGAAAATTATCTGGCCAATAAATATGGACCTGCCTACGCCGCTCTTCTGGATGTAGATGTGGAATATGGATTTTGTGATACCACTATCTGCGCCAGTGATGGTTTTATTACCTACAATTGGTCGAATGGAACCAATGCGCAATGTGCATCTTTCGATCATTCCGGCACTTATTATTTACAGGCAACCGATTATTTTGGCAGAATCATTCATGATACACTTGATGTGTTTTTCCCCGGAAATTTACAAATAACAAATGATACAATTTGCCAGGGAAATTCTTTTATGTGGAATACGAATCTCAATGCAACGGATTACACTTTTTTATGGAGTGACAATTCGAATCAACCAAATATTGAATTGAACAACGAAGACAATTATTCCTTACAGATAAATGATTCAACGGGCTGTGTATTCTTAGTTGATTTCAATATTGAAGTAGATTCTTTTCCTTCAATGTTCAGTTTGGGAAATGATTTGCAATTGTGCGCCGGTAATACCATTCAGCCTTTACAACCAGAATCTTCTCTGGTAGATTACTTGTGGAACACAGAAGAATCTACATGGCAAATAGAAATCAATCAATCAGGAGAATATTGGCTTGAGGCCACCAATGAGAATGGTTGTATTGCCCGTGATACGATCAATATAAATATATTGGGAACAGCTCCTCAACTTTCTATTTCCACTTCAACGCTATGCGCCCTTGCAAGTGCAGATTTGCAAGGGTTAAATCTATCAGGTGAAAATATCAGTTCGTGGCAGTGGTTAGTGAATGAAGTAGCGGCTGGAAATGCTCAAAACATCAATTATACTTTTCCGGTGCCGGGCGAGTACCAGGTTGGAATTGTGGTAGTGGCCGACAACGGATGTTCAGGGGCTTTTGATACATTATTAACAGTACTTATTCCACCAAATCCTTCATTCAGTACTTCTTTACTTTGTGATGACATTCAGGTTTATTTCAATAACGAATCTACTTCTTCGGTCTCCGAAATAACTGAATGGAACTGGCTCATCAATGGAACAGCTTACACAGGTCAGGAATTGACCACTCAATTTTCGGAGTCAGGATTTGTGAATGTGCAGTTTTCTGTCACGGACCAACAGGGTTGTACTGCGCAACTTGCGCAATTTCTGGAAGTGCATCACACGCCAGAAATTGGTTTTACAACACAGGGAATTTGTCAGGGACAATTGACAGAGTTTAATGAGTTGATCGATGAATCGCTTTCTGGTCCAATTGCCGTTTATCATTGGGATTTTGGCGACAATACTTCGTCGACACTGGCCAATCCGACACATTTCTTTGCCCTTGCCAATACATATCAGGTTGAATTAACTGCAGTGGCCGAATCAGGGTGCAAAGATTCTCTTATTCAAGACGTCCAGATTATTTCGCCACCGAATGCTGATTTTGTGATTGCCAATGCATGTGTCGATCGGAATTTTCAACTGCAGGACGCTTCTGTATTTTCTTTTAGTGATCCCATTGTAAGCTGGCAGTGGACAGTAGATGAAATAAATATTCTCACGGGAGATACCACAGAGTATATTTTCGATTCACCCGGACTTCATCCAGTACAATTGCAGTTGACCACGGCTGCGGGCTGCACTGCAGATGTTAGTCAGCAAATTCCTGTGTGGATCAATCCGGTGGCTTCTTTTAATTTTACTCCTGAAATTGGAGCAGCTCCTTTCGAAATACATTTTTCCAACACCTCCCTTTTTGGAGATACTTTCAATTGGAATTTTGGTGACAACATTCAATCCAACGAGCTAAATCCGGTGCATACATTTCAAGCTAATGGCAATTTTGAAGTGGAATTGATAGCGTATTCTCTTGCAGGTTGCAGCGACAGTATAAATCAAACCTTGTTGGTAGCCAATCCAACGCCGGATGTATTGGTGCAAGATGTAGTTTGTAATACATTGACCGCAGGACAGCAAATTACAGCCAAAATAGTAAATGACGGAAATATATCCATTTCGAATCTGGTATTGAGCTGGCAGGTAGGAAATGAATCTGAAGTAGTAGAACTATGGTCTGGCCAACTGCTGCCCGGCGCATTTTTCAACTACACTTTTACCTCTCTTCAAACAATCAGCGCCAATCAATTTCCTTATCTCTGTGTGAAGGCGGAAATTGCAAATCTGAATTTTACAGAGCTCATTCTGGAAAATAATTCATTTTGCAAATCACTCAACGAAAACGGACTTGAACTTTTTCCGGTTTACCCCAATCCGAATGATGGTAAAATGTTTGCCCGTTTTAATACAGGCATTGCGGGTGATGTGGTGTTGAAGATATTTGATGCTTCGGGGAAAATGGTTCGTGATCTTGTTGATCTCGATGTGTCAAAAGGATTTCACCAATATTATCTGGATGTCAGTGATTTGGCGGCGGGCAATTATTCGCTAGTTTTGGAAATGGGTAGTGGCAGCGCTGTTACAGCGTTTCAAGTTACTTCCGATCACTGAGTTCTTATTTACGTTTGGTTCCGGATTATTGTATAATTACGCTTTTTACCGTAGAGATACGCCTCTCATCCAACCCCATCTTTGCCCAAATAATAACCTCATGAAAAACATAGTTGCAATTCTTTTGCTGTGCTTTGCCGAGCTTTTGGCTCTGGCCGATTCACCTCTTACCAGCACTTATTTCGCTTCCGCATACAGCGATATACCTCTTATCAGGGCATTGCTCGTGCAGAGTGAAAAGAGCGAGAGTAGTTCTTTAAGAATGGAGGCTTCTCATCTTCGTTTTTTTGATGATACTTCTATTTCCCTGGACCAAAAGGTGGCGCTGGTCAATGCACTTGGATGGGGAGATTCTCTCAATACCGAAATCTATATGGCCCATATCATGAAAAAATATGGTATCGGACGAGACGTAATTTATGGCGCAATGGTATTGCCCGGCGAAGAAGACATGGACTTGCCCGCCTATGCACAAGTGATATCGCTGGATGACATGGTAATACTTGGTTATATACAAATCATGGGCGATTATTTCCAGCCGCTCAGGGGATTCAGGTTACTCACCCATGCTGCGGCCAACAATGAGTCAAGCGAAGCATCCGTGTGGATTTTTGGGTTGATGTGCGCGCAGATTTACCTGGATATGGACTGGTGTAAAGTATATACATCAATGGCCGAGGTGCGCGACAATTATGTATATACCACCAACTTGCTCCGTCCGGAGGCGAAGACGGCGATTTTTGAATATATCGGCATTTATGAGGAGATGTGTGTGGAAGAAGAGCTTGCGGATTTTAATGCTTCGCTTGAAAATATGTATGTAATTAATCCTTATAAAGATCCTGAATTTCAGTTGCCTTATTACACCACAAATCCTGTTTACGCCAAACCTGCGGCACCTCAGGTGTCCGACAAAAAGAACAGCGTCGATTTGGTATTGAAAACCGGCGACAAGGATCAGATGCTGGACAATTGGATTTTTTATGAGGAATTAATGGATGGAACTACCATTAAAGTGCAGGTAATCAACAAAGGAAATACCCAGAGTATTGAAACTAATCTGCTTTTCAGAAATGTTGGAGATGGTTCTGCCGAACAGCCAGACTTCTATTATCAGGTGCCCATTCCATCAATTCCGGCTGGCGCAAGCAGAGAAATTACTATCGATATTCCTTCGTTTTGGATTTATGATCCGGATGCTCAGTTTCAGATCATCCTCGATTATGATGGCAATATTTCAGAACCGAATGAAGAGAATAACGTTCAATCTTTCTATCAACAGGGCTAAAGTGGAGCTGAACTTTTGTGGATGTCTGCTCAGTTTGGGTTGACATCTACAAAAGGCGGCTTCGACTCGTGAATTATTTCCAGGATTGTTCGAAATGCCGCAACGTGTTTTCCATAAAGATCATTGTGGGCTTGCTGAAGGGCCGGAGCATGTTCACGTTGATATTCTTCGAGGTCGGTTTTACTTCTGGCTATGTACTGCACAGCGTAAGTGATGCCACCTTCTTCCTCTTCGTGGATTCTGCAAATTCTGTTCTCCAGAAAGAATCCGGTCTTCATTACTTCAGGAATATGGACGAACATCATCCAATCCAGCCAGGCCTCATGGACAGATTGGTCCACACTTAACGTTACATTGTACAACACACGGTTCATGGGGGCAAATTAAGTTCGAACTTCTATCAATTCCTAGACCGGCGGCTATTTTCAGTATATTTTTAAGGTAATCCTGTACTTGCAGGTTGAAAATCCCATCTTCCATGTTAGTTTTGGAGCCGAACCAATATTAATTTCGACTCCAATGGCAAAAGGATTACTTGACCTGCATTCGGCCCTTCGCTGGATAGGGCTTATTTTATTGATCGCTACTATAGTAGACAGTGTGGTAAGAATGTACAGACCTTTCAAAGAGAACGAGCGCAAACTGGCGCTTTTCACTCTCATAGCCTTCCATAGTCAGTTATTGACCGGATTGATTCTCTACTTTGTAAGCCCTACCATCAAAGGCTTTATTCAGGCTGGCGACATCATGAAGAATTCAATGGCAAGATTTTATATCGTAGAGCACCTAGCCATGATGCTTATCGCTATAGCCATTATTACTATTGGTTATTCCAGGGCAAAAAGGCAAAGTGAGTCCTGGGCGAAACACCGCATGTTATTTTTCTATTATCTCACTGCACTTTTAATCATTTTAATAAGTATTCCATGGCCATTCAGAGTAGTTGGAGAGGGAAGAGGCTGGTTTTAAGCTTTTTCTCTATTGTATGGGTAATCACCCTTTTTGCTGCATTGACTTCTTGCGGTGAATCGGGCAAAAAAACCGCAGAGGTATCGGGTCAGGTAGATAAAAAGACTGCCATAAAAAATCTGTACAATACTAAATGTGGTGTTTGTCATGGTGAGAATGGCAAGTTGAACTATGCCGGAGCCAGTGATCTGACCATTTCTGGTTTGGTGAGAGAAGAGGTTATCAGACAAATTCAGTATGGCAAGGGCACCATGCCTCCAATGAAGGATGTATTGACACCGGCTGAAATAGCTGATCTTGCGGATTACTCCATGTCACTCAGGGTGAGATAATTCTTCCTTTTGTGTTTTGTTTTTGGCTTTTAAAGGTGGTATAACCTTTTTGCAGGTGCCGCCGTAAGAATTGCCTGAACATAATTTCACATTCATGAAATACATATTGGGAATTTTTATTGGCTCGGCTGTGCTGGCAATGTCATTTGCTAACTCCAACGACTTTCAGGGACGATTCAGAGAAATATTTTCTGAAAGTATCAATGGCTTTCAAGGCCTTAAAATGGAGATTGAAAAAACGGGTCAGGTTAAAATGCCCAACTTCGACAAAACCAATTTGTTTTTTGACCTCAAGACCCAGCGCCATGGAGTAAAAATGGAACTGAATGTACAGGACGAAGCCACCGGAAAAGAATTTATGGAGCGCTATATCCTTATGTTCGATCGCACATTGCCGGTAGGTGATTTTAGTCCTTTGAATACCTTCGATGAAAAGTATATTGACCAATCAAAAATTTTATTCGATTGTGCCAGAAAGGAACAAGATGAGCGCAACAAATATCCTGTAATAGAAATGGGAATGATGAAAACCAAAACAGGAACTGCTATGGTGGTGGTGATTTTTGAGCCTGTTTTAAAGAGTATGTATAGTCCGGTGTTTGATAGATAAATAGAGATATTAGCGGCCTTTTCAGGTCATAAATGAAGTCTGGGAAATTTTTCCGGGCTTTTTGCTTTTTAATCAGAGTGTATTTCAAACCCAATCTTCACCCAACTTCATCTTAATATCATTCACAAATTGTTTGATCTTCTGCTCGTCTTGTTTTTTGCAAACCAATAAGGTGTTGCCCGTATCTACTATGATATAGCCATTCAGACCATGCAGCGCAACCAATTTGTCGCCGGCCACATGAACTACATTGTCTGAGCAATTGTACAGCATTACTTTTTTTCCTACCACGCCGTTTTGGTATTCGTCGTGTGCAAGGTGAGTATGCAGTGAGCCCCAGGTACCAAGGTCGCTCCATCCGAAATCGCTGAGTACAACATTCACATTGCGGGCTTTTTCCATGATGCCATAGTCGATGGATATGTTGTCGCAGGCCGGATATATTTTCTCAATAAATTCGTACTCACCCGGTGTTCCATAAATACCGGCCCCTTCAGAAAATGCTTTGAAGATATCGGGCAAATGAGTTTCAAAGGCGTTGAGAATAGATGGAAGAGTCCAGATAAATATTCCTGAATTCCAATAGAAGTCCCCGCTTTCGAGAAAGTCCTTGGCCAATTCGATATCTGGTTTTTCGGTAAAGGTTTTTGCTTTTTTGACCTTGTCGTTGGGAGCGTTTTTAAAATCGGCCCATTGGATGTAGCCGTAGCCGGTGTCTGGTCGTGTAGGTTTGATGCCCAGCGTTACAAGGTTGCCACTTTCTTTGGCTTGCTGTATGGAAATATTGATGATGTTTTCAAACTCACCATTGTTCAGAATCAAATGGTCGCTGGGCGCCACAATGATGTTCGCATCTGCTGCACGCTCTGCAATCCAGAAAGAAGCATAAGCAATGCAAGGCGCTGTATTGCGCATAAAGGGTTCGCACAATACCTGCTCAGGCTTGAGATCTGGTAATTGTTCAAGAACAAGTTTTTTGTAACGCTCATTGGTTACAATCAGAATATTTTCTTTCGGACAAATAGGCAAAAAACGGTCGTAAGTCATTTGAATCAAAGTTCTTCCAACACCTAAAATGTCGTGGAATTGTTTGGGAAATGAAGAGCGACTCATTGGCCAGAAGCGGGAGCCAATTCCGCCAGCCATTATAATACAGTAATTTTTTTTATTCATGAATTCCTACAATTAAAAAAGCAGTAGACGCGCCTTATGGCCTGATTCGAATTTCGAATGAATCAGGTTAATGAAGTTTTGATAATGCTTCTCTCAGACTTTGAATTGAATTTTCTACATCATTCATTGTGGCAGTGCCTACAGATAATCTATACCAGACACTGGTTTTAGAGGCTCCAAATGCACTAAACGGAACGATAGCAAGCTTTGCTTCATTCAACAAATACTGCGTGACTTGTTCGGTAGTTTCCAAAATGGTACCGTCGGCTGTGCTCTTTCCTTTCAGATCAAATTTTAAAGTAAGGTAAATGGCAGCCATCGGCGCGATAGCATCCACTGCAAATCCTTCTTTTTTTAAAGCGCAAATACCGGCATAAAATCCCTGCAATCTTTTTTCGACTTCAGTTTTGAATTGTACAAGATATTCGGAAACAGTATCATTGTTGTTTAAAAACTTTGCTGTGGCAACTTGCTCGGCTTTCGGAGCCCATGCGCCTACATGGCCCAGGATGCTTTTCATCTTGTCTATGATTCGCCTGGGGCCAAAAGCCCAGCCTACGCGGACGCCTGTGGCGGCAAATGATTTTGAAATACCATCGACAAAAATGGTATAGGGGCGCAATTCAGGACGAAGACTTACCGGGTCAAAGTGTTGAATGTCGCCATATGTCAGAGCCCAGTAAATCTGATCGTACATCACATAAAGTGGTTTTTCGTCACCTCCGCGGCGTTGATTTTCCTCAATAACCAGATCACAAATACTTTCAAGTTGCGATTTGGAGAATACAGTTCCTGTAGGATTTAACGGGGAGCACAATGCCAGAAGAGTGGCGCCTTTCAGGTGATCGCGCATTTCATCTGCTGTGGGCATAAAATTATTCTCAGGAAGGGTCTCTACAAAAATAGGCCTTGCATGAGATAAATGTGTGTAGTGATTGTTGTTCCAACTGGGTACCGGAAATACAATGGTGTCGCCGGGATCCACCAATGCCTGATAAATGGCATAAATGATCGGACGGGCACCACCGGCAATCAAAATCTCATTGTCAGCATAGTCGAGGCCTTGCCAGTTTTTAATTAGAGAGGAGACAGATTTTCGAAGATCGGCAATCCCATCGGCGGCAGGGTAATTGGTCTCGCCCTGGTTATAGGCTTGTATAATTTCTTCTTTTAATAAAGTCGGTATTGGAAAAATCTTGGGGTCAAAATCACCGATGGTGAAATTGTACACCTTTTCTCCTTTGGCGATCAACTCACGGACTTCACCCGCAAGTTTGATGATTTCTGAACCGATGAGGTTTTCAGCCATTTGCGAAACGCGAAACTCATCTGATTTCAGAGCCGTTGAGTTGCTCATAATGAATATGGTTTAGTAGCAGGGTATTTTTGTTGACCTATCTTGTTTTCCAGAAATAGGTTTGGTCAAAGATAAGCATCTGATGTCATTTCCAAAAGCCCCCAAAAAAGACAATTTGTAAAACCTATTTTGGTCTCAGAATGCCCTGAACCGGTGTTATGCTCCCCAGAAAAACACTGGCTGTCAGAACTTTTTGCTCACCCCCAATTTCCCGCCGCTCACGGTACCTCCGCCGAGTTCCAAATGGATGGCCCAGGCGTCATTGAAGTAATATCGGCCGCCCACCTGACCACTGAAACCCAATCCGGAAGATCCACTGCCTTTATAATTGGCCGAATTATTCCAGATAAAAAAACCAACGGAGGCACCTGCGTATAGATCCCATTTTGTTGGAATTTCGAGGATATGGTTAAAATGGTAGTTCGCATTGGCTCCGATTCCAATGATGCTCGAAGAATATTTTTCGCCGAAGAAAGTCTGTCTGTAAGACCTGAATGACAATTCGCCTCCAACTGAAATATCAGGATGAACCCCAAAGTCCAGTCCTAAATACAATGGGGTTCCCCAACTGGAGGTACCAACTCCCACATTAAGTTGTTTGCCGCCTTCTGGAAGTGCGTATTGAGCAAGTCCAATCATACAGGATGAAATGAGAAGAAGGCTGAGTATGGTTTTTTTAGACATAATAAAAAAGATTGACAATGGTGTTGAATAATTGACGGCAAATGTAATACCGATTCGGTATCTGTATTAATCCAATCTGCGCAGCGCTTGATTTTACTAAACAGCTACTCTATCGGCATATACCACTGTAACATTTTAATTAGTCTTTGGACTAAATTAGAATGAACATTGGTATAATTTTTTTTTGGGTTAAGCCATAGATAGTGCAAAACAAAGGTTCTCCGCAGAAATATCCACCCACACGTTCTTACGATTATCTTGCGCCGCTGTGGCCCGAAAACTTCTTCAGGCTATTTTAAATGAAAGAGAAAATGAGACTTGATTTTTTTTGGATTGAGAGCTATATGAACATCAAAGAGCAGGGTTTTAACCTTGGCTCGGAGTTCTTTTATAAGGTTGAAAAGAAAGCAGATGGCAAGTACGAATTGAGCTGCGAAAACAATGAACGCTTTATTCCTGATTTTTTCCAAGTTGGTGGTAATGGGTTTGAAAATTATTGAATCTATCGGGGAAGCTTTAATTCGCACAAAATTAGAGGCGAAACACTATGAAATAATGAACCCTAAGAAGGAAAATTCAGAAATTCTTATTCAGAGGCAAATTGAGCATGCAGAGAGAACACTTGAATACCTGAAAGAAGAGAAGAAAAAAATTCAAAAAGGAGGTAAAGATGATTCAAATAAAAAATAAGGAAGGCAGAGATTTGGGTGAAAGCTGCAATGAGCATTTTGATAATGTAGTTTCTTTTCTTATAACCCGGAGGAGACCGAGATATTTTCTTAGTAAAAAATGCTGGCTTAGAAATACTGATAATCTGAAACAGATAGTGACATTCAAATTCAACTTAACTGAGGACATCGAAAGCTTACTTGATGAATTTGAAAACAGAGGTTGCACAAAACTTTGCAATTGCAGAAAGCACTTGAAAAAGATTTTTAACTGGGATTCCTTTGCTGAAACGTATGCCCAGGAGTTAGCGGAGAAGCTAAATGTCAACGTATGTCCCTATTGCAGGTAGTATCCCACAAGGTGTGTAAGTACAATACTCCGGTAACATTTTAAGCTGCTCTCGCGCCGAAATCTAGGCATTTTTTGTATAGTTTAATTATTTTTTTGCAAGTCAGGTCTAAACCTAAGTTTGAAAAAATAAGATCAGTTAAAAGCTTGTTATTGTGCAGT
>JANNEQ010000022.1:0-26073 GCA_031378885.1 Flavobacteriales bacterium
TATTTCATCTGGGCTAATGCTCATTTGTAAGTTGCTACCCTGATGCCCAGCTTGCCCACCTGTTTTCTTATCTGATTGTTCCCGTAAGCTCTTAGCATTGCTACGTGATATATCATGGGATGGAGAGGTATGACTAGTACCACTCTTTTTGCCATTCTTCAACAAACGAATTTCTTCCTGTAAAGACAAAACAAGAGCCTCAAGAGAAAGCAAGCGTTCGTATTCTTTTCTTGATATGGTTACAAATTCTTCGATGAACCAAATTTCACAAAAAAAATAGTTACTTTTTACAAGATACAATTAAGATATCTATAGGCAATTGTTCTTAAAATAGCAGGGGCTGAGTAGTTACAGAAGTTTTATAGTACCTTTAATTTATAAAATCGCAGACTTATGGTCGCAGGTTTGGAAAAAGATTAAGTTGTCCTTTGTTGTAATGTTTTATGTGGTATTATCTCAAATGTATGTTTCTCACGCAAGTGAGTCGATTGACAAGTTTGTCAGTAGCTTTAAAACTGAAACGGGAAATAATAAAAATCTAAATAAGATGGAGGTAAAAATGAAAACAAATAAAATTAATAAACTAGGGAATATAACAAAGACAGCAACATCCAATCCGCCTGTTTGGCATCAATATAACAGCCCTTCAATTTGAGGGGCTTTTTTATGCACATTAGTGCACCTGCTAATAGCGTTTTAAGAAATTGGGGTTTTAAACAAAATTTAAAGTTTGTTTTGTACAATTAATTCTCAGTGCTTAATCAAAAGTCTTGGGCTTATAAGTCCCTAACTTCTTAAAGCAGTGAAACCCTTTCAGACCTCAATAACTCCCATCCCCATCCATCCCCGGCAAAACAACTTTCAGCGCCATATCCAGTTCCAATTCCCCATTGTCCAGTTTCCACCTGATAAATTCCAGAAGATGATCAGCCGGATAGCCCGGCAACAGAGCAGGAAATGCTTCGATTGAGACCCTTTGTTTTAATACAATATCAATAATCTCCAAATTCATCTTTTCATATTCTTCCGGTGAAAGTCCGTGTTTTTTTGTCTCACGACATACATCACATTCACCACAAACTGCCACATTTTTTTCACCAAAATACTCCAGCAACTGTATGCTTCGGCAGCGATTTTTTTCAAGGTAACGTTGCATGGCGTGCATTCTTTCGGTCTCGCTTTTTTTCCTCTGCTCATATACTTCAGGAGGGAAAATCAGTGCGGTTTCTTTCTGCCTTCCGGTGAGCAAAGTAATTTTGGGAATGTCATTTTGTTCTTCGTAATCCAATACCTGATGTTGCGCCAGAATTTTGAGTTTTTCCACCACAGCTTTGAATGGAAGTTTTGATACGCGCGCAATTTCAGACTCTCTTATATTGACGAATTGCTCGAATAATCCGCCATACATTCTAAGCAAAAGTTTGATGAACATGTCCATCGCCGGATTGGCCACCTGATAGCTGTACAAATCTTGTTTGTGCAACCTGAACATAACGCGCGAAGGAATATAGGTCGCATCGCTCAAGGTGAGATAACCTGAAAGTTCCATAATCTCCATGGCATAAAGTGCCTCGGCAAGCTGTAAGTCGTACTTTCTTGCAAAATCTGTCGGCTGAAAGGAATGCGGAATATTTTGCCCTGAACCCAGTGCAATCTGCAAATGATTGCACAGATGCAGATAAACTTTGGCAATGTATTCTCTCGGAGGAAAACGCCTTTCAAGTTGTTGTTCAAGTCTTAACAAGTCCGCTTCATTGTACATCAAAAGCGCATAAGCTTTTTGTCCGTCGCGACCTGCTCTTCCGGCTTCCTGAAAATAAGCTTCAGGATGAGGCGGTACATCGGCGTGCATTACAATTTTTACATCGGGCTTGTCGATGCCCATGCCGAAGGCATTCGTAGCGCAAATAAAACGCACTTCATTTTTCATCCACTTCTGAAAGGCCACAGACTTTTCAAGGTGCGTCATTCCGGCGTGATAGGGCAGGGCTGTGATGTTGTTTCGCTGTAAGAAAACGGCCATCTCTTTGGTGCGGTGCCTTGTGCCACAATAGACAATGCCACAACCCTGAATTTTAGCACTTACTTTTAAAATGCGCGCCTCTTTATCTTCTTCATGCAATACCGAATAAATCAGGTTCTTTCTGGCGAAGCTGGTGCCAATCACATTTTCTTTTGCAAAAAGAAGTTTGTGCTGAATATCGCTCACTACCGTGGGTGTGGCGCTTGCAGTCAAAGCCAGAATGGGCACCCCGGGTTTCAGTGGCCTGATGTCAGCTATTTTCAGGTATTGCGGTCGGAAGTCATAGCCCCATTGCGAAATGCAATGTGCTTCATCGACCGCAATCATATTGAGCTTCATTTTTTTCAAACGCTCCAGAAAAAGTTCGTTTTGCAATCTTTCAGGAGACACATAAAGAAATTTCACATCACCATAGATACTGTTGTCGAGAATTCTGTCTATTTCGCGGTGGTTCATGGCCGAGGTGACGGCAAAGGCCGGGATGTTTCTTTTTTTCAGGTTCTCTACCTGGTCGTACATTAATGCCATTAACGGCGAAATGACCAGGCACAATCCCGGATTGCACAATGCCGGAACCTGAAAACAGATGGATTTTCCGCCGCCGGTGGGCAACAAGGCCAAAGTGTCATTGCCTGCCAATAAGGATTGGATAATGTCCAACTGGCGCGGCCGGAACTGGTCGTAGCCCCAATGTTGTTTTAATATTTCTTGCGGAGACAATGTCATTGCTGGACTCCAAAAATGACCACAAAAGCGCAAGTTCTGGCCAATTGACCCGGGCTTATTTTGATTTTCATTCTGAAAGACTTGACTACAAGCCAGTTCCAGTTATTCATTCGAGGTAAAAAAAGAGTATCATTTCAGGCGCTGAAGTGATATGCATTGACAAGCCTTGTCGAATGAGAGAGTCTTAACAGCAATTGTGAAAATGCTCCTTGAAATAAAGCCTCTCTGGCATAAACATTGAAATAGCCGGTCATCTCAAACTTCATTATCTAAGAAGTTTTGGTTTTGGTTAAGGTTTATGACTACCCTCGAAAACGTTCGGGGGTATTTCATTTTCAGCCAATTGAAACAACCAATTGAAAGTTCTTCGTCTGTTTAATATCCTACCTTCCTGAAAATAGCCAGGGAACTTATTTTTCTGCAAAGAGAGGTAATTTCTTTATTTTAGCGAATTACTCCTGTCTTTTACAGGCCACTTAACCATTTGACCACCTACTCATGAGAACTAAACGTACTCCATTTGCCTTATGCGCCCCATTCTGCGACTTCGGCTTTCAAAAGATGTCAAAGGCAAAATTCTTTCTTGGTACTCTTGTTTTGGGCATAACTCTCTTTAGCTCAAATTCTGTAATGGCTGTTATTCCACCACCCACATCCTGTGGCGTTCCCGCATCATTCACCCTCAGCAATATCACCACCGAAGGCTGCGATCTGAACTTTTTGCCATCCGATACCACCATCAATATCAGTTACGACTTCGAAATCCAACCCCGCGATTCAGCTCAGGGTTCGGCTTCACTGATTCTTTCTGGCAATACTGGTAACATTGATTCTGTATTCACCATTAATGGATTAAGTGTTGCCACATTTTATTCTGTCTATGTGCGCGCCATTTGCGAAACGAATATTGCCAGTGATTGGCTGGAGCCTCTGGATTTGTACACCTTGCCGACTTGTGGGAGTATCTGGTATGATAGCGGCGGGCCAAATGGTGGAGCGCTAATGAATGCCAATGAAGTGGTTACCATTTGCCCTGACGATAGCAATCACGTTGTTTCTGTAATATTTACTTCATTCGATGTGGAAGCCCGTTGGGATGTGCTCTATATATATGATGGTCCAAATACGAGTTTTCCAAAATTATTCTCAAATACTCCTGCAACATACGGCGGTTTTCCAGCCGGCGGAATAAGTGGATCAAATTTACCCAATGATGGATTTCCGATTTATTCGAATCACAGTAGCGGCTGTTTGACATTTAAATTTCTCAGTGATGGTGATGTGAGTTCACCGGGTTGGTCTGCTGAGTTAAATTGTGCAGATCAACCAACTTGTGGAAGTATATTCAATCCTATAGTGACCTCTTTCACAGCAAATACAGCAACCATTTCTGCATCCGCATCGCTATATGGCCAAATACAAAGTATTACCTGGGAGTTGCAGCCACAGGGAGTTGCTCAGGGAACAATGGGGGGAATTATTGGGGTGAGTGATTCTATTCCGATTGTTTTAGATGGGCTAACCGGATATACAGATTACTCAATGTATTTAAAGGTGGATTGTGGAGATGGAGATTCTTCAACCTGGACTGGAGGATTGGATTTCAGAACAGCACCAGATTGTGCCAACGCAACCCAAATAGAATTTGGGGTAGTTTACAACGCTGTTTTTGGAGGGCTCGGACAGTGGAATATGGGGCCTGGTGGTTCAGGTGCTGGTCCTTTTATCACTTATGGCAAAGAAAGACTTTTCCGATTGGAAATACCCTATACAGGCCAATACAAATTGCGGGGATTGGGAGGCAATGGCTGGGTAGATTACTTTATTAAGGATGCTAATCAATACCCTGTATGTGATAATCAAAACTGGATTTGGGTGGATGATATATATAATTATAGCTATCATGTAATTACACTGAATGCAGGTGTATATTATTTGCTTTTGGATGCAGAAAGCTCTGTGGCAATATCCCAATATTTTCGAATAGAATACAGCTTACAGGGAGAACCACAGGTGGGTAATTATTGTAGCTTGCCTTATGAGTTGGACTGCTCGCCAACTCATGTTTGTTCTTCCTACAACAGTCAGATTAATTGGTATAAGTATGAAGCTGCATTCGACTCTGAGTTTACTATTGGGGCATATCCGGATTCAAGTCATGGTTGGTCTAATACAAGCATTAGAATAGATGTTTATGAAGACTCTTGTGATGATAGTAGTTTAATGGATATTCAGGAAATTTCAGGTATTGAGAATTATATGGCATTTTTGAGTTTTAATGCTGTTGCGGGAACAACCTATTGGTTTCATGTTCGAGGGATTTTTGGAAATACATATTTTTTCTGTGCTGATTTCGACTGTGGCGGTGGATGTATGGACAGCACGGCTTGTAACTATTATCCGGAAGCCTCCTTTGATAGTGGAGTTTGTTCTTATGGAGATGATTGCTCAGGCTGCTCAGATTATCAGGCTTCCAATTATAATCCTACTGCTTTATATGACGATGGTAGCTGCCTTTTTTCGGCAGACTTAAAGGTGTTTTGTGATAGTTATAATTTTGGCAGCTATCAAGAGAGTGAGTTTGTAATTGCTAACTATCCGGTTCATGTTGAAGAACTCGATTCAATTTTTTTTACCGATGAATTTGGAAATCTTCAGATGGATGTGCCCATTGGAACTTATCATATTTCCCTTATCGAATATCCAACTCTAAGTTATTCGACACCTACAAGTGTAATTATAACCTTGCCAACATACACAAATTATTATTTTGGTATCAGTTCAAGTTGCTATTCAGGTTGTAAAGACAGCAGTGCGTGCAACTTCAACCCCACTGCAATCTTTGACAATGGACTTTGCCTTTATGGAAGCGATTGCGATGGCTGCATAAACGAATTGGCCTTTAATTATGATCCATCAGCATTAATTGATGATGGAAGTTGTATTTTTAATACTAAAATAATAGTATTTTGCGATGACTCAGGCAACGGATCATTTGAAAGTAGCGAATTTCCGGCAGTAGCCTTTGAAGTGTACATCGCTGAACTCGATTCTTTTTTTATTACAAATTCGATAGGGGAAATCAATTTGCAATTGAATGCTGGAAATTACAACGCTACAATACAACTGGATAATTCCATACAGACAACAACTCCTATCAATATCCTAATGTCGGTTAATTCAGTTGGCACATGGTATTTTGGTCTGGATGCATATTGCGGATCAGGTTGTGCAGATTCTTTGGCTTGTAATTACCAGCCATTATCAATTAACGACAGTACATATTGTTTGTATGACACTGATTGCGAAGATTGTATTAATCCATTAGCCGAAAACTATAATCCTTATGCTACAATTGACAATGGCAGTTGCATTTATTCTGGTAAAATAAAGGTCTATTGCGATCTCAATGTGAATGGTTCCTTTAATACCAACGAACCTGGAATGCCCAACTTTGGAATTTATTTTCCATCGCTCGATATGACTGTTTTCACAGATGCTCAGGGAGAAATTCATCAAATATTAGAACCAGGAACATATTCTGTGCAACTGATATTGAATAGCGGATTTTTAAATACAACGGCATTAAATGCTACACTCAATGTTCCCACTACAGGCGTAATATATTTCGGCGTTGTACCAGAAGGAAATATCAATTACAGCCTTAATGTAACCCAGAATATTCAAAACAATTTTCATTGTAACAATGGTTATTACGCCGGAGCCTGTGCTTATTATTACTCGGCACTTCCTATTCATGGCTATATGACAATGAACTGCGATCCACTTTTTACCCCTGAAAATTATTATGGCGGTGTAAGCCCGGATTCAGTTAGTGCTGGCTATGCAGAATGGTCTATTGATCCCTTTGCAAACTCTATTTTCGCTCCAAGATTTCGCATCGATGGCCCTGGAGTGAATTATATCGGACAAACTTTTTACTTCAACTTCCATTTGGTTCTTTACAACCAGAACGATGAAATTGTCTATGACGAAGAATGGACCCTATCACGAACCATCACCTGCGCCTACGACCCCAACATTATTGAAGTCGATCCTATAGGATACGCCGATCCTCATTATGTCGCATCAGGCGAACACCTCCAATACAAAGTCCAGTTCCAAAACACCGGCAATGCGCCTGCCAGTGACATTCACATTGAAGACTTTCTTGATCCATTGGTTTATGACCTGAGCACTTTTGCTCCTGTCGTTTCATCTCACAACATGAATACCTGTTTGCATGGCGACGGCTCAGTGAACTTTATATTCAACAACATCAACCTGCCGGACAGCTCCAGCAACGAACAAGCATCACATGGATTTTTGATTTACAATATCGATCTGTTGGACAATCTCAGTCACAACGTTGTCGCAAGCAATTACACCGATATTTATTTTGAAGAAAATCCTCCCATCACGACCAATACAGTCTTTAATACTGTCTTCGATTGTAATTCTATTACAGGAATTACTGGTCCCGATACTTTATGCGAAAATGATGAAGTAGAGTTCACTGCTGAACAGGATTTTATCGAAAGCTATAACTGGCAGATGGAAGGTGAAAGTTATTCAAACACTTCACTATTCAATACATCTTTTCTTGCTTCCGGTGTTCAAAATCTGGAAGTAACTTTAACCAATCCCATTTGCGAAGAAACACGAAACTTTGTAGTTGATGTTCATCCATTACCCGATCTCAATGCAGGATCAAATGTATTGATTTGTGCAGGAGAAGAACTTTTGCTGAATGCAGAATCTGATGTGCCTGTATCATGGAGCAATGGCATGGAGAATGGTACTTCATTCACTACCGAAGAAAATCAGCAATTGATAGCCACTTCTGTCAGTGCTTTTGGATGTACAGCTATAGATTCAGTTTCGATAGAAATTGCAGCATTTCCAGGTACAGATATAGTTCAGTCCGGCTATGAATTAACCGCACCTGAAGGCTGTTGTTGGCAGTGGTATTTGAACAATGTAGCTATAGATGGTTTGACGGGTCAGTCGATAACTGCAATGGCAGAAGGCGTTTATTACGTAGTTACCACCAACGACGAAGGCTGTAGTTCAGTGAGTGAGAGCGTAGTCGTAATTGGAATAAATGAAAATGAAATTTCATCGTTTTCAGTTTATCCCAATCCATTGAAGACATCTGCTACAATACTTTTACCCCAAGGCATATTCGACTTGAAATTATATGATGCATCCGGGAAATTAGTTAGGAATTATGGCAAACACAAGATCCGGTTTATGCTTGAACGCGGCGATTTGCCCGCTGGCAATTATCAGTTGTCCATTGCCGGTGATTCAGGAACAATGAGTTTACAATTGATCATGGAATAAAGTAATAAGAATTCTCTCAAAAAAATAAATGAAGATGAAAATGAATTTTACCAACCCAATAAAAAGTAGAAAAGCCTTTTTTAAGTCAGTAGTTTTATTGGCGACTGGATTATTGGCATTCCATTTTGCTTTGATTGGAAAGAATGCAGATCGCTCAGGATTGCTTTTGGTTCCACCACCCACTTCATGCGGTGTTCCCACATCATTCACCCTCACGAACATCACCACCGAAGGATGCGATCTGAACGTTCAGCCTTCAGATACCACCATCAATATAAGTTACGACTTCGAAATCCAACCCCGAGATTCAGCGCAGGGTTCGGCTTCATTGATTCTTTCGGGCAATACTGGTGACATTGATTCTGTATTTACTATTACCGGATTGAATGCTGCCACATTTTATTCGGTGTATGTAAGAGCCATTTGCGAAACGAATATTGCCAGTGATTGGCTTGAGCCTTTGGATTTGTACACTTTGCCGACTTGCGGGAGTACGTGGTATGATAGCGGCGGGCCGGATGGTGGAGCCCTAATGAATGCCAATGATATAATTACCATTTGCCCTGATAATAATGGACAAGTTGTTTCGGTTGTATTTACCTCATTTGATATTGAAGAAAATTGGGATGCACTTTACATATATGATGGTCCGGATGTGAGTTTTCCAAAACTGTTCTCAAATTCTAATGTAACGATCGGAGGTTTTCCGGCAGGAGGAATAACTGGCGCAGATTTACCGAACGATGGATTTCCGATTTACTCGAATCACAGCAGTGGTTGTTTGACATTTCAGTTTCTTAGCGACGGATATGGGAATTCCGTGGGCTGGTCGGCACAGTTGAATTGTGAGGATCAACCTTCGTGTGGAAGTATATTCAATCCTGTAGTGACCTCTTTCACAGCGAATACTGCTACTATTTCTGCGTCAGCATCGCTTTATGGCCAAATAGAAAGTATTACCTGGGAAGTCCAGCCACGTGATGTTGCTCAAGGAACACCGGGAGGAATTATCGGTGTGAGTGATTCCATTCCAATAGTACTAGAAGGATTAATAGGTTCAATAGATTACACAACATATTTTCAGGTGCATTGTACCAATGGAGATTCATCTTCGTGGATTGGAAATGTTGATTTTATAACGGCTCCTGATTGTGCATTGGCTACGCAAATTGATTTTGGAGAGGTATACACTTTAAATTTTGATGGGCCGGGAGCATGGAATCAAGGACCCTCAGGCACAGGCACTGGCCCTTTTTACACATTAGGTCAGGAGAGATTATTTCGATTAGAAATACTACAAACAGGCCCTTATATATTTGAGGGATTAGGAGGTAACGGTTGGGTAGATTATTTCTGGAAAGATGCTGACGCCTTTTTAGATTGTAACGAACAGAATTGGAATTATATGGATGATGTATATTCAATGGAGAGTTTTGTTATAAATCTCATTGAAGGTACATACTATATATTATTGGATGCTGAAAACCCTCAGCCATTAACCCAAAGTTTTAGCATTAATTATTTCTTTACTCCACCTGGGCCCGGTGATGTTTGTGGTTTAGCTATTCAAATGAACTGTCCCATTTCTAGCGAGCATCAATGCATGACCAGTGGTCAACAATGGTTCTATTATGATGCAGAGTTTGATTCTGAATGTGTAGTAGCAACTGATTATGATGATACAATGTTAAATTATTTTGGTCAAACAATTTCAATTTACGATGGAAGCTGCGGTTCAAATATTCTCATTGCACAGTCGGTGCAGTCTCCTGATTCAGCTTTTGATGTATTAACCACTTTCAATGCATTAGCCGGGCATCATTACTTGATAAAAGCTTCTAACAACATATTTGGCCCTCAACATTGTTTTACAATATCATTTTATTGCAGCGATGCTTGCCTCGATTCTACCGCCTGTAACTACAATCCTGATGCGATCAATGGCATTGGATATTGCTTTTATGATGATGAATGTAATGGCTGTACCAATCCAAATGCGAATAACTACAACTATTTCGCAACCATTGATGATGGAACTTGTGTCTTTGGTTTGCAAGCCAAAGTGTTTTGTGATTCCAACATGGACGGACTATACTCATCTCCTGAGCTTGCCGCTCATGATATTGGAGTGTATTTTCCAGAACTGGACACGATTTTATATTCAAATGCGAATGGCATTATTGCGCTGGATTTGCCGGAAGGTATTTATAATATTCAGTTACAACTTGATTCCAGCATTGGCACTTCAACTCCGAAGAATCTGATTTTCGATGGTACCACCGAACCAATGATTTATTTTGGAATTAATTCTGGTTGCACCATTGGGTGTAGAGATTCATTGGCGTGCAATTTTGATCCTCTGGCATTGTATGATAATGAAAACTGCTTATTCGGCTCAGATTGTGAAGATTGTATCGATCCTTTAGCCGAAAACTATAATCCTTATGCCACTATTGATAATGGCAGTTGTGTTTATAGTGGCAATATCAAGGTTTATTATGATTACAACCTTAACGGTGTTTTTAACACCATTGAGCCTGGAATGCCCAACTTCGGAATCTATTTTCCATCGCTGGACATGACTATTTTTACAGACGCACTGGGAGAAATTCACCAAATAGTAGAACCTGGAACATATTCAGTTCAATTGATCTCGAATAGTGGTTTTGTAAATTCTTCATCAGTCAATGCCACAATTACAATACCCTCCGCTGCTGTCACCTATTTTGGGGTAGTACCAGCAGGTAATTTGAGTTACAGTCTAAGTGTTACGAAGAATATCCAAAGCAATTTTCACTGCACCAATGGATATGCAGCCGGTGCTTGTGCTTATTATTATTCTGCCGATCCAATCCATGGATATATGACAATGACTTGCGACCCCATGTTCATACCTGAAAATTATTACAGCGGAATTGCACCAGACTCTGTGAACTCAGGTTATGCTGAATGGATTATTGATCCTTTTTCAAATTCCATTTTCGCTCCAAGATTTCATGTCGATGGTCCCGGAGTGAATTATATCGGACAAACTTTTGATTTCGATTTTCATTTGGTTCTATACAATGCTAACGATGACATAGTTTATGCAGATGAATGGACTTTAACAAGAACCATCACCTGCGCCTACGACCCCAACATCATTGAAGTCGCCCCAATCGGCTACGCCGATCCTCATTATGTCGCATCAGGCGAACACCTCCAATATAAAGTTCAATTCCAAAACACTGGCAATGCTCCTGCGAGCGACATTCACATTGAAAATTTTCTCGATCCATTGGTTTATGACCTGAGCACTTTTTCTCCTGTCGTTTCATCTCACAACATGAATACCTGTTTGCACGGTGATGGTTCAGTCAACTTTATATTCAACAACATCAACCTGCCCGACAGTACCAGCAACGAACAAGCCTCGCATGGATTTTTGATCTACAATGTCGATCTGCTGGACAATCTCAATCACAATGTTGTCTCAAATAATTATGCCGATATTTACTTTGAAGAAAATCCTCCCATCACTACAAATACAGTCTTTAATACTGTCTTCGATTGTAATTCTATTACAGGAATTACCGGCCCTGATACTTTCTGTGAGAATGATGAAGTTGAGTTCACCGCCGAACAGGATTTTATCGAAAGTTATTATTGGCAGTATAACAACAATATGATTTCAATAGCTTCATCGATAAATGGAATAGCGCTCGTTCCGGGAAGTTATGATATTGAAGTCATACTAACCAATCCGATTTGTCAACTGACCAAAGAAATCTTTGTGGAAGTTGGCGCATTGCCCTCTATATCGGCTGGAGCAGATGTATTCGTTTGTGAAGGACAGTCCGTTTCGCTGGGTGCAGAAAGTAATGCTGAGGTACAATGGAGCAACGGAATGTCGAATGGCGAAAGTTTCGTCCCTCTGCTTGATCAGGTACTTATCGCCACGGCCATTAGCGATTTTGGGTGCACAGCAGAAGACAGTCTCAACATAACCATAAATTCTTTACCGGCCATTACACTGAATCAATCAGGCTCTACTTTCACGGCGCCCGGGGGTTGTTGCTGGCAATGGTATTTGAACGGCCAGGCCATAGAGGGTGCTATCGATCAAGGCTACACAGCCTCAGTTTCCGGTACTTATTACGTAATTACTTCTAACGACTTTGGATGCGAATCTCAAAGTGAAAGCATCACTTATGTAGGATTGAATGAAGATATTTTATCGGGCGTTTCAATCTATCCGAACCCTGTAAAAGAGTCTGCAGTTATTAATCTGCCTCAGGGACTTTTCGACCTCAAGCTATATGATGGCAGGGGCAGCTTGGTGTGGACTTACGGCAATCAACAGCAGCAATTTCTACTCGATCGGGCAGAGTTACCTTCAGGCAATTACCAACTCCTGTTGTCCAACGGAGATAAATTACTTACTTTGCAATTGATCTTTGAATGAGTTTATCCACTCCACGAATATTATATCACATGAAAAAAAATTTACACTCCTTAAACGAACTAAACACTAGCATAAAAAAATTAACAGGCCTGATCACTCTGCTGTTATGGCTTTTCTTTGTGCTGCCATTGAATGCAGCATCGGGCCGAACGCCGTTGCCGCCACCCACATCCTGTGGTGTTCCCGTTTCGGTTACATTATCGAATATTACAGAAGAGGGAGTGAACATCAATTTTGTTCCATCCGACACAACCGTCAACATAAGTTACGACTACGAAATCCAGCCCCGCGATTCAGCACAGGGTTCGGCTTCGCTGATTCTGTCGGGCAACACGGGCGACATTGATTCTGTATTTACTATTACAGGCTTGAATGCTGCCACATTTTATTCTGTCTATGTGCGGGCTATTTGCGAAACGAATATTGCCAGTGAGTGGCTGGAGCCTCTGGATTTGTACACATTGCCGACTTGTGGAAGCGTGTGGTACGATACGGGCGGTGCAAGTGAAAGTTATAGCAATGACGAAAGTAATGTTACCACAATATGCCCAGGCGCAGGCAGCCCTGCGGGTTATGCAGCCTACCTAACTTTTACCTCTTTTGATGTAGAGCAGGGCAAAGATGTTCTTTACATCTATGATGGACCAACTACCAGTAGTTTTTTAATGTACGGAACTTCTTCAACTTCGGCTTCTGGTTTTCCGGCAGGAGGTTGGATGGGAACAGATCTCCCACGAGGAGGCTTGCCTTTTATATCAAGCCACAACTCAGGATGCCTGACATTTAAATTTTTGTCTGATTCCTCAGGTACAAATTCAGGCTGGGAGGCTCAGGTAGATTGCAACTACCCACCTGCATGCGGTAATCTTTCGAGCTTAGCTGTGCATCAGATTACAGGTAATACAGCTGCATTTAATGTTAATCCATCGTTTTTCGGTACCCCATTGAGTTACGATTTCGAGCTCCAACCACAGGGAACAGCCCAAGGCACCCCCGGTGCATTGGTTTCCGGTAACACAGTTACACACATTTTACCCTATACCATAATAGGATTGGATGGCTGTACTGCATATTCACTTTACGTAAGAAGTATTTGCAGCTCGTTCAGCGAAAGCGAATGGATTGGGCCAGTTGATTTTGAAACGTTGCCCGGTTGCGGTTGTGAAGGCTGGACAGATTCAGGAGGAATTGCCGGTAATTATTCGGCGAATGAGAATATGGTGGTCACTGTTGTTCCCATTCAACCGGGAGATGCCGTTGCATTAACCTTTACTTCTTTTGATGTACAACAAAATTGGGATGTATTGTATGTACATAATGGACCTACGGTTTCCTCTCCGCTTTTTAATAGTGGGGAACCTGCCAATAATAATAACTGGCCTGCGGGTGGGTACAGCGGAAACCAACTGCCCTATGGAGGTCAAACTTTTATCTCCTCCAATCCATTCGGAGCTATCACAATTGAATTCCGGTCGGATTCTATTGGAATGAATTCCGGATGGGTTGCCGAATGGGGTTGTATTGACCCACCAACTTGCGGTGTTCCAACCTCCCTAACCACCACCAATACGACTGGACAAACAGCAACCTTCAATGCTACTCCCAGTGTATTTGGAATACCCGTTTCTTACAATTGGGAGGTTCAGCCCCTGGGAGTTGCCAAAGGCACCCCGGGAGGAATTAATGGAACTTCCATGAATTTACCAATTACTGCAGTTGGTCTATCAGGCTCAACTGAATATACAATCTATATTGTGGCCAATTGCGGCTTTGATGATTATTCCGGTTGCACGTGGCTTAATTTTATAACAGGACCAGATTGTGCCACGGCAGACACTGTGGAAGTATTAGAACCTGTCACAATGAATCTAGCTGGTTCAGGAGCATGGAATATGGGCCCGGCTGGAACAATGTCAGGTCCTTTTGATACTCCTGGTCTTGAAAAAATGTTTGTATTTGAAGCAAGTATTGAAGGCAGCTACCTCATTCAAGGAGCTGCATCAGTTGGAGCAGTAGATATTTTTATTCAGGATGATGATGACCCCTTTAATTGCTTGACCGAATTCTACTGGAATTTTATAGGTGCTTATCCTTTGAATGAATCATATTCTGTTTACCTCCAACCTGGCACATATTATATTTTGTGCGATCCACAGAACACAGAAAGTATTGACTTCAATTTTATCATTTACCCGCCATTGGCGGTGGTTACAGGCCCCGGAACAAGTTGCTCGGACCCATTGGTAATTGAGTGTTCTACGGAAGTATCGAATTATTCCATTGACGGCATACTTAGCGATACTGACGAAGTTTTTGATGGACAGGAAAATTGCGGGACAATCAATACGTTATCGCAATATTGGTTCTTATACGACTCTCAATCCACAGGCGAAGTAATTGTTGGAACACCCATAGAAGGCACTGATTTTAATACTACAATTTCTGTATTTACCGGCGAATGTGGTAATTTTACCTGTGTGGCTTCAAATGATATTTCTGAAGTGGAGAATTATAAATCTTATCTCACTTTCATTGTTTCGCCGGGTAGTCAGTATTACATTAGGGTAGGAAAACTGGACAATCAGGCTGGCTCTTTTTCTTTCTATTTCACATGCTCCGGATGTACTGACAATACTGCTTGCAATTACAATGAACAGGCAGTTTCCGATAATGGAGGTTGTTTGTATGGAACGGCATGTGAAGATTGCATTGATCCTTTAGCCGACAATTACAATCCTTACGCTACCATTGATAATGGCAGTTGCATTTATTCAGGCAAAATAATGGTCTATTGCGACATTAACACCAATGGCGCCTTTAATACCAACGAACCCGGAATGCCTAATTTTGGAATTTATTTCCCCTCATTGGACATGACTGTTTTTACAGATGCTCAGGGAGAAATTCATCAAATATTAGACCCGGGAACTTATTCAATTCAACTGATATTGAATAGCGGATTTTTAAATACAACTCCTGTAAATGCTACGCTGATAGTTCCAGCTTCAGGTGTGAAATATTTCGGCGTTGTACCAGAAGGAAATATCAATTACAGCCTTAATGTAACCCAGAATATTCAAAGCAATTTTCATTGTAACAATGGCTATTACGCAGGAGCCTGTGCTTATTATTACTCTGTACTTCCTCTTCATGGTTATATGACCATGAACTGCGACCCCATGTTCACACCTGAAAATTATTACAGCGGAATTGCACCAGACTCTGTGAACTCAGGCTATGCAGAATGGATTATTGATCCCTTTGCAAACTCTGTTTATGCTCCAAGGTTTTTCGTGGATGGCCCAGGTGTGAATTATGTGGGTCAAACTTTTGATTTCAATTTTCATTTGGTACTGTATGGTATTAATGATGAAGTTGTCTATGACGAGGAGTGGACTTTAACAAGAACTATCACCTGCGGCTACGACCCCAACATCATTGAAGTCGATCCCATCGGCTACGCCGATCCTCATTATGTGACTGCTGGCGAACACCTCCAATACAAAGTTCAATTCCAAAACACAGGCAATGCACCCGCAAGCGACATTCACATCGAAGATTTTCTTGATCCATTGGTTTATGACCTGAGCACTTTTGCTCCCATTGTTTCATCTCACAACATGAATACCTGTTTGCATGGTGACGGCTCAGTTAATTTTATATTCAACAACATCAATCTGCCCGACAGCTCCAGCAACGAGCAAGCCTCACATGGATTTTTAATTTACAATGTCGATCTGTTGGACAATCTCAACCACAATGTTGTCGCAAGCAATTATGCCGATATTTACTTCGAAGAAAATCCTCCCATCACGACCAACACAGTCTTTAATACTGTCTTCGATTGTAATTCTATTACAGGAATTACCGGCCCAGATTCTTTCTGTGAGAACGATGAAGTTGAGTTTACGGCCGAGCAGGATTTTATCGAAACTTATTACTGGCTGTACAACAACAATCTTATGGCAACCTCACCCGAAGTTTCTGGTAACTCATTGGCCGCAGGCGATTACAGCATTGATGTGATCTTGACCAATCCCATCTGCGAGGAGACAAGATCAATTGATGTGACGGTTAATGAATATCCTCAGTTGGAAGCCGGGACTGATTTCTTCGTTTGCGCCGGACAATCCATAATTCTTGAAGCTGAAAGCAACGGTGACATTGTCTGGAGCAATGGAATAGCAAACGGACAAACATTTGCACCAACTGAAAATGAAACTTTGATTGCCACATCTACCAGTTCCTTCGGGTGTGCTTCAATGGATTCCATCAGCATTGTAATAATCAGCCTTCCCGGAATTGAAATAACACAGAGCGGTGTTCAGCTAACAGCACCGGAAGGCAACAACTGGCAATGGTATTTCAACAACCAGATTCTGCCGGGCCAGACTACTCAGGTATTTAATGCAACAGTGAGCGGTATCTATTATGTCATCACCACCAACGACAATGGCTGTTCATCCACAAGCGAAAGCATTACCATTGTGGGAGTGGAGAACAATACAAGGTCCTTGTTGGCTATTTACCCCAATCCAATGGATCAGTCAGCCATCATTCAATTGCCTGAAGGTTTGTTTGAACTCACCTTATATGATGCCACAGGTAAATTGGTGAAGAACTATGGTAAGCATCAAAATCAGTTTATCATTGAGCGCAGTGGACTTCCTTCTGGAAAGTACCAATTGATATTAAAAGATTCGAACCAGAGTATTTCGGCACCAATCATTCTGGAATAGCCGTTTTCATTGGGTTTGAGGCGCCGGTTTGCTCTTTTGGAGCTATTGAATAAGAGGAACATTAATTTTTCATTCCAAAAAATGGAAGATTAATGTTCCTTATTTTTTTTGAAAAATGGTAAAGAGTTGAAACTCAAAAGAACCATTTATTTTTTTCGATAAAAATAAAAAAATCGGTAACTATCGTTGAATGGCCCCCGTTATAAGGTCACAATTCAACACTATTCTTTTCTTCTCGGAACCCATCATTTGTTCCACCCACAATTGATAAGTTCAGGCATGAGGCTCACAAAATTTTAATGTGTACCTAACCTAACTTAAAACAAATATGCTGGATTATTATAAGACTGTCTTGGGAAACGTGACGTTCGACGCCATGCTTTTCAGAAAAGAGCTCCGCAAAGCAATGCGCCAGTTGATAGCTGACGATAGGGTGAGATTGAGAGATTGGCTCAAGCATAGCGGAATCGTTTAATGTATCACTAAATTACCTAATCAAATTCGTAATGGCCGCCAAAATTGAGCGGCCATTATGATTTTACACCCACCGGAACCCGGTTTACAGCAACCCCATGCAGGTTAGAATGGCGGTTTTATCAGGCTATCCGGCCTTTATACCAAATCTGCCACAGGTTTCACACTGTGAAAAACCCTTTTGGAAACTTTAAGTAACCTTCACAATTTCAATTCCAAGCCCTTGTTATCCTTGTTTCAATATTTGGCAGACTTATAGCAAGGGAAATTATGATGAATCACGGAAGAATTTTAATCACAACCATACTGGTCATCTTTGGCGGTGTTGTCAGAGCCCAGAAAATTGAGAAGTTCACAAGAGAGGACGAAAAGTTCATTCAGGAACTTGCAGCAGTTTTCAACGATTCCAAAAAGGGAGTGGGGAAGGAGTTTATTGAGAAGGAATTTTCTCCGATATGGATAGAGCAGCCAGCCTATCGTTTGTCTGAGCAGCAAATGATCTTCGAAACCCTTGATCTGATGCTCAAAAACAAGAACAAAGTCTATCCGGATATGGACAGTTACATCCACGCCCTTATAGCTTTTCCAAAATCAGGAAAAACATCGCAGTTTTTTGCCGAGTGGAATGCCATACTCAACAAATTAATGCTCGACAAGAAGATGAAGAAGTACGTGCCGGAATTTCTGGAAAGTTCCTACCACCTTTTTCTGGAGAGGGCATTTTTCAATTCGGAGTCGGTAGCTTGGTATATCAACAACAACAACTACCAGTTTGTATTCGACTCAGTGCCTGAGATCATTCTTACGGATGTCAACATTAAATGTGTAAGTAAGGGTGATAGCTCTATCATACTGGGCACTTCAGGGGTATTTAATCTGGCTCGTGATCGTTTTTATGGCAACAAAGGAAAAATTACCTGGCAAAGAGCAGGATTTGATCCGCAAAAGACTTATGCTACATTCGATGATTATGAAATCAGGATTAAAAGTTCAAGCTATGATATAGACTCCGTAACCTTTTACAACGAATTTTTTGAAAAACCACTTATCGGACTACTCAAAGAAAAAATTCTGGCGAATAAAGATACCAGCACTGTGACTTACCCCAGATTTGAATCGTATTATCAGCGACTTCAAATTCAGAACATCATTAAGGGTATCGATTATGACGGAGGTTTTACCATGGCTGGTTCTAAGTTAATTGGTAGCGGAACCCTGGAGCAGCCTGCTCTTCTTACATTTTATCGCGATTCCAAAAAATTTCTTATCGCAAGCAGTATTGAGTTTGACATAAAACCTGACCGTATATCGTCAGGACATACGGCTGTAGTTTTTCTGATAGACAAGGATACTATATCCCATCCTGATTTGAATATGTCCTTTAACAGGAAAAGCCGTCAGCTTGTGCTTCTTCGTTCTGATGAGGGTATCTCCAAGGCGCCTTACAGCAATACCTACCACAATGTGGATATGTACTACGAGGCATTGTATTGGAATATGGATGATCCTCAGATTAATATGGGAGCATTGCAGGGAGGAACCCAGCGTTATGCGGCATTCGAATCCAATACATTCTTTAAGAAGAAAAGATATGAGTCAATGATGGGTATCAGTTCAAATCACCCTTTATATGAGATCAAGGAATTTATTGAGAAGTCTGGTGGCAGTCGCGAATTTTATGCACGCAATCTGGCCAGCTATCACCACATGGGTGAGGAACAATGGCACGCCACGCTTATCGACCTTAACAACAAGGGTTTTTTGAAATATGACATTAATTCGCACTACGTAAAAGTACTCCCTAAACTTTATGCATACATTGAAAACAACATTGGTAAAAAGGACTATGATGTGGTACAATTTAGTTCAGATGTTCCTTCAGGCTTCAATGCGCAACTGAGTTTGTTAAATTATGATTTGCTCATGAAAGGCATTCGTTCCTTTACTGTCAGCGATTCGCAGAGGGTAGAGGTTTTCCCTACAAGTGGTGAGGTTGTATTAAAGAAAAACAGGGACTTTACTTTCGGTGGTCGTGTTTTTGCCGGAAACTTCGAATTCCTTGGATCTGAATATTATTTTAATTACGAAAAATTCCAAATGGATCTGCTGAAAGTCGACTCATGCAGAATTTATGTCAATGACGAATCAAAGGGCAAAGACGCATATGGAAATTATGATAAATCGCGCGTAAAATCTGTGTTGCGTGAAATTGCTGGTTATATAAAAATAGACTCACCTACCAACAAGGGAGGTTATCACGGCTATGCATATCCACAATATCCTATTTTTACCTGTACGAAAATGTCTTATGTATACTGGGACGATCCTTCCATTCAGAAAGGAGTATACAATCGCAATAAATTCTATTACCAGGTCAAACCATTTACAATAGATTCATTGGACAACTTCAAAAAGGAAAACCTTAAATTCGAAGGTACTTTGGTCAGCGCCGGAATTCTTCCCGATATTGATGAGCCTCTTGTACTCATGCCCGATAATTCACTCGGATTTACCAGAAGCACTGGCGAAGCCGGAATGTCGGCGTACAGCGGAAAGTCAAGATTAAAGGCCAAACTCAATCTGGATTACTCAGGATTAAAAGGAGGTGGAGATCTTAATTATCTCACGGCTACAGCCAGTTCAGATGAATTTACCTTCTTGCCAGATTCTACATTGGGCATTACAAAGTCCTTTGTCAATCGGGAGCAAAGTGGCAAAACTGAAGTCCCCAAAGCCGTTTGTGATTCCACGCAACTTGCGTTTTATCCCAAGGCAGATAAACTCAATATTTCCAGCATAAACAAGCCGATTGAATTCTTTGAAAAAGAAGCCACACTCACCGGGACCCTTCACCTGGAGCCCAAGGGAATGAGTGGTGAAGGTGATATGGACTTTTCCGGAGCCAAGTTGTCGTCCAATGTATTTGAATACGCCCGGCGAAAAATATTGGCCGATTCATCGGCCTTTCAGTTAGCAGGAATGGAAGAGGGAATGGGCCTTGCCTTCAAAACGAATGACGTAAATGCCAACGTAGATTTCGACAAACGTCAGGGATTGTTCAAGAGTAACAGCGGAGAAACAAAAATTGAGTTCCCTACCAACCAATACATCTGCTTCATGGACCAGTTTACATGGTACATGGACAGATCGGAAATGGATTTGTCCACTTCAAGACAAGCCAAACAGGACTTGCAAATCGATACACAGGAAGGTGGTGCAAAATCGAATTTCTTCTCAGTGGCCGAAGGTCAGGACTCCCTCAATTTTATGTCGTCAAAAGCCAAGTACGATTTGAAAAGGAGCATCATCACCTGTATGAAAATCCAGTACATTACTGTGGCCGATTCTAAAATTACACCAGACAGCGGCAAAGTAGTCATTGAGAAATACGCCAACATGCAAATGCTGGAGCGCGCGCAGGTGCTGAGCAATTATGTAACACAATACCACAAAATATTCAACTCAAATCTGAAGATAGAAGGCAGGAAAAAGTATTCAGGATCGGGTGATTACGCCTATCTCGATGAAACCAAAAAAGCCCAGACCATCCACATCGACGACATAAAAGTGGATAGCACACTACAGACCGTTGCCAGCGGAAAAATTGCTCAGGATGCGCAGTTTTTCCTTGCTCCCTATTTCGAATATTTTGGTAAATTTGAGATGGCCGCCAATAATAAATTCCTCACTTTCGACGGAGGCGTAAAGATCCTGCACAATTGTGCAGCAGTTGAACGAACTTATTTCAAATTTAAATCAGAGGTTAATCCCGATGAGATTTATATTCCTGTCGACTCGCTATTGCTGGATATGGAAATGGCCAAACTTGGTGTAGGTGCAATGATTTCAGGAACCACTCCCGCAGAAGTTTATCCAACTTTCCTTAGCCGGAAGAAAACCAAAGAAGACCAGGGCTTGATCGAAGCCTCAGGTTTCCTTTACTACGACAAAGTACAGAACAAGTACATGATCGGATCCAAAGACAAGATCAAACAACCCAAGCTAGCGGGTAACCTCGTTACATTAAATGCCAATTCATGCGAAATTCTGGGAGACGGAAGAATTGATTTCAATGTCAATTACGGCATGATGAAGTTTGTAAACGTCGGTGAAATGAAGTACAACTCCTCTAAAGGTGAACTTGATGCACAGGGAACTTCACTCATCAATTTCCCATTGGAAGAATCAGCATTGAAACGACTCTATGAACAGATAGAAGCATGGCCAAATCTGGCACCGGTAGACATTACCAAAACCAAATACGAGAAAGGTCTAGTTGAATTATTGGGTGTAGAAAAATCCGATAAACTCATTTCCGAACTTGGACTTGGAGGCCAATTGAAACGTGTGCCCGAAGAATTGCAAGCCACCTTCTATCTGGCTGATGTGAAATGGTTCTGGAATGCCACTGACGAGACTTTCCAGAGCATTGGCCCCATTGGTATTGCCAGTATGGACAAAAAACAATTGTTCAAATATGTAAAAGGCAAAATCGAAATTGAGAAAAGACGCGGTGCAGATGTACTGCGAATATACCTTGAGCTGGATTCGGGGACCTGGTATTACTTCGAATACAAATTGGGCATCATGAATATTCTCAGCAGCGACAAAGACTTCCTCACCATTCTTCAGGAAGTGAAGGACGACAAGAGGAAATTCGAGCAAGGCCAGTTGAAATACAGTTATCAGGTCATTAACAACAGAAAGAAACGCGACGACTTTATCGCCCGCTTTGCAGACTTTAATTAGAATTTATTTTTGAAATAATTCCAGACCTATTAGCATTGAATTACAGGAGCTTTCGAAAGAAGGCTCCTTTTTTTTTCAGAAAGATGAAACCTTTACAGAATCGCTCTGGTAAAAAGCCCATAACTAAACCTGACTTTGAATGGATAAAAACAGAAACTTAACCAGGCAACTTGATGAAATGACAGATTTGATGCAGTCTTTATCGGCCAGACAGAATAAAATGGCCCGTGTAAGAACGATGTTCCCAAATTATCATACTCATTTGCAACACACGTACAATCAAACGCTGCTTGCAGCAAAAGAAAGAAATATGACGCCACCTTGGATGGCCGCATGATTTTAAACTGAAAAACTGAAAAACGATGAAATGCCCTTGGACTTAACAAAGTCCGGGGTATTTCTGCTTTTGGGCCTGGCCTGATTTCTACACAACCCGCTCCACATGCGAATACACTGTTGCCCTATCCTCCCTGCAAAATCCAATCAACGTTATACCAAGCTCTTTTGCAAAATCTACCGCCAATGAGGATGGTGCTGATACAGCCAGTAAAAAAGGAATACCCGCAATAAAACATTTGGTAATAATTTCATAAGAAACCCTGCCACTCACCAACAGAAAATTTGCCTTGTTCAATTCTTCGCGCTGCAACAATTCGCCGATTACTTTATCCACTGCATTGTGCCGCCCGATATCTTCTTTTAAAGAAATCAATTGAAATTCTTTAGAGAAAGCACTGGCTGCATGGCATCCACCGGAATCGATAAATGCGCGCTGCCGCTCATTCATGCTTTCAAACATTTTCTGAATATCTGCTAATCTCAATTGACCGGATGTCGTGAGCGAATTGCCTTCTGGCAATAAAAGTTCTGTTTTGCCGCAGATGCCACAACTGGCCACAGAAAGCAGGTTGCGTTTGTTGAGCTGGCTTTTGTCGAGTTCATTCTCTGCGATGACCGCATTCAAGGAAGAAATAAATCCTTCTTCGCTTTTTTCGAGAACCTCAAATTGAGGATGGAGTTTTTTGTTTTTATACACACCTTCGCTGAACAACAATCCACGGGCAAGATTCTCTTCGTCGCCCGGTGTATGCATGGTAAGTGTGAAGGCGGTTCCATTGATGGCAATGCCCAACGGATGTTCCAGTGTGAGGCTGTCACTCACTTCATCTGCATGAGATGAAGTGAGTTTTACAGCCGAATATTTTCTGATTTTCATTGGCCCGAATCAGGAAAGACCACTGATTACGCCGTTGGCATCAATGTCCATGTTTTCGCTGGCAGGATTGGGCGGAAGCCCCGGCATTCTCATCATTTCACCAAGTATGGGAATGATGAATCCGGCGCCGACAGCAAATTCAAATTCGCGTACCGTAACCTTAAATCCTCTTGGGCGGCCTACTTTACTTTCATCGTCGCTGAAAGATTTTTGTGTCTTGGCCATACACAGCGGAAGCCCTGCAAGCCCTAATCGCTCGATGGTGCGCAGGTTGGCTTCGGCTTCTTTGGTATATTGTACCCCATCAGCACCATATATTTCGGTTGCAATTTTTTCGATTTTTTCTTTTACAGGCAAACTCCAGTCATAAAGTGGTTTGAAATTGTTGTTGCCCGATTCTACTTGGGCTACTACAGCATTGGCAAGTTCTTTCATTCCTTCTCCACCTTGCGCAAATCCTCTGGCTATAACGGCCTTTGTTCCAAGTTTGGCACATTGATCAATTACATATTGCAATTCTTCTTCAGAGTCAGTAGGGAAGTGGTTGATGGCCACCACTGGATTGATGCCGAATTTTTTACAGTTCTCAATGTGTTTTTCGAGATTTTCAAATCCCTTTTGCACCCTCTCCATCGAAGCTGTATTGTATTCTTCTTTCTTTGCTCCGCCGTGGTGTCTGAGTGCGCGTACTGTGGCCACAAGCACCATCGCATGAGGCTGTAGATTCGCATAGCCGCATTTGATATTCATAAATTTCTCAGCACCGAGGTCTGCACCGAAACCGGCTTCTGTTACCACATATTCGGATAACGTAAGTCCCATTTTGGTGGCAATAATGGTATTGGTACCCTGTGCGATATTGGCAAAAGGCCCTCCGTGAATGATGGCAGGATTTCCTTCCAGTGTTTGCACCAGATTGGGTTTGATGGCGTCTTTCAATAAAATGGCCATGGCGCCCTGTGCTTTCAGATCGCGGGCATAAATGGGTTTGCGGTCGTAAGTGAATCCCACAAAAATATTTCCCAATTTGGTCTTCAGGTCTTCGATGTTTTTGCACATACAAAGAATGGCCATAACTTCACTGGCTGGTGTAATATTGAAACCATCCTCACGGGGAATTCCGTTGGCGGTTCCACCAAGGCCAATAGTGATGTCGCGCAACGAGCGGTCGTTCATGTCCATCACCCTTTTCCAGTAGATCGAACGCGGATCGAGTCCGAGGTTGTTTTGTTTGTTTTGCAGGTTGTTGTCGATCAATGCAGCCAGAAGATTGTTCGCTTTTTCGATGGCCGAAAAATCGCCGGTAAAATGCAGGTTGATGTCTTCCATGGGCACTACCTGGGCGTAGCCACCACCGGCCGCGCCACCTTTGATTCCGAAAACGGGGCCCAGCGAAGGTTCGCGAAGTACCACGGTAGCTTTTTTACCAATCTTATTGAGGCCTTCAGTAAGTCCGATCGAAGTAGTTGTTTTTCCTTCGCCGGCAGGAGTAGGGGTAATGGCCGTAACCAAAACCAGCTTTGCTTTTTTTACTTTGTCGTCGTCAATTAAATTGATCGGAAGTTTCGCTTTGAATTTGCCATAATGCTCCAGATCATCTACCGATATTTTGAGTTTGGCAGCAATGTCGTTGATATGATTCAGTTTGCACGCCTGTGCAATTTCGAGGTCGCTTGGAAATGACATATTTATTTTGATTTGGTTTCAAATATATAGGTTTCAGGTCATCAGGAGAATTCATTGTTTTGTTTTCTCCACAATGAGATTCCAATAAGACTTACTTTTACTCATAAGGCAAATTGGTTTAATTTAGATTCAAATAATTGGACATGTAAAAAATTGCGTATTTCTACGCTTGACTTTTAGGTACTCAATACCCTACATTAGCCTGATTCAATCACGATTGAACGATTAATCTTTAAAACTCTATTTCTCATGATCAAATTAATTGTATCCATCTCTTCCTTGCTGCTATTCTCTGTAGTACTCAACGCACAACTATCCTGGCAAGTATCAGGAAACAATGTAAGTACCGATGCCAAATTGGGCACCAATACGGGCCACGACCTTATTATAGAAACCAACAACCTCGAACGCTTCCGTATTACGGACGACGGCAAATTCGGGATTGGCTTATCGAATCCGGACACAAAACTGCATTTATTCGGCAATTTTAAACTACAGGGCGATTTGATGCTGCCCAATTTTGCTGATGCCAATGCAGACGAGATCAGACTCCTTTATATAGACCAGCAAGGGCAATTGCAAAGAATGTTGGACCAGGATGTTTTCTTAGGGAAATTGTATAAGGCCGATTGTATTATGAATATCGGCGATCCATATCCGGCACCAGTTT
>JANNEQ010000027.1:0-6477 GCA_031378885.1 Flavobacteriales bacterium
CGAAATATTACAAATTTTCTCTGCTAACATATTCGACAAAACCCCAATAAAAGAGCTGTTTCAGGAGACTGAAATACAAAAAAACGCAAACACCGATCCTAATCAATTGACAATGAGCTTTTAAAGACGCAACGCTAGTGAGAACCTAATTATAAAAATCTCTTGGGGTTCCAAATTGATTCCTGAAAAGATTGCGATAGTATTCTTATTCGAAGAAAGCGATGAAACATATACTCCTTTGCTTTTCATTTATGGAAATGGCAGGATTTGGTATTGTAAATCCTTCCCGATTTGAATTTTAGAATTCAATAATGACTCTGGTTCGGTACATACCGAAAGCCATCTCTATTGAAAGGTAAATTTCAACCGTTTTTCTGGATCTTTTTCAGGATCACCAGTCAATCGCACTCAAATTTTAGTGCGACCGCGATAATTTTAAAAAATTTTGGCCCTCAGATGTGCAATATTTTATGCAAAATAGCCTTTTTCGTGTGCGCACTTTACTTTTTTTTGGTGAGAGTGAGCACGTGAAAATAAAAAAATAGAGATCATCATGGAGACGAGAACATTAAGACAAATGAGAAGGGAGATTGGCGTGAGTCAGCGCGCACTGGCCAGAATGATAGGCGTTAATTCTTCTTTGATCAGCATGGCCGAAGGTGGATTCAGAAGTTTCAGAGAGGACTTGTGGGCGCAGGTGGAACTGCTGCTAAAGAGCAAGCGCGAATTAAAGAACAAACCGGTTGCGCACACTCCAATGTGCGGCAAACGCCCTGAAGAAATTCAACACAGTGTTCAATTGCAAATGCAGATAAAGGTGGGAACATTGCGCATTTAAATTGCCAGTTATCAATTGAAGTTGAATGCCATGGAAAACACCTACAAGAGAGCCGAGAATAAGTTGAAGGTGTTCTTGCAGGAATACGAAACATTTAATAAGATAAGCTACTACGGTGATCAACTGAAAGAGATGATTCGAAGCACACAAAAATTAGTGGCCAACAACCATCCGAAATTGCAGCATTGGATCCGCATACAAATTCAATGTATGGAGATGAGCGTGTCTAATATATTGAGTCAGCTCCACAGCGTGAATTGAAAATGTCTGTTAAAATATAAAAGGTGAATAATTTTGTGGCCTGATGTGCCTGCTTTTGGCCTTTTAATTGTGGCTATAATGTCGTGCTGAATGAATGGCACAATTAATAAATTATATTTTATGGCTTACAATTTAAGTGTTCTGACATCTGTCGCCAATTGCGAAGATGTGATTCAATCCACACAACTTGAGAAGAGTAGTTTGGAATTGCGAAAATCAAGGTTGACGCAGTATTTGAACAATTCAGTTTCCAATGTAGATTTCATACAGGGCGAACTGAATGCCATTGCTGCACAAATTGCCGACCTGGATGTAACCATCGCTGCTTTGGCCGATGGTGATTTGAAGTCGACAAAAATCGCGGAGCGGTACCGCCTGTTGTCGCGACAAATCACTGTGGGCAAAAAGCTCAACAGTGGCATGGGCGAGATACATGCGGAGCGCCAGCACGATCTGGTGGTGATTGAATTTAATATTGCCGAAAAGACAACTTTCCTTGCTGCACTGGAAGCAAGAAAGGTTGAATTGCAAGCAGCATAGGTTAGACCATGAAATTGCTACCCTACAATTAAAAAGGCCCGTACTCCGGGCCTTTTTTTAGTGCTCTTTGCGAATTTGCGATTGAGTTGCAGAGGCAATCCGCTACGCTTTTAGCCAGCAATTCGAAATATGCACTACGCATTTTGTACTGTTTGGTCTATCAAAACAACTCATCTAGGAATTGCAAATACACTTTGATGCCTTATTATCAAACCAATAGAACTGAATATATACTCGGCTTGACCACATAAGTGGCAGCATTGTATATTTGGGGCTTGATATTAAGACATAGGTACATTAATGAGCTATAAGCCATTTCAATGACAACAGTAAACTACATAACTATAGCAATTTCTTTGGCTGCGTTCTTGATTTCGTGTTTCACGCTTTGGTTGACAAGATTGAAGAAGGGCTCCGTAAAAATGACAAAGCCGACAGTAATATTTTTCGGACCCGATGGAGGTGGCGAAAGACACAATAAAGTTTTCATTCGAACTTTGCTTTACAGCACTTCTGACCGAGGACATTACATTCAAAATATGTTCATTCGACTTCAACGCGGGGAGACTGTTCAGAATTTTAATGTATGGGTTTATGACGATAAAGGTTTAGTAAGAGGGAGTGGGCTTTTTATAAGTAAGACAGGCACGGCATTCAATCATCACTTCTTACTTCCAAAGGACGGAGACAGTTATTCTTTCTTGCCTGGTAACTATTCGCTTCAAGTATTTATTGAACCAGTGAATGAGACACATATGAAAATATTTGAATACGACCTCAAATTGACAAAAGAACAGTCAGACGAAATGAGAACAAAAATGGCAGGAATATATTTTGATTGGGCTCCAAATACACAAACGTACTTTTCACATATTGACATTAGACCGAAAGAGGACAAAGAAATTTCAGACTTAATCTAAATATTCACAGGTGCCAAGAAATAGAAAAACGACTTATAATTTATTTGCAATAGGTGGGGTTGCGTGCTCCGTGGAAAGTTTGGTGGTAGCCGAAAGTTTTGTGCTCAGCATAAACATAAGTGTTAAAAATCTAGCTCATCGCAAATATGCAAAACAGTTATAAGCCATTTTAGGAATGACACAAATTGAACTGACAAAACATGACTTATTTATTAATTTGGAAGAACAATTATACTTCCTTGACTCAAGTATTTCAAATTATTCGCTCCATAAGACAATTAAGAAATTCGAGAATAAAATAATTGGCACTCCTGTCCAAACAAAAATATTATCTGAGATTGAAGCTAAAAGAATTGCGACAATAGTCAGGACTTTGCTTCATGACACACCCAATAGTACTTCATTACTTAAGCAGCTTGACATAAAGGATAACATTAGTTTTTTAGACACGGCAGCACCGAATGATGGCAGACTTCATTCTATGACAAATATGTCAGGAGTTAGGGGGGAGAATTCTAGTCAATATTTAGGACTGGTTGCAAAAATCAATAGTGGAGATTCATTAATTGCTACTCCTCTTTATAATCAACATTTAGCGGGGTGGTTTGATGACTACAAAAAATCGATATTTGATATTTGGTGGAACAAGATTGTAATTGATATCAACGAAAATAAACTTAACAGAAAGGAGTTAATCCTTTATGCCGCAAACAAAGATGGAGGGGCCCATATAGATGCGAAATTGCCAAATGATTATCATACTACGAAAAGCACTAGTCTAATTTTGAATATACTGGGGACGGAAACAGAATTCGAAAGAAATGTGGTTTATGCTTCGATTGCTCAAATTGGTTGGGAATTATTGAATTCAATAGAATATGACAACAATAAAAGCGGCTTATAATATTGTTTTTGCTGCAATTTGTGCTTGACGTTTTAACTTGAAGTTTTTGTTCGCTATTTTACTTAAGTTTGGTCTTGATGTTATAAATTTGGCTTATGAATAAAACATTAGCAATATTACAATTATCAACTTCGGTTGCGGCCGCAAGAATTTCAAATGCCTAAACTACAGGAAGCCCTGTGCGTTAGTGGTAATTAAAAAAGACAGCGTGTGGACAATCAAAACAACTTTTATACAACCAAACCTTTGATATTCAAATACACTTTTCGTATTGACAGAGATAACAATGAATATTATCAAATTAGACGAGATTTAAGTCGTTCATTGGTAGAATATTCAGAAAATTACAAGCGTTTTAGAGAATTGTCTATTCCGGTCCATAGTGTACCACCCATTCCGGCCAAAGTGTACCAGTCAATCCGGTGAAAGTGTACCACTGATTTTGGAGGTTTTTTTGGTCCAATAGGGGTAAAATATTCGGCCTTAAAGATTGATTCCGGTGAAAGTGTACCACTTTGGTACTGACATTCCGGCATAAGTGTACCACCTGATATAAAGTTGATCAGTTTGTTCCTACTATGAGCTATAAAATAATAGCTCATGGCCAACAAACTTATCGATATGCAAGAGATCAGACAGATTATTCAATTGGCCTCTCAGGGCCATTCAGAGCGAAGGATATCCAATCAAACAGGTGTTCATCGCAGTTCAGTAAAAAAGTATCTTTCAAAGGCAAAGAACTCAGGAGAATCTTTAAAAGATCTCCTCACGTTTAGTGATGAGAGTTTGGCTGTGGTTTTATTGGAAGTCGCTGCCGATGTTGCCCCAGTTAATCGTAGAGCTGAACTAGAGAAACTGATTCCCTTCTTTGAATCAGAACTAAAGCTTGTTGGGGTAACAAAACAACTTCTTCATCAAGATTATTTACGCCTCCATCCTGGTGGATATAGTCGATCACAATTTTGTGATATTCTTTCAACGCATGAGAAAAGAAAGGATGTATCAATGGTTCAGCCTTGCTATGCTTCTGAACTGATGCAAGTTGACTTTGCCGGAAAAAAGTTGAGTTGGTTTGATCCTACCACAGCAGAAAAAATAGAAGGCGAAGTTCTTGTTGCGACATTACCCTTCAGCGGCATGACTTTCGTACGTGTTCTATACTCACAAAAGCAAGAAGAATTTGTGGATGCCATTGGTCTTGCCCTTGAGTATTTTGGAGGTGTTCCTAAAACATTAAAACTTGATAACCTTAAGGCTGGTGTGATTAAGGCTGACCGCTATGAGCCAACCTTCAACAAGCTTTTACTGGAACTTTGTAATCATTACAAAATGGGGCTAGACGCTGCCCGCGCTCGAAAGCCAAAAGATAAACCTCATGTGGAAAGACATGTTGCTCTGGTGTATCAGCGCATCTTTGCCCCATTGCGAAATGAAATATTTTATAGCCCTGAGCAAATTAATCGGGCCATTCTCCCTCTACTCGATGCCCATCACGCACGCTGCCACAGAGGCGAAATTACCTCTCGCAGAGAATTGTTTGATGCAGAAGAAAAATCTTTATTGGGCCCACTGCCCGACATAGGATTTGTTCTCAAGTACCGCAAGATGGTTCTGGTTCAAAAGAACTATCATATATGGTTAAAAAATGCGGATGGAAAAGGACGTTACTACAGCGTTCCTTTTTCATACGTGGGCGAGCATGTTCAAGTCGTCTATGACTTGAAAAGTCTTGAGATATACTCTGGCTTCAATCGCATAGCAAGTCATATCATCGATGCTCATTCCAATTTGTACACTACAATCAAAGAACACATGCCTGAGAGTCATCAAAAGGTAGCCGGAGGAATGGATCCAGAACAGCTCATCTCAGATGCTGCACGCATCGGCTCATCAACAGAACAAGTAATCAGGGAAATATTAAACCGTGGCCCCCACTGTCAGCAAAACTTCAAAAGTTGTCAAGGCGTTCTCGCATCGGCAAAAAAACACACAGAAAAAAGACTTGAAAATGCCTGTACAAGAGCCTTGCTATACAAAAGTGTGGGTTATAAAGTGATCCTCAAAATCCTTGATAAGAAACTGGATGAAATCAATCCCCATCAAGATACACGACATACTCTACCCAACAATCCCACTGTACGTGGGGCCCAAGCTTATCAATCGTAAATTTTTTAAATCAAATGAATAATACACAAACACTTGAACAACTTCGTTCGCTTCGACTAACGGGAATGTATGACTACTACAAACAACTACTCAACATGCCTGCCCACGAGCACCCTGATGCACACCAGTTAATTGCAATGCTTGCACAATCCGAACACCTATGGCGCACCAATAGAAAAACAGAAAGGTATGTTAAGCAAGCCCGATTCCGATATGCCGCTGCTTTGGAGAGTATCGACTATCATCCCGACAGGTATCTGGATAAAACAACTGTACAAGCCCTGGCTGATTGTTCCTTTATTGACCGTGGTGAAAACATACTCATCACCGGCGCCACAGGTTGCGGAAAGAGTTATATGGCCACAGCTCTTGGACAGCAGGCGTGTAGTTTAGGATACAAATCTCTTTATGTAAGTATGCCAAAACTCACTGAACAAGTATTATCAAGCAGAGCAGACGCGTCATATCAAAAATTAATACTTCGCCTGGCCAAGCCAGATGTATTAATCCTGGACGACTTCGGTCTATCACCCGTTGATCAAAACATGAGGCTAACTCTTCTGCAAATACTCGAAGATAGATATGAGTACAAATCTCTCATCATCACATCCCAATTACCCTTCAATACCTGGTATGAATACATCGGTGAACCAACACTCGCTGATGCAATAATGGACAGAATGTCAGCAAAAGCACATCACATACAACTCCAAGGACAATCACTCCGAAAAAAAACATTGAAAAAATAAAACAGCCTTTCATAACTTAGCAAAACTGTATCAACTTATATCTAAATTGGGTGGTACACTTTCACCGGAATGGGTGGTACACTTTCATCGGAATGTACA
>JANNEQ010000030.1:0-1799 GCA_031378885.1 Flavobacteriales bacterium
CAGAAGAGCAGTGACACATAACAGGTATTTTGAATCCTTATCTGAAGAGGAAAAATGTTTAGATAGCTTCTTTAATAAATTTAAAAAACCAAATACAGTACTCACATCTTTATCCGCAAATTATTAAGACGTTTATTATAGTTTGAATTAATCCTATTCCATTTCAATCGATATGGCAGACTAACCCAGGGCATTCTTTAAATCACAAATCAAATTTAGTACTTAATACTATACCATATCAGCGTATTTATACGTATTATCTAAATTCACCATTAAAATATCTTTTATCGTGTTCTCAGATCACAATTTTGAAATAATATTCAACCATTCTTCCACGCCCATTGTTAATCAAAAAACTGCCTTAGTTCTTTTAAATTATTTATGACTATTAACTTACGCCACCAACGTTTATTTTTCATTTTGTTCCTCCGCATATTCCGTTGCCACATCCCTCAACCAGACTCCATCATCACAAGCTTTCCTTCCGGCTGATTCGCACTCTTTATTGCAGGTCCATGGCCTTTTACTAATTCGTTGAATTCGGTCCACTCGATCTTGCCGAAAATGCCATCACTTCTTCTTTTGGGTTTTATCGGACAAACCCAAAACAGATTTTGCGTTCAATGCCGTAACTACCTTCTTGCCTGTTCTGGCTTCTAATTCTTTGCGGGCCACTTTGGCTACGTTGCCACCTAGGTTTAGCAACCTTTTTGCTTGCTTCAAAATCTTTGGGCTGCACGGCTTCCGAAATATCTTTAGAGGAAGCTTCGGCTAGCATGTTTAATATCAGTTCAGTGTTGGTCATGTTGTCCCTAAGGTTTTCTTTTTTCAAACCCTTTAGGACTTTATATTCTTTGGTTGTTTTGTCTGACCATGCTTTGGTGATGATATCGGTGAGTGTCGCAAACTGGATGCCTTCTTTCAACCCCCGCTTTTTCCATTCATCGGTTAGTTCTTTGCGTATTTCAATGCTTTTGAGTCGCTGGTTTATCCAATTTTCAGAATAGCCGAGTTTCATATATTGTTCTAAAGCCCTGTCAATGCTCAGTTCAGGGTCTTGCATCTCGTCCAACCTTTCAGAAGCTACCTGTGCCAGCCAAAGTTTAAATGGCTCTGCATTGGGCGAAGGAATAGATTGTATCAGGCGGAAAAGTTGCTCGGTATCGGCCACATCGGTCAGGTAAAATTTACCATCTGCCGACTGCATTTTCAGTTGTCCCAATTTATGGGACAACTCACTTCCTTCGGCTTTTAGCTTTGTTTTTAAGGCATTCCAATATTTCCTCGGTCTTGGGCTGCAGGTTAGTATTTCAATTACATCAATAATTGAAAAATACCATTTCTCCTGCTCCTCATCCCAAAGCGTTCTCACTTTTTTGTCTTCAAATATCTTTATTTCATTTTGCTCTTTCATGGCAATTTTTTTTTCTATTTCGACTTTCATTAAGGATCAGTTGACTTCAATTTGTTGCCGACTGCCGCCATAAATTATTCTTTTCAAACATTACAATTATTTAATCAAAAAAACGCTGATTCTTGCGTACTCAACGGAGCTTAATTTAATCAACTTTAAGCCGGAAAGTTAGTGCTTTAATTGATTGGAAAAAATGATCTCGGCAGGATAAAGAAAATAATTTCATACAGCATTATCGTTCACCCAATCGAGTAGGAAGTAAAGATAGCTTTATTACGGAACAAAGTTATCTCTACTGTCCTCTCACACCACCGTGCGTACCGGTCTGGTACACGGCGGTTTGTTAGAATAATTTGAGTTGGGCTACAACATTGTTGTGATACGT
>JANNEQ010000118.1:0-38808 GCA_031378885.1 Flavobacteriales bacterium
CTAAAAAAAATATTTCACGCATGTTTTTCTATTTGGGCCCCAGTTTTTCCCCACTATTAACGTTCTAAAAAAAGGGCCGCCAAATTCATGAATGGACTAAAAATATGTTTCGTCAGATCTCCACGCAAAATTTCGTGAAAATTTATGCAAAGAGCTAAAAAAAAGATAAAAGGCAAATACATTGGGCGATGAAAACATACATCTTTCACATTATAGCCAACATTTTCAATTCGCACCTTGCAACTGCCCCAAAATATTAGCCACACCCATCTCCATACATTGAATTTGTAAACGAATCCATTGCTGCAATTGCGGATGGTTATTGGCCACTAATTTTTGGGTGCTGCGAATCATCTCTTTCAGTTGATCGCAGTAGTAGCCTATCTTCTTAAATGTTTCGTATTCCTGCAAGAACACTTTCAACTTATTCTCCGCTCTCTTGTAGGTGTTTTCCATGGCATTCAACTTCAATTGATAACTGGCAATTTTAATGCGCAATGTTCCCACCTTTATCGTCATTTGCAATTGAACGCTGTGTTGAATTTCTTCAGGGCTTTTGCCGAACATGGGAGTGTGCGCAAGTGGTTTGTTCTTCAATTCGCGCTTGCTCTTGAGCAGCAATTCCACCTGCTTCCACAAGTCCTCTCTGAAACTCCTGAATCCACCTTCTGCCATGCTGATCAAAGAAGAATTAACGCCAATCATTCTGGCAAGTGCGCGCTGGCTCACACCAATTTCCTTTCGCACTTCTCTTAATGTTCTCGTCTCCATTATTATTTCTCTTTAATTTTTTTCGTGTGCGCACTCTAACCAAAAAAAAGTAAAGTGAGCACATAGAAAAAGCTATTTCGGATAAAATATTGTGGGTATTTGAGCCATTTTTTTTCAAATTACCGGTGTCAGGATAAACTTTGGGCGGGATTAACCCCTGATTCCAAAAAAAATCCTGAAAATTGGTTGAAATTTACCTTTCAATAGAGTTGGCTTTCGGTATGCCAGGAATCTAATTCATTATTGAATTCTAAAATTCAAATCGGGAAGAATTTACAAGACCAAATCCTTCCATTGTCATAAATGGAAGACAAAAAAATATACTTTTCATCGTTTTCTTCGAAGAAGAATACAATCGCAATCTTTTCAGGAATTAATACCGATTTGGTATCTGTTTTAGTCTAATACCGCTTACAAAAATAATATAGTCCAATTTCGGCTGCGCCTCATAGTACTATTTATTTTTAGTGGCGGCATAACCAATTCACAAAATAATTTACCCTTTGGGTTAAATTATATTTGGAATTGGTATAATCTGCGCTGCGCTTGATTGTACTAAACAGCTACTCTCTCGGTATTTACCACTGTATGATTTCATCTACGGCATGGACTAAATTAAAATGAACATTGGTATAATTTGGAACCCTGAGAAATTTCTATAATTAAATTCTGCTGAAATCCCCCATAAGCATTGGTAAAACAGGAGAAATAAATCGCTCTCTTTTTTTATTCTTTCGAGAAAATTTTAGTACTCTCCACACCGTTTTCGATTGTATAAGTGAGAAAGTAAAGGCCATCCGGTAGCGATGTAATGTCTATAGAAGCCTGAGAAGAGTTCGGTTTTTCTCTTAAAACTATTTTACCTGCGGCATCAGTAATTACAATAGTTGATATTGAAGTATCGCTTCTCATACTGAGTATGTCCTTACCCGGGATTGGAAAAAGAATGACTTGCTCTTGTCTATTTTGTTCTGCAATACCTATTACAATGTCCATGCAGGAAGAAGCTTGACAGCCGATGGCATCTGTAATGTCAACACAATAAGTTGTTCCTGCCTCCGGCGATGCCAAAGGATTGGCAAGTGTTGGGTCATTCAGGTTTTCTGTTGGAGTCCATGAATAAGAAGCAGGTTCAAGGCAAGGCGCATAAATGCTGCAGAGGGTTGTGCTTTCACCTCCGCCGATGTTTACCATATCGCAGCCATTAAGTACAGTATTCCAGCAAGATGTGATGACAGAAATTTCAGCATTACATTGAATCATATCTGTACCAATAGCGGTTAGGTTAAAAACTATTGTATCACCACCAATGCTGCTTAGTAAATTTGGAAATTGAACAGTTGGATCGTCCAAAAAATCGAACTCATCAAAATTAATGGAAGAATCCGGAAAGGGCTCGTAGAAATAGTCCCAATAGTAAGTATATGGTGCATAAATTGAGTCAATTACCATGGAAGCTCCAATATTAATTGGGAATTGTGAATCCTCGCAAAGATAAAGAACTGAATCCATTGAAATTCCTAAACATTGGGCTTTCAGTTCTTTGATTTGAAAAATGAAGAGGGCAGTTAATAATGAGAGAATTTTCATTTGGGATGTATTAAGATGTTATGAGGTCACTTTTAATTACAATAAGGCAATTGTATTTTGGATCAAGATTTTTTTTGAAATAAAGTCATTTCACCAACAGAAAAGTTCTTCGGCACTATTCCTTTATCCACTTCATCGTTTTGTTGGCCGGAGATTTAGAAGAAGCATTTTGCTCAACCAATTGAACAGCATAAATTCCACGCCCCAGATTGGCCACGTCCAGGGTTTTTACATCCTGGTATGCTTTTACCCTATCGCTCAAAACCAACTTGCTTTGCATATCATAAACAGCAATACTATACTCTTTCAGGTTATTTGTAAATGAAATACTGAGCTGGGTACTGGCCGGATTGGGGTAAAGCTGAATATCAGGTTGAGTAGTAAATACTTCTTCCAGATTGACAATACAACCGTTGTAGACTATATCTCCGCATGGATCGGTGATGATAAACCAATGTCTTTGAGCATACTCGTCTGTAAGGCCTGTAATCTCACCATGTATGGCATAGCCTCCGTTGGGCAGGAGCATTAAATCCCATACAATGGCGTCGTTCAAAATAGTAATATCCGGCCACTCCAATACCTTTTCCCAAATTATATTGCCATCTAAGTCGACTGCAGTAAACAATATTACGCGAGAATCATTATCAGGGTTGTTGTCGGTATAATCATCATCCGTTACATGAGAAAGGATCACTATTTCGTCGTTGGTATTCAAAATCAAATCCACAATAAAAGCCCTTCTTTGTTCTCCCGCCATTCCAGCAATGGGCAAGGCCGTATTTTCTTCCTCCTGCCAGGTTGTGTAATTAAATTTTGATAAGTACAATTCAATATCGAGGGTGTCACCAACCCAGGCAACATCCTCATCGCTGAAAGCATAAGTCATATACACATAATCTCCCTTTAGGACCAATTTGGGATCGACACCAAAGTTGCCCATGGGCCATACATGGGTATTCAACAATTCGCCTTCACTACTTACTTTCAGTATCCACATTGTGCCACCACCTGATTGACCATTATTACTTTGTCCACTTACTATAAAGATGCCATTATCAAGCATAACTGCATCTTGCACCCACCTTGACTGCGAGCTTTTGTAAATGGTTTTAGCATAAAGCACCTCACCTAACTCATTTAATTCTGCTATGGCCACTCCTGTGGTATCCTGCTGTGTAGTGGGTCCGATTACATCGTTCCATGCGTAAATACCGACGGCAACAATATGCCCATTGGGTTTCTCTATTAACTGCACTACATCTATATAGGTTGAGTCTGTTAAATAGGGATTGGCATACCATGTCCACTGGTGATTGAACAACGAATCGTATTTAAACAAATAATTGTCAAGAAACTGCTGTTGAGACGCACTGGTATTGCACAAATAGCCATTGTCGCGTGTGCGCATAAATATGTCGGGCGAATAGAAACCCACAGTATCAGGAGTATAAATGCTTTCTATTATTTCTCCATTCAAATCGAATTTTCGAATTATCTTGTTAAACTGATAACCTTGGCCAATGGGAATAAATCCGGTTCCAACTGCAATGAGGGTATCATGCGACATAAGCATTTGTGTGAAAACTTCGGTTACTGTTTCTACTTCTGTATATACAGAATCAACAGTAGGATACTGAGCCCTGCCAAGGGCAGGACTCAGCATCATTAAAAACAAAATCTTTTTTATCATTCTACAATCAAAGATAAGGTACTTACCAGTTCATTGTGGTTGGTCCAAAGTTGCACAAAATAACTGCCGCTTTTTAATTGTTTTGTTTCCAGCGGAATTTCGAGCATTTCAGCCGCTACAGGAGTTTCCAGTACTATTTGTCCCAAGGCATTGCTCACCGTAACGCGCTGCAATTCCATGGGCTCACTGAGTTTTATGATACAAAATGCAGGATTGGGATAAATATTGAATTCAATCTCTCTTTAATTTCTATTCCTTTATCCACTTCATCGTTTTGTTTGCCGGAGATTTAGAAGAAGCATTTTGCTCAACCAATTGAACGGCATAAATTCCTCGCTCAAGATTTGCCACATTCAGGTTTTTTACATCCTGATATGCTTTTACCTTATCACTCAAAACCAACTTGCCCTGCATATCGTAAACGGCAATGCTATACTCTTTCAGGTTATTTGTAAATGAAATACTGAGCTGGGTACTGGCCGGATTGGGATAAAGCTGAATATTTGTTTGAGCCGAAAACACTTCATCCAGATTGACAATACAACCGTTATAGACTATATCTCCGCACGGATCGGTAATGATAAACCAATGTCTTTTTGCGTACTCGTCTGTAAGGCCTGTAATCTCACCATGAATGGAATAACCTCCGTTGGGCAGGAGCATTAAATCCCATACAATAGCGTCGTTCAAAATAGTAATATCCGGCCACTCCAATACCTTTTCCCAAATTATATCGCCTTCCAGGTCGACGGCAGTAAACAATATTACACGAGAATCATTATCAGGGTTGTTGTCGGTGTAATCATCATCCGTTACATGAGAAAGAATAACTATTTCGTCGTTGGTATTCAAAATCAAATCTACAATGAAAGCCCTTCTTTGTTCTCCTGCCATTCCAGCAATAGGCAAGGCCGTATTTTCTTCTTCCTGCCAGGTGGTATAATTAAATTTCGACAGATACAATTCAATATCGAGGGTGTCACCAACCCAGGCAACATCCTCATCGCTGAAAGCATAAGTCATATAAACATAATCGTCTTTCAAGATCAACTTAGGATTGACACCAAAGTTGCCCATAGGCCATACATGGGTATTCAACAATTCGCCTTCACTGCTTACTTTCAGCATCCATATTGTTCCTCCACCTGATTGACCAGTATTGCTGTAGCCACATATTACCAGCGTTCCGTCAGCAAGCATTACTGCGTCTTGTACCCATCTCTGGACTGAACTTTTGTAAATGGTTTTGGCATAAACTACTTCGCCTAACTCATTTAATTCTACGATGGCTACTCCCGTGGTATCCTGCTGGGTAGTGGGCCCAATTACATCGTTCCATGCGTAAATACCGACGGCAACAATATGCCCATTGGGTTTCTCTATTAACTGCACGACATCAATATATGTGGAGTCAGTTAAATAAGGATTGGCATACCATGTCCATTGGTGATTGAACAACGAATCGTATTTAAACAAATAATTGTCAAGAAACTGCTGTTGAGACGAATTACTGGTATTGCACAAATAGCCACTGTCAAGCGTGCGCATGAATATGTCAGGCGGATAAAAACCAACAGTATCCGGAACATAAATACTTTCGAAAATTTCTCCATTTAAACCAATTTTTCTGATTATTTTATTCAATTGATATCCTTGGCCTACGGGGATAAAACCCGCTCCAACCGCAAGAATGGTATCGTGCAGCATTAGCATTTGATTAAAGCCTTCAGTTACTGTTTCTACTTCTGTATAGACAGAATCAACTGTAGGAAACTGAGCCCTGCTAAGGGCAGGACTCAGTATCATTAAAAACAAAATCTTTTTTATCATTCTACTATCAAAGGTAAGGTATTCAGCAATTCATTGCGATCAGTCCAGAGTTGTACAAAATAACTGCCGCTTTTTAATTGTTTTGTTTCCAGCGGAATTTCCAGCATTTCTGCAGCTACAGTGGTTTCCAGCACTATTTGTCCCAAGGCATTGCTCACTGTAACACGCTGCAACTGCATGGGTTCACTTAGTTTTATGATACAAAATGCAGGATTGGGATAAATATTGAATTCAATCTCTCTTTAATTTCTATTCCTTTATCCATTTCATCGTTTTGTTGGCCGGAGATTTAGAAGAAGCATTTTGCTCAACCAATTGAACGGCATAAATTCCTCGCTCAAGATTTGCCACATTGAGGTTTTTTACATCCTGATATGCTTTTACCTTATCACTCAAAACCAACTTGCCCTGCATATCGTAAACGGCAATGCTATACTCTTTCAGGTTATTTGTAAATGAAATACTGAGCTGGGTACTTGCCGGATTTGGGTAAAGCTGAATATCAGGTTGAGCAGTAAATACTTCTTCCAGATTGACAATACAACCGTTATAGACTATATCTCCGCACGGATCGGTGATGATAAACCAATGTCTTTGTGCATACTCGTCTGTAAGACCAGTAATCTCACCATAAATGGCATAGCCTCCGTTGGGCAGGAGCATTAAATCCCATACAATAGCGTCGTTCAAAATAGTAATATCCGGCCATTCCAATACTTTTTCCCAAATTACATTGCCTTCCAGGTCGATGGCAGTAAACAATATTACACGAGAATCATTATCAGGGTTATTGTCGGTGTAATCATCATCCGTTACATGAGAAAGGATCACTATTTCGTCGTTGGTATTCAAAATCAAATCTACAATAAAAGCCCTTCTTTGTTCTCCTGCCATTCCTGCAATGGGCAAAGCCGTATTTTCTTCTTCCTGCCAGGTGGCATAATTAAATTTCGACAAATACAATTCAATATCCAACGTGTCGCCTACCCAATCGACAGATTCATCGCTGAAAGCATAAGTCATGTAAACATAATCTCCCTTTAAGATCAATTTGGGATCAAAACCAAAGTTGCCCATTGGCCATACATGGGTATTCAACAATTCACCTTCACTGCTTACCTTGAGCATCCATATTGTTCCTCCACCTGATTGACCAGTATTACTTTGTCCACTTAATATAAAGCTACCATTATCGAGCATAACTGCATCTCGTACCCATCTCTTGACTGAACTTTTATAAATGGTTTTGGCATAAACTACCTGGCCCAACTCATTTAATTCTGCAATGGCCACTCCGGTCGTATCTTGCTGGGTAGTAGGGCCTACGACATCATTCCAGACATAACGCCCCACTGCGGCAATATGTCCATTGGGTTTTTCTATCAACTTTACCACATCGATGTAAGTGGTGTCTGTCAAATAAGGATCGGCATACCACGTCCACTGGTGATTGAAAAGTGAATCGTATTTGAACAGATAATTGTCCCAAGCCTGTTGCCCATTCCTATCTGTATTGCACAAATAACCATTGTCAAACGTGCGCATAAATATGTCGGGTGAATAGAAACCAACTGTGTCTGGAGTATAGATACTTTCTATTATTTCTCCATTCAAATCGAATTTTCGAATTATCTTGTTCAACTGATAACCTTGACCAATGGGAATAAATCCGGTTCCAACTGCAATGATGGTATCATGCGACATAAGCATTTGTGTGAAAACTTCGGTTACAGTTTCTACTTCTGTATATACAGAATCAATAGTAGGAAACTGAGCCCTGCAAAAAGCAGGACCCAGCATCACTAGAAAAAAAATTCTTTTTATCATTCTACAATCAAAGATAATGTACTTACCAGTTCATTGTGGTTGGTCCAAAGTTGCACAAAATAACTGCCGCTTTTTAATTGTTTTGTTTCCAGCGGAATTTCCATCATTTCAGCCGCTACAGGAGTTTCCAGTACTATTTGTCCCAAGGCATTGCTCACCGTAACGCGATGCAATTCCATGGGTTCACTTAGTTTTATGATACAAAATGCAGCAGCAGGGTTGGGATATAGGGTGGCCATACTCTCTTTGGGTATATCAGACAAGCGCACCAGGCTTTTGGCCACTGCTCCCTCCTCGTCGTACAATGGGTCGTCCGTGTTGCCATTGCCCATGCCTATTAACAGACTCCACGCCTTCTGGGCCACCATATCGTTCTTACTCATCATTTTACTTTCGAGCAATGCCACCTGGGTGGCGGTGAGCGATGTGGGTACCGACAGCAACTGCATTTCGAGGTTGTACAATTCTATCATTTCGTAGTATTCGTTCCATTGGCGGGGGCTTAGGTTGTATGCCGTTTTAGCATCTTCCAGCAGCCAGAGCGCCGTGGCTTGATCGCCGCTGTTGAGCTGGCGGTTGATGTTCAGGTAGCGGTCATAGACATTAAATTCTTTGTTCATTACCTCCGCCACCAGTGCATCTGTGTTGGGGTCGCTAACATCCGTCTGCATCAAAGCTTCCAGGGCCTCGCGGCAAATCTCGTAGCGGTGGAAGTTGATGGCCACCATGTCGGCCTCCAATGCCTCTTTGAGACTGGTAAGGTTGATGCCCTCGTTGATCAAGGCGCGCTGATAAGGCGTAAGGGCATTGGTTCTGTTGTCGAGCTCTGCCCGTATGGCCGCGCTCTTGGCCGCGCTGGGGTTGGCCTGTAGTATGGCAGTGAGCAAACTGGCCGGAAAGTCGTACTCTTTTTTAATGGCCTCTACCATGGCTTCGTCGCTCAGGGCGGGCGATTTAGACATTAGGTCGTGGTAGAGGTCCATGGCATCTGTAAAATCGGCCATCAGAATCTGGTCCACTACTTCGTCCGTATTGCCTCCATCCACTATACTCAGCCATTGGCTAAATTTCTGGCTGTAAGCCACATCTACCGCGGCCAGGGCCGTGCTGATGGAAATGGGGCTTCCTGTTGGAGAAAAGTTAGGGAGGTCAATAGGGAGACATATTCCCTGCTGACCAGTTTGCACTGGTTGTACACTTCCACAATACTCAATAAAACCTTCGCCCGGGAAATAGTAATAGCGGTGACCTACGGCCGTCAGATCATTGTCGTCATCACAGGTAGGCTGTCCATTCGGATCGAATTGATTGAAAGCTGATTTGTTTGTCTGGACATAATCCATTTGCTTCCATGCAATGCCCGCATTGGGCGTATTGCCTATATCCTGCACCCTTATGTCATATCCGCCTGAAGTGGTGGTAACAAAATCGTTGCAGGTAATGCGCACACCGTCATTGCTGCCATCCTGAAATTTATTTCTTTTCCAGCAGGTTAGGGCCCTCTTCTGGTTGGTAAAAGTATTGTTGTGGATGTTGTTCTGCCTGTTGTTGTTGATGCAGATGATACCGTACCGGTTGATAGCCTCTTGCTGTATAGCAAGCTGGTTGTCGCTGATGATATTGTTGAAACCGCCCACCAGATAAATGCCGTAACTGCCATCGTCCATTGAGCCATCCAGATTCAGGTCTTCGTCGTCCACAGTAGGTATTGGATCGGCAGACATACCCGCGGGCATATTGCCAAAGTCGCAAAAGGATATGCGGCCTTTGGATTGTGAGCCAAAATAAATACCGCGGTAACACGCAAATTCAGTAGAGTAGATATTGTTCCAGGTAGCACCACTTTCCAGCAGGTCTATTCCCAAATCGAATCCCTTAATGGAGCTGTTGGGATAGGCTACTGTCTCGTACATCAGAATGCAGGATTTATATCCGTCAATGGCTTTCATGTGGTCTGTAGTAACCATGGTGTTGTTTTGGTTGTTGAATTGGCAACCCACAAAGTTTACTCTACCATTGGTATTCAGTTCTACCCTAAAGTTGTTGGCATCGATGGGTGTAAGTGCGTCTGTATTGACAAGAAAGGTACAACCATAAAAGTTGGCTCCATAGTCGATGGTTGGGTTAACACTGAATGTTCTTAGCTCAACATCACGGTCGTTGTTTCTAAAGGTAACTCCATGGGCTTCTATCCTGCCGCCCCTGTTGCCACCAACGCCAATTCCATCGTGATTCATAAAGGCGTGTATGGCCTTTTCTACGGTGCAGCCCTGGTTGAGCCTTGCCATGCCGCGCACGGTTTGCGAACTGGCCCGGCAGGAAATACCATTCCACCAATCTCCGCAGGTGCTGGTGAACAAGGTATAATTCGCCTTAAGGGTTCCGCCCGGCATAATAATAATACCGTGGTTATTTGTAAAACGAATTACGTTGTTGGTGCCATTGGTCATATTGAGCACCGAATTAGCGTTGATCACAATATCCTGGTCGCAGGTTACATTAAAATTGGCGGGCCACGTCACCACACCATTTATGGGAGGCAGGTTGCCATTGTACAATGTTCCCACGGGTGGACCACTTACTACGTAGGTATATTGGGTTACATCGAAACCCTGCATAGAAATGGTGGCGAGGTAAGTACCAGGGCAAAGGCCGCTAATAGCGGGTGAAGTGCTGCCATTGCTCCACACTATGGTAAAGGGATTCTGCGCGGTTAAAGCGATAGAGCCATCGCATTCGTTGTAGCAACTTTCACCTGTAATTACTGGCGTTACCACGGCTGGTGGGCAATCGGTAACGGCAAAAAACTGTCCGTCGAAACTAGTACAAGTTCCTACGGTGGCCACAACAGAGACAAATCCGCTTACATTAAATGTGGCATTCACCACAGCTCCCGCATCAGGCGAGGTAATATTCATAGGCGACCATGCGTAGGTGGCATTTCCCTGCCCGTTGTTCACGGCGGTAAGCTGTATCGTTTCTCCGATACAAATATTATTGTCGGTGAATGTTATATTGGCCAAAGGCTGCGGAAGAACGTTGATGGTCTGCTGTATGGATTGGCAGGTATGAAATGCGTCCACATAATTAAATTGAATAGTGTATGTGCCCGGCACATTGGTACTCCATTGGAAATCGCCCGAACCCTGCGGTACACCGTTGATAACAAATTCGCCATTGTTGATTGTGGGACTTACAAAATTCAACATGTTATTCCAGTTCACGGAACCGCATGTATTGGGAGGAAATTGTAGTACTCTGTTGTCGATGTGGGTGAGTTGTATATCATCGAACACTGCGTATGTGAGTTGAGGTTGACCGAAGGGATATATAGATGAAGGGTCAGTTCCAAAAATAAAAACATCCAAATTAGGAATATTGGGAACTACAATCGTTTGATTATAGTTGTGCCACTGGCCATCGTCTGGCACATCCATAAAAGGAAACAATTCGGTGAAATTGCCTGGGTTCCAGTTAAGTGGATTAGTGGTCTGCATATCTGTGGTAAATACTGCCCTCATACGTTGCTGGTTGTTATTGGCGCCTGAAATCATTCTAACAGAATATCTGAGCATATAAGATTCGTTCACAGCAAGGGGCTGATTCATTTGTTGTTGAATGGATTCTTCAAAATATGAACTAGTCTGAGGCGTACCAGCCAGTAAAAGCACATTGGTGCCATTGCCACTGACGCCACTTTCGATATTCGAATTCAAAGCACCGGTCGGGAATGCCATTGCAGTGCCTGCGCAAGCTGGCGACATGATGTTGGAATCACCAGAGAAATCTGTCCAGCATTGTTGTGCATCTATATTGGACATCGTGCATGAAAAGCCATCAAAACTTTCAAAATCTCCATTATTCAGGAGCTGGCAGTTATCTTCAACACATCCTCCACCCATCATTTTCAATACGACATAACGAAAATCGCTACTTCTCGCTCCATCGGTTAAGTTATAGCGCAGCACGTGATAGGTATTGCGCGCTTCTGCACTGGTAGAATAAACAATGTTGGATGAACTTCCGCCGCTGCCAATATTTAATGTTCCACCACCCTCAACCACCTGCAAGCATTGAAAAGTAACATTGCTGCTGTAATTGTTTAAGAATAAACTTCCAGAAATAGTTAAGTCAACTCCTGAATTACCCAATAAATTGAGCGCTCCATCAACTGAGGTGCCACTGGCAACTGATAACGAATTAGAGTTAGTGCAATTGAGGGAAAATGAAGCGAGATTCAAATTGGCATTAGATCCAAATGAATTGCTGACAGAATACCCCAAAGAACAAAGCATTTCCGCATCAGAATTGGATGGACTTCTGCTCATAGATGTATTGCCCACACCCGTTTCTGAAATAGTTTTATAATGTATGGTACTGTTGGTATTGTTGTAATTGTTATCGATACAACTGCTTACCGCTAGAAGGGGATTCCATAAGTAATTGCACATATTGCAAGCTCCGCTATTGGTGATAAAGGGTATATTGGTAGCTGTCTTGCATTGTGTATCGTACCGGCTAAAGTATTTGTGGTCGTTGCCGAATTGAGATTGTCCACCGTCATTGATCAGCGAAACAAGACCAAGGCAATTCATAACCTCCTTCAATGCTACACTGTAGAAATCTACTTCAGAGGCAGAGGCAGGATTGGCTGAATTAATATTCCAGAGCTGATTAAAATTGAAGGCTGCAAAGCCGTGGTAGAATAAATTCGTTTCACCAACAGGTAGTCCTGTATTTGCACCTGAACTGGTTACGGCGGAGTATGCATCGCAACCTGAATTTATGGTCTGGTAAACTGCGCCATCTAAAATGTCGCCACTGGCCGCGCCTGAATTGTGAGGCATTACATAGTAAGCGCTCGATGCGGCCACTGCACTAGCGGGGGCATCTGTAAAATCGGCAAAATTGCGCACCAAAATATGTACCTGGTTACTGGCTGATGCAGGAGTAATAAAATTGGACACATCCTGAAATACTTTACCGATAATTTCACGCCGGGCAATATGATCTGCATTGGTTGCAGACTCCATGCCTGATCCATTAGCGAAATGCAGCACAAAATAACCTGTGTTGAGAGCGGGTAACAGTCCGTTAGAACCTTTGCTGTCGGGCAAATTGTAATTGATTAAAATGGATTCCAGATTAGAAACGCGTCCATCCTTATCGCGTACTTGCTCGAACAAACCTTTTGGCGTAAAAAGCGTGGGTTCGGAGTTTTGCGCTTGCAGCGAACAATGAAACATAAACAGAGTGAGTAGCGAAAAACAATAAATGATGCTTGTCTTCATTTTGAAAGAATGAGTTAATGGGTTAATAAAGATTTTAACACTGAAACTACTTTAAGATTGAAAAGCACAAATTATATTGCAAAGAGTGAGTGGCTCTTGAATTAAGTGTGGCTAATAAAATCAATAAAGGCTCAATAGTCAATTTTCGTAGGCAGAGAAATGTAAAAATTCAAAACCGGCAAAAACTGATACCTAAGTAATGACCTAAATAATTCCTCCACAAGCGTTAAAACACCCAATTTTAGGGGAGTGTAATCACCCTCCTGAATGGGGGTTAAATCACCCAATTTTAATGAGCAAGACATTGAAATATAAACCACTAAGAAAAAAAAGCCTTTTATTTTGCCAGGAAAATGAATCATGGGCATAGTAATTGATGTTGCGCACCCTTCGGAAAAAAGAACCTCTTTGTTGTACCAAAAAAAAGGACAACCCCAAAGCTGTCCAATATTATACTTCACCAAAAAAATATACTTTTACAACACCCGATAATTCCAATTGTGAATATCGGCTTCCATACCTCTTTTGAGTCTGTCCAGAAAATTACTTGCTCTCGGAGCAAAGTCATTTTCTACATAATCTCTTAAAGTATAACTGACGCCTTCGTGATTAATCACTCTTATGGGAGCAATGGTGGCTGCTGTGCCTACACCAAAGGCTGCGTCGAGCTTACCTTCTTTCATCAGGTCAACAATTTCCTTTACAGAAACCCTGCGTTCTTCTACCTGGTAGCCCCAGTCGCGGCCCAGTTGCAGCACGCTGTCTCTGGTAACTCCATCTAATATTGAGTCTGTAAGTTTGGGGGTCATCAAAGTATTTCCACTCACAAACATCACATTCATGGTGCCACTTTCTTCGAAATATTCGTGGCCCTGACCATCGGTCCAAAGAATCTGATCGAAACCCTGGTCTTTGGCTATTTGAGTAGGCCACAATGATGCGCCATAATTACCGGCGGCTTTTGCATGTCCTGTTCCGCCTTTAACAGCGCGTGTAAAATTGGTTTCTGTTTTTACCTTGAGTTCGTTAGTATAATATTTGCCAACCGGGCAGGAGAATATCACGAACATATAACTATCACTTGGCTTTACACCCACGTACTCATCTGTAGCAAACATGTGCGGGCGGAGGTAAAGAGATTCTCCTTCACCTTTCGGAACCCAGTCTTTGTCCAATTGAACCAATTGGGTTACCGCATCCACAAACAACTCCACGGGAAGTTCCGGCATACACATTCTCTTCGCAGATTCGTTGAGGCGCTCGGCATTTTTTCGCGGACGAAAAACGAATACTTCTTCATGGTCATTGCGATAAGCTTTGAGGCCTTCAAAAATAGCCTGTCCGTAATGCAATGCACTAATGGCCGGGCTGAACTGCAATGGACCATAAGGCATGATGACAGGAGTTTGCCATTGTCCTTTTTCATAATGCATCACCAACATGTGGTCGCTGAACGTTTTCCCAAACCCCAGATCGTCCCACTGTACTTGCTGAATTCTACTTTGTGAAGTTTTTGTAACTTCTATCGGTGTTGAAGTTGCTATCATTAAGCAAGCTTTATTTTAATAAATGTAAATAACTCTTTTGATTCGGAAGCCCGCACATTACGTTCGTCCGGTATGCTACAAAACTAGGAATATCGGGCAATAGAAAGACATAAATATTTGCAAACTACCGAAAAAAGGGAGGAAATGTCAATTCTGGGGGCTGAAAAGAAATTTATTGGGGCTGACCAGTTGTGTTTTCACCGCATACATCACGATTGCCGCTGTGTTGTTCACCCCCAGTTTCTGAAGTATATTCTTGCGGTGCGTATTGACGGTATGTGGCGAAAGAAAGAGCTTCTCAGCAATCTCATTGTTCGTATAACCTTCTGCAATCCACTTGATAATCTCCATCTCTCTTTCGCTGATGGTGACCGGCTCGCAGTTGAATTCAGCAATGTCGAGATCGTTCACGTCAATGGCCTCTTTGCGCAAGGTGTTCAGCACCTGACCACAAAAGAATTGTCCACCGCGGCTGGTTTCTCTGATGCTATCCACAATCTCATGAATATCGCAATCTTTTTTGATGTAGCTCTTTACTCCTGCCCTGATGGCACTCACGATGGTCATTCCGGATTGTTCTCCTGTAATGGCCACAACTTTAGTTCTTGCATGGGTACGGTGAATTCTGAGAATGACATCGATGGTGAAGTTCTTGGCCGCAAAATCAAGCAAAACAATATCGGGGGTAAAACTCCTTACTGCCTCTATCAACTGGTCGTCGGAATGGGCTTCAGCCACAATCTGAAATTCATCGTACTGACTCAGAATGGCGTTGAGCCCTGTTCTGATAAGTTGATTGCTATCGGCGATAATGACCTTGGACATGGCCGCAAAGATGTTATTAAAAACGGTTCTAAATAAAATTTTAGCAATAAGATTTCACCAAAATTTGTGCGTAATTCAGAAAACACTAGAAGCCAAAGCGTTGCAACTTATACCAATGTTCATTTTAATTTAGTCCATGCCGTAGATGAAATCATACAGTGGTAAATACCGAGAGAGTAGCTGTTTAGTGCAATCAAGCGCAGCGCAGATTGCACTAAAACAGATACCGAATCGGTATTACATTCTATCCGGCATTGCAACTCCCAGTAATTCCATGCTCTGCCTGATCATTACTCCGGTTTTATAAGTAATGGCCAGTCTGAATGAGCGCAGGTCGGCATTTTCCTCTCTCAAAATGGGAGAATGCTGGTAGAAAGTATTGTAATCCCTGGCCAGGTCGTAGGCGTATTGCGAAATGAGCATGGGGTTGTAGGTCATGGCAGATTCGTCAAGTACCTCGGGCCATTCATAAATCCTCACCAGGAGGTCGAGCTCTGCTTTAGAAACAAGGTCTTTTACATTTGAGAATGTGGCACCCATTGCCTCCAGAACAGTTTCTTCAATATTTGCTTTGCGCATTACAGCTTGTGTGCGAACATAGGTATATTGGATAAAAGGGCCGGTATGTCCATTAAAATCAATGCTCTCCTTTGGATTAAAGACCATGTTTTTTCTGGGATCCACTTTCAACAGAAAATATTTAAGGGCTCCCATACCTATTTTATGATAGAGCTCTTCCTTTTCTTCTTCAGGAAGGCCTTCCATTTTTCCTTGCTCCATGGAGACTTCGTGGGCCACGTTGGTCATTTCATCCATCAAATCATCAGCATCGACCACTGTACCTTCCCTGCTTTTCATTTTTCCTTCAGGAAGTTCTACCATTCCATAACTGAGGTGGTAACAGTTTTCGCCTTGCGAAAAACCAAGTTTTTTCAGAATGGTAAAAAGCACTTTGAAATGATACTCCTGCTCATTGCCTACAGTATAGACCTGCGATATTGTGTCGGGATAATCTTTGAATCTGAGAATAGCCGTGCCGATGTCCTGTGTAATGTACATGGCAGTTCCATCCTTTCTCAAAAGGGCTTTTTGATCCAGACCATCCTCAGTCATATCTACCCAGATTGAGCCATCCTCTTTCGAAAAGAAGACACCGCTTTTTAAGCCATCTTCCACTTCCTTTTTTCCCAATAAATAAGTATCGCTTTCGTAGTAAAGCTTGTCGAAGTGGACACCCATTTTGTGGTAGGTAACATCAAAACCATTGTACACCCAACCGTTCATGGTTTTCCAGAGTACAATTACTCCTTCATCGCGGGCTTCCCATTGCCTGAGCATTTCCTGGGCTTCCAGCATTATGGGTGTTTGGTTTTTGGCTTCTTCTTCAGAAACTCCTTTGGCCACAAGTTCTGCGGCCTGTTTCTTCATTTCCTGATCGAAAATCACATAATATTTACCCACCAGCTTATCGCCTTTGGTACCTGCACTTTCAGGCGTTTCACCATGGCCAAATTGTTTCCATGCCACCATACTCTTGCAGATATGAATGCCCCTGTCGTTGATTATTTGCACCCTTGTCACTTTGTGACCCACTGCCTTCATGATAGCGCTTACAGAATCTCCCAGAAAGATATTTCTGCAATGCCCCAGATGCAGTGGCTTATTGGTATTGGGAGAGGCAAACTCAACCATAATTCTTGGTTTAGTGTCGGGCGCGGCATATCCAAAATGACTTTCTTCCAGTGCACTGGAGAAAAATGATAGCCAGAAAGAATTGGATAGTGATAGATTGAGAAATCCTTTTACCACATTAAATGCTGAAATTTCCGGCACATTGTCCATCAGATATTGTCCCAGCAGATTACCTGTTTCTTCGGGGCTTTTCTTCGAAGTTTTGACCAGCGGAAACACCACAAGCGTAATATTTCCTTCAAATTCCTTTCTGGTCTTTTGCAGTTGAATCTGTTCGCCCGGAACGGCAGTCCCGAAGAGTTTTTCAATGGCAGATTGCGCTGCGTTGGTTACAAAATGTTGTATGTTGAATGCCTGAGAAATCATAATTAAAATATTGGGCGCAAGTTATGCCAATGTTCAGTTCAATTTAGCCCACAGACTAATTGAAATGATGCAGTGGTATATGCCGGGAGAGTAGATGTTTGGTAGAATCTTCGCTGCGCTTGATTTTACTCAAACAGATACCAAATCGGTATTGGAGCCTGAAAATAAAAGAGGACAAGTCATTTATATCATTTATTGATCGTACAATTTTACAGCTCTTTCCCATTGATTTTTTGTCGATATTATTTGGTGTAAATTACTGAGCATCTTGCATGAACAATGCTTTTGTTTGCAATATTTGACTTCAATTTCCGATTATCAACCCATGAAAATAGCCATACTCACCTTTGTAGTTTTCTTTTCAGTGTGCTGCGGATCTCAAATCAATCCGTCTCAGGCACCGAATCCGGAAATGATCAAGGCCGACGGTACCACCATTGAATCCAGATTTGAAGTACCCCAAGGTTTTACAAGGCTTTTGGCCGGAGAAGGTTCCATGACCCAATATCTGCGCAATCTGCCGCTCAAAGCCAATGGCAGCACAGTGAAACTCTTTTCGGGTGAAGACAAGCCCTGGCAAAATGTGCACGTAGCTGTGGTAGACATGGAAATTGGGAAAAAAGATTTACAGCAATGTGCCGATGCATGTATAAGATTGAGGGCGGAGTACTTGTGGAAAACCAAACAATTTGAAAAAATCAAATTTCATCTCACCAATGGATTTTTGATGGATTATATGAGCTGGAGAAATGGAAACAGGCTTGCGGTGAATGGCAACAAAACTTCATGGATAAAAAAAGCAGAAGCTTCTACCACACATGAGAGCTTCAGGGCTTATCTGGATATTGTTTTTACTTACGCCGGAACTTTATCGGTAGAAAAAGAATTGAAAAAAGTAGAGCTAAACGATATAATGCCTGGTGATGTATTTGTGGTGGGAGGCTCACCAGGGCATGCAGTGATGGTAGTGGATGTGGCAAAAAACAGTTCGGGCCAAAAGGTGTTTTTATTGGGACAAGGCTATATGCCTGCACAAGAAATTCATATCATTAAAAATCCCAATGACGAAGAATTAAGTCCGTGGTTCAGCAATCAGATTGATGGGCCGCTAGAAACAATGGAATGGACTTTTAGTCAGTTTAAACTGGGAAGGTTTGAGTAAGTGGTGCTTTCCTGCATTCAATAAGTGAAGAGGAACAAACTGTTAATCAATACATAAACCAACTAAAAAACGAACCGTGCGAATTGGATTTTTCGGAATGATGTCGATGGTGTCGAAAAATAACAATGTATTCTTACTTCAATTACTTTCTATTGTGTTTATTTTTTTTACCACTAAGAAAGTAAGAGCACGAAGGGTAAAATGCAATTCTTACTTTCTTACTTCCCTTACTTTCTAATGTGTTTATTTTTTTACCACTAAGAAAGTAAGAGCACGAAGAATAAAATGCAATTCTTACTTTCTTACTTCCCTTACTTTCTAATGTGTTTATTCTTTTACCACTAAGAAAGTAAGAGCACGAAGGGTAAAATGCAATTCTTACTTTTTTACTTCACTTACTTTCTAATGTGTTTATTTTTTACCACTAAGAAAGTTTGAAAGTAGGAGCACGAAGGATAAAATGCAATTCTTACTTTTTTACTTCACTTACTTTCTAATGTGTTTATTTTTTACTACTAAGAAAGTTAGAAAGTAAGAGCGCGAAGGATAAAATGCAATTCTTACTTTCTTACTTCCCCTACTTTCTAAGGTGTTTATTTTTTTACATTAAGGGCACGAAGTGCCTTAACAGACAAGTTATTCTCACCATCGCACTACCTGGATTTACTTTGACTTTTATTCATCCTCCGAATCAACAAGTAAAGGAAGAAAATTCTCTGCCAACATACAACGGGCACTTCCTCCGCCAAGTGTTTCTATAATGTCCAAAGGAACATGAAGCACTTCAGCGTCATTTTCAAGTCTTTCTATTTGTGCTTTATCCAGTGAGTGAAATGCAGCATCAGACATAATCCAGCATAAACTCCCGTCGCCCTTTCTCACTTGCAACATATTACCTGCAAAATGATTGAGTTGTTCTTCGGTGATGTATAATATTTCCTTATCGCATTTCTTTAATGTCGCAATTATATTTTGCCTTTCCGATTCAATATCCATGCAATCGGCACACAGAATGGCCAGGTTTTCACCGATACTCATCATCACATTCGTATGGTAAATAGGCCGTCGTTCGCCCTCGCTGGTTTGAAAAGCATGGAAGACATTGTATTCAAAGCCCATCAGGTCGCACCATTCTTCAACAAGGGATAAATTCGTTCTCGGAGAAAGTGCCGCGAAGCACTGAAAGTGAATCCTATCTAGAACCAAACTTCCCGTACCCTCAAGAAACTCATTGAACTGCTCTGCATCCGATAAATCCACCACATCATTTATATCAAAGCCCTTTTCGGCGAGGTAATCCAATATATCTATTCTACGCTCTGGTCTTCTGTTCTCGGCAAACATGGGGTACAAAACAGCTTTGCCCTCTTCATGCAGACTCAGCCAATTGTTTGGGAAAAGGCTGTCGGGTGTATTTGCTGCCGGATCGTCCTCGATCACAATGACACCAATACCCTTTTCAATCAATTTCATGGCAAAATGATCAAATTCTGCCAATGCCTTCTCCTGAATTTCTGAAAAACTCAAATGACTAAGGTTCTTTTGAAAATAATTGTTGGTCGCAGTTTGTTCGTTCATCCTAAATGAATTAGGGCGAATCATTAGTATTGAATTTGTGGTTTGTAACTTCATGTGGGGGGTAAAAGTATTGCATTCATGGGTAAAGTTGAAACCTTCAGCGCAAAGCCCCCGTAAGAATGGGAATACAGGCATTTAATCCCTATTGATATTTTGAAATTCGCCTTCAATCCTTTACACATAATACTCTGCTGCTTCTGCGCTGTAGGTTTGTTTTCTTGTAAGAACAAAACGGCAACAGATGGTCTTGAGGGCAAGATAATCTATGATGTAACCTTTCCATTCGAACAAAATAAACTCATGCTCGAATTGTATCCCAAAGAAATGGTACTGCAATTCAAAGGCTCTAAAATGCACTCCAAAATACGCTCGAGCTATGATGTAATGACCACCGATCTTATTTTGGACGAAGAAGAGAAAAGTGCAATTCAGATGTTGAAGAATATGTCCAAAAGATTCGCAGTGGCAATGAATGAAGGGCAGGTGAAAGAATGGGTTAAGCAATATCCTCAGGTTCGGATTGAAAAAACAGCTATTACCGAAACCATTGCAGGATATGTTTGCACCAAAAGTATCGCACACTTTGAAAATGATTCGTTACCCTCAATTGAATTGTATCACACTAAAGGCATTGGTCTGAGTCATTCCAATTGGTGGAATCAATTCAGTTCAGTAGATGGTTTTCTTCTTGGCTACGACATTGAGCAATATGGAAAACGAATGAAACTCAGAGCACGTTCCGTTTCATTTGAACCCGTTCAAGATGCTGAATTTTTAATTTCCAAAGAATACAGCAAAGTAGAAATGGATCAGATGAAAGCAGAAATCGATGCAGTAATGAAGAGTTTTTTACAATAAAAAAATCTGAATATTTGTCTGAGGCCCATTTGGGCCTTTTCTATTTTCATTTAATTACTCCTTCAAAGCGTGTCGTGACAAGGCTTACAGAGTTTCTGACATTATTATTCATTAAAAAATGAAACTTTATAAAAGCGCTCCCCGTTCAAGACCATGTAGAAAGTTTCATTTTGGTTAATTAAGCAATCCGTTAAAAAAGCATTGAAGAGGCCTCCAAACGTGGGGGCCTCTTTATTTTGTATGATATGCCGTTTCAACTATTTATTTCTGAAACATTTTCACTCACAAAATCGTTCAACACAAAGTTTTACACTATATACAAAAAACGCGGGCTAAATGGTAGAGAACTTTCTGTCCGCGTTTTTTTTTATTTCTAATTGAACCCATTGGCCAATGAAAGGTACTGCCTTTCAAATCGGCAATTATGGCTCTTATTTCACACCTCGATTCACGTCTGCAAAAAACCACTGAATGGTTCAGGTCTGATGGCAGACATTTCCAGATTATTTCTCAACTTACACTTTTGTGTTACGGAATATTCTACCTGAGTTGGGACAGCGATTATTTCAATTTTGTGGCTGCCTTCAGCGGATGTCTTATTGTACAGCTTTTGGCCATAAGATTTGCCGGCCTTCCCTCCCACTCCATAAAAAGTGCACTGATTACTTCACTCGGACTTTGCCTGCTTCTTAAAACCAATTCTCCCATTCTATTCTTTCTTGCTGGTTGGTTTGCGATCGGACAAAAGATTTTGCTCAAAATCTCAGGTAAACACCTCTGGAATCCGGCAAACTTCGGAATTGTGCTCGTGATACTTATATCGGGTGATGCCTGGATATCACCCGGACAATGGGGAAGTGGTGCATTGCTGGTATTACTCATTGGCGCACTCGGATTAAGTGTATTGTCGCGCATTAAGCGAATGGAAACAGGCCTTGTCTTTATAGCTGTCCTCTTCGCATTAGAATATTGCCGTACAATTTTATACCTAGGATGGGATTGGGATTTATTGTTTCATAAAATGAGCAGCGGTTCATTGTGGCTCTTCACCTTATTTATGATCACCGATCCAATGACCAATCCCAATGGTAAATGGGCCAGAATAATATGGGCCGGAGCGGTGGCCTGTCTGAGTTTTTACCTCTCCAACTTCCACTTTATCAATGGCGCTCCATTCTGGGCCTTGTTTTTTGCCACACCAGTAAATATTATACTTGATTACCTTGTAAAACGGCCGGCTTTCCAATGGAAAACTGCCGATCAAAAATAAATAGTCCATTCAATTACTTATATTATGAAAAAGAATATCATTCTCACCTCTATTGCCCTGCTCTTTAGTTCTTTGGGCATGATGCTGTACAGTTTCTGTGGCTTCTATGTGGCCAAGGCAGATGCCTCGCTTTTCAACAACAAATCTGAAGTGATTATTGTCCGTGATGGTATTCACAACGTGATTACCATGAGCAGTGACTTCAAAGGCGATCTCAAGGATTTTGCCATGGTGGTGCCGGTTCCGGTTTTGCTCAAAGAAAATGATATACGCGTGGTTGAAAGAAATGTATTCAATGTATTGAACGACTATTCTGCTCCCAGATTGGTGGAATACTACGATCAAAATCCATGTTATGATTACTTCTCTAAAGATGAGATGGTCTTTGAAATGTCGGCCGCACCGACCTCTGTAGGAAAGGCCATTACATTAAATGAAGCAAAGAAATTCGGCGTCACTATCGAGGCCCAATATAGTATTGAAGAATATGAAGTGCTGATTCTTTCGGCCAAAGAATCTACCGGGTTAAAAGACTGGCTGACGGCAAACAACTATAAGATTCCAGCCTCGGCAGAAGAAGTGCTTCAGCCTTATATCAAAAGCAATATGAAATTTTTTGTGGTAAAAGTGAATGCTGAAAAAATGAAGGACGTTACTTCGGGCTATCTGAGACCTTTGCAACTGAGTTTCGATCACGAGAAGTTTATGTTGCCGATTCGCCTGGGAATGGCCAACAGTCAGGGCTCTCAGGACATGATTGTATATGGTTTTACCCAAACCGGAAGATTGGAGTGCACCAATTACAGAACAGTAAAAATGCCAACTGACAGAAAGATTCCATTATTCGTAAAAGAGAAATTCGGTGAGTTTTACAAAGCTATATTCGAAAGGACTTACCAGCGCGAAGGTCGCAATGCGGTATTTCTTGAATACGCCTGGAATGTGAGTCCTTATACTGCGGTGAAATGCGATCCATGTGTGGGCAATCCTCCCTACAACCAGGATTTTGTGAATGCCGGAGTGAGTTGGTTGAATGAAATGAATGGCAATGCCACCATTTTCTTCACGCGCTTGCATGTGCGCTACAGTCGCGGAAAATTCCCTGCTGATTTACAATTTCAGATTACGCCCAACAACGAAAATTTCCAGTGCCGCTATATTCTCACCCATCCCGCAAGCGGTGCGTTCGACTGTGACAAAGCACAAAATTATCTGTCAGACTTGTACAATCGCAGAAGAAATGAAGTAGATGAAATGTATGCATTAGCGGGTTGGGTAGATCCGAAAAGCACCCAATATGTGAGGGAATATGTGAAAGACATGAAAGAAAAGCCTGAAGAAATCAAAAATGAAATTCTACCCGTTGCACCTGGAGATGGCGGTGGCAACAACAATGGAATTGGCGACAAGAAAAGCCCGGCGCCGTTTCTTGTAGTAGCCTTGTTACTCGGCCTGACGTGGTTCGCAGCTTATGCCGGCAAATGGATGAAGAAACTAAGGCCTGTATAAATCTAATATCACTTAGTCATTTTACAAGTACCATTCATCTAATTTTTTATATTATGAAAAAGAATATCATTCTCACCACATTCACTTTGCTTTTTAGCTCATTGGGTATGTTATTATACAGTTTCTGCGGCTTCTATGTGGCCAAAGCAGATGCCACCCTTTTCAACAACAAATCTGAAGTAATCATTGTGCGAGATGGCATTCACAATGTCATAACCATGAGCAGCGACTTCAATGGCGATCTGAAAGATTTTGCAATGGTAGTTCCTGTGCCTATACTGCTCAAAGAATCTGACATAAAAGTGGTAGAGAGAAATGTATTCAATGTATTGAACGACTACTCGGCCCCAAGATTGGTAGAATATTATGATGAAAATCCATGTTATGATCGCCGGAGAGAAATGCTTTGCAAAAGTGTTTCGATGTCGGATGACGTACAGATGGAATCTATGCCAGCAAAAGATGAGGACAAATTTGGAGTAACAGTCGAAGCCCAATATAGTATTGAAGAATATGAAGTGCTGATCCTTTCGGCCAAAGAATCTACAGGGCTGAAAGATTGGCTGACGGTAAACAACTATAAGATTCCGGCTACTGCGGAAGAAGTACTTCAGCCTTATATCAAAAGTAATATGAAGTTTTTTGTGGTAAAAGTGAATGCTGAGAAAATGAAGGACGTTACTTCGGGCTATCTGAGACCTTTGCAACTGAGTTTCGATCACGAGAAGTTCATGCTGCCCATTCGCCTTGGAATGGCCAACAGTCAGGGCTCTCAAGACATGATCGTTTATGGTTTTACCAAAACCGGAAGATTGGAATGCACCAATTACAGAACCGTAAAAATGCCCACTGACAGAAAGATTCCATTATTCGTAAAAGAGAAATTCGGAGAATTTTACAAAGCCATTTTTGAAAGGTCGTATCAGCGCGAAGGTCGCAATGCTGTATTTCTTGAATATGCCTGGAATGTGAGTCCTTATACTGCGATAAAATGCGATCCATGTGTGGGCAATCCTCCTTACAACCAGGATTTTGTGAATGCAGGAGTGAGTTGGTTGAATGAAATGAATGGCAATGCTACCATTTTCTTCACCCGTTTACACGTGCGCTACAGTCGCGGAAAATTCCCTGCTGATTTACAATTCCAGATTACACCCAACAACGAAAATTTTCAGTGCCGCTATATTCTTACACATCCTGCAGGCGGCGAATTTGGTTGCGATGCGGCGCAAAATTACCTGTCAGACTTGTATAATCGCAGAAGAAATGAAGTGGATGAGATGTATGCATTGGCAGGCTGGGTCGATCCTAAGAGCAACAAGTACATTTCGGAATATGTGAAACATATGAATGAAAAACCGGAGTCAATGAAAAATAACATATTACCTGTTGCGCCAATAAACGGAACAGGTGGCGGAAGTGACAATGTGAATAACAATGACAGAGGAATTGGCCCTGAGAATAATTTTGATCAAAACATTATCAATGAAAATGGGCCGGTAGATCATAAAAGTCCTATGCCGTTTCTTGTCGTAGCTATGTTGCTGACCATTACCTGGCTTGCTACTTTCGCAGGCAAATGGCTGAAAAAACTCCGGCCTGCGTAATTTGGGATAATTCGATGGAATAGAAAAAGCGGTGAGCGTAAAAAACATTTGGGTCCGAAGCATGAACAAATTGATAGTAAGTATCATTGTTGTCCGAGTAAATTTTCAGTCATTTTATAAAGAGTAAAAAATACCGTGGCAAAATCATTGATTTTACTGACTCCGCAAGGAGTCGAACATTGAATAGCCCCCGATACAGATCCGTAGGATCGAAAGGCCATTGGCCCACAGTCGGGGGTATGTATGAGATCAAAAGATAATTCCCGACTCTGAAAGAGTCGAACAATGTCATTAAATCGCATAACCAGTATATAGTTCAATTTTTTTGTTCAACCCTTGTCAGGGTTGGGAATGAAGGCATGCGTTCTGTTAGCCCCCAGTTTCGATCCCTTGGATCTCCAGTCCATAGGACCAGGCTGGGGGCTATTCAATGTTCGATCCTTACAGGATCAGGATTACATTTATTTGAAATTTTAATCAGACAACAATGATTAATTATCTGTATTCACGTTGGGCCTTGTTGGTTCAAAATACTTCTCTACCTTTTTGGCATTCTCACCATTCCATTCTGGCTTTCGGCGAAAAAGAAAGATCCGCAAATTCGCCTGCCAAATATTTGTAGTAGCCGGCAATGCCTATCATAGCAGCATTGTCAGTACAATAAGAAAAATCAGGAATAAAAGAGCGCCATCCATTCAGGTCTGCTTTCTCTCTTAATTTTGATCGCAGTTCGCTGTTTGCAGATACACCACCTGCTATTCCAATATCGGTTATATTATATTGTGTAGCCGCAGCCTCTAGTTTTTTCAAAAGATAATCTACAATGGTTCGCTGATAGGACGCGCAGATATTCACTTTTTCAGTTTCAATAAAATCAGCATTCAACGCCTGCTGATCTCTCAAAAAATAAAGCAAGTTGGTCTTGAGTCCGCTAAAGCTGAAGTTGAATCCGGGAATCTGAGGTGTGGTAAAATGAAATTTGTCAGGATCGCCCATGGCGGCAAGTTTGTCTATGAGCGGTCCGCCCGGATATGGCAGTCCCATTACTTTGGCGGCTTTATCAAATGCTTCGCCGGCTGCATCGTCGATGGTTTCTCCGATGATGGACATTTGAAGCGGCCCATCAACTTTTACAATCTGAGTATGCCCACCGCTTACTGTAAGGCATAAGAAAGGAAATTCCGGAGTATAATAATTATCTTTCTTTTCAATAAAATGAGCCAATACGTGCGCCTGCATGTGGTTGACAGCGATGAGTGGAATCTGCAAAGCCATGGACATACTCTTGGCAAACGAGGTTCCCACAAGTAGCGATCCCATAAGCCCCGGGCCCTGAGTAAAAGCTATGGCATTGAGATCAGTTGGCATATAGCCAGCTTCTGCCAATGCCTGCTGCACAACAGGAACAATATGAGACTGGTGAGCGCGGCTGGCCAATTCGGGTACAACACCGCCATAACGTTCATGTACTTTTTGGGTGGCAATGATATTTGAAATCACTTTTCTTCCCTGCAAAACCGCTGCGGACGTCTCGTCGCAACTTGACTCTATGGCTAAAATTATGGGAAGTGAACTCATTTTAAATTCTATAGATTCATGAAGGGGCAACTTGCGCTCAAAGACTTCACTCAGGGAGTTTGAAGCGCCACCAGAAGTTTATCGAATCCCTCTGTTGAGGCACTGCGCATGGTGTCATTTTCGGTGTAGAAAATAAAAGACTGAATCGGGCTGTACTCGTTGTTGCTATAATATTCGCCAGCCTTTTCCAGCCCCATAATCATAAAGACTTCACTGAACGCCTCAGCCTGAGCCAGTGATGGCGCGGCAATGGCCACATAAGCCATTTCATTTTCGACAGGATAGCCAAATGTGGCGTCGATCATATAGGGCTTGTCATCAGCAGTTTTATAGGTAAAGGCGCAATTGTTCAACCTGATCATTTGATCGGTTGAGTCGCCTGAAACTCCTAAAGGATTTACATTGAGCTGATCCACTGCATTACCGAATCCAATAAGATGCCGATCGCAGGAGATTTTGAATTGAACCATACTTCGTGACTTGAAAAAATCGGCGATACAATCGAGTGTTACCGCTCGCGCCAGGTTGGTGAAATCCACTTCAATTCTTGGATCCTTTTTTCTCAGAAGGCTTTTTTGGTACATGTAATGGTCGTCTTCTATTTCAATCAGGTCTATTTTGGCTCCATCGAATCCCACAAATTCAAAAATGGAGTCGAGATTGGGTTCGAGTGCACTGCGCGTAAGACCAATCTGCATCCAGGCTCTTTTGAGGGGATTTGTGGTTGGGTCGTAATAATCCAGGGTATTGGCGTGCAAATCGCGCAGCAAGTCGTAAACAATTCCAAAAGCCCTTGTGGAGTCGATAAATGTCATTAGGGAATCCGTTTGTTTGTAATCATTAAAGCGGTTAATGACGCTCTTAGGATCGCTCATATCGAAATTGTCTTCGAATACCTGAATGATAGAATCGATCTGACTTTGATAATTGGAAGAATCCCCTACACAATCGATTGTATAAGGTTTACCGAAGACAAGTCCGTTGTACACACGGCCCTGAAGGGGTTTAACTTTGGGTTCTCCACAGGCCGCCAAAAAGACCAACACTGATAATATGAACAACCTGAATGCAGATTTCATGGCGCGAACTTAAGGCAATTTAACTAAACCCGTTTTACATAAATAAATCGTAATTCGAAGCGCTCTCATGAGAAATATAAGATATTGCCAGACTTTAAGCCGATATCGGGAAAATTCAAATCGCTTATAATATTCCTCCCGAAACTCCATTTTCTGTTGTTCCATTCAAACCAACTATTAGATTTGGCCTGATCTTTAGTGGTCGCACAGCAACTTTGACCCATTTTAGCAGCGTGAAAAAGAACATCATTGGATTAATTACCTTAATACTCACCTCAGCATTGAGCTGCTGGAGTCAGGATATTTTCAAAAATCAGTGCTTTACAGATCAAATCAGAAGCGCGCAGGTTTATCCGACCGACAATCCATTGGGCTATCCTATTATCGATCTGCATGGAACAAGCACCCTGGAATTTCATTTCGATTTGATGAATACCATTTCCACCACATATCGCTATGCGGCTATTCACTGCGATCAGAACTGGCAAATGAGCGACATCGACCCCCAGGAATACCTTCAGGGATTTGCCACCGATCAGATCAGCGATTTCGATATTGCCTTCAATACCCGATATGAGTTTGTGCATTACCAATTCACTTTCCCCAACGACATGATGAAGCCGCGCTATTCGGGAAACTACGCCATTGTTGTTTTCTCAGGTACGGATGTCACCGACAAATCAAGTTGGGTGCTGACTTATAGAATACTGATCTACGAAGAGCAGGTATTGTTCAGAGCAAAGGTGAATGACAGCAGCATTATATCACAGCGCTATAAGAGTCAGGAGATTGATTTCGATCTGATTTTCAATGACTTCAGGATAATCGACCCCATGCGTGATATTAATCTCACTATCCTTCAGAACATGAATTGGGATAATTCCGTGAATCAACTCAAACCCATTTTTGTTAAACCAACAGAATTGACCTTTGATTACAACGAAGAAAACAATTTTGGCGGAGGCAGCGAGTGGCGACAATTTGAAGTAAAGAGTCTGGGCTATGCCAGTTTAAAAGTAGAAGACATTGTGCTCGAAGATGATGGCTACAATGTCTATTTGCGTGCCGATATTCCCACGGCAAAGAATGCTTATTCCTCCCAGACCGATTTAAATGGCAACTGGCTTATCAAAAACGATGAGGCATCCAACTCGCATCTGGAGGCCGAATATGTATGGGTTCACTTTAAGTTGGTGATGCCCGAAATAGAAGAAGGTCAGGTTAGAATTGACGGCCGGTTCGACGATTTAGAAAATTCCCCACTGATTTGCACTTACGACAAAACCCAAAGGGCATACGTATGCAAAGCTCTCATGAAACAGGGCTTTTACAACTACCGCTATCTTTTCAGTGATAAATTTATGGCCAAAGATGACGTCTCTGTTATTGAGGGCAACCACACGCAAACTGAGAATGATTACCATATTGTGGCATATATGTTCGACAGGAACATGGAGTGCGACAGGATAATTGGTATTGCAGCCCTAAACAGCACACATTAGGATTTGTATGGCTCACCAAATTACCCCAATTCACAGAGCCAATTCAGGGTCGTTCATAAAAATGAGGTAGGGAATGGCGCATCAGGTATGTAAGTGAATTAGTTTCGCCATAACGTTATGTTGACAATTATATGAAGATAAAATTACTTTTTTCGGGACTTTTCACAATCATATTCAGTGCCTCTCAGGCCCAAAACCTCAACTTGAGGATCAATGAAATCATTGCTTCCAATCAGAATGGAACCTCCGATGATTTTTTTCAAAAGGATGACTGGATTGAAATTTATAACCCGGCAGGAAGTCCGATTACCAACCTGGCCGGTTATTATATTACCGACGATCCAGCCAACCTTGTTAAATGGCAAATCCCGAACACCAACGCCGGTGTTACCACCATGTTGCCCAATTCTTTTAAGGCACTTTGGATCGACAAAGACCCTGAGCAGGGCGAAGACCATGTCGATTTTACCCTGAGTGTAGATGGAGAAACCCTTCTTCTGGTGGCTCCTGATATGACAACCATCATTGACAGCGTGACCTTTCCGGAAATGGCCACAGACGTGAGTTATGGTCGTTCGTGCGATGGATGCCCTGACTGGCAGTATTTCAATAACGTTACTTTTGAAGACAACAATGCAGAAATGCAAGCTTCTGATCTTCTTTTTATCAATGAAGTACAAACAGTTAATATCTCTACTTACGACGACAGGCAGCACGAATACGATCCATGGATAGAAATTCATAATCCTAATTCATTCCAGATAAATCTGGCCAATTATTATATTTCTGTCAATGGCGATCCGTTGCAATGGCAGATTCCTGGTGACGCTCCCTATAGAACAGTCATACCTGCAGGTGGATTTAAATTGATCTGGTTTGATAATGATATTGCAGATGGACCCACTCATGCTCCTCTTGCGCTCAATACAAGCGGCGGAACCATTGTTCTGACCGGACCTGATGGCACTACTACTTCAGATACCTACACTTATGGCAACATTGCCGCCAATACAAGTTATGGGCGTCAAAGTGACGGAGCACCAACCAGCATTACCTTCACTGCACCAACTCCTTCAGTAACCAATACTTTGGTATTCATCACCCCTGAAAATCTCTATATCAATGAAGTGCTGGCGGCCAATTCGACGGATACGCTAGACAACGCCGGACAAACTGAAGATTGGGTAGAAATTTACAATCCGAATAATTTCCCCGTTTATCTTGGAGGCTATTATCTCAGTGATAACTCAGAAAATCCATCCAAATGGATGATTCCGACCTCTTTTCCGGATAGTGTAACGATAGGAGCCAATTCCTGGCTGTTGTTCTGGACTGATGCCGACCTTTCACAAGGTGTAAGACACGCTGATTTTCGCCTGAAGAATAATGGAGAGTACGTCGGCTTATTCAGTCCCGACGGATTTTCCATTGCTGATGAAATTGATTGGGAACATATAGACACAGATACTTCCCTCGGCAGACAGACTGACGGATCGGAGACTTGGGTTTATTTTAGCTCAACAACTCCGGAGTACAGCAACAACCAGGGCACAATCGATGTGAAAGAAAGTGAACTTTCTTCAATCATTTTCTATCCCAATCCAACAGACAATATAATCACTACTTCTACCCTATCTGATTTTGTAGTAATGGATCTTGCCGGTAACGTGGTTATGCAGTCGAACCGCACTAGGAGCATCGCACTTGGGCAATTGTCGCCCGGTATTTATCTTGTAAAAGACAAAGAAGGAAGAGTGGTTAGAGTGAGTAAGATTTGAAGATCCAATCAGGATTGTTTGCGTCAGTCGTATTGTTCCTATTAATCCTGGGCCATTTGAAAGACTATGAATAAAAACTATTCATAATCTCTGGCTCAAAAGTCACCAGGAAAAATGGTGTCTGATAAGACCAGAAAGTTTTTAAATAACGCATATGTAAAGGGCAATAAGGACAGCCGCATTATTCATTCCTAAAATGGCACTTCAAAGTTCCTGAATAAGGCCTCGATTATTGGATCAGGAGCGTTAATATTTCAAACTTAGTTTGATTACAGTCAAAATGTTATCAATTCAAAGCACCAGGATTCCAAAAAGTTACTAAAAAATGCATTTTGACGAACTGAAATTGTGTTATGTTTGTCAGGACGAATTCATTACCTGAACATTTTTTTCCTTAGGAAAGATCCACTTGTGCTTCTGTGTTTAGAATTTGTAATCCGAATATCATTTCTGAAAACAATACAACGGCTGCAATAATAGTCGTATTTGTTATCTGAATGTTGTTCGGTTGGTGCAGAATTAATTAACCTTAAATAAATTAATGAGATCAAAAATTACCCAACTAGCCAGTTTATTCATTTTGAATATACTCAAAAAAAGCACCGCTGTAATTCTGGTGCTGTTGTCAATGTTTATATCGGTTACCGATATACAGGCACAAAAAAAGCCCACCGGATATTATTGTCACACTCCGGATGGGATAGCCAGATTCACCACTTCGAATGAAAAGGTGCTCATTGCCTTCCGCGATGGCCTGACATTAGAAAGGAAATCTGCTCTATTAAAATCGGCTAATGTTTTTAAGCCTCTCAAAGAGGAAATGAACCTGCCGTCGCCCAAGGTTACTATTGCAGAAATATTACCTGGCAAAACTGAAAAAGAAATTCTTCAGGCATTATCTCAATTGCGCGTTTCAGACGAGGTAATTTATGCGAATCCATTTCTTGTTTATGAAGACGGAACTTTGCAGGGAATACAAGATCGTTTTGCTGTTAAACTAAAATCTGCAGCAGATTACAGCAGACTCGAATCTCTGGTTCGCAACAGCAGCGCAACCATAGTAGAGCAAAACAAATATGATCCATTGGTTTACTTTATTAAGGTAATCAAAAACTCAAAGGGCAATGCCCTAGAAATGGCCAATCAATTTGCTGAAAGTAATTTTTTCACATATGCTGAGCCTGACTTCCTCAAGTTGCTTAAGAAATTCAATACCAATGATCCTTTTCTGAGTTTTCAGTGGTCATTGAACAATACTGGATCCGCTGCACAATACAACGGAACTGTTGGAGCTGATATGAATGTTTTCCCTGCATGGGGACTTGCAACCGGAAATGCTGCAACCAAAGTAGCCATTATTGACGAAGGTGTTGATCTGGTTCACCCTGATCTGGTGGGTAATATGTTGGCCGGCTTTGATGGAACACAACAAAACAGCGGCGGCGCACCTCAGGGTAACGACGCCCATGGAACTGCATGTGCGGGTATTGTTGCCGCCAGTGGAAATAACAACGTAGGAGTTGCCGGTGTGGCATATAATGCCAAAATAGTTCCGGTAAGGATTGCCTATAGTTCAGGACCCAATTGGATTACATCTGATGCCTGGATTGGAACATCTATTGACTGGGCATGGAATCAGGGAGATGCAGATGTATTGAGCAATTCATGGGGAGGTGGATCATCTTCTTCACTCATCAACGATCCGATAGGAAGAGCAGTTACACAAGGCCGCGGTGGTTTGGGTGCTGTAGTATTATTTGCTGCCGGAAATAATAACGGTGCTGTTTCTTATCCCGGTAATTTGTCCAATGTAATTTCTGTTGCGGCAATGAGTATGTGCAACCAGCGCAAGAGCCCCACATCATGTGATGGCGAAACCTGGTGGGGTTCTAACTTTGGAACCAATGTGGATATAGCTGCTCCGGGAGTTAAAATTTATACTACCGATATTTCAGGAGCCAGTGGTTATGCAACCGGCGATTATACGCCAACTTTCAACGGAACTTCATCTGCCTGTCCGAATGCAGCCGGTGTGATGGCTTTAATATTGGCCACTAACTCAGCACTGACGCAGTCGGAAGCCAGACAAATCATAGAATCAACTTGTGTAAAGACAGGAGGATATACCTATAATTCAGGTGTGGCAGGTCAACCCAATGGAACCTGGAGCACTGATCTGGGTTATGGAAGAGTAAATGCCTTTGCCGCTTTGCAATTGGCCAATCCGGTTCCCTGCACCAATCCTCCTGCTGTTGCGACTACTTTCGCCAGTCCCAATAGTTTCTGTACAACTCCCGCCACTATTAGCCTAAGCCTTACCGGCATTACTTTCGGATCGGGTCAGTCTTACCAATGGCAAAGCTCTCCGGATAACGCTACATGGACGAATATATCCGGCGCCAACAGCCAGGTTTATGCAGCAAGTACGAGTGCAGAGACATGGTTCCGTTGTTTGGTTACCTGTACCTCAACTACTGCATCCATTCCTGTTCAGGTTACCTATTCCGATCCTACTATTATTACCTATCCTCACACCCAAAATTTTGATGGAACCGGAGGATTGCCTTGCGGCTGGACCGTTCAAAATGTGAATGGCGACGGCAATACATGGGTCAACGCGACGACTAATCCCAGGTCTGCACCCAATGCAATGACTTATACCTATAATGTCTCAGCGGCAGCAAATGACTGGCTATTTACTGCCTCATTGAGCATGACTGCTGGCACCAATTATCAGGTTAGTTTCTGGTATCGCGCTCAATCTGCCACCTATCCTGAATCAATGGAAGTAAAATGGGGGGATTCTCCCTCCGCTACAGGAATGACTTCAACTGCCATTTTCTCCAATTCGGCTATCGCCAACACAACATACGCCCAGGGAAATGGGGTGTTTTCACCTACTACCTCGGGTATCTATTATGTTGGATTCCGTGTAAACAGCACTGCAGATAAGTGGCTTTTATTGCTGGATGATATTACTATTTCAGTGGCTGCAACATGCGAAGTTCCCAATGTCGGTGGAACAGCCAGCGGTCCTGCAGTGATGACAGCCGGAACTACCGGAACTTACAATCTTACAGGTTATACCGGAACAAATATCAACTGGCAAAGGAGTATAGATGGAGGAACAACTTATACGGATATTGTGGGAGCTACAACAGCAAGTTCTTCCTTTAGCCTTAACGCAGGCTCTTATCTCATTCGTGCAAAATTATCTACTCCTGGTTCAAGTTGTCCTGATGTATTTTCGAATTCAATCAGCGTAACCGTAAATCCAAGACCCGGTGATAACCTGAGTATAGCCCTTCCCGCTGCTTTACCATACAGCACTATACTTAGCACTGCAGATGGAAGTGGATTCACAAGTCAATATACAGGAACCAGTGCGCAATCTTCGCCTGATGTATTCTTTGTGCTGACAACAGGTCCGTGTACAGATAGTTTGAGTATTTCAACCTGCACAGGTACCGACTACGATAGTTATATTCACTTTTTGAATAGTTCAGGTACGAATATCACTTCGGTAGATGACAACGGTCCTTATTGCTCCGGTACCCGATCATCAATGAAAGTAGTGGTAACTCCCAATACAACTTATTACGTTGTTGTCGAAGGATATTCTTCGTCAACGGGTACTTTCCAATTGAATATTGCGGCAATCGATAACCCAGCTTTTACAGCTTCAATAACTGCCGGCGGTCCAACGACTTTCTGCAATACCACGAACGTAACACTTACTGCTTCATCTGCAAGTTCTTATTTGTGGAGCAACGGTGCCACTACACAGAGTATAACAGTCAACACAAGCGGAAACTACTCAGTAGTTTGCACCGACGCCAATGGATGCACGGCAGTTTCAAATGTTATCACTGTTAACGCAAGCATTTCTCAGATTTATTATGCAGACTTTGATCTCGATGGTTATGGTGATCCTAATGCTTTTGCGGCTTCTTGTGAGCTGCCCCCATTAGGTGTATCTCTGGTTGCCGGCGATTGCAACGATAACAATTCAAATATCAACCCGGGAGAAACAGAAATTTGTAATGGCATTGATGACAATTGCAACGGACAAATTGACGAAGGATTTGATGTAGATGGCGATGGATATACTACCTGCCAAGGTGATTGCAACGACAATAATAATGCTGTAAATCCGGGTGCTACAGAAAATCTCTGCAATGGAATCGATGATAATTGTAACGGACAAACTGATGAAGGCCGTGTAAATGGCTGTACCAATTCTTCAGCTTGTAATTACAATGCCGCTGCTAATTGTGATAATGGTTCTTGCACATTTGCCGCGATGTGGTACTTAAATGCAGATGGTGACAATTATTATTCAGATTCTCAATCATCATGCAGCAGTCCCGGTGCTGGTTGGACCAGTACGATCCCAAGCGGTGGAGCTGGAGATTGCAACGACAATAACAATGCTGTAAATCCGGGTGCTACTGAAGTTTGTAATGGCATTGATGACAATTGCAATGCGCAAGCTGATGAAGGATTTGATGTGGACGCTGATGGCTATACTTCTTGCGGTGGTGATTGCAACGACAATAACAACGCGGTAAATCCAGGTGCTACCGAAGTATGCAATGGTATAGATGACGATTGCGACAGCCTCATCGACGAAGGATTTGATGCAGATGGCGATGGCTATACTACTTGCGCAGGTGATTGCATTGACAACAACAACGCCGTAAATCCAGCGGCGACAGAAATTTGCAATGGCATCGATGACGATTGTGATAACCTTGTCGATGAAGGATTTGATGTGGATGGTGATGGCTATACTACTTGTGCTGGTGATTGCAACGACAATAACGCCTCGGTAAATCCTGGTTCAACAGAAATTTGCAATGGCATCGATGATGATTGTGACAACCTGATCGACGAAGAAATAGATCAGGATGGCGATGGTTATACTTCTTGCGGTGGTGATTGCAACGACAATAACAACGCGGTAAATCCAGGTGCTACCGAAGTATGCAATGGTATAGATGACGATTGCGACAGCCTCATCGACGAAGGATTTGATGTAGATGGCGATGGTTATACTACTTGTGCTGGTGATTGCATTGACAACAACAACGCCGTAAATCCAGCGGCGACAGAAATTTGCAATGGCATCGATGACGATTGTGATAATCTTATCGATGAAGGATTTGATGTGGATGGCGATGGTTATACTTCTTGTGGAGGTGATTGTAACGACAATAACGCATCAGTAAATCCCGGAGCGACTGAAACTTGCAATGGCATTGATGATGATTGTGACAACCTGATAGACGAAGGATTTGATGTGGATGGCGATGGCTATACTACTTGCGCAGGCGATTGCAACGACAATAACGCCGCAGTAAATCCTGGTGCTACCGAAATTTGTTCCAACGGAATTGATGACAATTGTAATGGACTCATAAATGAAGGTTGTTGCGACGTTGGCGTATCAGGTGTGGTTACCAATGCCACTTGTGCTGCCAGTGGAGACGGAGCAATCGACATCACTGCAACTGGTGCATTCGGTCCCTTCATCTATAGCTGGAACGGAGGCGCATCAACAACGGTACCTGATAGAACGAACCTGGCACCAGGTACTTATACAGTAGTGGTAACAGATCTCAACGCATGCACAGCAACTGCTTCATTCCAGGTATTGGACAATGGCGGTACTGCTCCGGCTCAGCCTTCGGCCATTAGCGGCCCGGTAGGTGTTTGCCGCAGTCAGACAGGTGTGGTATTCACTGCCGCTTCTGTTGCCGGTGCTACTTCATACATCTGGACTTTACCAACTGGTGCTACAGGAACATCATCTACCAACTCCATTACCTTGAGTTTCTCTTCTACTTATAACACAGGAAACCTTTGCGTTCGTGCGGTAAACATTTGTGGCCAAAGCAGCAATCTGTGCACGTCCGTTGTTTACCTCATTGCTATTCCGGCAGTACCCGGTCCTATCAGCGGAGGAAACGCCGGAGCCTGTGTGGGTAATACTGTTACCTACAGCATTAGTGCAGTGCCCTTTGCTACTTCATACGAATGGACGACTCCACTTAATTCAACTATTCTTTCCGGACAAGGCACAACAAGTATTACTGTATCATTCAATGCGGGAACAGCAGCCAGTGGAACTATAAGAGTCAGAGCCAACAATTGCCGTGGAAACAGTAATTACTCGAATCTGACCGTCTATGGAACTCCTGGAACACCCGGCACGATATCAGGAACTGCTACCGGTGTTTGTGCAGGCTCTACGCAGACCTATAATATCAATCCTGTTAATGGAGCTACCACTTACAACTGGACAGTTCCGGCAGGTTGTATCATCAATTCAGGGCAGGGAACAACGAGTGTATCAGTTACATTCGGCGGATCTTTTGTTTCTGGAACCATTGCCGTTACCGCGAGCAGCGTATGCGGAACCAGTGCACAAAGAACACTGTCCGTTTCTGCAGCTTTGGCCACACTGCCTAATATTGGCGGGCAATCGACCAACCTATGCGGTGGTGGTACATTTACCTACACCATTACGGCGGTGGCCGGAGCTACAAGCTACAACTGGACGGTACCAGCAGGATGTGTAATTGTGACCAATCTTGGAACAAGTATAACAATCACAATCCCCTCGAATTTTGTAAGTGGAAGTCTCTGTTATACTGTAACCAATGCCTGTGGAATCAGCGCTCCAAAGTGTTTAACACTCACCAGAAATCCTTCTACCCCATCTTCGATAACGGGTAGTTCGAGTGTTTGTCCGAATGCCACCAACATTCAATTCAGTACAACGCAGGTAGGAAGTCTTACTTATACATGGACAGTACCATCCAATGTTACCATCGTTTCCGGGCAGGGCACCAATACTATAGTTGTGAACTGGGGTCCGACAGCCGGATCAGTGTTTGTGAGGGCGAATAATACATGCGGTTCATCGGCCAACCAGTTGAGATCTGTATCTCTGGCATCATGTTTCTCTGCGCTTGAGTCAGGCAATGGAAGTGCAATGGATTACCAGCCACGAATGCTTGTATATCCCAATCCATCTAACGGTGCATTCACTATACAGGCGCCATTCTCAGGAAAGGTTTATATCAAAAACGAATTGGGTCAGATCGTACGGTCTATCCAATTGAACGAAGATAATTTCGCCAGTTACGATGTATCAGGATTAAGCGCCGGACTCTACTTCATCAGTGGAGAATTTAAGGGCGAATATTATACTGAAAAAATACTCGTTACGCCATAAACGAATAACAGCAATATTAAAAAAGCCGCTTCATTTAATTGGAGCGGCTTTTTTGTTTTGATCACCTCCGGCTGTCCCAGAACTTTCTTTTATGACACAGCTTGAAAACCCGAGGCATAAAAAGTCCTTTTTTTTACAGTTTATTTCTCTATTTTTGTTTCACCTTAACAAAATCAAATCAGCCATGACTCTCCGATTAACCTTTTTTATTG
>JANNEQ010000133.1:0-1771 GCA_031378885.1 Flavobacteriales bacterium
CAAAATTTAACAAATCTTCTTTTTTCATATTGTATGTAATTTGCCGAAAAGTTATCTCCGAAATTTTTTTTGACCTGTAAAAGGGTCAAAAAATTTCAGAATAACTTTCCTACTTACACACATTGTGGGATACTACCACAACGAATTTACCCGATCACACTTTCGAAATCTTGAAGGTAAACCAAACCTACAGGAGATTCAATCCTTTGCTAGTCTTACAATTTTAGCGGGATCAATTCCGCCTTCTTAGGCTATTTTTCTTAGTCTTATCTCATCATCGAGGGACATGTTTTTCCCTATTAGTACCTCCTCAATGTAGCTTGTCTTAACTTGAAAAGCTCTTTTTTGATCAACCCCAATTTCTTTTAACCAACGGACTTCTTTTTCAAATTCAAATTCCTTATTTTTAGTAAAATATTTTATGTCCATTAATTTATCGAAATTGGAATCAAATTTTTCACGATCTATGAAATTAAATAAATCTCGCCAATTCAATTTTTGAAGGTTATCAGAAGTATACCTGATTGGTTTTACAGAAACATTTCCTTGAAGCAGGCCTTTAATATTATACCCAATACAAAAACCTTGACTGTTCCTTGCAAATTTCGACCAACATTGATCGTCATATTTATCAGTACTCGTGCAAAATATTCCAAACCTATCAATATGAGATTCATTCATCATGATTTGATTTTCAAAGGCTTTATCAGGATTATTAAGTACAGGTGATTCTATTACAATTTTTGTTGCTTCTTCGCTCACTTGACGACTAGTCAGGTGTGGATTCTTCTTCTTGACATATTTTTTTGCCTCCCTTTCTAATTCATGGTACGCAGGCTGTTCCCACTTAAATCTATCTCGCCCTTCCTCGGGATCATCTCCGCGGTTTTTCTTAAAACTTGCAAAATAAATCTCTCTATGGGTTAAAGCTTTATAGTGTTTTTCACATTCGAATGGACGATATTTATATTAAACTTCAGGATAGTTTTCAGAACTCACAATATCATCAATAGTCATTTTGTTCATTTCAATAATTATTCATTAGTACCGATAGTTAAATGCCGGTAGAAGTTAATTGCGTTACAATTTTTCAGAGTAATCCAATAATATCATTGACTTGATTTTATATCAATCTACTCCACCTTCACCACCCTCTTCGTTATTTCCAAACCACTTTCCAATCTTGCTTTGATTAAAATACACTCCCGTTGGAAGTTCAGACAATTCGAATTTCGACACCAATTGATAACTCATTTTTGAATACACCAAATTACCCATCAAATCATAAATATCAATTTGTGCAGAATGCTCCGGTAGCTGAAGATTGAGTTGCGATTGGAATGGATTGGGCCACACGAAGGCTTCGGTTTTCATTTTGTGCAGGTAGCTATCATCCCAAACGCCATCTATAACTACAACGCAACTATCATAAATTGGATCACCGCAGGCGTCGAGTTTGAGAACCCATGCGTGCTGAATGCCGTCTGTTCCGTCTGCATAATAACCGCACACTACCAAGCCCGAATCTGAGGTTTCTTTAATATCTCTAAATTCACTCAAATCGTCAAAACTATCAGAAACAGCTCCTGAGTATTTGTACGTCTTTGTCCACAATACTTCGCCAAGGGCGCTCCAACGTTGAATTACGCCAAGTTGGCCGGAGGAGTGAATGTATGTACCGCAGGTCACAAAACCATTATCAAAAGTCTGGTCAATACTGTAATGGTAATAGTGGGTAATTAACTCATCATAACTGCTTGTCCAAATGCCT
>JANNEQ010000200.1:0-15724 GCA_031378885.1 Flavobacteriales bacterium
TTGTGAGCTTTCCGCTCAAAACTTCCAATACAACCTTGCGCTTGAAATCGGTTGAAATTGTTCTTGGTGTTGCTTTCATTGTCCGTCTTTTTGTTGACTTTTCAACAGGTAAAACGGTCAACTTTTTTCAGGACGAGACAACTTCATCGAGATCAACTGGCCTTGATTATATAACCTTCACGCCACCATCCCAATCTCCCCCACATTAATCCCCATGTGCGCCGCCTCATAAACACACTTCCCATTTCGAATAACCAGCACCTGCGGCGATTCGTGTTCCACATTGTATCTGGAAGCAATGGCATTGGAGATATTTCTGAATTCTAAGAGATCCAGATAATAAGTTTGAATGTTGCTGTGTGCCTCGCCCCAGCCTCTTTCCAGACGGTTGAGCGCAGTAGAGCTAATGGAGCAGCGCGTACTGTGTTTGAGTATCATCACAGGCTTTTCTTGCGACAGCGCATCTATTTCGTCCAGTTGGTTGAGGTCTGTGAGGTTGATCCAATTCATAGGTAAAATTCGTGTGCTCAAAGGTAGCCTTTTGGAACTGTCGCAATTGATATGACATGCAGAAGTTGTTGATGTGCCAAACGTCTGCCTTACACCCTGAAATCCAGCCCCTAAGGTTTAACCAATTGATCTAAGATATATTTGTGCAAACACGAGGCGCCTGTAAAGTACAATTTAATGTAGATATACAGGTTCAGGTGTAGCACCAACTAAACCCCATATTATGTCATCCAATTCAGATAAAACAGAAAGATCTTTTGAGGTTCTCAACTCCTATAAGACAATGGCCAAGGTGATTGAAGCCATTCGCAACAAAGGCAATGCGCCGACCGATAAATTCAGATTACCCATCGAATTGGGTGTTTCGACAGAAGGTACTGCCAAACGAATTGAATTTCTCAAAACAGAGACGGGCAAGGATTTAAAGAAAATAACCGGCGAAGAACCTGCCAATGACATCAGTCAGATTCAGGGCAACATCGAGAATTTTATCGGAATGACCACCGTGCCCACCGGTGTAATTGGCCCGGTGCGGGTAATCGGAACCTCGGCCAATGGCGACTATTATGTGCCACTTGCCACCAGCGAAGGGGCTTTGGTGGCTTCCTATCATCGCGGGGCTAAGGCATGTTATCTGGCTGGTGGAGCATCTTCTATTTGTCTGGTAGAAGGAGTACACAGAAGTCCCATGTTTAAATTCAATGACATTACTGAGCTGGGCGAGTTTCTGTTCTGGACACTGAATGAACTGGACAAATTCAAAAGCATTACAGAAGCCAAGAGCCGTTTTGCCAAGTTGCTGGATATGAGGGCCAATATTGAGGGCAATCACCTCATCCTCACTTTCGATTTCTTCACCGGCGACGCTTCGGGCCAGAATATGGTAACCATTTGCACCGATGAAATATGCCGCTATATCCTCGAAAACTCACCTGTCAAACCAAAATTCTGGTTTATCGAGAGCAATTATTCAGGCGATAAAAAGGCCACTTCGCTCTCGTTTACCACCGTAAGAGGCAAAAAAGTGACCTCAGAAGTCGAATTATCAGAACAAATAGTGAACGAAGTTCTAAAAACCACACCTTTGGCGATGTCAGAATACTGGAGATCTTCCACCATGGGAATTATCCAGAGCGGGGCAATAGGTGCGCAGGGACATTATGCCAATGGTCTTACTGCACTCTTTATAGCCACCGGACAAGATGCAGCCTGCGTTGCAGAAGCGGCCACAGGTATTACACGAATGGAATTGACAGAAAAAGGATCGCTGTATTGTTGTGTCACTTTGCCCAATTTAATTGTGGGCACTGTTGGCGGCGGCACTTCATTGCCCACACAACGCGAATGCCTTGAGTTGATGGATTGTTACGGGGCCGGCAATGCGCGCAAGTTTGCAGAAATATGCGGGGCAGTGGTGCTGGCCGGAGAGCTATCCATCGCAGCGGCACTTTCGGCAGGTCATTTTTCTTCGGCACACAAAAAGTTTGGCAGAATAAAAGGACAATAATTTTTTTGATATGCAAATAAATGGCGAATCAGTTTTAAATGTACCCAATGCGTTATCCGCATACAGGTTGCTGGCTCTTCCTTTTTTGATCTGGTCATTGATCAAGCCGGACAGTCAGATGTTTATCACCCTATTGTCCATTAATCTTATAACAGACATTCTGGATGGCCTGATTGCCAGAACCTTCAAACTCGAAACCGAATTTGGCGCCAGGCTCGATTCCATGGCCGATCTGGGAACCTATATCATGGCCATTTGGGGAATGTTCGTGTTCAAAATGGACTTTGTGCGCGAACACAAAATTTATTTTTTCATTTTCCTGATTCTTTTTATTGCACCGCAAATTGTTTCTCTTATTCGCTTTCGGCGTAATACCAGCTTTCATCTATACTCCAGCAAAATAGTGGGATATTTACAAGGCATTTTCATATTCACCTTTTTCAATTGGGGCAATTACGCACCCTATTTTTATTTCATGATGTTTTGTTCTTATATCGCAGAACTGGAAGGGCTGATTATTACATTGTTTATTCCCAAACTGAGATCCAACGTGCGGGGTATTTATTTTATGTGGAAAGAACATAAAAGAATTGCGTAATCACACAAGTATTATTCAGTTAAAAATGACAAGGAAACTAGGGAGATTTATATGACACAAGTAGTATTGTATATTGTAATAATTTACTTCCTCATTGGAGGAGCTGGTGTCTATGCCATCAACAAAAAGGCCACACCGCAGGCAGCCCGCGAGCGATGGGTCAAATATTTTGTTTATCTTTTGATCGTATCCGCCATTGTATTTGCCACACAATATGCCAGGGCATTTATGACAATTTCACTGCTCATTCTGGCTGTGGGTATTTACGAAATGTATGATGTCTGGGCCAAACACCGCCGAAGACCAATTCGGTTTTTTCTGATGAGTGCATTAGTTTATCTCGTTCTTGCTTTTTGTTTTTTGAATTACTCAAGTTCAGACTCCTCCAACGACAAACTTTTTGTTTACACGCTGGTATTTACATTCGATGGGTTTGCTCAGATCATCGGACAGCTTTTTGGAAAGAAAAAAATATTCGCGATAAGTCCCAATAAGACCCTGGAAGGAGTTATAGGGGGATTTGTCACAGCTATCATTACAGGCCTGTTACTTATTGTGCAGGCGGGAAATAAACTTAGTCTGGCGCTGATCATGTTGATCCTGGTCATATCAAGTTCGGCTATGGCGGGCGATTTACTGGCCTCCTGGTACAAAAGAAAATGTGGTGTGAAGGATTTCAGTAAGCTCATTCCAGGTCATGGTGGTTTTCTGGATAGATTTGACAGCTTTATATTCGCCGGAGCCTTATTTTGGTGTTGCCAGTTTTTGTTATTTAAATAACCCTAAATTAAAATTACAAATTTGCTCGATTTCAAACAGAATAAATACAGTAAGCCGGAAGAGAACAAGTCTTCTCTGATCAGGCGGTTTTTCATTTATCAAAAAGAGAGATTTCCTCTTGCGGGCCATGGACTATTGGTGGCGGCATTTAGTTTTTCGGCTATTTCATATTCCAGAATATGCAGAGGAGCTGAAGGATTTGTGCCCTGGTCCACTTATTTCATTGGCATTTTTACCACCGTTACTCTTTTCTTATTGGTAAGAATTTTCGATGAATTCAAAGATGCGGAAGACGATGACAATTACAGAGGGCATTTGCCTGTACCGCGTGGTTTGGTGAGTTTGCGCGAATTGATGATATTGGGAATCCTTCTGGGTATATTACAGGTTTGTGTCAACGCCTGGGCCTTTCCAAAAATGTTGGCTATTTATTTTGTGGTGATAGGCTATCTTTCACTCATGGGCAAAGAATTTTTTGTGGCGGAGTGGCTCAAAAAAAACCAGTTCTGGTACGTTGTCTCACACATGTTCATCATTCCGCTGGTCGATGTCTATGCGAGTGGATTGGATTGGTTGCTCGAAGGTGTTTCTGCTCCAAAAGGATTGCTCTTTTTCTTCGCAGTTTCTTTTATGAATGGCATTGTACTGGAAATTGGAAGAAAGATCAGAACACCCAAAGACGAAGCCCATGGCGTATTGACCTATTCTTCTCTACTTGGCCCATTGAAGGCGGCGCGATTGTGGATTCTTATTTTGCTTATCACTTTATCACTCAGCATTGCCGCTTCCTGGTTTGCAGGTTATGGAATGGCTGCAACTGTGGTATTGGTTGCTGTATTTGTGTTGTGCGCAACACCGGCTTTTGCTTTCCTCAAAACCCAATCAGCCAAATCCGCTAAGTGGATTGAATGGGCCTCTGCACTCTGGACATTTGCAATGTACATGATATTGGGAGGAATGCCAATGCTACAAAGACTCCTGAACTTATGAAGTATTACAAATCAGATCAAGGTGCTGAGGCATTGAAATTGAACATTGGTGGCAAAGCCAGAAATCTTTATCACCTCAAAGAAATCGGACTCACGGTGCCCGATTGGATAGTCATTCCGCATGAAGAACTGTCATTGTTGTTGATTCAAAGACAAAGTTCTACAGACGAAAACACAGAGGAGTTTATACAATCAATAAAACTTCCTGAAGGATTTTGCAAAGAAATTATAAATCGATTTTCGGCCGACTCACTATTTGCAGTGCGCTCATCAGCCGTTGACGAAGATGGCTCGGGTTTTTCGTTCGCCGGACAATTCGAAACTGAACTTTATGTGACTGCGCAGGAATTAGAAAGATGTATTCTGAAAGTCTGGTCGTCTGTATTTTCTGAGCGAATAAAATTTTACAGGAAAAGCAATGGTTTAAATCCGGAAACGGGCATTGCTGTTATTGTGCAGGAAATGATCAACCCGGAAGTTTCCGGCGTGGCATTTGGCATCAATCCATCCAGTGGCGATAGAAAAGCGCGCATTGTAAGCGCAGTTTATGGAGTGGGCGAGGGCATTGTATCCGGAGAATTGGACTCGGACAATTACATAGTTAAAGACGGAAAAATAACGCCAACAATAGTAAGAAAAACGCATCAGCTCATTCGTTCTTCACAAGGTGTGGGAACACAGAAGCAGGACATTCCAGACGATAAACAAATGCTACCTGCGTTGAAGGAAGATCAGGTATTGTCCGTAGTCAATGTGTTGGAGAAATGCGCCACTTATTTTCGCAAACCACAAGACATCGAATTTGCATTCAGATCAGGCAAACTTTATTTGCTTCAATCAAGACCCATTACCACTTTGGGTAAAATAGCCGATCAAAATGGCGACTACATATTGTGGGACAACAGCAATATTATTGAATCATATCCTGGCGTCACCACGCCACTCACTTTTTCCTTTATCAGCCAGTCTTATGAGGGCGCTTATAAACTCTTTAGTGGTTTTATGGGAGTGAGCCAGCAGGTAATTGCAGATAATGAGCGAGTCTTTGCCAACACGCTTGGACTTATCAACGGCCGGGTATATTACAACCTGAAAACGTGGTACCACATGCTGGCTATGTTGCCCGGCTATAGTATTAATGCGCGCTATATGGAAGCCATGATGGGCGTGAAGGAAAGATTTGATATTCCGGAAACGTATAGATTATCGAAGGGCAAAGCGTGGCGCAGTATTGCCGTGATGGCCTTCAGCATGTATGGCCGTTTTTTGTCGTTACCCAAACAACGCAGTCAGTTTATGACCTTGCTCAACAGCACTATTCAGGAGTACAAGAACATTCGTTATGAAGAAAAGAATGCCAATGAACTTATGCACCTATATCTGAACTTCGAAAAAAAATTATTGAATGAGTGGAAGGCTCCTTTGCTCAATGATTTTTTTGCCATGATCTGGTTTGGACTTTTGAAATCGCGTTGTACAAAATACAAGATCAGCACCAACCCCAATATACACAACGATTTGCTTTGTGGAAGCAGCGATATTATTTCTGTGCAGCCCGTGCACAGAACCATTGCAATATCCACAGCCATAGCGCATAATCAGGACTTAAAAAAATTATTTACAGAAAAATCAGAGGATGAAATCTGGAAGAGATTACAATCTGATCCATCCATAGAATTAGTTAAAATAAAAAAGGAAATTGATCAATACATCAATGATTTTGGAGAAAGATGTATAGGTGAGTTGAAACTAGAGTCCATTTCCTATACCCAGAATCCCGCCAAATTTATCAAAGTCGTCAAGTCCTATGTCGAGTCAGGAATTACTTCAGACGAGACTTCCGGAAAGGTAGAAGAAGAGCTTCGCGGCAACGCAGAGGCACAGGTGAATAAGTCCCTGAGCGGAAAGTTTCTCAGGAAGTGGATGTTCAATCGCACCCTTGAGCGCGCCCGTGAATTGGTCAGTTCGCGCGAAAATTTAAGATATGAAAGAACGCGGGCCTTTGGTATTGTAAGAACGTTGTTCAGTCATATGGGCGAACATTTTTATGCTGAAGGAATCATTGAAGAAGCGCGCGATATTTTTTATCTCACCAAAGAAGAAATATTTAGTTTTATTGAAGGTCGATCTGTTACTGTTTCATTGCGCGAATTAATTGCGCTGCGCAAAAAGGAGTTTGATCAATACAAAAAAATGTTGCCATCATCCGAAAGATTTGCTTCTTATGGTCCGGTGTACCATGGAAATGATTTTTTCAGTTTGCACAGAGTAGAACAAATCGAAGGCGACCTCAAAGGAATTGGATGTTGTCCGGGTCGTGTGACCGCAAAGGTGCGTGTGGTGTTGAATCCGGATGAAGTGCATTCGCTCGATGGAGATATTTTGGTGACATCAAGTACCGACCCCGGATGGGTTACACTCTTCCCTTCGGCCTCGGCCATTATAGTGGAAAGAGGAAGTTTGCTCAGTCATTCGGCCATCGTTTCCAGAGAAATGGGCAAGCCTTGTATTGTGGGTGTTACGGGATTGTTGAAGACATTAAAAACCGGCGATGAGATAGTAATGGATGGAAGCACCGGAGAAATAAAAATATTGAACAAAGCAAAATGAGTGATCAACTTACCAAAAGGGTAGCCTTTGATTTTATACGATACGCGAATTGCTGGGAAGACGCAGATATTCTGTTGAAAGGATTAAATCCATCACCAGGAAAAAAAATTCTGTCCATCGGATCGGCCGGCGACAACAGTTTTTCGTTGCTTACATCCAATCCCGAATTGGTTGCGGCAGTGGATGTGAGCAAAACCCAACTGAATCTTATTGATTTAAAGAAAGTCTGTATCAACACTTTAGACTACGACGAACTATTGGCTTTTCTGGGCTTTCGCGAATCTTCGAAACGACTTCAGACATTTGATCTGATAAAGTCTCAACTCGATACTTCAGTTCGCGATTATTGGGATGCACACCTCGATCAGATTGAACTTGGAATTATTTCTCAGGGTAAATTTGAAAAATATTTTCAAATGTTTAGCGGTAAAATTTTGCCCTGGATTCATTCCAAATCCAAGACACAACAATTGCTTAGTCCTAAATCTGCGGAGGAGCAAAAAATCTTTTACGATCGGAAATGGAATACCTGGAAATGGAGATTGCTATTTAAAATATTTTTCAGTAAATATGTCATGGGTAAATACGGTCGTGATCCTGAATTTCTCAAAGAAGTGCAGGTTTCTGTGTCGAGCTATATATTGAACAAGGCCGGAAATCACTTGCAGAGTAAGGCAGCGCAAAATAATTTTATTTTGCGCTATAATCTTACAGGGACTTTTTGCGATATGCTGCCGCATTACCTGGAACCGGCTAACTACACTTTGGTAAAACAAAATCTGGAACGACTTGAAGTTGTGGAAGGATATGCCGAAGAAGCCGTGAAAAAATTCGGACAATTTGATTACATGAATTTGTCCAATATTTTTGAGTACATGAATAACGATGTGTTTGCTACTACGAGCAATGACCTGATAAAATCCATGCGTCCGGGAGGAAGACTTGCCTATTGGAATTTGATGGTTCCCAGAAGAGTGAGCAACATCTTTCCTGACTCGGTTAATTATCTGGAAAGTTTATCAGCAGAATTGAGTGCGCAGGACAAGGGTTTTTTCTACAATCAATTTATTGTTGACCAAATAAAATGAGCGACGATCTTTTCAACGTAATTATTCTTGCCGGGATGTTTCTGGCTCTTTTTGCGCTGGGCGAAATACTCTATCACTATTTTAAAGTAAGAGCTGAATTTACCAGAAAAACAGTGCACGTTGGCACAGGATTGCTCACCATGTTTTTTCCGGTGATGCTCGAAAACCATTGGTGGGTGCTGTTGTTGTGCGCAAGTTTTGCGCTCATATTAATAATCAGTTTGCGTTTTACTCTGCTCAAATCCATCAATGCCATCGACCGCGAATCGGTGGGTAGTTTGGCTTATCCGGTTTCAGTATACGGTTGTTACCTGGCTTATAATTATTTCAACAAACAACTTATTTATTATTATCTGCCCATTTTGATTCTGGCGCTCTGCGATCCTATGGCAGCATTGATTGGAAAAGGCTGGCCAAGGGGCAGGTTCAAAGTAGGCAAAGGTTATAAAACAATGAGCGGATCGATCACTTTCTTCCTCACTTCAATTGTTTTGATGTATGTACTCATGGTCGGTTTTAAGCAAGAATGGACATTGACACAATTTATTTCCGGAGCGTTCATCATTGGCGTTTTGAGCACGGTGACAGAAGCTTTGAGTGGCAGGGGCTATGACAACCTCACCATTCCGGTATCGGTATTGTTTGGTCTTATCATTATTAATTGGATTTAGCAAAAACGGCAATGGAAATAATTCGAATAAGCCCATCTGACAAAAAGTTTGAAGAGTTCAAAAACTTTCCTTCAAAAATTTATCCTGCCGACAGCATCCGGCTTAGACAATCGGAAGGAATCAATGAAGCATTTCTGGTTCATATTTATATGTTGTATGAAGGTGCAGAGTTGAAAGGAAGATTGGCTTTGTATAAAAATCCAGACCTGATTTATCAGTCGAAAAAATCTTTCTGTATTGGGAATTATGAATGTGTGGATGAAATGGCCTGCGCCGGCTTCTTACTGAATGCCGCGCTCGAAGATGCCAAAAGTGACGGTGCTGAATTTGTAATAGGTCCCATGAATGGCTCAACGTGGGACAATTATCGATTTAGCGCACACAATGATTTGCCCAATTTTTTATTGGAGCCTTACCACCACCTTTATTACAATACGCAATGGGAGGGAAGTGGATTTGGAGCGATTTCAAGGTATGTGAGCAATTTTGAAAGTGAAATCATTTGCGACCATCCTGCTATTCTTCAGCGCGAAAAGGAATTACTCAATGAAGGTGTAGTTATTCGAAATGTGAATTTAGATCAATATGAAAGCGAGTTGGAGAAACTCTATCCATTTGTAATGCTCTCTTTCCAAACGAATTTTTTATACACCCCTGTAAGTTGGGAACACTTCAGGGAAAAATATACAGAAGCGAAAGCCATCATTGTTCCAGAGAATCTTTTGATAGCCGAAGACAGCAATGGAAGCATAGTCGGTTTTGTTTTTGTTTACGATGATCTTTATAACAGGAAAGAAAAGAGTCTGGTAGTAAAAACCATCGGCCGGCATCCTGACAAGAAATGGTCGGGACTGGGGCAGGTGTTGGCCAACAGAGTGGTCAGGCGTGCAAAGAATCTTGGGTATCAAAGCCTGGTACATGCATTTATTTTCGAAAAAGGAACTTCGGTGAATTTATCTTCTATGTTCAAGGGAAATTCATCTAAAAATTATATACTCTATGGAAAGGAAATCTAAAAGATGGAAAAAACTTCTGGGCTATTCTTTTTTAGTAATCATTTTGCTTTTGGGAATTGCCATCTGGAAGAGCCCTTTCAGGGACGGTGTCATTGCGCATACTGTAGAAGTTGAAGCCCCATTACCTGAGGTCTATGATTTTCTGAGCAATTCGGACAATGCGAAAAGGTGGTCAGTATTTGTGAACCATATTACCACACTCAATGGCGATAGCGTTCCAGATGGTCAGGTGGGAAGCCGTCGCAGGTGTTTTTGCAAGGCCGATGAAACGGGCACCCAATGGGATGAGTTGATCAGTGAAATTGAACCCTACAAGAGAAGGCAATTGTTGATTTATAATTTGAAAGATTTTTCAATGACGGCCGACAACCTCGCGACCAATCAGTTTTACGAACCTATATCGGACAATAAATGTAAACTCACCTTTACTGTTTTTTTCAATGGCAACCAACCCGGAATGTGGAATTGGTTTAAAACGAAATTGGCCGCCTATAAAATTCTGGATATTTTTGAACGCAATATGGACAACATCAAAAGAATAGTAGAGGAAGAGCATCATGCAAAATGAGTTCAATATCACCGACCACTTTTTTCTGGCCGCTAAAAATGCTCCTGAAAGGCTTGCTATTGTTAAGAATGAAGACCGCATAAGTTTTGGCGAACTGGCCAGGCAGGTGAAAGAGACGGCGGCTTACTTCAGAAGTAAAGGATTGTCCAAAGGTGATAGAGTACTTGTCTTTGTGCCCATGAATCTTGATTTGTACAGAATAGTGCTGGCCTTATTTTATATGGGAGCTACAGCGGTTTTTTTAGATGAGTGGGTGAGTAAAAAACGCATGGAGGAATGTTGTAAAGTGGCACAATGCAGAGGATTTGTGGGGATTTTTAAAGCAAGAATACTGTCGTGGTTTTCTTCTGAGTTGAGAAAGATACCGGTTAAGACCGGATCATCCATTCAACGAATGACAAATGGCGACTTTGGCCCGGCGGCCACGCTGAGAACAGACACGGCCCTCATCACTTTTACTACTGGAAGCACCGGGATTCCGAAAGCAGCCAAAAGAACACATGGATTTCTGGACGCACAATTTAAGGCGTTGATTGAAAAAATCGAACCTACGGATGGTGATGTGGATATGCCTGTGTTGCCCATTGTATTGCTTATCAATCTGGGATTGGGTTCCACATCCGTTATTGCTGATTTCAAAGCATCCAAACCCAATACCATTGAGCCAGAAAAAATTGCCACTCTGATGAAGAAAGAAAAGGTGAGCCGAATGGTCTCCTCTCCTTTTTTTCTGAAAAAAATGGCGGCATACATTGCAGATAGAAAAATTGATTTACCAGACTTAAAGAAAGTCTTTACAGGTGGTGCGCCCGTTTTTCAGAGTGAGGCTTCGTTGTATAAACTCGCTTTTCCAAAGACGCGGGTAGAAATTGTATATGGTTCAACGGAAGCCGAACCCATCAGTGGAATTCTGGCAGAGGAACTTATTATTGCTTCCATCAAGGAAAGAGGATTGTGTGTCGGGCCTGTTTATCACGGGACACAAACGCGTATTATCCGAATTACAGAGGAAGCCATTACTTGTTCCTCCGCAGATGATTTCTCAAAATTTATATTGCCCATGGGCGATATTGGTGAAATAGCAGTGAGCGGCGACCATGTGCTGCGCGAATATTTCAACAACGATGAAGCACTTCGCCGGAATAAGATTTTCTTCGGAAATGAATGTTGGCACCGCACAGGCGACAGTGGATACTTTGATTCTTCTGGAAGACTTTTTCTCACTGGAAGGTGCAGCAACTTAATTTACAAAGACGGACAAATCATTTCTCCCTTTATGCAGGAGAATTTATTGATGTCAATATCCGGTGTAGAAATGGGAACTGTGTTAGAAATAGATTCACGAGTAGTAGCCGTAGTGGAGTTGCATTCCGGTGCAGACATGGCAAGAGTTGAGACCAGAGTAAATGAACTTTGCCCCGAAGTAAGCAGTGTTAAGTTCATTGCTGAGATGCCACGCGATCCGAGGCATAATAGTAAAATTGATTATGCTCGCTTGAAGGTATTGATTGATTCGAAGGGTTCGTAAGGCTTCCGGAGATTCCTCACTTCGCTGCGCTTCGTATCGGAATGACAGGGTTGGGTGTTGTGTTTATCCTTGTCCTCCTTCGGAGGCCATACGATGCGCAAATGATAATTATCCGGATAACCGTATTCATTGATTCGAAGGGTTCGTAAGGCGCCCGAAGGGCGCCTTTGTTAATGACCTAATAGTGCTTTGTCATTCCGATACGAAGTGAGGAATCTCTCTATGTGATAATCACATGAAAGATTCTTCGCTCCGAATAAGAATGAATAACAATTTTTGAAACCAATTCTGAAGTATTAATTTATTTGTAGCATCAATAAAACGATGATGAAAACCCTTCTATATTTCGTTTATATTTTAACCAACAAAAGCCATGTTAATCTATATATAGGAGTAACCAATAATCTTAAAAGAAGATGTGAGGAACATAGAAGTGCCGTAAGCAATGGTTTTACGAGTAAATACAAAATTAACAAACTTATTTACTTCGAAACTTTTAAATACATAAATGATGCTATCAGGAGAGAAAAACACATAAAATCATACTCTGGGATAAAGAAAGACAATTTGATTGATGCATTCAATCCAGAACGCCAAAACTTGTTTGTTGATGGGGAAATTATACCAATTCCAAATATAATTTAACCCAAAGGGTAAATTATTTTGTGAATTGGTTATGCCGCCACTAAAAATAAATAGTACTATGTGGCGTAGCCGAAACCTGCCTTTGCCGGCAGGCAGGTTGGACTATATTATTTTTGTGAGCGGTATTATTCAATTGAAGTAATGGAAAAACCTTCAGGCTGGCGATATCATTTCAAGAGGCTCTCATTACTCCCAAACTTTTATTGCTCATCCCCATGCTGTTATATGGCCCGAATCCATTCTCAATCAGCCATTCAGCAGCCCCGTTCAATCGTTAAAATAACCCAATGCTAAAATTTTAGCCAGGATATCAGGTTTTTCACGCCACAATACCGAACTTTGAACACCAAATGGTGTTTTGAGGTTGTTGGAATCAATGATCTTCCACCGAATTAACAAGAATGAGTACAGCATATACCCCGGGCCCGCTGCTGGCCAGGATTAACAACCCTTCTGACCTGCGTGTGCAGCTTACTGACGATCAATTGCCCCAGCTTTGTCAGGAGTTGCGACAGTATATTGTCGATATAGTTTCCGAGAAGGGAGGTCATTTTGGGGCAAGTCTGGGCGTGGTTGAACTTACCACGGCCCTTCATTACGTTTATCAAACCCCTTATGATCAATTGGTCTGGGACGTCGGTCACCAGGCCTATGGCCATAAAATTCTGACTGGCAGGAGAGATCAGTTTCACACCAATCGCAAGTACAAAGGGCTCAGCGGATTTCCCAAGAGAAGCGAAAGTGAGTACGATACTTTTGGTGTAGGACATTCATCTACCTCTATTTCAGCCGGATTGGGGATGGCCGTGGCCAGCAGAATCAAAGGAGAAAAGGACCGCCATGTTGTGGCGGTGATTGGGGATGGCGCAATGACTGCCGGTCTGGCCTTTGAAGGATTGAATCACGGAGGCGCTGAAGATGCCAACTTGCTGGTGATACTCAACGACAATTGCATGAGCATCGACCCCAATGTGGGCGCCCTCAAAGAATATCTTACCGACATTACCACTTCGCACACTTACAACAAAGTGAAAGACGAAGTCTGGAACCTGCTTGGCAAAGTGTCGAAGTTTGGCCCGAATGCGCAGGCCATTGTTCAGAAAATTTCAGAATCGCTAAAAGGATCTTTGATCAAAGAAAGTAATTTCTTCGAATCATTGAACTGGAGATATTTCGGACCCATTGATGGTCATGATGTGGAGTATATGGTGAAAGTATTGCGCGATTTGCGCGACATACCCGGCCCAAAGATTTTGCATTGTGTGACCAAAAAAGGAAAGGGTTACGAACCAGCCGAAAACGGATCACCTACCAAATGGCATGCGCCAGGTCTTTTTAATAAAGAGACCGGAGAGATTGTGAAGGTTGTTCCCAAGAATCCGCAGCCGCCCTTGTATCAGGATGTATTTGGTCACACCATTATAGAACTCGCCGAAAAAAACGAAAAAATTGTAGGTATTACTCCGGCAATGCCTTCCGGATCCTCATTAAAATTTATGATGGAAGCCATGCCCGAGCGGTCTTTTGATGTGGGCATAGCAGAACAACACGCCGTTACATTCTCTGCCGGAATGGCTACACAAGGACTTATTCCTTTTTGTAATATCTACAGCAGTTTTATGCAAAGAGCTTTTGATCAGGTTATTCACGATGTTGCTTTACAGCATTTGCACGTAGTATTTTGTCTCGATCGCGGAGGTTTGGTTGGCGCAGATGGTCCCACACACCATGGTGCTTACGACATTGCTTATATGCGCTGCATTCCCAATATGATTGTGTGCAGCCCGATGAATGAAAGTGAGTTGCGCAACATGATGTACACAGCGCAATACCAAAATTATGGCACATTCAGTATCCGCTACCCAAGAGGAAATGGTGTAATGACAGATTGGAAGACACCTTTCAAACTCATACCACCAGGCACAGGAAGAAGAGTGCTGAATGGAGATGATGTGGCCTTCCTCACCATTGGTCCGATAGGCAACTATGCGACTGACGCATGTGAGAAATTAAGAGAAGAGGGAATCTCAGCCGCACATTACGATATGCGATTTGCGAAACCCATCGACGAAATGCTTTTGCACGAGGTTTTTGGAAAATTCAAAAACGTCATCACGGTGGAAGACGGTTGTATTCAGGGCGGTATGGGAAGTGCGGTGCTTGAGTTTATGGCAGATAATGGTTATCAGGCACAGGTAAAACGCCTCGGTATTCCAGATAAGTATATTGAGCATGGCACACAGGATGAGTTGTATGCAGAATGTCATTACGATAGAGCAGCCATGGTTGCTGCTGCGATAGAAATGGTTGGATCGAAGAAAAAGAGTGCACAGCAATCAGCCTGATTTTCCATGGATGAAATAGTTAATAAAGTTGCTCAAAGTGGTCTTGTAACCATTGATCTGGAAGAAATATTTCCATCGGGCGATAGGGTAGTAATAGACATCAAAGACCAGCTTTGGCAAGGTCTGGCATTAAGAGAAAAGGACTTCCGCGAATTTATCAAAACCAACGATTGGGAAGTTTATCGCGATAAGTATGTAGCCATTATTTGTTCAGTAGATGCGATTGTTCCGTTGTGGGCATTTATGTTGGTTGCATCGAAATTAGAGGGCGTTGCGAAGCGATTTGTTTTAGGTGATGTTCAAACACTTGATATAATTATTTTTACAGACCTTATTCAGTCTTTGTCTCAGGAAGAATACAGGGACAAGCGCGTTATTATAAAGGGCTGTAGTGACAAGCCCGTTCCTAAATCTGCTTATGTGGAGTTGGTAGCAAAGATTCAGCCGGTGGCGAAGAGTGTAATGTTTGGTGAGCCTTGTAGTACAGTGCCGGTGTTTAAAAGGGTTTAAATTACAGGAAGTTTCAGATTGCACATATCGGGTCTTTACTGCGATTGGTTTTATAAAGTAAATTGTTCAATGCTTTGACGCAAGCGAGATATTTTTCCATGACAACAGCTTTTTTATCTTCCATTTTTCCAGCTCGTAAGTCAAGTCGAATTTTTGTTTTTGGAGTGGCTCATTTTTCAACCGAGCATATAGGTATCAATTCTCCTGTAATTAACAGGTTATACCAATTCCAAATATAATTTAACCCAAAGGGTAAATTATTTTGTGAATTGGTTATGCCGCCACTAAAAATAAATAGTACTATGAGGCGTAGCCGAAACCTGCCTTTGCCGGCAGGCAGGTTGGACTATATTATTTTT
>JANNEQ010000006.1:0-12916 GCA_031378885.1 Flavobacteriales bacterium
TTTGCTCTACTTACTGCAACATTAAATCTTCTTTCATCTTCGGGCTTTGTCAATGCACTCCTGTTATGATTATGAGCAGTAATTAAACTCAAAAACATTATATCTCTTTCGTCTCCTTGGAAACTTGCGGAATTTCCGCAAACAATATTTCTGTTTTTATATTCAACTTCTCCAATTTTCTTTAAAATCAGATTGTCAATTATTGTTGCTTGCTTATTTCCTTGCAATGCAATTACTCCGAAAGATTTCCCTTTGTAATTTTCATCATTGACAAGTTCTGCTATTTTATTTGCGATACCTTCCGCTTCAACTTTATTTGTGATATTCTGATATGTCCCATCAACAAAGCCACTTTGGCAATATTCTGTTTTCAAAGGTTCGATTCTGTTTTCGGAATACTGTTTTAACGGATATAATCCTTTTCCATCAGGAGCATAAAAATGTTTATTGCAGAATTCAATTATTTCTGGCATACATCTAAAATGTTCTCGCAAAACGGTCATTCCATTGCAGAATCTTTTTGCGTGGTCAAAAAAGCTAAACTCTGTGCCGTAATAATTTGCAAATGGTATGTTTTGTAAATGACGGTTAATATGCGGTGTCATTGTGTTTGCATCAACGCCCACATATTCAGGTGAAGTTTGTTTGTCGTCACCAACAATGATTATGTTTTTAGAAATGTAGAGTAGAAAAATTGCATCAGCCCCTAATTGACTTGCCTCATCAATTATCACATAATCATACATTCCCTGTTCGGGATTTATTGTTTCTGCAACTTTATATAAAGGCATAATCCAACAAGGAACGGAATCTTTACATTTCTCCATTTGATGTTGAGCTTCTTTTCGGAATTTCAAAGCTCTTTTTCCTGTTCCTGTTTTTCCAATTTTCTTGACTGCTTGAACCCACGCTTGTAAATGCTGACGCAATAAAAAGTTTTTACTCAAACCGCCTAATACGCTTAACCACGCTTTCTTAGAAGCAATCTCGGAAATAAGTTTCTCCTCTTGTCGTTCATAGTCTGATAATTTGTATTCCAGTTTTGTTTCGTAATCTTCTTCTAATAGTTTCGTGATTTCTGAATAGGCGTGTTTATAATGAATTGCATTTTCAAGATGTCTGAAATTTGAGGAATCAAATGTGTCTTGTAAAATTTCATCTACTAATGTTGGGAAATTCCTTTGCAGAGTTTCTTTGAGGTTTTTGTATTCGATGTATTTATCCTTTTCGGAATTAAGCGTGTCAATTTCAGAAAGTTCTTGCTCGTATTTTTCAGTATCAATGTTCGCAAGTGTTTTTAGGATGCTGTTTGCAAGCGGATGAATATTTTGAATTGAAAGATGGTTTTTTACATCGGTCAACTTTTCCTTATATGCTTTTGTTTGGGCAAGTAAATAATTATAATCAGTTTCCTCAATTAGCTCCTTGATAGAAAGACTATTGTAATCAGCAATTTTTATGGATGATGTTGATTCGATTTGCGATTTCAATTTGTTTACATCTCCGATAATACCGATGAACATTTCGGTATCGTCTTTGAATTTCTTGTAATAAACTAACTTGTCAAAATAAGACTTGGCATTTCCGTTCGGTTGCATTTCCCAAATCCTTTCAAGTTCTTCAAAGTCCTGTTTTATTTTGATGTCGGTTAGAACAGTTGCAAATTCTGACTGAGTATCGCAAGGGCTTCCGTTTACTTTTACGGAATCAATGAAGTATAATTTTTCCTTAATGTTTTTCGGCAAAAGGGGTTTCTTAATAGCAAAAAGCATCCCCGATAAACCATTTCCTTCTTTTAAATAAGTCAGTAAAGTTTTAGCATCACCATTTAACTGAATCCAACTTTTATCATTTGGGTATTTAATTTCAACACTTCTATCAAATTGCTTTAACTGTTCTTCATTTAATTCGGAAAGCAATTTATTTGTTCTTGAAATTTTGTCTGACCAAAGAAATTGATTGTTGGGGAAATCACTTATTACCCTTGCTTTAAAGGGCAAAGAATTGTTTTCTATTACTAAAAATAGTTTATGAAGTTCTTCTAATAAACTTCTTAATTCTTGATAATTTTTAGAAGCAATTAAAATATGTTCCTCCTTCGAGGTATATTTTTGAAGCAAGTCATTTGCAATTTTCCGATATTCTCGAAGTTCAGAAAGTAAAAGAAGCTTTTCTTTTTGCGGAATTATAAAGTTGAAAACATTGCAATCAATGTTTTGATATTTCCTTGTAAGCGTGATTAAATTTTCAATATCACTAACTAATTCAATTTTGTTGATGTCGGCAAAATCATCTTTATACCAACTAAAGGCAGAAAATTCTTTTTCAATTTTTTCAGCAATTTCTGAAAGCGTTCCAGTATAGTTTCGGTTTATATTTTGTCTGCGTGTAGATTTTTCCTTGACTTTTAGCCATTCATTTTTTGTATGTGCATTTTCTCCTTTTACTCTTGACAATTCCGCTTCTCGTTCTTCAATCTCTTTTGCGTAACGAGTAAGGTCTGTAATACTTGCAAGTTTGTCGTTGATTGCATTTACGCTTGAATCAAGGTCTTGAATAGAAGTAGAGTCGCCACTCAAAAGGTTTACGGTTAAGTTTTGAAAGTCTTTTGGTAGTTGATTTTTTAAAACTTCTAATGCTCTTTTTGTATAGGCTGTAACTAAAACCTTTTTACCATTTGCTAATAAATGACAAATTAAATTTGCAATCGTATGTGATTTACCTGTTCCTGGAGGACCTTGAACTAATACCTTATTATTTCTTCTCGCTTTCTCAATAATTTCAATTTGTTCATCATTATATTTTTTCGGAAAGTAAATAGTTTCATCACTAAAGGAATTTGATGTTCCGTTTTCGGAAAAATCAGAATCCTCTTCAGGTTGCAAAACTCCAATAATATCATTGATAGAAGGAATGTCTATTGAATCGGGTGAAATAGTTATTTCAGAAATAATTTTTTCATAAAGTGCTGTAAAGCTCCTTGTATTCCTCTTTCTCAATAGCAAAGCAGGTGCAAAATAAACCGTAGGTTTATTTGCAACTTCTTTTGGTTTTGCTAAATCTTCTTTTGATTGCCCGTCTGGTCTTATTCTGTCCGCAAAAATTTGAATAGCATCTTTAATTTGTGGGTCAAACAGATTGTCAGATATGTTCTTTTCTTTGAGAAATGAGGCTACCAATTTTTCGGCTTCAATTACGTCTGCTGAATCAAATTGCTCAAACAAGTCAAGAATAGCATCCGTTTCAATTTGAATTTCACTGTCAATGCTTGGTGAAACTTTTACAAAAGATTCTCTTTGTGAAAACTTAAAAGAAATTTCCGCTTTTGATGTTAAGATGTGTCTGCAAATTTGTGGTGTATTTGAATCTTCTTGAAAATAAAGCAATCCAACTCCAAAAATTAATTCAAATTCTTCACCGAACTGCTGTGCTTTGTTGTAAATGCTAAACAGATGCTTGTATGTTTTTGCTTTTCGTTCGTATTCGGCAAATTGGATTTCGTATGCTCTGATTTCCTGCTTATACTGTTCTAAATCATTAAGCCATTTTTCATTTAGATATTTGTCAAATTCCAGTTGAAGTTCTTGCTGGTCTGCTAATGCAATAGTTTTTCCGTTTTTTACTATCGTCTCTTTCAAACTTGGCGTTCCATCTTCATCGGTTAAACTGTCTTTTACAATCCAGTCATTAAGCGTTTCGCTTAACTTTTTGAAAGTCGGTTGTTGTGGCTCGTCTTTAGGTTTAGTAACCTTTAACCAATAGTCAGCGTCCTCGTTGTAAGAAGGAAAAGTAATACAGTCAAAAATTTCATATTGTGGAATGTCGGCAAGCCAAACCTTGTCAGGGTATTGAGCATCAGAACTCTCAATATCTCTTACAGGATTGCTTCTGAGTTTCGAGAACTCAAGCAGGTAATTGAATATTTGTAAGTATTTGTCCTTTTTCATTGCTAACTCAGTCTCAAATTTAAAGTTTTGATTGGAACCACAATGCTAATGGTGCGGTGGGAGATTGCACTCTTTTGCAAGCTTTGGTTGTGTGTCGGCTTGTGTGGCTTGCAAATGTGTGCAATGTGGGTCAGCGTGAAAATTGTTTTTAAAAAATGTGCGGTGGGAAAAAATAAAAAATACAGAAGGGTCGGTCTGTCGTGTCGGCAAACGGTCGCTTGATTTATAATATTTGTTCCTGTCGTTTCGATGTCTGTCAGTTTAATGGTTGTTGTGTCGGTCTTTACGCTTGCACCTAACGTGAAGGGGCTTGACGCAGGGCAGGAATAGAAAGCACAATGCTAACCTTATTACTAAAGCCAATAGAAAGTACAAATGTAGAATTTAGCACATCTGTCTGGCTTGTGTTCAAACCCATGTTATACGAGGCCGTTTTGTTCATTAAATGTGGGAATCATCTTTCTATTGCAATTTTATTTTGTTGCAAAACCTGATTATTTTGTTTCAACGTCAATACATATAGCCCGCCTGCAAAATTCCCAGTACTGAGCATATAAGTTGTTTCTGCTGTTGTAGGTTTAAATGAATACACCAATCTTCCTTGCACATCGTGCAACTCAAAATTTAAGGATTCAAGACTCAGTGAATCAAGTGAACCAAGGAAGATGTTGATGAACTGCGAAGCTGGATTGGGGCCTACAATAAAGTAATTACTAAAGGTTGGAAAGAAAGTCGTGTCTGTTGTGCCACAGTCCAGATAGCTGCACAAGCTATCGCACCCTGGCACAAGACAGCCGCACTCATCGAGTTTTACTAGCCAGCCTTGTTGGCGGGGATATTCGATTTCATAATTAGCATCAGAAGTATTTGTTGCATCTCTGGACTCGCCACAGAAAATCACACCACCGTCTAGTGTGGCTTTCATGTCCACCAATTTATGTTGGTCGTTGGGAACTTCTAAATAATGAAAATTGCGTTCCCAAATTATTTCTCCATTGTCTCTGTCCAATTTTACGATATACGCATCCCAATGGCTCTCATCATCATCGTCAATATCTGGTGTAGGCGTCCATGTGTACCAATCGCCACCTGCCACATAGTTGCTATCGCAGGTTTGTACAATGTTGGTAAGCTTCTGCCAATAGACATTATAATCAGTGTATTCACCGTATTCCCTTTGCCAAATTAAACTACCCTCCAAATCAAATTTGATGATTTTGGCCTTGCCAGAGGCTTCTAGATCAGCCACTTTAAAGGATCCGCAGGATATTAAATTTGCGCCATCAGCAATCAGGCAGTGTGTTCCGTACACATTGTTTGGAATTAAATCCCTTGAATCAATCACCCATTCTTCATTTCCTTGGGCATCAATTTTAGTGAATCGCGAATAGCCATAATCGTTTCCGGCCCATACACCCTCTGTTATCCCAGCTATCACACCGTCATCATCTTGCGGCAGCAGGGCGTAGCAAGCATCAACCTCGGCATAAGTGGCGTATATGTAAGTCCACAATTCCTCGCCTGTAGGTGAGAATTTTTTGATGCAGACATCGTTGCCTGTGGTTTCCGGTTTCCAGACTCCAATTGAATGAAATAGACATGTATCTTTTGATAGTGTCGAAAATTGATAGTTCATGAAGTCTGAATCTATCCAGGTGCTATCCAAAAAAGGAGATTGAACAAAAATTGATTTTACTGTATCTAAACTACTTTCATAATAAAATATCTGATGCGCATATTGCCCGTTGAATATTGATTGTTCTGTCTGTACAAAATAATTTTCCACATGCGATTCAGACTCTTGCGAAATATTGACTATGCAATCGGGAGTGTTGAATGACTTTCGATCTAGCCAATTCCCCATCGCATTAAAATGAACTAATTCAAAATCCAAATGATCATTTGTTATAGAATCACGGGACCATGCGGCTACAATATAGGTTGTATCGCTTAAACAATGTACCGATTGAAATACTGTGTTACCCTCTATAGGTGAACGCAAATTGAACCCTCCTTGTGCAGACGCAGCCGAACAAGAAAAAACAAAGGAGGCTGCTGTAAACAGCAGCCTCTTTAAATTCAAATTAGCGAACAACATTGATTTCTCTTGTTTCAATCACCTTTTGTTCATTCATAATAGTTATGTGATATGCCCCAGAAGTCCATTGTTGCACATCAATAGTCAATTGTTGCTGGGCATTGGTAATGCTTACCTGATTCACCAACTTGCCCGTTGCATCTGTTACTACCAACTGATGCTTCCCAACAAATGATTGCAATGCCAATTGCACAATGAAATAGTCTGATGTGGGATTTGGATAGACCTTCAATAAAGAAGCCACATCAATATTTGTGATACGAGTACTTTTGGGATTACCAGAACCTATGCTAACCATGGGCTCTATGTCATAATCGCCGGCGTAATACTCATTGAGCACTTCTTGGGCATAGCGGCCTGCGTAGCTGTTCCAATAAGTCTCAGCAATTGTAACAAGTGCATTCACTTCGCTGCTTGTCAATGCGTCATAATCAATGCTTTTAACCAGCATTGCTTCGCGCACATCAAGCCAAAAACTATAAGCTATCCACTCCTCTTTATCGTAACGAGTGAGTTCACAAGATGCAGGTATTGCATCATAACGAGTGCGTGCGGCTGTGGCATTACCTTTTTGCAAATAATCTTCTACAACCAAAAGCTCTGTATTAAATGTTTTGAGTTGTTTCAATTCATCTACAAACAAACTTGGGTCGTAGTTTTCATCCTGCAGGTGGGTGCGCAATACTTTGCCTGCGGCTTCCATATAAATACTGCGATGTTTGGCCAAATTGTTTTCCAACATGGTGCGGAGAGTCGCTTGGTCGCGAGATGCCAATAGCAGGTCTATCATATATTCTGGCATTGGGTCTGCCTTTGTTTGAAGGTATTTTATAAAACGATTGTCGCGCAATACATCAGGATTAGCAAGGAAAATTTCGAGTGCAATAGGATGAGGAAAAACGATAGTTTTATCCGCCACGCCATAAAGAATATCACGACTTAGATAAGGCGACTTGGCCAATAATTGAGTACGCATTTGCCAAGTATCTTCTGTCCAAGCAAAGTCTATTTCCTCTTGCAATTCTTCGGTATTACCACCATCAATAAGCGCTTTCCACAAATACAAACTGCTTTGCCAATTTACGCGGCTGGCTTCTTTTCGCATATTCCAATTGTTTAACTCCGCTTGATTAATACTTCCATCAATTAAAACCATTTTATGCGTTTCTGTGGCACATTGATTTGCAACCATATCTGTTATTTCAATACCAAGATAATCACCATTTGTTGGCGTTTCATTCGCGCCAAGTGCGTACCTTCTATACTCGATCTGCTCGGTCTCCCCCACATTCCAAAAGTTTTGGTAGTCAATGTTGGCATCATCAGCAGTGGAGAAAAATTTGTTGGCTGCGGATTGTTCCTGCGCTGGTTCGTTAGTGTCTGTATTAAAATCCGTTTGTACTTCCGCAATATCGGCCACCGATGCCAGCAGGATGTTGTCACTCACAGCAAAGTCGTAGTGATTGCCTGTGTTTTCATTGCAAACATATCGAAGACCGTTTTGCGGGTCACCTTCATTGTTATCACCATTGGCAAGGTTGCCAAAATTGAGGTTATGCAGGTAGTTTTTGTAAACTTCATCGTCGGCTGTTTTGGTGCGACTAATACAAATGCCCACCGAGAAGGCTGCAATAGGCCCATCTAAATCAGGCTCTGTTGTGAGATAACCAGTTATATCATTTTCCATTATTTCGAACTGCGCACCGCCATATTGATATATACCAGCGTAGGCTCCAGTTGCATTGTCAAGTGTGGCGATTCCTGTGGTTTCGCCAACGTATATTTTATTTCTGTTGAGGTAGTGAAAACATACGTTGTTACAATAAATAGCATACTTGTTTTTATGAAATTCGCTGTCTTTTACTACAAGACCATTGTAGGTGCCATTGTTTACAAAAGCGCGAAATCCATTATTGAATCCTTCGAATGTTGAACGCTCGGATGCTTGTATTTGATTGTCTAAGTTCACATCCCAACCTTGAACTTTTACGGGGCTGTTATAGGCATAAATTCCATTTCTCCGCTCGCCCCATCCGCTCACCAGTTCATTATTATTACTAAAACTGCAACCTTGCACTGGATAGCCAAAGGTGCGGCTATAATACATGTGCCTGTAAAAATCTGAATTAGGAAACTTGGTTTGTAGATAGGTATCTATCTCAAAATCGCATCCTCGAAAGTAGCTCCCTTTATCATTGCCATTTCTAATGTCAAAACTATTGAGGCAGTTATAAAACCGTGCTTTCGTTGCTTGTATTCGTCCACTGCTTTTATAAATGCCATTTTGGCCCCAAGTACCACCCGTTTGTATCGCACTTGTAGCGCCTTCAATATAACACACGCCGTTCGCATTTTCGGATAAAATAAGAATCCCTCTCACATCATTCACTGGAAGGTTATCAGGACCTGGATCAGATTTTACACGAAAACCTTCCCACCAATCATCACAAGGTATAAAATCACAATTGCGAAATTCAACAGTTGCTCCAGAATTAATAATAATTTTGGTTGAATGAGCCAAATGAAAAATCTTGTTTTCTATCAGATAACTTCCTGATGAAAAAGTTAGATTGGCATTGAGAGAAGCGTCGGAATATGGAAAGAGACTGTTGAACTGGGCTTGAGTTGCAACTGTGGTTTCTCCTTCGGGTAAATTTTGCACCCAATAATATTCCGATAGTTGGTTTGTTGTTTGAACACAACCCGCAGCGTCGGTTACAGTAAGATTAATGTAACCTTCGGCAGTTGGTAAAAAACATTGGTTAGTAGAACCATTTGACCATTGGTAAGTATATGGCGGAGTGCCTCCAATAACATTCGCGCAAACTTGCTGTCCAGTTGAGCATGTAATATTGTATATATTGCCATCAATGGTAGGCGGTGCATTACCCGCAAGATCAACGTGTGCCCAAACAAAACATCCACCGCCATCGCTTACCTGTACATCATATATGCCAGCGAAAAGGTTATTCAAAGTATTTCCGTTTGCACCAGAAATTAATTGTGCATTGTTGAACCATTTAATGGTAGTTGATCCTTGAGAACCTGTAATATTTATTGTAATAGAACCATTGTTCTGACAACTGGATGGTGCTGTAGTAGAAGTTGTGATGGCAAGTGTGCAACACTGAGTCGAATAAGGATCATTAGTACCTGTATCAGCCAAGTTTTGTTCGCTCCACAGTTCCATACCAAACGGTGTTTCCAACGCGGAATGCATTCTTTCAATTTGTCCAAGCGTGAAATGGTTGCTATTACATGAATAAGCCATAAAATTTCGTTTTGGCCAATATCCGGTTTCAAGAGGGCAACCTGTTGCTTCATTGTTGTAATCACAATCCGGTGAAAAATTGGAAAGTGTCATTTCGGTATCGCAAACCATATCTCCTTCAGTATTGCAATTTGCGGGGTCATGGCAACCGTCAATGTGCATTAGATTGAAGTAATGCCCTACCTCGTGAACCAAGGTTTTTGTATCCTGATAGCTGTTTGCTGTGCTGTAATTTAACTGTGCATTATCTACCCATATATTGGTAAACAAAGCTCCAAAACCAAGCGCACCATATAATAGATCAACAGAATATATATTGAGATAGGACGTATTATCCCATTCATAGGCGCTCATTATGCTCGACATTGAAGTGCAATTGCCAGGTGCGTCAATACCGGTGCAAGAATTCGTAACGAGATGATGCTCAATTCCATTGGTAACATTACCATTAGGATCTATCGTTGCCAATCTTAATTGAATATGTGTATCAGGGCCAATTTGATTACCGCTACCGTCCTGACCCGCAAGGTATTTATTAGTCAAACAAATGGCGTTAATGATTGCTTGGTCTGGAGTGTTTTCAGCATCTGTTGTATTATCAGTCGAAGCAAGAATTACATTATCATATAGCACATGCACAACGCATGGTATGATGTAGGTATTACCTCCGCCGCCGCCTCCTAAAAGCAATTGATTCTGATTCACATCTATTTGATACTCCTGCTCTGTTTGGTTTTGTATCGTAGCAAAATTTGGAAAGCCCATCATGTAGGTTTTGTATTCATCATGCGCACATGGCGTTTCGCCTTGACCGTGTAGCTTCGATGCAGCAGATAAGAATATTGTACATAAGCCCCAAAACAGTAATTTCGATTGTAAGTACTTTAAAAAATATTGGCAAAAAATCTCATTGAGATTGTCTATAATGGTTTGAATTTGTTTCATTTTATTTTTTGGCTATCAGTATTAGTGAACTACGAAAAGCCTAATAGCTCGATTTCTTTTCGCATTTGTAAATATATGATGATTTTGGTCACGTTGTTGGTCTTCTTGATAAGCACCTAAAACCAAAGCATTCATTCTGTCTGGCTCTCTTGCATTATGTACGTGCTTCAATTTTCGCATTACCGCTCTTCATTTTTAGGAGGGTCGCTCTCGCGACGGTCTCGTATAACTCGCTAATATACGCATGTTTTATTATTACACCTCAAATATACTGCTCTGCGGCTTTCGTAATCAATCCGAAAAGGCATTGAGTTATATTGGCTTGATAATGAGTCTTATAAAATGGATTTAAAATCCTTAATCAGTTGTTTTTTACACCAAACAATACAAAATGCGAAGTGCGCGTTTTGTATTGTTGGCTGGAGAAACAATACAAAATGCGAAGTGCGTGTTTTATATTGTTGGCCATGTTCTCCGAACAAAACCTGCAACAGTCATTCAATAGAATCCAATGGGCTTTTTATATTTTTCAAACTCTTTTCGCTTACATGGGTATATCTCAAGGTGGTCTTCAAATCGTTGTGCCCTAATAATTGCTGAATAAATGTGATGTCGGTTCCGTTTTCCAGCAAATGAGTGGCAAAACTATGGCGCAGCCCATGAATGCCCACATCCTTATTAATGTTCGCTTTTTTAAGAGAATCTTTGAATACTTTTTGTGCGCTTCTTGCACTGTAACGGCCTCCGTATTGCCCTTCAAATAGATATTTCTTTGGGTGATATTCATTGAAGTAAATTCGCAATTGCTCAAGAATACTTTGTGGCAGATTTACATATCTGTCCTTTTTACCTTTAGCCCGCTCTATAAAAACCTGCATCCGCTTGCTGTCTATATCCGATATCTTAAGACCTACAATTTCACTAACACGCAAACCCATTCCATAACAGAGCTTCAGCATTGTATTGTGTTTAAGGTTAGTTGTTACCTCAAAGAGCTTTTTTATGTCTGCCGCACTGATTACCTTGGGTAAAATGGACGGTTTCTTTGGCCTTGGTATTTCATAAAAGAATTTATCCCGTTTCAAAACCTGGTCAAAATAAAACTTTATAGCGTTAATGCGACTGTGCAAGGTGTTCTCAGAAAGTCCAAGCGAATTTGTACAATATAAAAAATACCCACGCAGCCTTTCTGCATCTAACTCATCCACCTTTTTGTCTTTTAGTACGTAGAGCAATTGAGAAAACTCATTTGTATAGGTGGCTATTGTATTTGGGCTATATGCCTTCAACTGCAATGTCTCAACATACCGCTTCAAAGCCGGCTGATTGATAGGATTAACATTCGACAACGCTGCTTTCCCAATCACGCTTTTTGCCGGCAACCCGAATTTTTCCCGATAAAACACCGAGTCGATTACATACCACGCTTTCTGCGTAGAACTCCATTGTACCCCAACCAGTTTCTTTACCCGGGTTATAAGATCCCTATCGTAAGCAAAACAAATAAAAATAACATCCTTCCCATTTTGTTTACCCGGCTCATATCGGACCGCTGGTTTAGCCATGAGAAGATGCATTTTTTTTATCCAGCAAAATAATTTCTTCGGCGATCACTTCGGTTACATACCGCATATCGCCTTCTTTGCTCTTATAAGAACGGGTCTTGAGCTTGCCTTCCAGATAAATCATGCTTCCTTTGTGGCAATATTTCTCTACAACATCAGCCAAACTTCTCCAAAGCACCACGTTGTGCCAATCTGTTACCATATGCTTCTTGCCCTGATCATCTTTGAACGATTCTGACGTCGCCATGGTGATTTTTGCCACTTTAATATTTTTCTCAAGCATCTGAACCTCAGGATCTTTCCCCAAATTCCCAATCAGCGTTACTTTATTCAGCCCTTTCATCCTTCATTTTTTTCAGCAAATTAATGTAGGCCATCACAAAACCCTTATTCATTTATCGCGTTTTTTATTCGTTCTTATTCATGCTTTAATTAATTCACTCCTCTAAATGAATGATTTCGTTTTGAGGTACAAATTTGTGTGGACGAAAAAAGGTGCGTTCATCATTCGGTGTTGTAAGCGGACAAACAATTGCTCTGTATAAAATAGAAGGAACTCGTTGCCAATGCAAAATTTTACTCTGTCGATGATTAGCTCAATACAACCAAAGTGCGTGACGATGCCGATAAGGTGAAAAAAGTATTTTCATAGAAGGTGAGGCTGGAAGGATCAAAAGGAGAAATTTCTCATGAATAGTTGCCTTGGGCTCAAATCGGAACAAAAAAAGCAATCAAAAAAATAACATGTTACGATTTCATCCGATAACCCATCGGGATAATTACGAAGTTTTTGTTCAACGAATGAACTGATAAGGCCGCGTGGAAATTTTGTCACGAAAAACGCGTGAATTTGTTCGCTTCTGTCAGAAGGGCAGAAAATTTCACGTAAAAATTAAAGAAAATATTCTTCAGTAAAAAAAACATATCATTTCCCGAAGTTGGCGCCACTTTCTGGCGACGATTAATCGTAGCAAGAAAGTTGCTAAATCTTAGGTAAATTATATTTTTTTTTTACTCAAGAATATTTTCTGTAATATTTACGTGAAATTTTCTGCCCTTATGACAGAACCGAACAATTACAAGCGTTTTT
>JANNEQ010000049.1:0-6665 GCA_031378885.1 Flavobacteriales bacterium
AGTTCTGCTAAAACTGAATACAATATTCCAACAAGTGAATTGGCTGATGGAGTTTATTTGCTTGTTCTGGAAGGTGAAAATTTCAGAACGGTGCAGAGGGTTGTGGTGATGCATTGATAATTTTTCATCCGACAAATTTGGTAGATATTCTGCGACTGCCCTATTTGAAATCATTACCGGAGTGCAGCCCGAAGAAGAACTCAATCTACCCATTGAGGGATTAAAAAGTCTTCGCTCGGAAAGTGAGCCTGACAAATCAGAATTGGTTAGCCTCTTCCCCAACCCTGCGGCAGACCTTTTGCACATTACCTACCTGCTGCCATTTGAAAAGCAAAGTGCATTTATCCGTATCTTTGACTCTATGGGGCATCTGGTGCGAGAAGAAAATGTAACCAATGGATTTGGTATATTGGAATTAAACGCTGTACAATTTGAATCAGGTTTATACTATTATGAACTTGAAGTAAACGGAAATAAAGTTGCTTCCGATAAATTTAGTATAATTCATTAATGTAATAAAAAGGGCTGGTAGTAAAATACCAGCCCTTCATATCCACTATCAAAAATGAAATACATCAAACTAATTGTAGTGATTCTTTTAGCTAATGATTTATCCGCACAAGAGTTAAGTTGTAGCTGGATTCATTCATGTGGGGATGATTATGATCAATACTCTTCTGATGCAGAGTGCGATAATGAAGGTAATTTTATTGTTTCCGGTTCATTTGGTGGTGTGTTGAAGCTTGATCCAAATGACAGTACCAACTACATTGAGAATCTAGATATGACCACAAATTTTCTCGCTAAATATACTGCGAGTCACCAGCTAATATGGGCAACACATTTTGGGGGTGCTTCGAGTGCTTATGTCAAACAAATCAGGATTCTTCAAGACAATAGTATTTTGATTTGTGGAAAATACATAGGTGACTGCGATTTTCTTCCAGGGCCGGAAGAATACATTATAGAAGCATTTGGGGGTGCCGATGCTTTTTTTGCTCATTTCAGCGCTGACGGAGAATTTCTTTGGGCGATAGGATTAGGGGGCCCAAGTGGCAATGACTGGGGTACAAGTATTAATTCTGATTCAGAAGGTAATATATACCTCGGTGGCTATTTTAATATTTATGCCGACATTGATCCCGGCCCAGAAGAATATACTGTGTACAACCCTCTTGGCGCATCGTCAGATATGTTTATTACAAAATTGAATCCCCAAGGAGAGTTTTTGTGGGGCGGATCGGTAAATGGCCCAGGGCTGGAAATAACCACAGACATGGCTTTTGATGAAGAGGGCAACCTAGTTGTATCGGGTTTATATGAATTTCAACCCGATTTTGATCTATTCGAAGGAGAATGGATAGCAGATACCATTCCCAATGGTACTTATGAAAATGCGTATATCGCTAAATACTCTCCTGACGGTGCTCTAATATCCGTTAAGGCTTGGGGTAGTACAGGTTACGACTCTGTTACATGGATGAGTAAGAATGAACAAGGCTACCTGATTGCGGGTATGTACGGATCTGGTAGTGACCTAGACCCGAGTGATGGTGTGATGCAATGGCCTTATGAAGGCGAGCGAGATATGTATGTTGCTCAATTGGATAATAATCTTAACTTCTTGTGGACATATACGGCGGGCGGAAATGATGATGATGCTATTCAAGATGTTGACACTGATAATTTTGGTAATATTGCTTTTACTGGCTATTTCAGAGATGAAATGGATCTAGATCCAGGTCCTTCCGAATTCATACTTTACGAACCTTTTTTTGGTAATACCAGCAGAAAAACTATGGTTGTAATCTTGGGTAATGACGGATATTTTATGGAAGGCCAACAGATAAACAATGAAGATGATAATTATGCCACAGGCATTGGTGTTAATGATGATCAAATAATGATTCTAGGTAGTTACGATGAATGGATGTATACTGGAGCCTGCGAAGCACATGTAACAACTGACTTATCCAATTATGATATTTACATGGTCGAATTCAATTCGACTTTTCTTGGTGTTTCAGATAAGGAACAAAGTAGAGAGATCATTTCGGCCTTTCCGAACCCTGCTAACGGTAACTTCACAGTTTCAATTGACCGCAAACTTCAATCACCTTCATCTAAACTGGAATTGAAAACTATAGATGGAAAAATTGTTTTTCAAACCCAACTTAGTTCTGCTAAAACTGAATACAATATTCCAACAAATGAATTGGCCGATGGAGTTTATTTGCTTGTTCTGGAAGGTGAAAATTTCAGAACGGTGCAGAGGGTTGTGGTGATGCATTGATGGCTTTTTTTTTGTAAATTTGGCCGACACTCGGCTACTGCACTATTAGAAATCATTACTGGCCTGCAGCCCGAAGAAGAACTCAACTTGCCAGTAGAGGGATTAAAAAGTCTTCGGGTGGAAAGTCAGCCTGTGAAACCAGAATTGGTTAGCCTCTTCCCCAACCCTGCGGCAGACCTTTTCCACATCACCTACCTGCTTCCATTCGAAAAGAATAGTGCATTTATCCGTATCTTTGATTCCATGGGTAATCTGTTGCGCGAAGAAAATATAACCAATGGATTTGGTATTTTGGAATTGAACGCTGTACAATTTGAATCAGGATTATACTATTATGCCCTTGAAGTAAACGGAAATAAAGTTGCTTCCGATAAATTTAGTATAATTCATTAATGTAAAAAAAAGGGCTGGTAGTAAAATACCGGCCCTTTATATCCAATCAGAAATGAAATATTTAAAATTAACAATATTGATTCTCTTCTCCCAAGTACTGCTAGCGCAAGATCTAAATTGCACTTGGATTCATTCGTTTGGTGACGATTATGACGAGTATTCGTCTGATTCGGAATGTGATAATGATGGAAATTTTATTGTTTCTGGCGCATTTGGCGGACAATTAGCTCTTGACTACTTCGATAGTACTTATTATTTGGAAAATCCAAGTAGCAGAAAGGCTTTTCTCGCCAAATATTCACCGTCACATGAGCTAATGTGGGCTACCCAATTTGGCGGTGCTTCTGATACCTACGTCAAACAAATCAGAATTCTTCATGACAATAGTATCTTGATTTGTGGAAAGTATATTGGTGAATGTGATTTTCTTCCCGGACCAGAAGAATATATTATAGAGCCCTTTGGAGGTGCTGACGCTTTTTTTGCTCATTATAGTGCGAATGGACAATTGCTGTGGGCGATAGGATTGGGCGGGCCAAATGGCAACGACTGGGGTACAAGTATTATTTCTGATCTTGATGGTAATATTTATATCGGTGGTTATTTTAATATTTATGCAGACATAAATCCTGGCCCTGAAGAATTTTTGGTTTATAATCCTTTAGGTGCTCAGTCAGATATGTTCATCGCAAAACTAAATTCATCCGGAGAATTTTTATGGGGAGGTTCTGTAAATGCGCCTGGACTTGAAGTCGCCACAGATTTGGCTTTCGATGAACAAGGCAACTTGGTAGTATCGGGTTTATACGAATTCCAGCCTGATTTTGATCTATTCGAAACGGAGTGGATAGCAGATGCTATTCCTAATGGTACTTATGAAAACGCGTATATAGCCAAATACTCTCCAAATGGTGAGCTGATCTCCGTAAAAACTTGGGGAAATCTAGGTTACGATTCTGTTACCTGGATGAGTAAAAACGAAACTGGTTATTTGATAGCCGGAATGTATGGATCGGGTAATGATCTTGACCCAACCGACTCTATAATGCAATGGCCTTATGAAGGCGAGCGAGATATGTATGTTGCTCAATTAGACGATAACCTTAATTTCCTGTGGGCATATACTATAGGCGGAAATGGTGATGATGTGATTTACGATTTGGATACTGATAATTTTGGTAACATTGCTTTCACAGGCGAATTCCGTGATGAAATAGACCTCGATCCTGGGCCCTCGGAATACATACTTTATGAACCGTTTTTTGGAAATACCGATCGAAAAACAATGCTCGTAATATTGAATCATGACGGACACTTCACTGAAGGTCAGCAGGTGAACGGTGAAGATGGTAATTATGCCACAGGAATCGGTGTAAATGACAATCAAATAATGGTTCTGGGTAAGTTTGATGAATGGATGTATACTGGAGATTGTGAAGCACAGGTGGCAACAGACTTATCTAATTATGATATTTACATGTTAGAATTCAATTCTACTTTTCTTGGCGTTTCCGAAAAAGAACAAAGTCATAAAATTCTATCAGCATACCCCAACCCTGCTAACAATAACTTTGTTATTTCAATCGATCGAAAACTTCAATTACCTTCATCTAAACTGCAATTGAAAACCACCGACGGAAAAATTGTTTTTCAAACCCAACTTAGTTCTGCTAAAACTGAATACAATATTCCAACAAGTGAATTGGCCGATGGAGTTTATTTGCTTGTTCTGGAAGGTGAAAATTTCAGAACGGTGCAGAGGGTTGTGGTGATGCATTGATAATTTTTCATCCGACAAATTTGGTAGACATTCTGCTACAGCCTTATTGGAAATCATTACCGGAGTGCAAGCCGAAGAAGAACTCAATCTACCCATTGAGGGATTAAAAAGTCTTGGCTCGGAAAGTGAGCCTGACAAACCAGAATTGGTTAACCTCTTCCCCAACCCAGTGGCAGACCTTTTCCATATCACCTACCTGCTGCCATTTGAAAAGCAAAGTGCATTTATCCGTATCTTTGACTCTGCGGGTAAAATGTTGCGTGAAGAAAACGTGACCAATGGATATGGTATATTGGAATTGAACGCTGTTCAATTTGAATCAGGATTATACTATTATGAACTTGAAGTAAACGGAAATAAAGTTGCTTCCGATAAATTTAGTATAATTCATTAATGTAATAAAAAGGGCTGGTACTTTAATACCAGCCCTTCATAAATAATCAAAAAATGAAATACGTCAAACTAACTATAGCGATTCTTTTGTCCAATGCTCTTTCAGCCCAGGAATTAAATTGTGATTGGATTCATTCATGCGGCGATGATTACGATGAGTATTCGTCTGATGCTGAATGTGATAATGATGGGAACTTTATTGTTTCCGGTGCATTTGGCGGCCAATTAGCTCTTGACTACTTTGATAGTACTTATTATTTAGAAAATTCAGGTAGCAGAAAGGCTTTTCTGGCCAAATATTCACCGTCACATGAATTGCTTTGGTCCACCCAATTTGGCGGTGCGAATGATACTTTTGTCAAACAAATCAGAATTCTGCATGACAATAGTATTTTGATTTGTGGAAAATACGTAGGGGAATGCGATTTTTTACCCGGACCAGAAGAATACATCATACAACCTTACGGTTACTCTGATGCTTTTTTCGCACATTATTCCTCAGATGGGGTTTTGTTGTGGGCAATTGGATTGGGGGGGCCAAATGGTCAGGACTGGGGAACCAGTATTAATTCTGATACGGAGGGTAATATATACATTAGCGGTTACTTTAATTATTATGCCGATATTGATCCAGGTCCGGAGGAATTTTTGGTTTACAATCCCCTTGGAGCTTCATGGGATATGTTTATCGCCAAACTAAACCAATCAGGAGAATTTGTATGGGGAGGTTCAGTCAATGGACCTGGTATTGAAGTCGCCACAGATTTAGCTTTTGACGAGCAAGGCAACTTGGTTGTATCAGGTTTATACGAATTTCAACCTGATTTTGATTTATTCGAAACGGAGTGGATTGCAGACGCTATTCCAAATGGAACGAATGAAAATGCATATATAGCAAAATATACAACAGATGGCAGTTTAATATCCGTTAAGGCATGGGGTGATGAATACTACGACTCTGTAACCTGGATGAGCAAGAATGAGGAGGGTTATTTAATAGCTGGAATCTTCAGTTCAGGAAATGATTTGGATCCCGGTATTGAAGTAATGCAATGGCCATATGAAGGTGCTGAGGACATTTATGTGGCGCAACTTGACAATGAATTAAATTTTTTATGGGTCTATGCAATTGGAGGCGAAAATGAAGATAACATTCAAGATTTAGATATTGATACCTACGGAAACATTGCTGTTGCCGGAGATTTTGAGGATGAAGTAGATTTTGATCCTGGACCCGAGGAGTTTATTTTGATTGATCCAATAATTGATAATGGCCTGGTGCACAAAACCATGCTTATAGTTCTCGACAAAAATGGTCAATTTAAAGAGGCTCAGCAAATTATAGGTGTATGGAATAATCGCAGCAACGGAGTTGGCATAAATGATGATCAAATAATGCTTTGGGGAGCCTTTCAAGACTATGCTTTTAGCGCAAGTTGTATAGTTGAAACGAACGATCAATTACTTACCCACGAAGATATATATATGTTCGAATTCCAATCTCCTTATCTCTCCATAAAGGAAGAGTATGAAATAAATGCTCAATTATCTATTTTCCCGAATCCCTCTGATAATCACTTCACTCTTTCGATTGACCGCAAACTTAAATCATCTTCATCTAAACTGGAATTGAAAACCACCGATGGAAAAATTGTTTTTAAAACACAACTTAGTTCTGCTAAAACTGAATACAATATTCCAACAAGTGAATTGGCTGATGGAGTTTATTTGCTTGTTCTGGAAGGTGAAAATTTCAGAACGGTGCAGAGGGTTGTGGTGATGCATTGATAATTTTTCATCCGACAA
>JANNEQ010000069.1:0-14926 GCA_031378885.1 Flavobacteriales bacterium
GAGGGACGACCTTTTGGTAGTTTGTAATTGGATACCAAAGGGCCGCCCCGCTGGGGCTTTGGGGATAGCACCGGAATCATTTCTACCAAAGGGCCGCCCCGCTGGGGCTTTTTGATTCGAGTCACACACCTTAACTTAATGACATTGCCCAATGGGACGGCGCTACAATATGCACCGTGCCTATGGCACTGGGATTATCCACGCACTTTTACACCAAACTTTGGTCAGGAGCTGCAATATGAACCCTGCCTATGGCATTTTGAAAAGTGTTGACTGGATAAAGCCAGAAGGAATTAACAGAGCCGTAGGCTCGGCCCATATTATCTCTCCGTAAATATAAACTTCCTTTGAGATTTTTGTTAATCGAACAACAATGATAATTTTGTGATTATTCCTTTTGTTTGCTATCCATCACGATAGTAACAGGACCATCATTCACCAGCTCCACATCCATCATTGCACCAAATTCGCCTGTCTGAACTGACTTACCAAGGGCTCTTTCAACGGATTGAATAAATTCATTGTACATTGGAATGGCCTGCTCTGGCCTTGCGGCGCGAATAAATGACGGCCTGTTTCCTTTTTTGGTTGACGCGTGAAGTGTAAACTGACTTACAATCAAAATATCACCGCTGCATTCCGTTACATCTTTGTTCATCTTACCTTCTTCATCAGAAAAAATGCGCATGGAGACAATTTTGCCGGTGAGCCATTCAATATCTGTGGTATCATCATTTTCTTCAATGCCCAGCAATACCAAAAGTCCTTTGCCAATACTACCGGATATTCTGCCGGAAATGGTTACTGAGGCTCTTGAAACACGTTGAATAACTACTCTCATGACAAATTGCTTTTTTTGAATTCCCAACATTACGAATGATATACTCATTCTGCAAACCTTTGTCAAAATCCATGCATGTCAGTAGCATCAAGGATCACAGTGGCCTCCGAATCATTGCACTGCGTTAATAACCAAGCCGAATAAGTTCTCTTGATTTATTGGCCCGACTTAAAGTATGTCGCAATAAATTCGCTGCGGCAAATGAAACTCAGCAATGAAATAGAATTTCTTAAAGGTGTCGGACCTGAAAGGGCCAAAACCCTCAAGGAAGAATTGGGCATCTATACCTGGGGCCACCTGTTGCAGCATTTCCCTTTCAGGTATATCGACAGATCGCAGGTAATTAAGATCAGAGACATTGAGAGTGATGCGGCCTACGTTCAGCTCATGGGCGAAATCATTGCCAAAAAAGAAATTGGTGAGGGCAAAGCCAAAAGAATGTCGGCCGTTTTCAGAGATGAAAGTGGCGATATAGAATTGATCTGGTTCAAAGGATTGAAATGGCTCAAGGATGGATTGAAACTCAACCAACCTTATGTTCTTTTTGGAAAGCCTGCTCTTTTTAAAGGAAGATACAACATCACTCACCCCGAACTGGAACTGCTGGAAAATGCCAGAATAACCGGTGGAAGCGAACTGAAACCCGTTTACAGCACCACAGAAAAATGCGTAGCCAAAGGCCTTACGAGCAATGGAATTGCCAAGCTCACCCGCACACTTGTGGACGAAGTGAGAAATTATATTCCCGAAAACTTACCGGAAGATATTATAACCAAATTCAAATTAATGCCACGTGCAGATGCATTTGTTCAGGTGCATCTTCCCTCCAATACAACCTTGCTTGAAGCAGCCAGGAGAAGACTCAAGTTCGAAGAGTTGTTCTATATTCAGGTGCAACTTGTTATTCAGAAAATTGCGAATACTCGCGACGAAAAGGGTGTCATTTTTTCGAAAGTAGGTGAATTGTTCAATGACTTTTACGAAAATCATTTGCCCTTTGAGCTTACCAATGCCCAAAAGCGCGTGATGAAAGAGGTTCGCGCCGATGTGGCCCGCGGACACCACATGAGTCGCCTGATTCAGGGTGATGTGGGAAGTGGGAAAACTATCGTGGCACTGCTGGCAGCTTTACTCGCATTGGACAATGGATACCAGACTTGCCTGATGGTGCCCACAGAAATTTTAGCACAACAACACTTTGCTTCCATTGGGGCATTGCTCGAAAATATGCCTGTGGAAGTGGCCCTTCTAACAGGATCAACTTCCAAAGCTGAACGCAGAATATTGCTGGAAAGACTCATGTCCGGAAGTCTCCGTTTTATTATTGGCACCCATGCTTTGATAGAACCGGTAGTGCAATTTGCCAATCTGGGTTTGGTAATTATCGATGAACAACATCGTTTTGGTGTGGTACAACGCGCGGCACTTTGGAAAAAAGCGATACTACCTCCGCATGTATTGGTGATGACGGCTACACCCATTCCACGTACCCTGGCCATGACACTCTATGGAGATCTGGATGTAAGTATTATTGATGAATTGCCACCTGGAAGAAAACCAATTGTAACGCAATGGAAATCTGACGCGAAACGATTGGAAGTTTTTCAATTTATGGAAAATGAAATTGCGAAAGGAAGGCAAATCTATGTGGTCTATCCGCTGATCGAAGAAAGCGAAGTAATGGATTACAAAGATCTTCAGGACGGCTATGAATCTATTTCAAGGAGATTTCCTTTACCCGATTTTAAAATAAGTATCGTGCATGGGCAAATGAAAAATGACGCCCGTGAATATGAAATGCGAAATTTCGTGGAAGGCAAAACACAGATCATGGTAGCTACCACAGTAATTGAAGTGGGGGTAAATGTACCCAACGCTTCGGTGATGATTGTTGAAAGTGCTGAAAGATTTGGCCTCTCTCAACTGCATCAGTTGAGGGGACGCGTAGGGCGCGGGGCAGAACAGAGTTATTGTATTCTGATGAGTGGATTCAAGTTAAGCAAAGACAGCAAGACAAGATTGGAAACTATGGTGGCTACCAACGACGGATTCGAAATAGCCGAAACCGATTTAAGACTTCGGGGGCCTGGCGATATCGGTGGCACACAACAAAGTGGACTGGTCAATCTTAAGATTGCAGATCTTGCCAGAGATCAGCATGTACTTTATGCTGCCAGGGAAATTGTACTGGAACTCATGGACGAAGATCCACATCTTCAATTGCCGAAGAACAAAGTTATCTCCACCCATCTGGAGAGATTAAAGGCCGAAAAAGCAGATTGGTCCAGGATTTCCTGAAATACAATTGATCCAACGGCTATACATCAAATCTATAGATATCATCTAATAATGTTCCTGGTGGTAAGTCGATGAGGGGCTTGAGAATTCCATTGGATAAACTGTACACCCAGCCGTGCAAATGTGGGCGGCCTTCTTTTTTCCATTCGTTTTGAATGGTCGCTGTATTGGCCAGATTAATCACCTGTTCTTTTACATTCAACTCGACCAATCTGTTCACCTTAGCTTCATCATCGCTCAATGCATCCAGTTCATTTCTGTGAAGTCTGCTTACATCTTTAATATTTCTCAGCCATGCATTCAGAATACCAAAATCCTGATGTGTTGTAGCTGCCTTCACTCCACCGCAACCGTAATGACCGCAAACAATGATGTGTTTTACTTTCAAATGTACTACAGCATATTCTAAAACCGAAAGTAAATTTAAATCAGTATGCACCACAAGATTAGCTATGTTGCGGTGAACAAATATTTCCCCGGGCGCTGTTCCGGTAATTTCATTGGCCGGAACTCTGCTATCACTGCATCCGATCCACAAAAACTCAGGCTTCTGAATACCGACCAGCTTATCAAAATATGCAGGATCCAACTGGACTTTTTCTTCTGCCCATGCTTTATTCTCAAGTAATAATTTGTCGTAACTTTTCATTTCATTAAATTATTCGGTAACCCTTTTATGAAAGTCAATAAAAATTTCTTTTTGATTTCCCTGGTCGCGTTTAATATAGATTTTTACATTTCTCAAGTCGGCATTCATAATAAAATCATTCATTATTTCAACGACATCGGGATCTATAAAATCAGTTTTGGTTCCATCTATCAAAACCGATGCGCTATCCGGAATTTTTTCAAGTTGTGCCTTCAGCAGTGGCTTATTAAGGTAAGATACCTGCCCACGCAACCGGATAAGATAATTGTCTCCATCTTTGGTAACACTTACTGCTGATTTGAAGTTGCTCATGAGTACAAAAAGCAATCCTACACAACATCCTATTAGGATTCCTACCAATAAGTCCGTAAAAAATATAGCAACAATGGTGATAACAAATGGCGTGAATTGAAGAAATCCCTTTTTATAATAAGCTCTTATGATTGCTGGTGAACAGAGCTTAAAACCAGTAAGAATAAGAATCGCTGCCAATACCGAAAGTGGGATGAGATTAATCCATTCAGGAATGAGAAGAACGCTGAGTAAAAGTAAGCAACCATGAAGTATTGTAGATAACTTGGATTTAGCACCTGCCATTACATTGGCCGAACTTCTCACAATTACCGAGGTGAGCGGAAGCCCCCCCAGAAGGCCTGAAACCAGATTACCCACACCTTGCGCTTTGAGCTCCCTATTGGATGGCGTAATTCTCTTTTGCGGATCGAGCTTGTCTATTGCCTCAATACTTAAGAGCGTTTCGATACTTGCAACACATGCAATAGTAATTGCAGCCTTCCACATATTCAAATTCGCAATGGCCGACCAATCTGGTCGTGGTAACGAAAATATAAGATCCAGTTTCCGTTCAAACACGGGAAGGTTTACCAGATGATCGTTGGTCAATAGATACTGAGGCCAGTATTTTCCGACCAGATTATTCACTAATACTGCAAGCAGTACAACAATTAAGGCCGGAGGAAAATACTGAAATATTTTCAAATTTTTAAGCCTGCTCTTCTGAAAATAAATAAGAATTAAAAGTGAAACCAATCCAATAAAAACGGCAGTTGGTGCAAAGTAGTTCAAGGAGCTTATTAATTCTGTGATGGTGTTTTCACCATCGGGCTGAAAGAACGACTCATCACCTTCATAATCCTTATCGTATCCAAGTAAGTGTGGAAGCTGTTTAAAGATCAAGGTTAGTCCAATTGCCGCGAGCATTCCTTTTATTACGGCATTGGGAATGTAATTTCCAATTACTCCAGCCTTCAGGTATCCGGCAACAACTTGTAAAATGCCGGCAATAATTACAGCGACAAGAAACATTTCATAAGAAGGCAACATGCCGATATACATTGAAACAATGGCAGTCAAACCCGCGGCTGGGCCTGAAACACTCAGGCTAGACCCACTTAATGCCCCGACAACTATTCCACCAACAATTCCTGCTACTAAACCAGCAAGTGGAGTAGCATCAGACGCTACGGCAACACCGAGACACAGAGGAAGCGCAACCAAGAAGACTACAAACGCCGGCGGAAACTCACCAATTATCTTTTTAAAGTCCATAAATTATTCACAATGGGACAAATATCAGTATAAATCGGGAACAATACATTGTTGATTCATTAAACAGTTCCTGATCGATCGGAAAATCAAGAGAAAACAGTGAATTTTCCTCACCTTTTGCCCTGGTTTGAGAATATATCAATCTTTGTATGCCCTGTCAGAGGTTGTTGGCTTTCCTGGTTTCTGTGGGTCATTTATTATTAAAATGAATTCAATCATTTAATACCGATTTGGTATCTGTTTTAGTCCAATCTGCACTGCGCTTGATTGTACTAAACAGCTACTCTCCCGGTATTTACCACTGTATGATTTCATCTACGGCATGGACTAAATTAAAATGAACATTGGTATAAACTACTGAAATGAAAATCAACTGAAAAAATCAATCCGGTATATTTTGGTTCCGGTTGAAACTAAAATTATGATTCCTTTGCGCCATGAATATAAATCTCGAAGGTAAAATAGCTATGGTCTGCGGATCGACCCAGGGAATTGGATTTGCCGCAGCAAAAGAACTCGCCTCCATGGGAGCAAGCCTGGTGTTGTTAGCGCGCAACGAAGAAAAATTGGTGGCTGCCTGCAATGAACTCGACTCATCGCATGGACAGGTTCACTCCTGGCTCGTAGCAGATTTTGCGCATCCGCAAAACGTACAGGAAGTTATCGAAAAGTATGCGCAAACAAACATGGCCCATATTCTTGTCAACAACACTGGCGGACCGCCCCCCGGACAAGCCATCGATGCTGACATTGAGGATTTTAGAATAGCATTTAATTCACACCTTATCTGCAATCAGATTCTTGTGAAAGCCCTTGTACCAGGAATGAAAAAAGAAGGTTTTGGCAGAATTATCAATGTCATCAGCACTTCAGTAAAACAGCCTTTGCCTAATCTGGGGGTGAGCAATACCATTCGTGGTGCTGTGGCAAGTTGGTCCAAAACACTGGCTTTCGAATTGGGTAAATTCAACATCACCGTGAACAATGTATTGCCTGGCGCAACTGAAACAGGAAGGCTGGACGCCATCATGAAAAACAAGGCCCAAAAGACGGGCATTACTCCGGAAGAAGTGAAGCACGAAATGTCTGAAGAAGTACCCATGAAAAGATTGGCGCAGCCTCATGAAATTGCGTCGGCCATAGCATTTCTGGCATCTCCGGCAGCATCTTATATCAATGGAATAAACTTGCCAGTGGATGGTGGGAGGACGCTTTGTCTTTGATCGAATTCTAATTTCGAACATTATGCCATTGCGCATTGGCTATGGTTTGATGGATCGATTTTAGTTTGTGTTTTGGGATTTCGATTTTTCTCCTTGAGGTTGCGTTGAGCAAAATGACCATTAATCGGGTCAATCATAGGAGTTGGGGATTGGAAAAATAATGTGGCTGGATTTCAATAAGTATTTAAGGACCGACTTAAAAAGAGAGCATGAATAAAAAGGTAAGCATGCATGGGTTTACGCCGCGGCTTTGCCAACCATTTGTTGGAAAATGGAACCGATTGGATTCGATGGGGTGATGACCGCGCGTTTTGTATTATTTGGTGTAAAAAACAACAGATTGGTCTAGTGCCAATCCCTTAAAATATTTATTGTCAAATGATTGAAGTTGATTTTGATTGTTGATGGATATGGGAAGTCTTGTGGATGTATATTTGGGGTGAATAATAAAATATGCGGGTATTAACGAGTTCGCAGCAAGTATAAGAGCGACCTTCACATTTTGACAATCTTTTATTTTTTGGAGGATTTGGCAAGCAAAATACCTCTAAATTTGAAATTCAATGGCTGACACAATTCATATAGAGATAAATCATAAACTTTTGATCTGGGCAAGAGAATCTATTGCCTTGTCTAAAAATCAGGTATCCGAAAGAACTGGAATTTCCACAAGCCATTTAACACAATTAGAAGACGGCAACAAAAAGCCAACATTGGACGAATTAAAGGCGTTGGCAAAAGCTTATAAAAGAACTATTGCAACTCTATTACTGTCCGAACAGCCAAAAGAAAAGCCATTACCTAAAGACAGAAGAACGGTAAACTCTGACCAAATTGGCAATTTTCATGAAAAGACAATCGTGGCAGTTCGAAAGGCAAGAGCGTTGGCTCAATCATATATTGAACTAAGGCAGGAATTGGGTATCCAAATTCCAAAATTTAATATTACCGCATCATTAAAAAATAATCCTAAAGAGGTAGCGAAAAATATTAGTGAGATATTACACATTTCAGAAGTTAGAGAAATTAGCAGTATCAATCTTGCCCTTGAAGCATACATTGAAAAGGTTGAGTCCTTAGGTATTGCAGTATTCCAACTTAGTTTAACACAAGATAATTTAAGAGGGCTTTCAATAGTAGATGACATTATTCCTATTATTGGAATTAAACGAGGTCAAGAACCTGCTCATTCAAAAACATTTACTCTATTTCATGAACTAGGACATATAATTTTAAATCAGGGGGGGCTTTGTGACTTATCTCTATATACTGATATTGAAATTGAAAAGTGGTGCAATTCGTTTTCGGCAGGAATGCTTATCCCAAATGAAGAATTATTACAAGTTGAACTTGTAAACAGACAAAAAATCAGTGGTAATAAAATTTGGGACAAAATGGATTTAGTTAAACTTGGAAGCATTTTTCATGTGGGGCCTCTAACTATTTTAAGAAGCCTATTGGAAAATAAACTTACTACTGCTGCATTCTACAAAGAAAAACATCTAGCCTGGAACAAACCGCAATTCGGAAGAGCAAGAGAACCAAAAGGCAGGGAATTGCATAAAGAATCATTGCAAGAAAGAGGCAGGACGTATGTTTCATTAGCATTCTCTGCATTTGACCAAAACAGAATTGACCTAAAAGACTTATCTGATTTTTTAGGTCTTAAGATTTCATATATTCCAAAAACACGTCAATTATTAACTGCCATTTAATGGAATTAGACTTTCATCAAAATGAAACAATCTATGTTGTAGATACCAGTGGTTTAATAATGTTGGAATCGACATTTAAGCCGGATAATCCTGTGTTTTCAGCAATATGGGAGGAAATTGAAGAGCTAATTAATCAAGGACTTTTCAGGACAATTGATTTTGTCGAAGATGAAATAAATAATTATGAAGGCAAACAGGACTTTCTTAAAATATGGGTAAAAAAATGGAAAAAGCATTTCGTAGCACAGACTGATGTCGAAAGTATTAATGCAGCAATTCCAATAATCAACGAAGAATATAGTACCGGTTTTTTCAACGCAAGAAAGCAAGCTGATGGAAATGAAGAAGCAGACCCTTATTTAATTGGTTATTGTAAAGTCCATAAATGCGTTCTAATAACCAACGAAAAGAAAGAAGCTCACAATAAAATTCCAGCAGTATCAGAAAAGAATGAAGTAAGGTGTATCAATATTTACGATTTCTTATTAGAGAGAGGACTCAGAATGCAAAGAAAAAAATAGCATTACGAAAACACGTGATGCTAACTATTCTTTCCATGCGGAAATATTTTACAATCTGGCATGGCAAGTCAAGAGGTATTGTGTAATTTTATCCGATAAAATATGAACGCAGGATTGGGATTTTTTTCGCAGTCTGATGCTACTGGCAACTCCAGGGTATACTGACAACTTGAAACTGACTACAAGAAACAAACAGATAAAAAATACATGACAACAGTGCGAACATTAATGCTACTGACATTTTTCATCGGGACAAAAGCAGTTTTTGCTTCACAGCCTGACAGCATTGTTATTTATGACTACTCCTGGGCTTTCTTAAGCTCTTATCAATACAAATATGTATTGGTTAACAAAGGTGACAAATTTGCTTTCTACCAAACCTACAAACACACCAGAGATAAGAAAGGAGAAAAAGAATCTTCAACCATGAAGAAAATAGGAAATGTATCATTTCAGAAAATTTCATCCTTGACAAGTGCTTTAACAGACAGTAGTTTTTCAAAACTTCAACTTCAAAATTTCGGTTACGACATAAACTGGATTCGCTCAAACTCCAACAAACTTTTTTCTTATGTAAAAGACGAAAATGAGCATTGGACAACTCAACAAATTACTTTTGTCAAACTGCAACTTTCGGACATGGGCAACTTTCAATCCGCAGTTAACAGAGTAGTTGGTCGAGAAGGCTTTTACATTATTGCCAAAGACGGTGGAACAGGATTCAAAGCAACTTTCTATTACAAAGACCAAAAGTCAATTGAAGTAACCGCAAGTGAAAATCCATTTGGTATGCCCTGGCAATTTGACACAAAGAAATCTTTCAATTCTGCAATCCCAAGATTATTTTCCGAAATTCTTCCAAACAATTCAACCTACAACAAAAGAAGATTTAGCAATTTTAATTATTTAATGCCTGAACTTGCAAAACAAATATATGATGACAAGTGCAGAAAGAAGATGTATGAACTTGCAGCATTAGAATTTCAGAAAGAGATTGACGAGTTAAAAGGAAAATTTAGAATACAGAGTGCATCTGAATATGGTTATAGGGACGGATACATTAGGGATGACAAACAAGTAATAAAAATTAAGATTCACGATTCAACTATGTTAGAAAATTTGAATATTGATTTGTATTTAACAAGAGAAAGAAACACGCTTTACACAAGAGATTCAATACTTGCCAAAGGAAATAATTTAGTTAACACAGTTCAAGATATTCCATTTATTAAAAACTTTTTGCTTGCAGACACAAGTAGAAAGTTGATGATTAATTTTGAAAACGGAGCTTCAATCAATAACGCAGTAATTGACGGTTTTAATAAGACACCTGAACAATGGAAAAATAGCGATTGGTGGACTGAATTACTACAAAGGGATGATTCATTAGGACGAGCACATAACTTTAACACCGCTGACGCAATCAAGACATCAATTCAAGTTGATTGCGGATGCAACTTCCGCCTTAACAACAACTTTCTAAAAGGAGGTATTCACTTTGTAATTCACGATGAAAAAAAAGATAATTGGTCAACATGGATAATACTACCTGACTCAACAATTGTTCTCTGGTGGATTGAAGGTGATGGGTTTTCCAACTTTTCATACAGAGACTTAGGAATTGACGGAACCGGTGTTCAATATGTATGTAAAAAAATAACACCAAATGGAGAGCTTGAAAAGTAGAGCAGCCGCCAACAGATAAGGTCTCTTTGCCGCCCGCAGGACACGCAATGAAACCCGTGCTGCACAACCGCTTCCGCCACAAGCGGAAGAACCAGTGCACGAAGGAGAAAAAAATCACACTACGGGAATTGAATTGAAACGGTACTTTGTGAGCACAATAAAAGTCGTGTAAATCAGCAATCAGATTTGATCATGAGCTTTTTCGCCGTCCGTCACACCTTAATGGGAGCTTCAAGTTACCTCTCATTTTAATGGTTTGAAAGCTTGAAATATTTCTATTATATTTGTATATGACCAAGACACAAATACAATCAGAAATTCAAAAAGTTCTGGACAACGTTCCTGATAATGTATTACAGGATGTTTTAGACTTTTTGAAAGAGCTTCAAGACCAGCCAGCGGATAAGGTTAGGTTGGCAAATAACCTGCGTCAAATTCTATCAGAAGACAAAGACCTACTTGAAAGACTTGCTCAATGATTGAATTAAGGGACGTCCTCAATATTCACAATATTCTAATTGATAAATTTGGCGGCAGCAAAGGTATTCGAGACTATGGATCTCTTGAATCTGCGATTAATACCGATTTGGTATCTGTTTTAGTACAATCTGCGCTGCGCTTGATTGTGCTAAACAGCTACTCTCTCGGTATTTACCACTGTATGATTTCATCTACGGCATGAACTAAATTAAAATGAACATTGGTATAACAGGCCATTTGCAACTTTTGACGGCCAAGAACTTTATCCTACACCTTCCGACAAAGCGGCCGCAATTCTTGAAAGTATATTAATTAATCACCCCTTTGTGGACGGAAACAAAAGAACGGCTTATGTTCTTATGAAACTTATTCTGCTTGAAAACGGATTAGACATTGTTGCCGATCAAGAGGATAAATATAAAATGGTTATTTCTGCAAGCACCGGCAATACCGATTTGGTATCTGTTTTAGTCCAATCTGCGCTGCGCTTGATTGTACTAAACAGCTACTCTCTCGGTATTTACCACTGTATGATTTCATCTACGACATGGACTAAATTGAAATGAACATTGGTATAATATGCGGTTTGATGACATCAGAACCTGGATTCAAGAGCGACTCAGGAAAAAAACGACATAACAAAAAGGGCCGCATTCATCTGCGGCCCTTGTATTTTTCATTTAAAACGAATCAGAGTTTCACAAATCTCTTCACCCCAAAAGTTTTATCAGAATCGCCTGAACTAATCTGATACACACCTCGTGCAAGATTAGAAAGATCGATATCCAACGTTTTTACCTGATTTTGTGCAAGATTAATTCTCTTCACTTCTTTGCCCATATTGTCTCTTATCACAAGCACTTTAGGAAGTGCTTTAGAACCCGCCATCTGAATATTAATCATAGTAGTTGCAGGGTTTGGACGAAGCACCAAATGACCATCTACATCTCCGGCAAGTAAAGAGATTCCGATTGCTGCAACACAATCGCCATAAACATAAGTCACTGTTCTTTCGCCATGATCATTTACAATATCTACTATTGGATCGATACAAATTTCGTCTGCCGTAATTGCACTGAAATAAACCCTCAATACACTTTGTGCCTCCTGCTGATGACCAATTACAGAACCCTCGGCTGAGATAACAAAAACATCGTTGGTATAATCATTATAACCAACACTGCATGGGTACTCAGTGGCATTTACCAATGAAGTAACACTTGAAATATTGACACCAGTAAGCTTGAACTGTATGGCCAGTACATCTGCATCGGGACTGGTCAATTCCACATCAACAAATCCAGCTTCGAAATCAGCATTTACAATGGAAAGGCCGGCATTCTGTTCGGGATTAAGAATATTTCTGGGGAAATTACATTGCTCATGCTCAACTCCATCAATACCGATAATATGTGGCTGGTGATCGCACCAGATAGTAAGAGCAGCGTCATAAATAGAAACAGTTCCACTGTTGTTAAGGTCATTGCAAGGAGAGGCTACAATTTCCTCCTGTGAAAGAAGGGTCATGTATGAAGATACGTCTTGTGCGTCAATCTGATTGTCGTTAAACAAATCCCCATAAAGCGCTGGTCCATCACAAATTCCAGTGCAGTCGCTGAGTGAAGTTCCTCCGGGTACGCCGGCACAATCTACATATGGTTCACAATCATCAATAATTTCATACGACGGTACACCCATGTCATTATGCGTAAGATGAATGCAAATCTGCTCTGCATTATTTAAATAATTCGATTCATCATGTCCAAGAGCATCCGGAAGATGATAAGGATTAACAATAATCACCAGACGATAATCACCATCGGGAATACCGGTAAGATCGACCCATTGGCAACCCGTGCCTGCACCGTAAACATCATAACAACCTGCTGAAATACCCATGTCGCCACAATTGTATTGGCCCGATCCGCACAGATCCATTACGCAAAAACCATTTTTGTGTCCGGCTGGAATTACATTACCGTCCATATCGTACAAACGATAATCTCCATAAGCATTATAATGGGTATGACCATGACAGTTTTCTGTATTGAACATTACCGGATTATCGTTAGGATTTCCAATATAGTAATCCAGATCACCGATGTTATCAATCTTCGAACTAAAGGCAAGTACCCATCTCTCGCCATACCCGGTAACACATCCTTCATCAACATCACAAGTTGAAGTTGTATGTGTCATAAGAGTTAAACTTGTCAAAAACTCATTAAAATCAAATTGAAGATCCGGCCCATTGCACAAAGGGCTTGGAAAGTATATACAACTGCCATCGTCTTCTGCAGCCAATGGATTGAAATTGCAGGCTGTAATATCGGTACAACCAGTAACGGGACCAACATAAGTAAGAGTGAAGTTGATATCACCTTCGCACATATCGTCTGTGTCTCCGGTTCTTATGTAGTAAGTCATTCCAGCCACAAAAACCACATTAAGATCAGCTTGCAGATCGCAATCCGCATTGTCATTATAAGCATAAGTTCCTTCAGGGCCACTGAAATTATAATCCTGATTGCAGTTGTCGTAAACATACAACCTTGTGTCGCAGGTATTATTTGCGCAAGTGCTGATATTATAAGTCCCGGTCACTGAAGGAGTATAAACGAACCACGTGTTGTCCATAGAACCAGTGTAATCTCCTAAATCAGGAATTTCAAAAGCGTTTGAACAATAAGAGCCCTCAGGACAATTAAGATGCGTGGTAGCTACATGGTCAAAATCGAATCCGGAACTAATCAATTCACCATCGACTGTGAGCTCAAAGCCTCCAGGTGCATATATGCCATCTCCGAAGCTGTCCATAATCTGAAAGGACAGACAAATACCTTGAGGTACACAAACGGTGGTAAGATAAGTGTGGTTGTCAATCTGGTATTCACCTTCACTGGCACCGGCATACAGATTGCCATCATTGTCCGAAAGAGTCCAGGATGTTTCGTAAGCCCATGAGTCTGTAGTAATACTTACTATGACCTCCGACTCTCCTTCAGCGCACTGCGCAAAGGTTCTGGAGGAAACAATCAATAAACTTAAAAACAGGAAAAGTAATTTTGGTTTCATTGGGTTTGGGGTTGTTGGTTTAAAAAAACTAAGTCTTGAAGAGAAGACTAAGTTTGGTTTGTGCAGGTTGCCCCATTTAAAAAGGGTATTCCAAAGCTAATGCGATTGAACGCCATAATTGCCAAAAACAATCCAGAATTATTCGATTATTCATGCAATCCTGTTATACCGATTTGGTATCTGTTTTAGTCCAATCTGCGCTGTGCCTGATTCTACTAAACGGCTACTCCATCCGCATATACCATGGTATCATTTCAATTATTCTATGGACTAAGTTGAAATGAGCATTGTATGGATCAACCGCAAAAGATGGGGAGTTATGAGATAAAATGGTGATTTAGTAATTAAATGTTTGGCTATTCATCTGGTTGCTTTTGCATTGACAACAACCCATAATGGGTGACATGATTGTAGAAAAAATATGTCGTAATCAACCCAACCCAGAATGGGTGACATGATTCTAAGTTGGAATCATCGACGTATAATATATCACCTCTTCGAGGTTTGGATCACCGTTCAGGTAGATACCCTACACTTATAACACCCATACTGGGTTGTCGTGGTTCAAATTATAAACAAAACAACTCAGAATGAGTGCAATTGGTAATGAAAACCCCGACACCAACCCAGAATGGGTGACGTGACTGTAGAATAAAATATTTTCATCGCTTTCAAAGGGCATTATTTTCTCAATCAGTTTTTTTACTAGAATAATGGCAACAACATTTATACCGCTTACAAAAATAATATAGTCCAACCTGCCTGCCGGCAAAGGCAGGTTTCGGCTGCGCCTCATAGTTCTATTTATTTTTAGTAACGGCATAACCAATTCACAAAATAATTTACCCTTTGGGTTAAATTATATTTGG
>JANNEQ010000084.1:0-58259 GCA_031378885.1 Flavobacteriales bacterium
TGAACGCCAATAATCGCGACAAGCAAACTCATCTGGAAATTTTTCATGAAATTCTTTGGGTGTCATTGCTTAATTTTTCGACTAAGAAATGAGCTATCATTGTAGCCTATTTACAATGAGGGAGATTGTAGAGGATCATTATTTTAAATTATCTGGAATGAAATTAATTTCATGGAATATTTTTTTTCAAAAGCCAGAATTTGCCACATATTTTATTGCCACACATTTTTATGTGGCAAAAAAACATGTGGCAGTTTTTAAAAAATTCAATAAATAATTTACAAATGGCTAAAAGTCGATTCGCAATTACAGCATTTAGAGAAAAACTTGACCTGTCTCAAGCTGATCTCGTGGGATTATTCAGACTAGAACGGTCGCAAATCGCTCACATTGAGTCAGGCAATCGAAAACTCATCGGCGACGCCCCGATGGCATACACCAGAATGAAGTTGGTCCTTCACGATGCCGATACATCAAAAAACCTGAAGGCCTACCAGCCCACCGAATACATAAGCGAACTCATCGAAAAGCTCAAAGCCCGCAACAAAATCCTTCGCGAGATGATCGAAGCAAAGCAGACAGCGCTGGATGAAATGAAACTGGCCCACGAAGCAAACATCAGCGCGATGAGCTATTTCAATTTTGCCATCGACCATGCACAATCCCTCCCGAGCTTTGACCGCGTCTGGCTGCGCAAGCAAGTCATAGCAAAGACCAAAGCCCTGGACAGATATGGATTGTCAGCCCAGCATACCTTATTAATAAAGATAGCAGGACTGAAGGCGGAGTTGGAGGAGAATATGAAGGTGGTTGGTCGTGGGTAAAAACATCCGCCCGGGTCGAACTGTCCAAAAACAGCAGAAATAATCCGACAAAACCGGAATAAGTTTCGACGATTTTTTTTGCTTGTGATATTTTTATTGGAGTTTGATTAGTTTTTTGCTGGTAGAGGAGGAGACTGTATATTCGGTGGCGGAGAAAGGGATGACGTTGCGTAGAAACACTTAATCTAATTGCAGATTTTACCTTTGTTAAAATTAGAATGCTGTATTGCCTCCTTCGATTGGAAAAGTACTACAAAACTTTCGCATTTTTTTGGGGGCAATAGTCCCACACAGTTAAACTTATAGCTCTAAGTACATAAATAAAAATCGTAATTATGAATTTCAGATTCTCTTTATGTTTCATTATAGTCGCGGCCATTGCCATTCAAACCGCAAATGGACAAGGATGGCTTCGGGTTTTAACAAAGAATGCGAGCAAAGTTGATGATGCTGCTAGAGTGGCTCATACCTTGGCTGAAGCTGAAAAGGCGGTCATTGCAGCAAAATCTTCACGTTGGACAAAGGTTCCTGGTTGGGCCATTGAAGCGAAGAAATCTGCCTTTTTGTTTGCCCAAAGAACAGACAATGTGTATAATATTGAGGGCTTTTTCCTCCTGGAAGGTGAAAAACTTGTATTGCTCTCTAATTTACTTGTTGATGCATCAAATGTAAAAATTGTCACGGCATCCATTGGACAAGGAGAATTAAATGCTTTTGAAGTTCAGGAATTTGTGAAAGTGTTAATAAGCGGTAAAGGAAGTAATGTTACTAATAACATGTTGGAAAATGCCTACAAAAACATGGGAATCAAGGTCGATCCTGCTATTTTCGGAAAAATTGCTTTCGAAAAAATTGATTGGGGAAATCGGAATAATATCTACCTTTTTGATGGGGAGAATTCTTATTTGATGAAGCAAGTCAAAAAAATGGAAGGGGAAATAGAGCCAATGATTAAACTAAAAGAGAATTTCTACAAAAGGATAATTCCTGGTGAATTCTGCGAAGCAAAGGACTATGCAGGTGTATTGTATGATGCAACTATGTTTCTCACAAACGCAAGTGAACTCGAAATAGCTCCTGATGGTATTCAAACTGATATGCTTAATTTAAATCTTTCATCAGCCAGCGCCGGGCGTACAATCGGTTCGTTTATCGATGAACTTACCAGCGCTGGATACACCGTCATTGACATAACCTGTCAATCAGAAGAAAATATTGAAAAATATGTATATGAAGTTTTTGAAGAAACCAACGAGTCAGATCTCTTTTTGGCAGTAGCGGATAAAGTTGGAGACATTGAAGTTGCTGTAAAATCTCCAAAGCCCGGGGAAGTGAAAAAAGATGAAGAATCTGATGGACTGGGTACAGGCTGGAAAATATTTATTGGGATAATAGCTACGTTGGTCATTTTTGGTATAATTGGAGCTGGTAATGAGAAGTAGGTAAGCAAACTTGTCAAAAAAATGCTTCAATTCAATCGGAGTAAAATCTTCCTCTGGAAACTTGGCTAACTCCAAATTGACAACTAACAATTGAATAGATTTAATCAGCAAAAACTACCAAATTACAAATTAGGCTTAAACGAAGTTCCACTTCGATTTAAGCTTGTGTTGAACGACCCTCCGGTAGCGGCCTCGAAGGGAGAAGTTTATGTTGTGGGGATTGAATAACTTTGGCGTCGACATCACAGAAAGTGAGGCACTTTTGAGAAGGGCAAACAGCATCATTTTTGCCATTTCTTCATGCCAACATGATGGTTAAGCCGCCAAAAATCCTGACTTTTGATTTGTAAAATCTAGCTTATCTGGCATAAATGCATTAGGATGGCTGTTTGTAAGATGGCTACGGAAAAATTATAAGGAAAACCCTAATCTTTTTCCTCACTAGGCATTGGTTCATCCATAATTTAGTACATTCGTGACTGAACAAGAAGAGCCGTATGAATTGAGAGGTTCAAGTACGGTTCTGTGAGAACGCGAGGGTGAAATTCCCTTGCGTGACTCGATTGGCTGTAACCCTAAAACGACATCACAAAAAGAAATTTAAAATGGCAACACCTAGAAAACCAAAGATAATCCAACCTGAAAGAGAACCTACTCAACTTACTGTTGGAAAGGAATTTTTCAAACAAACTTTAAAGGAGAGAATTCTAATTGGTGAAGAAATAATAAACCGTCAAATCCAGACAAGAGAACAACTTGACGAAGCAAGAAGAAACAATGCTGACTGGAACAGTTACAATTCAGAGTTACTAAAACAATCTTTTAATAATGAGTACAATGAGTATAAGAAATCTTACGATGATGTAAATTTCTATTATGGAATTCTTGATGGTAACGCTCAAAATGAATTGTTAGAATTCAAGGAAAAACTTCAAAACAAATTGACAAACTTGAATCAGTTATTAGCCAAAGCTGATTTAATGAAATCACAAGTACCTGAGCAAACAGAGACTCTTTTACAAGCAACACAAATTGACGCAACCAATAGGAACAATGTTTTTATTGTTCACGGACACAATAATGAAATAAAAGTAAATGTTGCACGAACTCTTGAGAAACTTGGACTTAATCCAATCATATTACACGAACAAGCTAATGCCGGTAAAACAATAATTGAAAAATTTGAAATGCACTCTGATGTTGGCTTTGCAATAATTTTAATGACCGATGATGATTTTGGAAAAGGGAAAAATGAAGACAATTTAAATTCTCGTGCAAGACAAAATGTAATTTTAGAAATGGGGTATTTTATCGGAAGACTTGGACGAGAAAGAGTATGCCCTTTATATACAAAAGGAGTTGAACTACCCAGCGACCTTTATGGACTTCTCTATACAGAAATTGATAGTTCAGAACATTGGAAAATAAAAATGGCTAAAGAATTAAGAGCTGCTGGCTATGACATTGATGTAAATAAAATTATATAACTACAAGAAAAGGGCTACAGCCAACATATGGTTTAGCATTCTTGGGGCTTGACGAATATTGCCTCAACATTAGTTCTTTATTGTGCTTCAGTTCGGGCTTGACGTTATAAATTTGGCTTATGAATAAAACATCAGCAATATTGCAATCATTGGGCTTCGGTTATGGGCTGATGGAATTCTAATTCCCCAACAACGCCAAGCCTTTTTCGTTATAAGCCATTTTATGAAGACACACTTTAGATTATATACTGACACCAAGACCGATTTCAATTCATCAATTTTTGACCTAATTAACGGTGACAAAGAAACGAAACAGACAAAAGGGCTTGCTTATGTGTTTTCACAATATAAAAATTTATTGTTCTCATTTCTTGAATTTAAGCCGATAAAATATAGAATAAAAGAGTGTTTAAAATTAAATATAAAATATGACGATATATCTTCAATAGAAGTTAGCGCAGAGAGATTAACATTAGATAAAAGAAGGGCAGATATTGTAATAAAAATAGACACCAAAAAAGGGCCGTTAATAGCAATAATCATAGAAGCCAAGAGCATAAAGAAAAATATAAATCAACAATCATTAGCAGCTCAAATATCAAATTATTTGGACGACCAACAATTTCCCGAATTGAGCAATTACAAAAAGATTGGAATAGTTCTGACAAAATACAGCCAAAGTATTCCAGATGTTGTCAATATTAGTTGGGAAAATATCGCCAACTTACTTTGGAAATTTTGTAAAAAATTTAACCAGAATGAAATAATAACTCAATACCTAAATTTTCTAACTCAAATAGATAAAACAATGAAATATTACGAAAAAGAAGTATTATCCGTTCCTGCAGGAAAAAGTTTGACTATGGTTCAACAACACAATATTTATGTTTGCCCAGACACAAAAAATTATAATTACAAAAGACCATTATTCGTGACATTTAGACAGGCCAAAGGTGGAGTTATGGACAAACTTTATAAGATTGAAGACATAATCATACTAAACCCGACAAATCCAAATGAAATTCAGGCACTTAAAGACTCAACTTATACAGATAGCGTAAAGACAAGAATTTCAAACTACATAACTGAGGCAAATTACAACGCTCCTATTGACTATGACGAAAGGTTTTATATTCTTTCCGAAACAGAAGGGATCGATCTACCCCTAAGACCGAGACCTCTAACAAATTATCGGAAGTTTGGCTATTACACTTTAAAAGGGATTTTGACAAACGAAATAGTAACCCTAGAATCACAACAAGGAGAATAACGGCTTATAACGCATAAGGCATAAACGAAGTTCCACTTCGATTTAAGCCTGTGTTGAACGACCCTTCGGTAGCGGCCTAGAAGGAAGAATTTCATGTTATGGGGATTGAATAACTTTGGCGTGGACCTTACAGAAGTTGAGGCACATTTGAGAAGGACTAACAGATAATTTTAGCCATTTACTCAAGATCAACAGGTTGGTAATACTTCGGGAAATTCAGACATTTTTCGGGTAAAATGTAGTTTGTTTAGCCCAAAGGCATTAAGCCCGCAGTTGGCAACTATCGGCTATGTTAATCTGATTATTCAGACAAGAAAATTCAACCGCATCCCACGCAATGCCATGTATTGTCTATTCCAGTCAAAGTGTATTCGATTCAATGGTAAATATTTTACCATTAGCCGATTTGTCCGAAGGTTTTGAGTATTTTTATCGGATGAATAAGATGGGAGGGATGTGAGCGATTTTACAGTCTGACCTTATTCCCAATTAGAAGACGAAAGAATGATAGTCGAAAGCAAAGGAATAAAAACTGACCAATACTACATCCCACCATTTGAATTGAGGGAAGGAGAATTGGTTGTCATTTATCTTTATGGTGGAGCACATTATTATGACTTAAAAAAGGAGTTGGTTGACATATTTACGGGGAAAACAAGACATGACAAAGTAAATATTTTTCGTCCGTTGACCTTTGTAAATCATTTTAAGGAGTCGGTATTTGGACGATTGTTTTATCCTGTGACCGTTGGAGAATACCTGAGTAAAAATGCTAATGCAAAAAGTAATTTTGCGTCAAGAATATATGACATTGCCCGGATTTCTAAAAGGACAAAAGTAAATACGCTGGAACGTAATGCAGAAAAGCTTCTTTGTTTGTATTCCACTTTATCAAAATCAACGAACATTGTGTTCGATTTATCCGGACAAGACCCTCAGGGTGCATTAGAAACCTATAATATAGTTAAAGATTCTATTCGAAATGGTGGTTCTGCAATACTCATAGACTGGGCAAACGACATGAAATATGATTGCACAAAATTTATTACAATCGAATGGACGAAAAAATAACCGGGCATTACAGGTAAGCTCAGCCTCGCGCGGGTTTGGTCGCTACACAATGGCTCAGATCAAAAAGACCGAATTAACCCCGCGTGCTCTTACGGTGTACGTAAAACTTGATGTGGTCTCCAACCACCATACAGAACCCAGAAATAAATCGGGACAACCCTTGTAAAGACGTTGCATGCAACGTCTCTTTTTTTTACAAAAAAAACCACCCCCTCAACCCCGAAATCTGTTAAATCTGCGCCAAAAAACCACTTTCTAACTGACAGATGAATAAAAAATCTGTAAAATTTTCGCGTCGTAACGATCAGAATTTCAGCAACATAAAAATTTTGGGCAAAAAAAACACCCAAAAACCACCGACGAGAGAAGCTGAAAATCGGTAACCACCTTTGAATCATTCTGTGAAAATATTTGTCACGTCGAAAGACAACAAGTGAAGCGACAGAGGTCAGACCCTCATGCTAATGCAAAACAGAAATTGTAAGTTGCAAATTACAATACAGAGAATAGCAAAGAGCGCAGCGCTGAAGTTGGATCACAGTTGTCAATCGGCCACAATTAATTTTTTGTATAATTTTTAATTTTTATTGTCATGATTAATACATCAAGATTGACAACAGTAGCAGATGTAGAAGCTGCAATGGTAAATGCCGAAAAGTTTAAGGCAGATTTTCAGTTCAAACGAACTGCGCTCGAACGTCAACTTAACAATGCAACATCCAATTCCGGAAGTGTTTCCGGAGATTTGGCGAAAATCAACTTTGAGATTGCCAGCTTGGAAGCAGTGCAGTCAACTCTACCTCCAGGCTTAGAGTTTGATGCGTACACTGAAGTAATCAATAATTTCAAAGTAGAGAAGCAGAAGTTGATTGACGATGAACAAAGTGAAGGTCCCCTTGGTCTTCAACGTCGAGTCGTACTCCTTCAGTTGTTGAAAGTCCGTATTGATGGTATGACCGCATACCAGACGAGTCTCGAACAATTGAAGGCCCAACTTCAGGGAGCGGCGTAATAATACCAATTCCAAATATAATTTAACCCAAAGGGTAAATTATTTTGTGAATTGGTTATGCCGCAACTAAAAATAAATAGTACTATGAGGCGCAGCCGAAACCTGCCTTTGCCGGCAGGCAGATTGGACTATATAATTTTTGTAAGCGGTATAAGCCCCTGAGAGAAGAAGTTCAACTTCATCCATGAACAGGCTTTCATCAGCAGGCCCTCACAAATGCTGATACAATTAAATTTTTTTTTTAAATACTTACGACAATGAGTATAAACATAAATTTTTTGACCACGGAAGCCCACATAGATGGTGCCCTGGCACAAGCGGAGGAATTGAGATCAGATTTTCTCTTCCACCGAACAGGAACAGAACGTCAGATCGAAAACGCTCCTGACATCAGTAAAGTTCCAAAAGATAAATTGATAGCAGAACGGGTTTTGGCCGGACTTCAGATTCTCAAATCGCAAACCCCTCCAGGGCCAGATTTGACTTCGATTGAGGCTTTGATCGAAGAGCGGCAGAATGAAATTGAAAATCTGACCGACAAAGAAGATTCTTACGGAACCCAGGCCATGCAAGATCGCGAAGTCAAGATCGGCTTGTACAACATGGGAATCGAGGAGGTAGATCAGTACAAGCTAGACCTCGAAGCGAAGAAAACGCAGCTCAGCGCGGCGTAGTAAGAAGCGTAGAACTAGCGAGTAGTTCATCTGTGTACATTTTTATTTAATTTCTACAAAGACCCACCGGCGACGGTGGGTTTTTGTTTTGGTGTGTTTAACCACAAGGCCGATGGCCCAAAAGGAAGAACAACGTGCACTCACCGTTCGGTGAGGACACGTTGTTCTTCTTCGTGTCTTTTGTGGTTAAAAAAATCTGTAATTTGTCACATATTTTTTTGCCACATAAAAATGTGTGACAAAAAAATATGTGACAAAATTTGGTGCGTGAAAATTATTTTTTAAAATGCGGACGTTGTGGGGCGCCGCGGCGTTGGAGCGGGTGAATGGAAATTTGTGGTGCGCGGATGTAAATACGCGATGCGCCGATGTAGATACGCGATGCATCGCGTATCTACGTTCGCCCATCGCATGACCACCGCGCACCACAACGAATGCCACCACCACGCGACATGATTGCGTGAACAAATACCACAATAGAATCACGGACAATTTCTGGATGCGGAATGGAAGGTGGGTTGAAAGAAAAATGAAATGGCGCGATTTAATCGGAAATTGGGATTTTTTTTCCCCCAATAATCAATTACAAAAATTCCCAAGAATTTGCATTTAGAAAAAATTATCCGTACTCCTCCTTCTTCAACAAATGCAGCAAAGTCCAAACCGGACTATTGACATGGGTTATTCCAAAGTCTCTGAGAACAACTGGTCCCAAATCATAAAGACCAGGATCAGATTGATAAGCTTCAATTCCGGTGAGGATTTTTTGGAATGGAACAATGGCTTTCGTTCCTTTTTCTCTGAGCACTTTCACAGATTTGTCGGTTTCTCCGACATAAACAAATCGGTTGTAACCTTTTAAATGAAAGGATTTTTTATCAGAGAATCGCTGGAGGATTTTGCCGAGGAGGATGTAGGGGTGCATTGAGTTGTGATTGAATGATCAGTTCCTTTTTTTATTCAGAAATTTTGATTTCAGGCTTTGGAAATTCTTTTTGACAAACCCATTCAATGTGCCACTTGAGTCTGCCGAAAGATCCAAGATCTAGCGCTCTTTGTCCGGTGAGCATGCTGCTGAAGAATACTGGTTTATCTTGAAGCTGTTCATTTTCTTTGATTCTATATGTGCCAATTTCAGAATCAAAATAGAATTTAAACGCAAAAGATTCGTAGGGATTTTGGTTATCATTGAAAAGGCCCATCAATTCTCTGGATATTGAATTGACCACAACGATTATTTTGGGTTGTGCTTTTTCAATTATTTTTTTAGCCATGCTCAATTGATTGAGAACAAATGCTTCGTTTTCTTTAGAATTTAGAATTGCGCGGATTCCATTTTGGCTCGTTTCTCTTATTCCGAGCAGATCCAAATGACTATATTCTAAAGGAGGTGGAACCAATTCGTGGAATTTCTTGAAATATCTATCATCTTCGTAATTGTCATCAGTGTAGAATGAATTTTCCGACATTTTATCACCATTTCTAAAGGATGGGTTCAATCCTATGAAAAGAACTCCCTCGGTCTTTATGAATTTAGGATAAGCAAAACCTCTCAACTTAATTTCTTCTGGGATATCATTTGGTTCGGTCAAAAAGTTGAATTTTTCAGAAGTGAAATAATCTTCCAAATTGAATGATGTAGTCATGCTTTATAGTTTTGAAATTTAGGACAAAAGTATGAGAGAATCCAATTGAACGACATATACCTCAAAAAAAGATTTGGTCAGAACAATTTGCTCAAAGTGTATTTATATTTACCTCTTTTCAGTAAATTAGGAATAAATGAAAGTAAAATCTGTCAGACTAGTTAATCTCAGAAGTTTTGTGGATCAGGAAATTGAATTTTCTGAGAATATCAATTTATTGGTAGGTGCAAATAATTCGGGGAAGTCAACTATTGTCAAGGCGATGTTGAATTTGCAGTATGAGCATGTTTTTGAAGTTTCTGATATTCGTTCGACTCATAAGGATCTTAGCGTTTGGTCTAAAATAGCTCTGGCGCAAGGGGATATCATTCCCATATCAGGTGTTTTTGATGAAGACCACGCAATGCAAGTTGCTGAAATGCCATTGTGCTTTACTGCATTATTTGAATTGAAAAGGTATAACGGAGATATGAAGTTCTCTTGTTTTGATTCAAATTTAAATTTTAAGTTTAATCAAAAAGGTGAAATTGAGTTGTGGGACAATACAGGTAAGTCTTCACCTCTAAAACACTTTATTCATTTTAAGGATAGGGTGGATTATAAGAATTTTATCTATCCATATTTATCCAGAAGAAAGACGGATTATTTAGATTCAAATGTGAATGAAGCACTCTCCTTGACCGTTGGGACTAACTTTCGGAATATTACGGCAAAACTTCAAGTCATCTGTAACAACACATATCCGAAAAACCAATAGTTTAATGAGCTTTGCAATGATATTCTTGGTTTCACAATAGGTGTTTTGTCAGCTAAGGGTAATAATAATCAAACAAGTTTAGAGCCTGGCATTTATGTCAATCAATCGGACGTTATAGCTTTGAAATCGATGGGTGATGGAGTCATTAATATAGTTGGTTTTATTGCTGCGATTCTTTCCGAGGATAATAAATTGTATTTGATGGAGGAGATTGAGAATGATATTCATCCTAAAGCGCTCAAGAAGTTGTTAGATTTAATTATTAAAAAATCCGCCAACAACCAATTCGTCATTTCCACCCATTCAAATATTGTCATTAAATATTTAGGCTCAACACCAAACGCTAAGATCCATTATGTCGACTGGAAGCCTTCGCAGGATGAGAAAATACCAGACACAAATATACCCACTTCAACGGTGCGGGAAGTTGAAAGTACACCAGAAGCCAGAATGAAAATCCTTCAAGATCTTGGCTATGATTTTTATGACTTCGAATTGTTTTCCGCGTATTTATTATTAGAAGAATCTACTGCTGAAACCGTAATCAGGGATTTCCTCATACCACAATTTGTTCCTGAATTGGTTGGGAAAATAAAAACAATTTCTTGCGGCGGAGTGAGTGAGATAGAACCTCGCTTTATTGATTTTCAGCGATTATTTGTTTTCATCCATGCGAGCTCTATTTATAAAAATAAAGCCTGGATCATCGCCGATGGAGATGCCGATGGAAAGGAAAATATTGAAAGGGTAAGGAAGAATTTTAAAGATTGGCCTAAAGAACATTTTCTGAATTTTGAAAGGGATAATTTCGAGGATTATTATCCGGATTTATTTCAGAATAAGGTAAAGGAAATTTCATCCATTAAAGACAAGAAAGAAAGGAGGGAGCTAAAGAAAAATCTTGTCATTGAAGTGGAGCATTGGTTCCGCAGTGAACCGGAAACGGCAAGAAGGGATTTTGAAAAGTCGGCTGGTGAGGTGATTGGGATTTTGCGGAGGATTGCTTCAGGTTTGAATAAAAGATAATGATAGGCCAAATATTGTTGCCATGCTGTTTAACTAACCAACGTGTATGAATTATTTGTTTGATCAGGGCTCATTCACCTTATCAATTGTCCTGACTCGCAATTCAGAATCTATGCTAAACAGCCAGCGACCTGGGGTAAAAGATTTTTTCGACGAAATACCAATGAAAGTTTGTTGAACAAAGTGCAATATGTTTTCTAATTCGTAATTTTTATTGTTCAACCCTTTTCAGACTGGGGAATACTTGTTGTTGCATGAACCCCCCGGTTTCGATCCTTTGGATCTCTAGTCCTTAGGACCAGGCTGGGGGCTACTCAATGTTTGATCCCTTCAGGATCATGCGATTTTGGGGTAATGTGTCAGCTTTTTTCAGAACGTGTTAAGTTGTAAATCCTACATTGATCGATCTATCACAACCTCGGATAAGCACACTGCATCACATTTAAATCCCATACATGCGCTGCGCAACAGTTAATCCAGGAAATACGATTCATTACTTTTCTAAAAGAGGAAAAGCAATACAGCGCATTTATGCCTTAAATTCGCCTCCAACCTTCATCGAAAGATTATGAAAAAATCTGTGCGTACTTTACTCAATAAACTGGTACTGGTTGTCAATCGCTTCGAACCGGCAAGTACTTCTGCTAAATTGGATATGCTGAAAGAATTGTCTCAGACCAAAGTCTTCAATTCGACTGATATAGTTAAGTACCACGAGTTGCTGCTCTTCATTTCATCACATCCGGACAATAGAAGAGTATTGGATGCGGCAGAAAAGGAACTGATGCGTTTGACCAAAATGTTCAAATCATTTTCGGAAAGGCGGAAGCAGGATTTTCTGAATGAAGGGATGCCTTTTGCGCCAATTGTAACCAAACTTTCACATGATTGTTTGCAGTGGCTGAATCAGCATCAGCATTGCACTGTGGAAATAGACTCTTTTGATAATCCTTCATTCGACCTGAACGAAGTATTGAAGCTGACGCTTCCTTCGCTTGAGAAAAGTGATACTTCGGCTGAAATGCCAAATGATGAATTGCTGGAGTATCTGGTTCCGATGAAGAAGAAACGATTGTCGTTTGTGCTGAATGAGCTGACAAGATTTGATGATCAGCCTTTTTTGAAGGATCATCTTTTTGATGGACTTGGTTTGTATGTGAAAATTTCAGCCAAACAAAAGGAATTTTCCAGGACATGGAACCGATTAGGTGTGAGTCAGTCTTTTTTTCATCAGGATATCATCAGAAAATTTGATTTTAAGGAACTGCTGAACCGGCCTTTGAATCAGAATGGAATTCCTTTGGTGCTGATGAAGGAGGAGATTATACGCGTGGCTAAAAATGCCATGGCCCTGACTTCTCGTGAAACGGATCCCACTACTTTTATGGATGAAAATTCTTTGCGTTACTTTGAATTGGAAAGGGGGATTTCAATTGCGATATACGGTATTGTGGCACCGAGGCAATTGCCGCTGGAGTCGTATGTGGGGTATACATTGTTTAAAAATGGTTTCCCTGCATCCTATGGTGGTTGCTGGGTTTTCGGACGACGATCGAATTTCGGTATCAACATTCTGGAGTCTTTTCGCGGAGGTGAATCAGGATTTATGATGTGTCAGTTGCTGCGCACTTACCGTCAGGTTTTTGGAATTGATTATTTCGAAGTGGAGCCTTATCAATATGGATTAGACAATCCCGAAGGAATCAGTTCGGGGGCTTTCTGGTTTTACTACCGGTTTGGCTTTAGGTCGCTCGATAAAAAGCTGGCCGCAATAGCAGAGAAGGAGCAGAAAAAGATCATGTCCCAAAAGGGCTATCGCACAAGTGAAAAGGTTTTGATTCAATTTACAGAAAGCAATATCGCTCTCAATCTTACTGATAAAATTCCCATGAAAACCTGGAAGCCGATGGAAGATGTGAAGGCCATGATCAATAAGAAGTACAATGGTGATCGTCAGTATGCGGAAAGGGAATGCCTGAATTTAGCAGGAAATGTTTTGAAATCATCTGACATCTTGAATCCTTCGGAGTTTCAGGTGCTGAAAGAAATGTCGATGGTGGTAGAAGCTATGGAAATCCGGGATAACCAAAGGCTCGGACTGATCAAAAAGATGATCATTGCAAAATCGGCTGATATTTATGCCTACCAGAAATTATTGATTGAGTGTTTTAATGGAGATGGCCGGTAAAGAATATTTCCTGAGTGAAGTCTTAACTTCCTCTAAATGTCGACCAATCCACACCAACACGAAAGGTCTGGTAAATTCTGCCGTCTTTGAGATCGCCGCCATAATGATTGGTAGCGGAGTGGAGTACTCCTGAGGGATAAGCCACCATGCGGTTGAATTTGTAACCGAGCCTATCAGTTTCGATCCATTTACTTCTGTCCTGGCATTCTGTTTCGAATAATTCGCGAAGTTCATTCAGCGTCATTCCGAATTTTCTGGCAACGGCCGCAGTGGGAGGATCGGTTAATCCTGTTAGTTTGTGTTTCCATAATGAGGTGCCACAGTTTTCCGGAAGATCGGGAGTCAGATAAATCACTACGGTGATGTCGTTGTAGGGTTGGTCGGAATGAACTCCTGGTACTTCTTTGCGCTTCCCTTTCGAAAATCCCTGATAGAAAATACCATTCTCCTGCGTGGGATCGGTGTCCCAACGGGTAATTCTTATACCCAAAATTTTCTCTAGTTTTTGTTTCACTCCTTTTTCATGGTATACAGTGGTGCTCCTGAAACCGGTTACATGTTCCGGTTCGAAAAAAATGGCATCTTTTGCAGCCTTAATGACCAATTCGATATCGGAATAAAAATTATCTTTCACCAGAATAAAACGAGGGTAAATTATTTTTTCCATGCGGGCAATTTTTTCAAATATAATGTTCATATCCATTGTTCAATGATTCTGATGAATTATTTGTTTGAAATTGGAAACCACCTTCGCTCAAAACCTGTTTTCACAGCTCTTTTTTCGCAGAGCTAACTTCAATCGAAAAGGGACAGGGATATGGTGGCGTAAGGAACCTGATGCGATTCCCCTGAAAAATATATTTTGAACACAGCTTTGTTTGTGTACAATGGTCTAATTTAGCGAACCGATTGGCTGATATTTGTCAGGTAATTAATTGGGCTAATGCAATGAATGTACTTTCGATAGGCGAAGTAAAGAAGAACCTCAAACATCTTACGGATGATGAACTTAGTGCGTTATTAATCAAACTTGCGAAGTACAAAAAGGTCAATAAGGAGTACCTGAGTTTTTTATTGCTCAATGAAAGCAATGAGGATTTATATGTGGAAGAAGTAAAGGAACATCTTACAGAACTGCTCGATAATATAAACCAGAGCAGTATTCAGTATGCGAAAAAAACTTTGCGAAAAGTGCTGAGAGTTCTGAAGCAATGCTCGGCATTTTCGGAAAAGGATGTAACCCAACTTGAACTGTCTGTTTTTTTCTGCAATGAATTGAACAAGCTGCAAAGGTCTATCCGCAACCATTCTATTGTACAGGGAATGTACAACCGTGAAGTGACTAAGATTGATAAGATTATGAAGTGTATGCACGAAGACCTTGTGGCTGACTATGAGACCGAATGGAGTCAATTGAAACAACGCGCCACACATTTCGATATAATGGGATAATGTTTTAGTAAATATTCCGTTGCCCTATTTTTATACAAAGTATATGTCGCAAAGTGAAGAAGAAATATTAGACCAGTTATCCGATGGAGACAATAAGAGACGGTTTGTCTTAAGTTTTTGGGATGTGGGAGCCTGGGCGCTTATTTTAGTAAGTTGGTTATGGCGCTTAATGCATTGGCCCTATCCCTGGGCATTTCTCACTGCGGGCATAATTATTTTGCTCTTGAGAAGCAGCAGGGGTTTAATGCAAGCCAATCGCAGAATGGTGGATTGGGTTTTTTTTGTAGCGCAAGCTGCTTTGGTGCTTTTGCTTACACTAAGATTGTACTCGGTTCAATTGCCGAAGATTTATATCTATCTCATCCTGACAACTTTCTTGATAGCACTTTTACTAAAGACTACCGGTTATTCGAAAAAGAAAGTGTAACTAGTGGATGTGATGTTCATCAGAAAGATAAAGGTATAGTCTTATATCGATTCGGTATGTTTTTTAGTCCAATCTGCGCTGCGCTTGATTTTACTAAACAGCTACTCTATCGGCATATGGCACTGTAACATTTTAATTGGGCTTTGGACGAAATTAAAATGAACATTGGTATTAAATGTTCAAACCTAAGCCGGACAAAACACCGTTCGCCCATACCATTAATATGAATTGCAACGCGCCAATATTTCGCGAATCATTTGAGGGACTTCCTTTTTCGGCGTAGGAAAATTGTGCATTTCTGAGTATTGGCCGATGCGATAAACCGATCGGCCGATTTCTTTACCTGTTTCATGAGAAATGAAGATGATTTCCAAGTGGCGTATACTGCTTCGCGATGAGATTCGTCCCAGAAAAACGCCGGAATCATAATTGGTTTGAATTTGTATCTGGGCTAACGCTCCTGCGTAATGATATGGGTTATTTTAAACTTCAGATTTTTGAAGTGTACATTACCGTTTCGATAGCTCCCTTGCAGGCCGTGATGCATAAAATAACAGAGCACAGGAAAACACCACTTATCAAGGCGTTACATTTTGATCTGGCGGATTTCATTTTGCTAATTTAGTAAAAGAAGCCCATTCAATATGGCATTGAGAATTTTCGTTAACCCTGACAGAATTATTCTTCCACAAACTCGCGACCTTTTACATCAAGCAACTTCGTGTATTTTTTCAATGAACGCAAAATGACAAAGACTATAAGGGCCATAATGAGTAAGTAGAGCCAGAAAGGAGTGATCAGATTTTTCCAGGAGGTAAAACCGAAGTGGAAAAAGTTTTTGAGTATGTCGAGTAAAGCGAAAGAGAGAAATGTAGCGAAGAATCCGCTGTACTCTCTTTTGAGTACATTTTTCAGGGAGAAATGCCAACCGGCACTTTGCCAGTTTTTGAATCCGGGCCAGAAGGCAGGAGTTTTGGCAGCCCAATCGAGGTAGGTTTTGCCGAATTTGTTGCGAAGGAAAAATTCTTCGGCGAACATAATTCTTTCGTAATACAACCAGAAGAGAAGGGTACACACAATGGTAAACCACCAGTTGCCGACATAAATTATAATGCCCAGCCACATGAAGTAATTGCCCAGATAAAGTGGGTGGCGTACTACAGAATAAATACCCTTGGTATTGAGTACTTCGGCTACCTGACCTTCTTTCGTATTTCTTCCGCTGGTTCCTTTGGGGGTAAAGCCAATTGTAATGGCTCGTATTAAAAGTCCGAACATGGAAATGGTAATGCAGATCAAAGCCCAGTTCAGGTCGTAGGCGGGTAAGTGATCATCCAGTTCAAACATCACCACCAGAGTGGCCATTACATAAAGTACGATAGGCAGGAAACTTCTCCAACGGAAGAGCCAATTGCCCGATTTGTCAAATTCTTCGATCAGTGCCATAATGCGGCAAAACTAAGACATTGGCGACTTTCTGCCAATCTTTGTCACAGCCCTTGTTAAACAAGGCTTTAAGGACATTTTTGCCGTGTATCGGCCTTCTTGGTTACTTTTGGCGCATGAAAGTAAATATGGGAACAGCAGATAGGGTTGTGCGTGTTATTGTGGCGATTATCTTGCTCATCGCTTATTACGAGGAGGTGGTGATGGGGGCTTGGGGTGTGGTGATGGTTGTTGTGGCCTATTTGCTGGTGTTCACTGCGCTGTTGTCGAGTTGTCCTGTTTATTCCTTGTTGAGGTGGAGAACGAGCAGGAAATAGTTTTGGCCAAATCTTTAATTCAATTTTTTGTGGTCAAGGTAACCTAAGTTGATGTAGCCTCGAAAATAAAAACAGTAATTATGAGGAAATATCTTCTGCTATGCTCAATTGCACTTCTGGAGTTCTGTTGCAATACCAAAAATATTCTGCAAGGTATTCCGGAAGTTTGTGATCCAAGTTCAATTTGTTCATTTGAATCTGACCCAAATCGTGAGTTAATCAGGGTTGGACATCAACTTGTTCTCAATACTTATTCTGCCGAAAGAATGCTCCAAAGTTCAGGTGAGGTCGAGGAGATTGTAGTAAAAGAAGTCTCTTATGTACTAATTGAAAAAGAAAAAATTCAGAAAGTAAATTACAGAATTTCAGTTTGCTACCACGGGCTTTACAAAGAGTTTTATCCGAATGGTATGTTGAAAAGAATGGGAAAATATAAGCATGGCTGTTATGTGGGGAAATGGAGAGAGTTTGATGAGAATGGAGTTTTGAAGAGTTTTCGGGCATATTAATGTACCGAAAGCCGAAAAAATGCGCAGGATAATATTTAGTGCCAATTCAATTTATGAAATGCCCAAAGAGGCGAAGCTGTTTTTATCAAGACGACGAAAAAAACCGTTGCATGGCATACCCTACAAAACTATTCTTTTTCGAAGAAGTTTTGATGAAATGGAGTCAGTAAATTGTGTCGTTTTATAAGCAGAGGTGTATGTCAAAACTGTCCTTCATATTCAGGAATTTGGCCGGTTTTATTTGGCGGACAGCCTGTTTTTAAACCAATTTTGAATAGAAATCTTGTATGACCTTCCGATTGGTACATTGTGTTTACCTATATTCACAAAGTCTCTGGGCATACTATTGTCGAAGTACCTGGTATTTAAAATATAGGACTTGTGTACGCGTATAAAATTGCTGTTTTTCAATTGTGATTCCAGATCTGTCATAGTGAGAATAGTGAGATACGATTTTTGTTCAGTAAAGATTTTGATATAATTGCCCATGCCCTGAAAGAACTGAATATCGTCTAAATTGAATTTCTTCATGTCTCCATCTACCTTGAGTTCGATGGAGACTCTATCGACCGATTGCGTTTTGGCGTTCAATTTTTGTAGAGCAGTAATGGAGGTCAATTTATTGATAGCCTTTAAAAAGCGAGCCAGTGGTATGGGTTTCACCAGATAATCTATCACACCCAGATCAAATGCGTTTAGTGCATAGTCGCTATAGGCGGTTGTAAGAATAATACTTGGTTGATTTTTCATTGTCTGGATAAATTCAAGGCCAGATATTTCAGGCATATTGATGTCCAGAAAAACAACGTCAATATCTTGTGATAACAAAAATTTACTTCCCTCAATGGCATTATAAGCATTGCCCGCAAGCTGAAGGTTGTCGAGCTTTCCAATATAATTTTCGAGTACAATATGCGCGGCAGGCTCATCATCTACTATCAGGCATTTTAATTTCATTGTATACGGCTTATAGGTAGTTTTAAACGAACAAGATAGCTGTTTGGTTTTGCTGTGATGTGCAATTCATGATCGGGGTAGATAAGGTTCAGACGGTTTTTGACATTGATAAGTCCTGTACCTGTGCCCTCAGCTTTTACTCCTCTAAGTGATATGGAATTTGAGCATTCAAAATTGAGTTGATTGTTCTTCGCTTTAATATGCAGATCAATTACGGAGGGCTCTATGCTGCACGTGCCGTGTTTGATGGCGTTTTCCAGAAATGGTAGTAACATCAATGGCGCAATTAAGCCCAACATTTGATCTTCAGAAATATCTTCAATACTAAGCGCTATCTCGCAGCGCTGCGACAACCGGATTTTTTCCACATCGATCAGGTTTTTAATGAAGTCGATTTCTTCTGCCAGCGTTACTTTATCTTTGCGCACGCTTTCGATCTGATAGCGCATCAATTGTGATAAGCTAAGGATGTATTGCGGCGCGCTTTCCGATTTCGAAATACAAAGCGCGTATGCACTGTTCAATGAATTAAACAAAAAATGCGGATTGAGTTGTGACTTTAAGTTTTGAGTTTCCAGATTGTGTAATAGTTTCTCTTGTGTATTCTGGGCGGCAAATGCTTTGGTGTAGCGGATAAAAAATTCCAGACTCGACAAGATAAATATACTCAGAAACAAATCAGGTACAGCATTAAAAAAATTGTTTTTTTCAGAGCCAATACTTTGAATGAGTTTTTCTTTGGGGATAAATTGTAAAAATGCAAAGTATATACAGTTAAATGCAAGAAGATTAAGAAGTGTCAATAGGATGTAAGTACCATATCTTTTTTGGGGAAAAAGATAATCGAAGATAAACTTCCTGTTGACCACACAATGCAGATAAAGTATACAATAAGTTATGATACTGATAAACCACTCAGTGCCGTCTTTGGGCATATAACCCAATTGAAGCAAGGTGAATATGAGCACAAAATAGGATAGTTCTATAAGTAAACGTTGTCGTTTGGTAAAGTCCATTCTCTTATTTTGAATCAAAGATAACCCTCCTTTTCATTTTTAATTATTTGAATGGACAAATGGCATTTGTCATTTATCGCCTCCAGTGGTCACGCCATCCGAAGTTACATTTCTTCAAAGCTACATCTTTGTAATGTAGAAAAATTATAAAAGAAATTGTATGATGAAGAAATTAAGGTTATTGACTCTTTTTGCTCTCTTTGCCTCATTGGCTATCAGTTGCAAAAAGGACGATCCTAAGCCTGAAGTTGAGGAGGTAGATGGTTCCATGGCATCTTTCGAAAATATGAAAATTCATATTTTGAGTCACAGTTGTGTGTCTTGTCACAATGCAGCATCCACAAACAACAGCGAACACCAGCTTAGCCTTGAGGGTTCTGGTGTGTACAACAGTCTGATCAATGCTGTGCCTAAAAATGTTGCGGCTGCAGATGCGGGTTTGAAATTGGTAATGCCAGGTGTGGCCGATAGCAGTTTCTTCTTTACCAAGTGCGATTGGTCTAATGTGGCATTTCGCTTTGGCAATGCTATGCCATTGGGTGCTGATTTATTAGAGGCGAAGGAGATTCTCTTTATTAAACAATGGATCAATGCGGGCGCTCCACAAATTGGAGTAGTGGCAGATTACACATTGCTTCACAGTCATTAAAATATATAAAATAAAATAGAATGAAAAGACTCATTTGTATAATTTCTACCGCAATGGTGATGACTTTGGTCAGTTGCGAAAAGGAGTTTGATGGATACAATCCATCCGATGTTCCTTACTTCGAACCATTGGCTCCGCCTGCACCAGGCGAAGGATATCAGATTCATGTGGAAGCTTTTCCCATTCAACCTAATTTTGAAAGAGAAATTTATGTTCGAAAAAATCTGGGTAATACTGAGGAAGTATATTTAACAGGTTTTGAAATGAAGGCCAGACCAGGAACACATCATTTGATAGCGTATAAATTTCTGGACGATAATCTTCCACCAGTTGATGTGATGTACGATCAGAATATGCCCAATAACACTATAAGTATTCGTTCATTCAGGAATTCAGTGCCGCTTTTGCAATCTCCTGCTGCCAGCTATCAGTTTAGTGTTCCGGAAGGTTATGGACTGAAAATCCCGGCAAATTCAAGCTTCTTCATGAATTCCCATTATTTCAATAAGACTGACGACGTTAGATTTGGTGAAATTTTCATGAATTTCTTTACAACGCCTGCATCGTCTGTGAATCAGTTGCTGGATGTAGAATACTATGGTAACGACACATTCGTTTTAGAGCCAAATCAGGAGAAAACAGTCGTTACTGATTTTATCATGGAAAAGAAGACCATTATGCCCATGATGGTTTCGCATTATCACAAAAGAGGAAAGCAATTTGACGTCCAGATAATTGGCGGACCTCGCGATGGGGAGGTTGTTTACAGTTCTACCTATTACGAAAATCCATTGGTGGAAACTTTCGATACACCTCTTGTCTTAGAGGCAGGCGAAGGTATAAGGACCATCGTAAAATACAACAACGACACCGATCGTCAAATCAGTTTTGGTATAACCAGCGAAGATGAAATGAATATCATTATTTGTTTTCAATATAACCCATAGAATACATGAATTCAATACAAAAAATAATTTCAGGGCTGACAATTGGTTTGTTATTGGCATCAGCCAGCAGCTATGCACAGGATTCGCCCGCTGTAGCAGACGCAATGAATGAACATCCCTGGAGTGTGCGGATGGAAGGTTATTCACCGAAGCCTTTTGTGAGCAATTCCAACTCAAGCAACAATGGCTACTATTTTCCCCGCAATTGGGGTATTTCTGCTGGTGCTGAAAGAACATGGAAGGATGGCAAAAGGAGAAGAAAATATCAGACCGGCTTGATTGGTTTCTACAATGATGTGTATTTCGAAAGGGTATTGACGGTAGAAACGGGATATGGAATACATTTTAAACCATGGAAAGGAATTTATCTTGGGCCCGAATTTAATGTGGGCTATAATTATGCCAGAAGCAGCCACCTTATTTCCGTTTACGAAAGTAACCGTTGGGTTTCAAAGATCGATAATTCTGTGGTGACCCATCGTTTTTCTGCAGGTTTGGCTTTTCAACTGGGTTATGATCTGGGTGTTCATTTCGACAATAGAATTCCCTTGAAGTTATTTGTGGCCTATAGCGCGCAATTCATTACACCTTATGATAAGCTAAACGCAATTCCATTTTTTATATACTATCAACCAAGAGTTGGATTAACCTGGAGTTTATAAAAATTTCTTGTAGCAAAACCACATTTGATTACAACGGATAAAATTCATTTTTTTTTGATAGCAAAAGGCAAGGTGCTTTCATAATTTAAGATTGTCTTGTTAGGTTATATTTAGCGTGGATTTATGCAAGATAGGAGGTGTGGCATTTGCTGCACCTTTTATCTTGTGTTCGTTTTATTCTATTTTTATGATATTGTATTGTGCAGTCAGAGGGCTTCTTTTGAGCGGGATTTTTTATGAAAAAATTTCCGAAGCTTATGCTTTGCAACGCTGTTTTTAATCGTCATGATAAAAAAGGCGTACATCTTTGTTCTGATTTATAAATGGAGTTGATATTGTATCTGGAATCTGTATTCAATTATTTCCCCCCAAAAAATAAACGACCGGCACTCAACCGGTCGTTCGCCATAATAAACCTAATCATCTCTCACCAGTTTCACGACATCTGTTAGAGTAAAACTCAGTAAGGAAAGGCCTCAGAAACTATCTTGATTACTTTTTAATCACTTTGATATTAGAAATGCTGCCATCCATGCCTGTGCAGCGCACAATGTATTGCCCACTGGCCAGGTCCGACATGTCAATGCTGCGCTGTGATGTGGTGCTGGTGTAAACCAATGTACCCATCACATTCACAATGTCGATTCTGCTGAATGTCATATTTGTTTTTATCATAATAACTTCATCAGTTGGATTGGGGTAAGCCACCAACTTTCCTTGAGAAGAAATTTCACCGACAGAAACATATTCATTGTACATGGAGAAGGTTGGAGTATGTTCCACAAAGGAACCTACACCATTTGGAATGCGCGCAAATCCCATATCACTTTGTTGCGCTTCATAGATAACCTGATCGGCAATCAATCCCTGATTATTCAATAATGTAACGGCTTCGCCGGAAGCAGATAATTTGAAATTCGCATGAAGAGATCCTTGTGCTGAATCTTCGTCGGCCCAGATGATTAAGTAATCATCAGCAGCAAGCAATGTATTATCGGGCAATTGCCATTTGGTTAAGTTAGTGGTGTTGTCAGTAAGGAAGTAATCTGTCAGGTTTACACTTTGGATTCCCTTGTTGTACAACTCTATCCAATCTTCATTCTCACCGGCTTCATCTATTTCACCACTGTCGTTGTTGGCCATAATTTCGTTGATCACTACATCTGTGCTGTTGGCCCAGGCAACAGATACTGTGTAAATATATACATCGTGCTCTGCTCCAACCGGAGAATAAGTTGCGGTCTTCGCTGTGTTGTTTTCCAATGCTTCCACATAGAATCGCATCATTTCGCCTGTAGTGAGCCCCGGAAGTGTTCCGCCAAATACACCGTCACCTGCAACACCATCGTTGGAGTTTCCATCGTCGAGCATCAATACTTTACTAAAGTTTCCTACCAGTTCACTTGAGTAATATAAATTCACGGCATTGATACCATCCGGAGAATCAATTTCGGCTGTAATAGTCACCTGTTCGTTGCTCACGGGAGAAATCCAGCTACCGCCGGTTGATGTCATTGTTACATTGCTGATAGTTGCACCAGTGGTGTTCACTTCGGCATTGGCCATGATTGTATTTCGTCTTGTTTGAAGTTTCGAATTTAATCCTGTTACATCTGTAAGAAAAGAACTGTAGGAATAAAGCTTTTTGGTATCGGCAGAGACATGCGAATCGATCATAGTGCCAAAATCAGCGATCAATTGTTCGTCCAATGTAACGTCGATTAATTCTTCCACAATAGTTCTCATGTGAGCGAGGTAGCGCTGTCTGTATGCAGGCACAGCAAGCAATCTGTTAATCAAAGGGTAGTTGACATTATCGGCATGATAGAATGGCGACCATGTAGAAGATTCAGTGAGTAATACACTGTTTCCATCGTATTCGATGGGCGTGATTCTTCCACTTTCGATTTCCCAGAAAACAAAATAATCCATTTTGCCTTTCATGATATAACTGTCATCATCACCAAATGCGTTTTCGCATGCGATGTGCCATAAAGCGCGATCAACATCTAATACGGCCGGTAATTCGTTTGGCAAATCGGCCAATGGTGTATTGTTCAATACATCACAAGTATTGATAAGGTTCTGCCAGGGATCGGCTACAGTAGAAGACTTAAGTGTGTAGTAATTATCATAATCTGTAGAGAGGTCGCCAACATCATTCAAAGCTGCGGTACCATCGCCCCATTGCGGGCCACCGCCTCCGCCGCCTCCTCCGCCACCAGATGGTGCATCGGCTCTCCATCTTGTACCATCATTGCTGAGAAACCAATCAGATGCAAATTTTCCATCCAGTTGTTGCACCATTGGATACAATCCCCATGGCACATCGTTTATGACCAATTCCACAAAACAGACTTTGGCAGCGGGAATATGATTATGTATGAGGTAGAGGTACAAAAACTCTCTTAGAAAAGAGGGGTCTTCAAAACAATTATTGAGGTTGAATGAATCATAACCATCGAGCGTTTGACCAGTGATGAAAGTGTCCATATTGATGTTGAAGCTTTTTTTGTCTTCACCATTTACCATCATATAAGAGGTATTGCCACGAAAACCAACTCCTACCTGCTCGTAGGTTTGACCATCATAAGTCATTGTAGCAGCGATATCTGTTCCCGAAGTATAATTCTGGGTAAGCTGTGTAAACCAATTGCTGCTGGGAAATTCCAGATAAATGGTTTTGATTTCATCTGGATTGAATACACCATTGTCGGTGAGTTTGCCCAGTTGCAATTGGTGCTCAGCCTCATTCAGAAACCATTGATTTGGCAAATTCTGTGCACTTGCTGAAAGTGTTCCGAGAAAAATAAAAATTGCTGCGAGTGATCTAAGTGTGGTTTTTTTTATCATCTTTTTATTGTTGTTCTTATCTTACTAATGTTATATGTCCAACCAACTCGAACGGATATTCGTTGGAATCCTTTGCTTTTATGAGGTAAGTATATACTCCATTTGCAGCAAAATGATTTCCTCTTCCCACATTTCCAACCCATGGCTCACTCTGATCGGCAGTTTCAAAAATCATTTCTCCCCAGCGGTCATAAATCTGAAGATTATACTCTGTTATTCCTGTAGACACAGGAATCCAGAAATCGTTTAATCCATCATTGTCAGGAGTGAAAGAATTTGGTGCAAAAAACGCATAACCGGAAACGATTACCGTGCCGATTACCGAAGATTTGCAGCCCGCAGCATCGGTTACCACTTGTTCTATTGTAAATGTTCCTGATTCGGTAAATGTATGCGAAAAATCAAAATCTTCGATAATTGTTCCATCGCTGAGATAATATACCATACTCAAAGCATTTTGCGAGGCATCTGTAAATTGAATATCGGCTTCCAGTAAATCAACCATTCCATCGCTTACATTGAATCCTGCCAGCGGTGGTGTCAGCACAGTGACAATATTATCGAAGTTTAATGTCTCGCTGGTAATACAATCGCTGGTGGTCCAGAGATGCACAGCCACGTCATAATTTCCGGGTGCGGAGTATGTATGATTTGTAGCGGCGGCATTCGAAATTGTTCCATCTCCGAAGTCCCACTCGCAACTGACTGAAGTAAGCGATATCGATGTATCCAGAAAATGCGCGGTAATTTCACTGCATCCGATTGCTGTATCAACTAAGGCACTTAATTCGGGATTCGGGTAGACAAAAATGCTGTCGGAGTATGACTTCAGGCAATCGTTCTCGGCAATGGTAAGTGTGACCAGAAATCCTCCCGACTGTCCGTATTGGATATTGTTTACTTGTTGTTGGGTAGATGATTCTAAAGAAGCACTATTACCAAAATTCCATTCATAGGTTGCTACATCCGTGGTAGCACCCTGAGCAAAAAATTCAAAACTATTTCCTTCAAAACATTGTCCCGGCTGTGGATCAAAGATGGGCGTCAGCTTTCCATAAATGTCCATTGGCGCATAAGCGGTATCCGGACATAGATTTAGTGCTGTTACGATCAGTTGGACAAAGTAAGTTCCGGTATCGGGGAAAGTATATTCAGGATTGAAAGCCGTGGATACATCCAAAGTGCCGGGTGCCCCGAAATTCCAATTGTAGTTGGTGGCATTTAGCGATAAATTATTGAATTGATAGGTGTAACCATCGCAAAATGTAGTTTGTGGTTCGATGGATGCGATAGGTTGGGCAGGGACATCTATTATTTGGGTGGCCGTTTCTGAGCAGCCTTCCTGGGTAACAGTGAGTGAAACTTCAACACTTCCGGCTGGGCCCAAAAATACATTCTGAGTATCGGCACTATTGCTTGTTAGAGGATTTGCATTGCTGCCGAAATCCCACAAATAAGTGGCCTGAGGAGTAGTTCCGCCACTTCCGTCAAACGAATAATAGGACGAGCTGTTGTTGCAAACATAATCCCAATCCACAATGGTTGGAACCAATGCGGGGGAAGAATAATATGTAGATGTGGCAGTATCAGCGCAGGGTAATCCTGGATTGAGTATCAGTGAAATGTCGTAATAGCCCGGAGTTGTATAGTTATAAGTGGCGTTGTAGGTATTGGCTGTGTCAGAATTTATTCCGCTTACTCCAAAGTCCCAGAAATAGGTAAGTCCTGTGGCAGAAAGGTTAGTAAAGACTACTTCGCTACCCGGACAAGGATCGCTTTGCGAAGCAATGGCTGGAGAATCTGCCGGATCACATACAGTAATATTGAATTGGAAGTCGCGGTTGGTAGTATTAATCAGGACGCCAGCACGGTATTCACTTACACATATACCCACCACAAATTGTCCGAGTGTATTCGGAGTTCCACTGATCCATCCTGTTAGAGGGTTGATGGTAAAAGCGGGCGACGCATCCAAAGGATAAGTATAAGAATACCCTGCATTGTATGCGAGATTCGGATAAGGTGGTGCGCCTGGAGGATTGATGTAATTGCCACTCACATTAGTATTCAATGGAGTACAAAATTGGTAGACCAGAGAATCGCCATCCGAATCTGTAGCAGAATGGTTAAATATAAATTGTTGGTTGAGACAAATCGCAATAGGAGGATAATTAATGAAAGATGGATTGCTGTTGACGGCTTCCACTTCGGTTCCGGGAATTCCTGTGGTAAGGGTGATGCCCACATCTGTACCGGTAGGCACATTTACTATAGAAAAATTACGGCAACACCTTTGGTAAGTAATCGTATATCCTCCGGGAATATTTTGTAATGGAATAACACCACTGTATATGGCTTGCTCCACACACAAATTGGTTGGAGCTGTGAAACAAGCATTGTAAGTATTGGCTGGCACATCAGTCACAATTGCCGTGCTCAATGGTATTTCCAGATTATACACCAGATCGCCGGCTGAGTCAAATACACCAATGGAAGCAGGGTCGTCATATTCTGTGTTACTGGAGCAATCCCTGAAAAGAGAGAGCGTCACTGCATAAGTTCCATCCGCCTGAATTTCATAATGAAGATCACCTCCAATAATATGAGAGCCGATACTTTTCAGGCAAAGCAAGAGCAAGGCATATGTAATGCTGAAATGTTTCATTATATTATTTTGGTTGGGGCATACAGATACAGATCGCAAACTGTATCTAAGTAAAATAATTTATTTACAAATAAAATTTTTGATCATTTTTCTTTGGTTGTTCACCGACAATTCCAACATGTAATTTCCCGCAGTAAGTCCATTGATGTCAAAAGATTTCTGGTATTCACCCGGAGTTTCAAGTTGATTTTGTAAGTGTCTTACAATTGCACCGTTGCCATCATAAATTATCAGGCCAACTGTGGCTGCATTGTTCAGGTTGTATGCCACGTGAAGAGATTCGCTGGCTGGATTAGGAAATACATTCAGGTTGAAGTCCGGATTGTAATATTCGTTTACGCCCACAAAGGTGCCTACTACCCGTGATGCTGTATAAACGTGATCGCCACTTTCGTTGCCATTGTTATTGCAAGCATTGCCGGCGACATAGAATGTGATATTGCCAACATCTGTGGCTGGTGCATTCCAGGTAAATGTGAAAGTGTGGCTGTTTGCAGTAGCCCCGGCATCCGTTTGTTGCACAATATTTTTTCTGGAAAACCCACTTACTGTTTTGTTTTTTATCGTGGTACCTGTGCCGGCAACTAAAGTTCCTGCATTGTCGCCATTGCTTTTTAAAGCTTCGAATCCCAGACCGAATAGACTTCTTCCGGTTTCTGCTACTGTTACATTAATGGTGTAAGATTGGCCCGGAACATACATCCAGTCAGTAAGGTTCGAAGAGGCAATGGTAACAGAACCGGGACCTGAATTTACTGCAGTACCGGTGTGGCAATTGGATTGATTGCATGAGGATTCACCGGGTGATGCAGTAGCACCAGCCTTTCCATTCGGATCTTCGTTCTCGGCATTGAGTTGTGCTGATGCCAATACAAAAAGGCACAATGATGAAATAATGAAAGTTTTAAAAATCTTGTTCATTGGAATTAATTAATTATAAAACCGAGTTGGGTATTTACATTTTCTAAAACAATAATGTCTGATGGATCGTCTACATTGACCATCTTTACGGTAAACTGAGCACTTATTTTTCGGGCCGGACTACCATTGATCATTGGTGCGTAATCCTCAGAAGAAAGAATAGTAAAGTGGTTGCTGTTGGTGTTGAGCGATGTAACAGAAGTATAGACGCTGCCATCTGTTTTGGTGTATGTAATTTCTACATTACCCATATTTATAGAGAGTGCATTCCAATGGTAGTGGAAATGATCTACACAAAGCTGACCAGGACCCGGACCATCTTCGAATTCAAGACAAAAACGACCGGTGCAATTCAATTCGCTGTTGAAATAATTCAGGCAAATGGTATTTTCTCCGTTGTCCAGTTCAATTTCCTGGTTATTGCCGTTGAAGTTATCTCCATTGATGGTCCATGAGGTAGGAGTTAAATAAGGGGGCATGTTTTGCGGGTAATGAAGATTAACTTCGTCGTCTTGTTCGACCTGAATATCAAAAGGAAGTGCACAAACTAAATCAGAACCTACCGCAATAGTTTGTGTGATATTTACCTCACATTGATCGTCGCCAGAACTATATTCAGCAGTCACATCATAACTTCCGGGGTTGTCATATTGGTGTACAGGTGAGAGATCATTGGATGTGTCACCGTCGCCAAAATCCCAGCTAACGCTCGCGTTTTGTCCTTCTGGTACATCGAATTGAATGCTGAGGAAATCCGAGTTGGCAGAACTGATTGCGAACGGAAGCTGTTGAGGAACCAACACATGATCAGGATCGGGACTTTGGTCGGCAATGAGTACTTCTGTATCGTTGAGTGCAAAACGAAGTGAGGGACCACAATCATCGCAACCCGCAGGAGCAATTGTGCTCACAAAATTGTGTACGCCAAAAATGTCGTGGGTAATTTCTGAAGTCAGCTTTAGTCCATCAACACCAGCAGAGAAGTTGAAGGGCACGCCGTTTTCTGTTCCCGATACTTTAAATACAGGTTCACTTACTTCCGGCGTTGGATAAGGCTCTCTTTTGCAGGAAGCCAAAACCATTGTCGCGAATAAAAGCAAATAGCGTTGCAAGTTGGTCATCTGATATTTACTTTAAAGTGTAATTCTAATCGCGAATTGAAGTCCTTGCCTGAAGTTGTGAAGTATTGATTTTTGCTGATGTCGGTTAAACCGAAGTGATATGCAAAACCCAGGCAGGCATATTTTCCAATCTTATAATTGTAGCCAAGCGATATGTCGTGAGAAAAATCAGTAAACCCTTGCACATAGCCGGAGGTCTTTGTGGCGGCAGTCGGACTGGTGTATGAATCGCTCATTGAGAATACCTCAATCCTGTTGTTGCCTGTAAGCAGATAACTAAGCGAATACCCCAGTTCAAATTGATGTAATCCACGGTTGAAGTAGAGTCTTGGTCCAAAGTTCAGGTAGTGAAGTTTGTCTGTGAGAATGGTTGTGGTAGTGGCAGTAAAACTCTCTCCGTATTTTACAGAAGTAGTTTCAAATGGGCGATTGATTTTGGCGATGGAAAAATATCCGCTTTCCAGGCCAAGTGAGAAATTCTTATTCAACCGATGTGTCCATCCTAAAGCGAATGAAGGATCGAAGTTGAAGTCTTTTTTATCGGTTGCAAATTGACTGAGTACATTGGCTCCGGCAGATAAATAATAAGAGTCTTTGCGAGCAGGTGCAACATATTCTACCTTCATCGGATTGGCTGTGGCCAACTTTTCATCGCCGTTATCAAATAAACTGAATCCTAAAAGTGGAATGATTGAAACATTCTCTTCGATTTTATTTTCTTTGGAAAGTTGGAAATCAGCTTGACCACTTTTCGTAGAATTATCTTCTGAATTTTCAGTTGCAGGAATATCCAAATCAACTACAGCGGCATTGTTTTCAATATGCTGTTTTTTATCTGACCCTTGCTCTTTTTTAGTCTTATCGCCATGCTTCAATGTCACCTCATCTGTTGGTCTCAAGTCCATGTCAGATGCCGATGACGAAGTATTGTTCAAGATATTCTTCACACGTTGAGAATCCTTATCTCGTTTTTGATTTTCTGAAGGAGTTAGTTTGGAATTTTCAATTTTCTTTTCGGCGTTTTGATGCGCTGAATTGTGAGAATCTTGTGATGGGATGTCCTGACCTGGCTTTGGGCTCTCAATTAATTCAGGAGACGAAGCTTTAGAATCAACAGCGTTTTTTTGGGTGGAAGTTGAGTTGCTTTGATTGCTGTTTTGTGTCGGATCTATTGGTTTTACAATCGATTGCTCATTTACTTTCTGCGAATTGTCTGACGCTTTATTTTGAGCATTGCGATCCGAAACTACATACAACAAAGAAGAAGCGAGAATAGCCAACGCAGCAAGTCCATAGAATGTCCTTCTGCGACGCAATTTCGCTTTTTGGTTTTGATACAAGGTGAGTGCATCGAGCATATATTCCTCTCTGTATTCCATTCCTTCCGGAATGAATGACGATTGGCTATGTTCTGATTTTTTACTCATTTTATTTTGGATGGCTCTTCAATCCCCATCATGGATTTAATTTTTTTTCTTGCTTCCGAATAATGCCACATACTGGTATTTTCGCTAATGCCGAGCATCGAGGCAATTTCGTGGTGCATATAACCGTCTATTGCATAAAGGTTAAAAACTTTGGCTGTCATTCTGGGAAGTTTCAGCACATTGTTTTTTATGGTTTCAATCAGTTCCAGTTGATCTTCATTTTCCCATTCACTTCCGGGAACATATTTGAGATCTTCAATTTCTATCGGACTGATATTTTCTCTGTACTTTTTATTTTTTTTAAATTCATTAAAAATTGAGTTCACAATAATTCGTTTGGCCCAGGGCTCGAAAGGTTTTGATGTGTCAAACGATTTGAGGTTCATCAAAATCTTCACAAAGCCCAGATTGAGTAATTCTATGGCCTCTTCTTTACCGGAAGCATACCTCCAGCAAAGTCCAATAGTCGTGTTGTAAGTCAACTTGTACAGCTCTCCATGCGCCCGTTGGTCATCCTTAAGGCATCGCTGTATCAATTGTGGGTCTAACAAGGCTTTTAACTATAAGGCCAAGATAGCACCGCGTTTGCATTCCAGCCTCATATTACTCAATACAATTTATTTCAACTGGCATTTGGTGTCGCGACAAATCAAGCCATCTTCTGTGGATGGTAATACAATTTGAGCCATCAAAGGCTTGGGTATTTGTGAAAATATATTTGAAATGACCTGTAAATGCTCACCCTTCGGGAGTTTTTTATAATCGCGGGTTTTTGAAAGCCTGGGATGATGTCAATTGACCTGGCAGTAAATACCATTATTAGGGTACTTAGCCAACTGTAGGTACCCAATAGATTTGTGCCTCAAATCACTCAGTTTCTATGTCAGTAGAAAAGCCAAAACGAAACCAATGTAGCATTTGCCCTCTGCATATTGTAATGGGAAGTGCTTTCTCCAAAAAGAAAAAGTGCTGTAAGAAGCACGAGAAGGGTAAGAGATGCAAGAGCTGCCCCAAGAGGGGAGAATAAAGGTAACGCGTTCGTTTATTGAGAGCGAATCGGTTCAGGCACGAGCAATTTTGGTGTATAGAAGTCAGATTCTTGAAATGTTCCGACAAGTGGAAAGAATCATTCGACCAATTTCACAATCCAGCGTATTTTAAAAACTCAGCCTTTGTTGCATCCCGTTCAAATTTTCCACCGAAAAATGAGGTTACTGTAGCGCTGGTGGTATCCTTTACTCCGCGGCTGCTTACACAGAGGTGAACAGCGTCAATTACTATAGCAACGTCCTCTGTGCCAAGTACTTCTTTCAGCTCTTGCGCAATTTGCATGGTCATTCTCTCCTGCACCTGAGGCCTGCGTGCATAGTAATCTACTATTCTGTTCAGTTTCGAAAGCCCTATTACTAAACCATTTGAAATATAGGCCACGTGTGCCTTACCAATGATAGGGACAAAGTGGTGCTCGCAATTGGAGTAGAAGGTGATATTCTTCTCCACCAACATTTGATTGTATTGGTATTTATTGTCGAAAAGTTTTATATCAGGTTTGTTTTCAGGGTTTAAGCCGGAAAAAATTTCTTTGACGTACATTTTCGCCACCCGTTCTGGAGTGCCCGCCAGGCTATCGTCATTGAGATCAAGACCAAGAATGTTCATGATGTCCCTGAATTTTTCCTCGATAAGTTCAATTTTTAGTTCGTCATCCAATGCAAAAGCATCATCGCGAAGCGGAGTTTCCAATGAAGTCATGATGTGTTGGTCGCCCAATTCATCAATTGTAATAGCTATTTTTTTTTCTGAACGAATCATGTTAATGGATATATAAAATTGAATAAACACCAATGGATTCCTAATGTTCAAGTGACAGGGAATGTCATATATAGGATTATTCTCTGAAAATAAGAGTGAACAACTAGAGGGTTTTACATTATTATTGCGGAACACAAACACTAAATCTAATTGACCATATGAGTAAAGCATTGGTAAAAAAGTCCATAGAATCGCTAATGGCTGATTCTGAAAAGAGCGGACTTAAAAGAACACTGTCAGCATCCAACCTGGTGCTATTGGGTATAGGGGCCATTATTGGAGCCGGACTTTTTGTTCGAACTGCGGCTGCTTCTGCTGATGCGGCAGGCCCTGCAGTAACTATGTCATTTGTAGTTGCCGCTATCGGATGCGCTTTTGCAGGGTTATGTTATGCTGAGTTTGCTTCTATGTTTCCAATTGCTGGTTCGGCCTATACTTATGCTTATGCTACAATGGGCGAAATCGTTGCCTGGATTATCGGATGGGCGCTTATTATGGAATACGCCCTTGGGGCCGCCACAGTATCCATTGCCTGGAGTGAGTACCTCAACAACCTTCTCGGGGGAGTCATACCCTATGAATGGTGCCATTCGCCATTCGAGAGTTCTGCAGAAGGAATCAGAGGGATTATGAATGCACCTGCATTGGGCATTTTGTTGTTGCTTACAATGTTGCTTATTCGTGGAACCCAAGAATCAGCCACAGTGAATGGCATAATCGTATTTATTAAAGTAGCTATTGTACTTGCCTTCATTGCCATCGGATTCCAGTTTGTTAAACCAGAAAATCACGTTCCTTATCTGGTACCGGCTGATATGCCTGGTCATGAAGGATTTTTCAAACATGGTTGGGGAGGAGTTTTAGGAGGAGCCGCCATTGTGTTCTTCGCATTTATCGGATTCGATGCTGTTTCAACTGCCGCTCAGGAAGCCAAAAATCCAAAGCGCGATATGCCAATAGGCATTTTAGGTTCGCTTGTAGTTTGTACTATCCTCTATATATTGTTCTCTTATGTGCTTACCGGTGTGGCCAATTGGCAGGAATTTAAAACAGCAGGTAAAGAAGCGTCTGTGGCTTATGCAATCAGAAATCACATGCCGGGTTATGAGTGGCTCGCGACATCTGTAACAGTGGCCATTCTCGCTGGTTTCTCTTCTGTAATTCTGGTGATGTTGATGGGGCAAAGCCGCGTATTTTATTCGATGTCTAACGACGGCCTTTTGCCAAAAGCATTTTCCGAATTACACCCAAAGTATAAAACACCCTTCAAATCCAATTGGATTTTGCTGCTATTCGTAGGTGGGTTTGCAGCCTTTGTTCCGGGCAGTGTGGCAGGAGATCTTACGTCGTTCGGAACTTTGTTTGCATTCGTTATAGTATGTGTTGCTATCTGGCTTTTGCGCAGAACCGATCCACATTTGAAGCGCCCTTTCAGGGTGCCTTTGGTGCCTTTGGTTCCATTACTTGGTGTATTGGTTTGTGGAGGAATGATCATTTCTCTGGATTCACTTACTCTTCGCGTAGCAGCCGTATGGATGATAGTGGGTATTGTTGTTTACCTGCTTTATGGCAGCAAGCACTCTAAACTAAGAAATCACAAGAAATAATTACCTGATTACTCAATATCGAAATCAAAGCCCCGTCATTTTGATGGGGCTTTCTTTAAACCCGAAATTCTTGCGATGAAAGAAAAGTTGATGAATATAATGCTGTCGATTATCCACCGGCCGGTGACGATAGTATTGGTTTGCATCAGCATAATTTCATTGGTAACCATGAACGTTCGGGTATGGCGTGGCGAAAATTGGAAGTCAATTGTCAACGCAGATGGTGCAGGCTATTACGCATATTTGCCCGCTACCTTTATTTATCAGGATTGGAGATTTGGATTTTTTGAAGAAATAGAGAAGGAGTATTTTGGCAGAGAAGGTAAGATCTATTTTTTTAATTATATAGAAAGCGAAGATGTAATGGTAGATAAATACTATTGCGGTGTATCGGTGGTAATGACTCCATTTTTTTTACTCGCCTGGTTTTTGTCTTATCTATTCGGTTATGAGTGTGATGGGTATTCTTTTTTATTTCAATGCAGTGTATCAATAGGCGCATTGTTTTACGTCATACTTGGCATGTCCCTGCTTGCGCGTGTGGCGGTGAAATATTATTCGAAATACGCAGTAGCTGCCGCTCTTGCAACTGTTTACCTGGGGTCGAATTTGTTTTACTATACTGTTTTCGATCCATCTTGTTCACATGCATTTTCATTTGGTTCAATTTGTGTTTTCATTTTTCTTGCTGAAAAATCTTTGAGGCTGAAAACTCCAAAGTCATTTTTTTTACTGGTCATCTGTTATTCGATTTCTGTGATTATCAGACCAACCAATGGATTGATTTTATTACTCATTCCAATGTTTGCCGGAAATTGGCAGAACCTTTTGTCGTGGATTAAGTCGGGACTTCAACCCGCCAAACTGATTCCAATGCTGGTCATTGCCTTTTCGATACTATTCATACAAAGCTTATATTATTATCTCCAATGCGGTTTATGGTGGATTGATGCTTATGGAATAGAAAGGTTTCATTTCGATCGTCCGGAAATTATAAATGTACTTTTTAGTTATCGCGTTGGATTTTTTATTTGGGCTCCGGTGTGCTCATTGGCCATTCCAGGGATATATTTTTTATGGAAAAAAAATGCCATGCTCGGCACATTTTGGGTTTTGTTTATGTCCGTTTCAGTTTGGGTAATTTCATCCTGGTGGTCGTGGCATTACGAAGGAACATTTGGAATGCGCAGCCTGGTTGATTATTTGGGATTGGTCATGTTTTCGACTGCCGCTTTTTTTGCCCATATCAAAAGATGGGTGCTAAGAATTTTGCTGGCATTGCCTGTTTTTGGCGCCATCTGGCTGCTTTCAATTCAAACCTATCAGCGCATGGATTCTATTTTGCCCGATGGGCGAATTTCCAAAGAAATGTACTGGCTTGTATTCATGGATAGAAGACCCGAAATCAGATGGTTGCTCGCCGATCCGGGAGAAATAAAGTTTCCTGAAAAAGTTGAGTACGTCATGCAAAAAAGATATTGGCTGGAGCATAAGGGAAAGCGAATATTTGACTCCAATGATATAAGAGAAGATTCGTTGGTGCACAAAATTACTTATGTGGGTGAAACCCATAAAGAGCTTATTCGCATTGCTATGAATGAAGTTCAACAGAGCCATCGTTTGTATGTTGACTTCAAGTGCAAGGTCGCTTATACATCTTTGTTGAATGACATTGAAATAGAATTAGAAGCTTACAATAAGGGAGAACTGGTGAAGTTATCGGTGGCCAAAATCATAAAACTGGATTTTAAATGCAATCAATTCAATCATTACAGATTACAATTGCAAACAAGCGACGAAGAAGTTCCGGTGGATGAATTAAGGGTGGTAATGCGCAATGAAGAATATCAACCTTTCGAGATCCGGGATATTTCACTCACTTTAGCATCTTTTTAGTTTTCTTTTGACTTGCTAGCCTCAACTTGCAGGCATGAGAAAATGGCAGAAAGTAATACTCATTTCATTCGCAGTAATCGCAACTCTTGCCGCATTGGCAGGATGGTTTATTCTACCTTCAATGGTGGTTTATCGCCCGCGAATGAACGACAGGACTTACCCAGAGTTATTCAGTTCATTTGGAACACCGGATGATCTTCATCTCAATCACCGTGAATTCGATTATGTGGCCGCCGATGGTGTGACCATTGATGCCGAACTGATTCTGGCCCATGAAAATAAGGAGCAACAAGGAACCGTAATTCTACTGCATGGCATTGGAGGTTGCAAAGAGTCTTTTTATCGCCTCGCAAGTCAATATGCCAAAATGGGGTTTAATACGGCACTGGTTGATTTGCGCGGCCATGGCGCGAGTGGAGGTAAATATTGCACTTTTGGTTATTACGAAAAGAACGATGTGGCAGGAATAGCCAGAAAGCTCAAGCAGGTTTTCCCAAATAAACCCGTCGGCATTTATGGATGTTCTCTGGGTGGCGCCATAGCGCTTGAAACTATGAGCGGAGAGGAATCAATTGATTTTGGAATAATAGCCTGTACATTCGATGATGTAAAAAATGTAGTCCGTGAATACACAGCGCGATATGCAGGCTTTAGGTGCGATTGGGTGGCCGATTTTGCTTTGTGGAGGGCGGAAAGTGTTGCCGGTTTTGAGGCCGATGATGTCAAACCTTATGAGTCTGCAAAGAATATAAATAAACCAGTGCTTATTATTCATGGCGATAGTGATATCAATATTCCAATCGCTTTAGGAAAAAGAAATTTCGAAGCGCTGGCGTCATCACACAAAGAATTCTATGAAGTAAAGGGTGGCAACCACGGTAATCTGGAAAAAGCTGGAGGAATGATATACAAAAAACGAATTACTGATTTTCTGGAATACTGCACCAATGAATTTTACGCTGCGCATCAAGTCAACGTCGCAACAAAATAATAATCTAATGGAATGGGTACAAAATAGAATAGCTCCGGACGTTTCCAGAGCTATTTCTTGCTTAACCTTAATTAACCTTAACTACTCTTAATCAGAGAAGCTCTTGTTGTGCGAGAGAGGGTCAATTACCACGGGTGTGTTGTGGTGGTCTGGGGTCTTTAACGGCAGGTATTTTTAGAAGGTTTCATTTTCGATAATTGAATACCAGAAATTGTTCTGTAAGACCTATTAATGTGGTGAAAATTAAATTCAAAGAAGTAAGTTGCGTTTTATGATTTTTCCTTTATTTAGGATCAACCGCAAAAGTTGGGGAGTGATGAAGCAAATTGCTTGGATTAACTATGTCGGGAGGACTTATATGTCATTAATCCCAAGTGAAACCCATATTGTTCGAAACCTTTGTAAAGCTCTTTCATAAAGGGGTTTACCGCTGCATGTTTACTGTTAAACAAAATGAACCCGATTAAGATCAATGTCCAATTACGTTGGCCCAAACTCCTGAACGGCCTTTATCATTTTTCCTGGAAAATGATTGCTGCGGTAGCTTAAAAGCGGCCCCTGTTTGAGCGCAGCGAGTTTGGGCCGCTTGCGGGTAAGCCAATCTATTTTCCGGTCTGTCCCTATGGGAAAAAATGATAACAGCCTTGATTTTTTTCGTTCTTTTTTGATCAAGCAAAAAAGGACACGAAGAATAATATTTAAAGCCTGATTTTGTGATAAGTTAAATTAGACATCTTCATTATTGAAGTGTGCTATTCTATTCAGACATAACGAAAAAAATTGACAGTACTAAGTTTCATATGGTTTCGAATACAAATGGGTGAAACCCGGGGTTAATAACATTAATGTCTGCTTGTTTAATTTTTCAAATCACAGTCACTCCCCAACTTTTGCGGCTGATCCTTTATTTATTCTTAATAATACATCGGTGAATAAAAGGATCAAACAAAATAAAAATGAAGAAGCCTCCACGTTTGGAGGCTTCTTCAATGCTTTTTTAACGGATTGCTTAATTAACCAAAATGAAACATTCTACAGGGTCTTGAACGGCATGGAGTTTTAGAATGTTTCATTTTTGGTAAAAAAAAAATGAAAATAATTCGATAAGGCTTGATATAGCGGGGAAATTACCGTGAATTGAGCAGAGCGAAATACGTGATTTCGTGCCCAATTGTAATAAAAAATTAGAAGCGAACAAACCTCCGTGCTGAAAGGCTTCTGACAGTACATTGCTTTTGTGCCTGCAGGCCTTCAGATGTGATTAATCGAAAAAAAGTACCGGTCAAAGCAATTTTAGGATTCAAATATTGTTAACCTTGTGCTCATTCCTTCTTATTTTACCTTGACATACGGATGCAACTTCCCGAAAACTCTATAAGTCATGAAAATTAAATTTGTACTCATCTTTGTGGGTTTGTTATGCTGCGCGACCATTAATGCGCAAACCGGCACATTGCGTCGAAGCATTTATTTTGAAACCGGCGATGACAAACTCACAGTTCAATCCGAAGTAATTTTAAACGAAATTCTCGACAGCCTCCCGGGTTATAAAAGCTATAAGTTTTTCATTAGGGCCAATACAGATGACATCGGAGATTCTGAATTCAATCTCAATTTATCGCAAAGGCGCGCAGACAATACCATGAATTATCTGGTGAAAAAAGGATTGGATAAATCAATGTTTTCTGCCACAGCCATGGGAGAATCCGACCCGATTGCGGACAACAGCAGCGAGGAAGGGAAAAAGAAGAACAGAAGAGTCGATATTTCTGTAAAATTTGAAAAGAAAATAATTGAACCTCAGATTGTTCCGCCCATTTCTGAATTGTACGAAAAAGTCAATATTCCATTTCAGGAGTTTTGCGTCAACCCTGGGAAGGACACAACAATTATCTGCAAAGGAGGTACGAAAATATTTATGCCTGCAAATTCATTTAAATTATCTTCGAAAGTTTCTAATGATTGCGTTACTTTAAAAGTTAAAGAGGTGATCGATCGTTCTGAAATGATTTTGGAAGACCTATCTACTATGTCTAATAACCGCGTAATCGAAACAGCAGGAATGTTTTACACCGAAGCGGTGGATGGAAATGGAAATATGCTGAAATTAATCAATGACAAATCCCTGATTTTCTCAGTTCCAACGAAAAAAATTAATCCGGACATGAAAATATTCAGAGGTGACAGGAACAGTCATAGTGCTGAAATGAATTGGATTTTGAATAACAACTCATCTTTGTCTGCTTTGGATTTAACTGATAAATTGTACTGCCTGGATTCGAAAGGCAGAGTTGCAGACAAGCAGTGCGTGAGATGGAGTTTTATGCGAAGATTGGGCAGAGTAGGTAGAGTTGCATTGGGAATATTCAATGGGGACATAAGAACAGACAACAGAGATTTCAGAAGCTGTCAGCGCAAACTTAAGGCGCAGCGGAAGTTAGATTCGAAGAGGAAGTCGCCTGTTGTCAAAAAAGATGGAGAAAATAGAGCAGGCCGGGCGATTACCATGCGCAATGCACCAGAGCCTGGAGACGAATTATACCCATGTAAGGTACTTGATTCTTTATTCAAAGCCTTTGGCGTGGATAATCTGGATGATTACTATCTCGCGCTATACAAACCTTTGATGGATAGCCTGGGTGTGAATACAATTGCTGAGTTGAAGGTGAAAATGGAAGAAAATGCAAAGCAAAATATTGAAAAGGACTATGCCAGCGGGCAATCGAATTTCGATGACTTGTCCTATTACGTATTTAACCAACCAAAATTAGGCTGGGCCAATTGTGATGCATTTACCAATTTTCCTCCTGAAAATATGGTCAGCATGAATTTCAATTTGCCGGCGAAAGTGAATGTAGACTGTAAAATTGTATTTGTAGACAGAAATATTATTTTACCTTGTGATGTGGCAGGCGGAAAGTTTGAGCGGAAAAATGTACCTGTCAATCAGGAAATCTACATTGTGGCTCTTCAATATGTAGAGGGTAAGCCCTTGCTGTGTTTAGAACGCACCACTACCGCAGCAAAAACCTATGATCTGGTTTTCAAAGAACTCAGCCTGGATGAACTCAAAGTGGAACTTGGTAAACTAAACGAGTTTTAGTTCGACTCATAATCTCTATCGCAAATTGGGTTCAACTGTCGATGTTCTCAGTAACCAAAGTAACTTACCTCTTATGAGTTCAATCCAATGGTAACAATGGCATTAGTTAACAACAACCTTGAAGTTTTCTGTTATTTTATTTTCGAATTGGAGTTGAACCTGATAATATCCTGAAGGAACAGTCAGGTTATTAAAAGTAATAGAATTACCCGAGCAAAATATCCTTTCCGAATGGACACATTTTCCTGTCAGATCAAAAAGGGTGATCAGAATATTTTCACTTTTAGCAATGCCCGAAATCTGAATGCTTTCACTGCCATTGGTGGGATTGGGATATAATTTGATATTGGAATGATTCTCCGCCTCCACTATTCCAACTGCATATTCACATTCTTCCTCTGAAGGTAAGAAGTTATAATCGTAATCGATTTGAAAATACTCTTCATTATACGAGTAACAAAGTAAATTAGACCTAATATCGCTCACGTCCATATAGGCAATTCCATCAAGATGAGAGCGAAGGTTACCCACACCTTCAATAAAGGTTTTGCAAACAATGCTAGAGCCATCGGCTTCAATAGTCTCAATCTTTTTGCGGTAATCTCCAGCAATGAGAATAGAATCTACGCTTAGGACAACGAGTGTAGAATAAAACATTTCGGGGAGTACATTCATCGTGTCACCTACTGCCACATCAAAGTCATAGAGCAGTTCTTCTATTTCATTCAGTGGATTCCATTTGTACATGCGCATTCCCTCCGAACGAACAAGTAATCTTGGCAACGGATTATTCACAGGCGTCTCTTCGTAGGAATATTGCCATGGATTTTCGGGCGAAGTAGATATGTAGCTAATATGAATGCCTGCTTCATAGATTTTTTTGTACAATGTGTTTTCTATTACCGTATCGCCCTGAACGCTGTATTTCACTCTGTCATATTCTCCATACCAGGGGCCATATGCACCATGTTCAACACCCCAACTGACATTGTTGCTGAAGTATTCGTTTTGTGAAAATAAATTGATATTCGACAGTAAGAAAAAAAGGAATATCGTCGGTTTTGGAAGAGCTGTCAATTTCATATGGTGTGGGATTAAAATTCAGGTTTTGTAAATTTAGATCATATTTGCCTTAATTGTATAATTGGTATTACAATTTTGCTTTCCTTTACCCTAAAATTATTGCACCTACTGATCAATTGTGCTTACAGTGGCTGGTCTGGGTGCAACATTGACTATTTTTTTGCACAATTGTGTAAAGTGCCCGGGTTCTAAAAAGTACGTATTTAATTTTATATGTCAAAGATCAAGTCTCATAACAAGAATTGGTTATTGACTCCATCCTGGGGTATTCTTGCTTTTATTTCCTTATACATAATCGCGTCAATTTATTATCCCGGCGGTTCACAAGTCGACAAGGCCTCTATTGGATTCAGTTGGGTCAATAATTACTGGTGCAATCTTCTGGACGAAAAGAGTATCGATGGACAAATAAACGGAGCAAGGCCCATTGCAGTCATCGCAATGGTTTTCCTCTGTCTCTCATTGTCCTTGTTTTGGTATGTATTGCCCATTGTAATCCATGTAGGCAAGTACCTGAAAGGTATGATCCAAATCAGCGGAGTGCTTTCTATGGCCTCTGCATTTCTTTTATTTACACCAGTCAACCATGACTTTGCGATTAATCTGGCCTCTTTTCTCGGATTAATTGCTTGTGCAGGCACTTTGGTTGTATTGCTTAAAGCAGCAAGACGGAAATTATTCTTTTTGGGAATTGTAAATCTGGTGCTCATTACCCTAAACAACTACCTGTACTATTCATCCGAATTGATAATCTATCTGCCACTGGTACAGAAAATTACTTTTCTTCTATTTCTGATTTGGATAGTATTGATCAACTATTTTGTAGTATTTCGTTTGGCGAATAAATTTTCAGGAAAATTCTACTAGGGAATTAAGGAATCATCATTCAACCGCAACCAGAATCCTCTTAACTCCTCCATTCAATGTCACCATATAAATACCATTGGCGAGATGATGCTGAATTATTTGTTCATTTCGGTTGATTGGTTTTTCCATCACGATTTGTCCGGTTGAATTGTAAACAACAAAGTTACTCTTCGGATTTATTTCTACAGACCGGATTAAAAAACTATTGCCATTGATATTTGAAATTGAAAAACCCGGAGTTGCATTAGCCTCTGTTATCGAAGTGACAGTTTGCAATTGGCAAGTCGGGCCAAATGAAACTTCATCGAAGTATACGCTGCCATCTTCTGCCCACCATTCTTGCCAATCGCCGCCATTGGCCGACATCCAATCATTCAGGTCAAATATTCCGGAACCGGAGGTAACCGCATTCATTCGAAAAACGTATGTGGCATTTTCGTTTCTGTTCCAGGTGAGAGGAGTATTGTCGGTACAAATTTCTGGAGTAAGCGGTGTCTGACAGCCGTGTCGTATGAAGTAGGCATACTCATCGTATTGCGGCCATTCGCCAAATGCTGTGGCTATTCCATTTCCATCAATACAAACAGCTACATATTCAGTGCAGGCAATTCCGAGCGCCATCGGGTATCCGTTCTGATAGATTCTTGCCATAAAAGTCAGTTGTCGCCCCCTGCGATCTGGATTGTCGTAATGCGTATCAGTTATGACATCATGCAGAAACGGCATATCCAGAAAATCCTGATGACCGATTGTTACTGCCGCATCATACGGATCGGCAAGAGCTTCATCTGATAAAACAGATCCGTTGCCCGCGGAGAAATAATGCCCTCCAAGAATGGCCATACCAGCGCTGGTTCCGCCAATCACCGCATGTTTTACATTGAGGTGGGCGTTCAATAAATCTTCAACCGCTGTATTGCGCCAAAAGTTGACATAATTCAATTGATTTCCGCCGGCAATAAAAATTGCTTCGGCATTTGCAATTTGCTGAAGCACGTAAGGATCGCTACTGGCAGCGGCATTGTTCCATAATATAGTTTCGACAGAATTTACATTTACTCCCAAGTCAGTATACAAGTAATCATTGTAACCATCCGAACCACTGGCCCTTATCACCAGCACATCACCTCCGTTGGCATGTTCCAGAAACCAGGTCATCGCATCATCGTTGTCCGTAGCGCCGCCAGCCAGAACAATTCCCATCACCGGGATAGGGCTCACATCTGTAGTGTCGCCGGTGAAGTAACTGGTATAACCTTGCCCGAAGAGGTTAGTCACTCCACAAGACGAACAAAGTAGAAGTGTCAGAAAACTTTGTAATATGGAAGTGTATAATAGATTTTTTTTCATTGGATGCTAATTGCGAAGGTAAATGTAATGTAATCTTATTGTCGATTCTGTTTCAGCTTTCTGAATTAACTTCCATGACGTGATTTTCATAACTTTGGAAACCCGTTAATCTTTGCCGGATCGCAATGAATACTATGATTGAAACCTTTGCTACTGAAAGATTGATAATTCTTCCTTGCCATCTGGATATGCTGCACAGTGCAATTGAGGGCAATAAGGATTTATCAGAATTCCTTGGCGTTATCGTCCCCGATCAATGGACGGAATTTGGAGTAAGCCCTTTGAGTTACGTGCGCGACAAATTATAGTCAGATCCCAATCAATTTGGATGGTGGACTTTTTTTGTCATTCATAAGGAAGATAAAAAGCTGATTGGCACTGGTGGATATCAAGGGCTTCCGGATCAAAATGGAATGGTAGAAATTGGTTACGAGATTATACTTGATTACAGAAACCAAGGACTCGCTACCGAATTTGCCACCGCACTTGTGAGCAATGCTTTTCAGAGTAATCTGGTTCGAAAGGTCCAGGCCCACACGCTGGCTGAGCCCAATGCTTCGGCGCATGTGCTGATGAAATGTGGTTTTACTAAGGCAGACGATGTAATTGATCCAAAGGAAGGCAAACTGTGGCGCTGGGAGATTATCAGATTTAATATTTGATTTAGACGAAATAAAAAACGCCGGACAAAGCCGACGTTTTTCGATTATACTGTTGGGTTTATATCTCCAATAAAGCCTCAGCTTCAATCTTCTTTCTAAACACCACCTGGCCATCGAATACATCCAATACAACTGGATCATTCTTGTCTAATGTTCCTTTGAGAATGTATTTCGAAAGCTCGTTCATCACTTCTTTCTGAATGACCCGTTTCACAGGACGGGCACCAAATTGTGGATCGAAACCTTTTTCACTCAGGTAATGAAGTGCATCAGGAGTAATCACCAGTTTTATCTCAGCCTTGGCCAATCGATCGCTCAGAAGGGCAAGTTGTAATTTTACAATTTCTTCAATCTGCCCTTTATGCAAAGGAGTGAACATAATGGTCTCATCAATCCGGTTCAAAAATTCCGGGCGCAAGCTACTCTTGAGTATGGCCATTACTTCTGATTTTGTTTTTTCGAACAATTCTTCGCTCTCCGGATCAGGCGCATTTTCATAGCGCTCCTGAATAATTTGCGAACCAAGGTTGCTGGTCATAATGATGATGGTATTCTTGAAATTTACCAGTCGTCCTTTTGAATCCGTCAATCTTCCATCATCAAGCACTTGCAGCAGGATATTGAATACATCAGGATGAGCTTTTTCGATTTCATCCAGAAGAACTACTGAATAAGGTTTTCTTCTCACAGCTTCGGTAAGTTGACCACCTTCTTCATAGCCCACATATCCGGGAGGCGCTCCCACAAGTCTGCTCACACTATGCCTTTCCTGATACTCACTCATATCGATGCGAGTCATCGCATTTTCATCATTGAAAAGAAATTGGCTCAATGCTTTGGCAAGTTCAGTTTTACCCACACCGGTTGTACCCAGAAAAATGAATGATCCGATAGGTTTCCTTTCGTCAGAAAGTCCGGCCCTGCTTCTGCGCACCGCATCGCTTATGGCTGCAATGGCTTCATGTTGGCCAACCACACGTTTGCCCAGTTCACTTTCCAGCCGAAGTAATTTTGTTTTTTCGCTTTCCACTAAAGCTCTAACTGGAATTCCGGTCCATTTGGAAACCACATCAGCTATTTCCTCCGGATCTACTTCTTCTTTGAGCATTTTCGAATTAATCTGAAGTTGCGCAAGATTTTGCTGCGAGGCTTCGATTTTCAATTCCTGCTCTTTTATTTTTCCGTATCTTATTTCGGCTACTAATCCATAATTGCCTTCGCGTTCCGCAGCTTCTGCCTGAAACCTGAGATTTTCAACTTCTTTTTTTGCCGACTGAATAGTGTCTACTTCGTTTTTCTCCGCCTGCCATTTTGCAGTAAGCGAATTTTTCTTTTCGTTGTATTCAGAAATTTCTCTGTTCAGCTCTTCGAGTTTGGTCGTGTTGTTTTCGCGTTTGATTGCCTCGCGCTCAATTTCGAGTTGCATAATTTTTCTTTCCGTCTCATCGAGTTCCAATGGTTTCGAATTGATTTCCATTCTCAATTTTGCTGCGGCTTCATCAATCAGGTCAATAGCTTTGTCTGGTAAAAAGCGATCAGTAATATACCGCTGTGACAATTCAACCGCTGCAATAATTGCATCATCGGTAATTTGTACTTTGTGGTGATTTTCATATTTTTCTTTTAATCCACGCAGAATCGAAATGGCTGCATCGCGGTCTGGTTCGTCAATCATTACTTTTTGAAAACGACGCTCCAGGGCTTTGTCTTTCTCAAAATGTTTTTGGTATTCGCTCAATGTGGTTGCACCAATTGCTCTAAGCTCACCTCTTGCCAGAGCAGGTTTGAGAATATTGGCAGCGTCCATGGCGCCTTCTCCGGCACCTGCGCCAACAAGTGTATGAATTTCATCAATGAAGAGAACGATTTCACCATTGCTTTCCTGAACTTCATTTACAACAGATTTTAATCTCTCTTCAAATTCGCCTTTGTACTTGGCTCCCGCTATCAGCGCAGCCATATCAAGGGCGTAGATTTGTTTGGTCTTAAGATTTTCCGGTACATCTCCTTTCACAATCCTGCCGGCAAGTCCTTCGGCTATTGCTGTTTTACCTACACCGGGTTCGCCAATAATGATGGGATTGTTTTTTGTTCGCCGCGAAAGTATTTGTGTTACCCTGCGGATTTCTTCATCACGTCCGATAACTGGATCCAGTTTTCCTTCGCGCGCCAGCTTATTGAGGTTTTTTGCATATTTGTTTAGCGCATTGTACGTTTCTTCTTGTGTGGAAGAAGTTACTTTTTTTCCCTTGCGCAAATCCAATACAACCTTTTTGAGTTCCGCAAGTGTAACTCCATTGTCGCGCAACAATTGTGAAGCGTTGTCCTTTCCCTCGGCAATAGCCAGAAGTAAATGTTCGATACTCACGAATTCGTCGCCAAACTCGCGGAGGTAATTCTGCGATTTGTTGAGCGATACATTGGCTTCCGATGAAAGGTTGAGTTGGCCGCCGCTTACCTTGGCCACGGATTGGACAATTTTATCCAATGCCAACTCAAAGATTGGCAGGTTCACGTTCAGTTTTTTGAGCAAATAGGGTGTTACATTCTCATCTACTTCCAGAATGCCTTTTAGCAAATGAGCATTTTCTATAGTTTGCTGGCCGTTACTCAGCGCAATTTGTTGCGCTCTTTCAATAGCCTCCTGTGTTTTAAGTGTAAATTTTGAAAAATCCATATGTGTAATAATTAACCCTTTCGGGCGAATGGGTAAGTCAATTTTGAATCCAAGGGAAAGATCAATGAAAAATTGACTGATTCCGCTAAAACAACTGACGAATTGTGCAAAATTACCGAGATTGAAGGGACATTTTGTCGGTCGTTTTTCAATTCATACATCCGGGGACTTAGTTAATGCTGTAAAATGTCTTGGTCTTATTAACTTCGCCTTTCACAAAATTCTTAATTCAGATAGAAATTTGAGGGTCTTTTTAATTGGATATATGGGCAGTGGGAAGAGCACTTTTGGTACTCATTTGGCCAAGGCTCTCAAGCTCGTTTATTATGACCTGGACAGTATAATTGAAGCCAATGCCTGGATGAGCATCAAAGATATTTTCAAAAAACTCGGGCAGGACCATTTTCGCGAACTTGAGCACAAGGCTCTTACTGAATATATTAAGACTCACGACAACTTCGTACTTGCCACAGGAGGAGGAACGCCTTGTTTTTTCGATAATCTGGATAGAATGAAGGAAACCGGAATCACTATTTATCTCGATGTACCCACAGATGAACTTGCCCGCCGACTGGTGGAAACCAAGAGCAGGCGGCCTTTACTGAAAGGTATTCAGGACCATAAACTCGAGGGTTTTATTAAAGAACAATTATCCAAAAGAATGGAGTTCTACCAGCAAGCTGATGTAATAGTCGACGGAATTGCTCCTAAGGCCGCAGAAGTGGCCCGGCAAGTTCAGGAGCATTATAAAAAGCTGAGTTAAGAAATGATGTTGTATTTATATAAAATTCTTGGATTTCTTGATTTTTATACCAGCGGGTTTAATCCGGATAAAGCAATAATCACACATTTCAGTACTTCCGGCAATCAAATAGAAAGATGGGAAAGATTTGTAGAATGGTGCAACAATGCCCTGAGAGAAATGGGAATTGAAAATGACATTTTAATAGAAACCAAAGATCCACATGGCGTAAGACTAATTTCCAAAAATCTGATGGTACAGTTGCTGGATAAATTCCCGCAGTATTTTGAAGGTAATGACGCAGGCCGTTTTGAAATTGGTTTGAAGACAAAATTGTCTTTTTTAGAAAGAAAAAAAGGTATTGCTGAGCGAAAGAGTTTTCTTGAAGGTTGTTATACGAGAAATGGAAATAAAAGAAAATTTTACATTTACAACGACTACGAAAAGGCCATCTTTATTTACCGGGTTTTATATTCACTTGCCGAAGATGATCTTGATGAAATTCAAATGCGAAGTACCTTCCTTACTCCTCATGCCAATATAATTTCATGCGATAAAGAGGGAACACCATTGGCGGCATTGCTGGATAGTTTCAAGATACAAGATACAGATTGAAGACAATTGGATTTATTCGGATCAATGAGAGTCCGCCTTCAAGCCAGGAGTTTCAGGGCACCAGAGCCATGACGAGGTGAGCGGGTATTGCCTTGCCTCAGTAGAATTAACTCCTCTTTGTTTTAAAGACTGAACGCTGTTATTCCAGATAAACTGCCTCTTTTCCTTTTCCCATTTCCACCCTTACATGTTCTTTCAGGTTGGTGGAAAGAGTCAGTCCAACATAATCAGCCCTGATCGGAAACCTGCGGTGAAAACGATCCACTAATGTCGCAGTAGAAAGCGATTTTGGAGCAGCATCCAGAATGAACCTCGTCGCATAGATTAAAGTCCTGCCTGAGTTCAGCACGTCGTCAATGAGTATGACGCTCTTACCTTTGAGCGCCTTGAGTTCGCCGGTGAATTTTATTTCACTTTCCAGTGGTTTGTCTTTGTTCAAGGTAATTTCATAGCGCACAATACTGAGACTGGAAATTTCTTTCAGTGTTTTTTCAAGTCGATTGGCCAGTTCATTGCCATTGCCTGTAATTCCAATCAGAACAATTTCTTTTTCCTGATAATTATTCTCATAAATCTCATACGCAATGCGCATAATCTTCTGGCCCATCTGAAGGCCGTCCATTATTTGTGTGATTTCTCTTGGCATAATGTTCAAGATGAATAAAAATCAAAGGTACTAAAGTGCGTTGCCATTGATGACAATTGTGAGTTAAACTCTGGGGCTTAACTCCATAAACAACTCATTCCCCAGCCGCGGCCCAATAGAATCCAGACAATCTTCCAACCTCAATATTTCAAAATGAGGTTCTAACATCTTTCTGTATTCCTCCAATGTACCTCCAAAGGGCGGACCCGGGTTTTCGAAAGGAGACTTAAAAACAATCCCTGCTAACTTTCCACCAGGCTTCAAAATCGATTTCATTTTGGCAGCATATTTTCTGCGAAGTGGCAAATCCAGCGCGCTCAGAAAAGTCTGCTCCAGAATCAGATCGAATTTCATATCCAACTCAAAAAAGTCCATGCACAGCAGATGTTCTTTTGGAAAATCCTGATGGATCTGTGAAAAGTTTTCCAGTGGAATAGGGGAGTAGTCCAGCAGATACACATTTCTGAATCCCTTCTGGTGAAGGTAGTTTCCTTCATAACCATTGCCACAACCGGGAATGAGAATGGACAGGTTGGTGTCATGGATTTGATCCACATAATTTTTGATGGGAGGCGAAACCTCTCCTAAATCCCAACCGGTATTTCCATCTTCCCAGCGTTGGGTCCAATAGCTTTCATCGATCTTGTTCATGAATTTAGTTTTTGTCGAAAATTGCAACTGATTCGATGTGTGATGTATGTGGAAACTGATCTACAAAACTTATCTTTTTCAATTGATAGCCCGCTTCTCCCATTACAATGGAATCGCGAGCCTGAGTAGAAGGATTGCAGGAAACATAAACAATTCGGGGCGCACCAATGGCCAATACTTTGAGTAATGTCTTTGGAGCAATTCCACCGCGCGGTGGGTCCAAAACAATGGTGTCAATTTTACCTTTGTATTCCGGAAATTGAAAAAGAAATTTACCTACATCGGCTGCATGAAAACTAATATTTGAGATGCCATTTCGTATGGCGTTTTGTTTGGCATCTTCTATAGCATCTTCAATAATGTCCACGCCGATAATTTTTTTCTTGCTTTTCTTCCCCAGCAATTGGGCTATAGTTCCGGTTCCGCAAAATAAATCCATTATATACTTTCCATTGTCATCTTCTTCCACCCCTGCATATTCTATTACTTTCCTGTAAAGCTTTTCAGCACTTTTCGGATTGGTCTGAAAAAAACTCTTCATGCTGATTTCGAATTTCAGCCCATTGATTTCTTCGGTAATTTTCGGATCGCCATACAACATGGTTGTGCTTCCATTCAAAGGATCAGACCTTTCTCCGATATCCGTATTGATGGTGTGCATCAGCCCGGCGAGTCTTTCTCCCAGCATTTTTTTCATGAATTCAGTAAAAGCAGGAATATCAAAATCAGCCAGACCTGTATCAGAAGTCACAAGGTTAATCAGCAGTTGATTGGTAAGGAAGGTTTTTCTTACAACAAAAAATCTGAAAAAACCTTCGCGCTTAGGCGGATGCCACGAGGGAAGTTTTGTAGCCTCAAGAAAAATCCGGAGGTCTTTTAGTTTGTTCTCCAGTTCCTCATCGAACATACCCGAATCTTTGTCCATATTCTCCACACACCACCATGTTCCGCGGTGTTTGAAGCCCAAACCGAAATCGTCATATTCTTTATTCTCTGTTAGGTCGTATCGGATCACCGAGAAACTGTATTCCATTTTATTCCTGTAATGAAAAATGGAAGGCGAAGAAATAAATTCATCGAAAAGATCTTCTATATGGGCAATCCTGCCAATTCTTTTGAATAACTCGAAAGTTGTTTTTTGCTTGTAGAAAATTTGTTTTTCAATGGGCAAGGTGATATAAGGCGCTCCCGGAATGGGTTGGTAGGGCACCTCAATTTCGTCCGGCGATTTTCTGAGAATCTCCAGCAATTTACATTCCGCATAACGCTTGTCACACTTTTCTACACGTGCTCTTACCATTTGGCCCGGAATAGTATTTTGCACAAAAACGGCAAACTCTCCCTGATCGGTTGGAATTTTACCAATTCCTACTCCGCCGAAAGCCATGTCGGTAATCAGGATTTCAATATCCTGATTTTTTTTAAATAATCTTTCCTTCATACGCGCCAAAGGTAGATATTCAGCGATGTATCAGAGGCATACTTCATTCACATCCATTTACTCTACATTTGGAACGTGGATATGGGAAAAAAAATCGGACTTTATTTAGGCCCGGTGGCCTTTGTGGCTATGGGTCTTCTACCTTTGTTGCCCCTTGAGACTTCTGCCTGCAAGGTTCTGGGAGTAGTGAGCTGGATGCTCATTTGGTGGATTACAGAGGCTGTCCCAATGGCTGTTACTTCACTATTGCCAATCATTCTCTTTCCTTTGTGCGGTGTGATGAGTCTTGAAAAAACCTGCCTCAGTTACAGCAATCGTTTTGTGTTTTTGTTTCTCGGTGGTTTTCTCATTGCCCTCGCCATGGAGAAATGGAATTTGCACAGGAGACTTGCCCTGAACATTGTGCATACTACAGGCAACGGCGCTGATCGTATAATTCTTGGTTTTTTACTGGCAGCCTGGCTGATCAGCATGTGGATCAGCAATACCGCTACCACTTTAATGATGTTGCCCATAGCCTCATCAGTAGTGGCTTTGCTGGTGCGCAAAGAAGATGTCGATCGCAACAAAGGCGTGCGCAATTTTGCACTCACCATGATGCTTGCCATAGCCTATGGATCATCCATTGGAGGAATTGCCACCCTGGTTGGCTCACCTCCCAATGCCAGTATGGCCGCCATTCTGGACAAGTCATTCGGCTATGATGTTACTTTTTTCGAATGGATGAAAATTGGATTGCCTTTTTCATTTTTGTTATTAATTCTCTCTTATTTTGTTTTGGTAAAAGTGGTTTACCCCAACAAATTGGGCAAGTTCGAATTGGGTCAGGAGTTGATCAGCAAAGAATTACGCATCCTTGGTAAATGGAAGAGATCAGAGAAATTTGTTTTTATAGTATTTATTCTCACCGCTATACTATGGATTGTACAAGAGCCACTGACCAAAATTTTCAAGCCCCTGGGCATTGAATTTTCTGATACAGGCATTGCCCTGATAGCAGGTTGCAGTTTATTTCTGATTCCTTCAGAAGGGAGAAGATCCGCTCGTGTATTAGAGTGGGTCGACACTCAAAAACTTCCCTGGGGTGTATTGCTCATGTTCGGCGGAGGCATGAGTTTGGCCGAGGCATTTGGTTCATCTGGTTTGGTCCGGCAGATCACGGGATTGATGGAAGTTCTCGACAAATCCAATATGTTTTTATTTCTTACCATGTTATGTGGAGTGGGCTTGTTGATGACAGCTTTAATGAGCAACATTGCCATGGTCAATATTTTTGTTCCTGTTGTTGGCGCACTGGCATTGGGCGCTGGTAAGTCGCCGGAATTATTTGCTATACCCGTAACAATTGCCGCCAGTTGCGACTTTATGTTTCCCATGAGTACACCACCCAATGCCATTGCATACAGCAGTGGCTATGTAAAAGCGGGGCAGATGTTCAGGGCAGGAATAGTGCTGAATATTCTCTCTTTTTTACTTCTGATGGTTTTGGTCTGGGTGATTTCGAAATAGTTTTTTGATTCTGGTTCAGACAAATTCTGTTTCTGAAGAAAACCAGCGTAAAGTAGTCAATAGAGCGCAAATAGACTTGCCTGCAAAAGGAGCCCTAATTCTACAAAACAGTCAGGGCATGTTCCCAGTTAAATCATCGCATTGATCCAAATTGTCAATTATATTCAATACGGCATGAATTTTTTCAAATATTGAAAATCTGACGACAAAAATCCGACGACAAAATTTTGTCGTCGGATTTTTGTCGTCAGAAAATAGAAGTTTCTAAAAAAACTCTGTGCGGAAGAAATTCAATTGAAGCCGCAAAAAAAATGGGAAGTGAAACGGGTTCTGCCACCGGAAATATTAGAATGATTCTGGCCAGGAAATTTTTTTTGAATCAAAGTTTGGCAAAATGAATTTTTGATTCCAAAATTATTAATCGTCAGGTTATACCAATGTTCATTTTAATTTAGCCCATGCCGTAGATGAAATCATACAGTGGTAAATACCGAGAGAGTGGCTGTTTAGTACAATCAAGCGCAGCGCAGATTGGACTAAAACAGATACCAAATCGGTATTATCTGTGATTTTGCTAAGGAATTTGTCGAGTCATTAATGGTTCAGGAGCGTATGGGAAATTTTTATACCATGTTCATGTTGTGCTCAATTATATAGTTTTCAATAAAAAAAGCCACCACACGGTGACTTCATTTGTGATCCCGGCTGGAATCGAACCAGCGGCCGATTGATTAGAAATCAATTGCTCTATCCCCTGAGCTACGGGACCAATAATCCAGAAACGTAAAAGTTCAAAGCAAAAGTTTTTACACTTCAGGCTTTGAACTTTTTTGTCGGGGTGGCAGGATTCGAACCTACGACCTCCTGCTCCCAAAGCAGGCGCGATACCGGGCTACGCTACACCCCGAACTCCAAAAATCTCAAGTTTGCTTGCCGGATGGAGTTGAATCCCGGTCTCTTTGCGGAGAGGGGGGGATTCGAACCCCCGGTACCGTTTCCAGTACGACAGTTTAGCAAACTGTTGGTTTCAGCCACTCACCCACCTCTCCGGGGAAGCTGAAATTTTTGAGGCGGCAAATGTATAAACATTCATGCATTTTTAAGCTTGGTTTGAAGAAATTATTCTTCAAGCTGGTAAACAAGACTTTAGACGGCTCTTATATACATGGAGTTAGAAGGTCTTCAGATTTTTATATAAAAGCTGGATGGGCAGCCCCATTACATTAAAATAAGATCCATGAAGCCTGCTGATTCCCACATAACCGATCAATTCCTGCACACCATAGGCCCCGGCCTTATCATAAGGCTTGTAATGGTCTAGATAATAGTCAATCTCATTTTTCTCAAGGGCAACAAAATCAACCTCAGTTTCATCAAAGAAAACCACTTGCCTCTCTATTGTGGTAATAGCTACGGCAGTGTAAACCACATGGCTTGTTCCGCTGAGTTCCGCTAACATCGACTCAGCTTCTGCCCGATCCAAGGGCTTGTTCAATACATGACCATTCACCCATACCACCGTATCAGCCGTAATCAATATCTCTCCGGCTTTCAATTCCGGCAAAAACGCATCTGCTTTTAGTTTGCACAAATACATCGGAATTTGTTCGGCCATTAAGCTCGCCGGAAAGTCCTCATCAATATCCATTGTTCTGATTTCAAAATCCAGATCAAGTCCCTTGAGAAGTTCTTGCCGTCTTGGACTTTTGGAGGCCAGAATAATTTTTTTGTGGGTAAGATTAGAAAGTAGCATGAAAAAAATTTGGGCGAAAGTAAGGCCAGTCCGATGCCAGTTGAGTTGTAATCAATAATTACCATGCTGAAAAAGATTGCAAAACATATCTTTTTTGAGGGGAACGGATTGAGTAATTTCGCCCCATGCATGAGACCATCCTCATTCTTGATTTCGGATCGCAGGTAACGCAGTTAATAGCCCGCCGGATCCGGGAGATGAATATCTATTGTGAAATTTATCCATGGAATAAAGCCCCCGAATTAAGTCCGGCTGTGAAGGGAGTAATACTATCAGGCAGTCCCTGGTCTGTCCATCAGGAAAATGCACCATTGCCAGATCTCGAGCTTTTTACTTCTAAAGTACCGGTTCTTGGAATTTGTTATGGAGCCCAACTTCTGGCCCATAAAAACAACGGAGAAGTGCTTCGTTCCACCCACCGCGAATATGGCAGGGCACTTTTGGTTTCTGTCAATCGCACTTCCGCCATCATGAAGGACATTCCAAATGACTCTCAGGTCTGGATGTCTCATGGCGATACCATTAAAAACCCAGGAGTGGACGCGGAAATAATATGTTCCACGAGTGATGTGGCATGTGCTGGCTATGCCTTCCGGGGAAAAAATATTTATGGTGTTCAATTTCACCCTGAAGTTTACCACAGCTCAGATGGTAAACAGTTGTTGCAGAATTTTGCAGTGGATATTTGCAAATGCACGCAGGATTGGACTCCGGCGTCGTTTGTGGATGAAACTGTCCGATTATTAAAAGCGCAATTGGGAGAGGACCATGTCATTATGGGCCTCAGTGGAGGTGTGGATTCTACTGTCGCAGCGGTGCTCATTCATAGAGCAATTGGTGATCGTCTTCAATGCATTTTTGTGGACAATGGCTTATTGCGAAAAAACGAATTTGAAGAAGTACTTCACACCTACAAAGACATGGGACTCAATGTGAAAGGTGTCGACTCGAAGGAAAAGTTTTACACTGCCCTTGATACTCTAACTGATCCTGAAGCAAAACGCAAGGCCATTGGCCGCGTCTTTATTGAAGTTTTTGATGAAGAATCGAAAAAATTTATAGCAGGACAAGAAGAACCCAGGTGGCTCGGACAGGGAACCATTTATCCTGATGTAATAGAATCTGTTTCTGCCAATGGAGGCCCTTCACATACAATTAAGAGTCATCATAATGTGGGTGGATTGCCTGATTACATGAAGTTGAAAGTTGTTGAGCCATTGCGCCTACTTTTCAAAGATGAAGTACGAAGAGTGGGCAATGCACTGGGGATCAAGCAGGAAATTTTAGGCAGACATCCATTCCCCGGCCCTGGTCTTGGAATTAGAATTTTAGGAGAGATAACCCCGGCTAAAGTCCACATTCTTCAGGAAGTGGATGCCATCTGGATAGGAATGTTGAAAGAAAATGACCTTTACAACGAAGTTTGGCAAGCCGGAACGATTTTGTTGCCCATTCAAAGTGTAGGAGTAATGGGCGATGAGCGAACATATGAACAAGTTGTCGCTTTAAGAGCTGTGAGCTCTACTGATGGAATGACGGCAGATTGGAGCCGTTTGCCCCATGAGTTCATGGCCAGAGTTTCAAATGAGATTATCAATAAAGTAAGAGGGGTCAACCGTGTGGTTTATGATATTTCATCCAAACCACCCGCTACAATTGAATGGGAATAATCTGCTTGTTGAAAAGATAAACGTGCTTACTTTGTGCGACTTTACTTAATACCCCACATTTAATGTGGCATTGTTTTTAGAATAGGAAATGAAAATTTTCACAGACTTGAACCTTCGATTAATGAATTTTTCAAAATGGTTTCCGGTAATGCTTCTTGCATTGCTTCTGAATTCCTGCGCTACGCATGCTCAAATCAGCACTGTAATAGAGGAGTCAGATGGAAAGACTTGCTATATGCACACCGTGACAAAGGGACAAACACTTTACTCACTTTCTAAACTTTATGGATGTAGCATTGATGAAATAACTTCATCAAATCCTGGATCTGATGTTGGCATTCAGGATGGTCAGGTGATTAAAATTCCCGTGAACAAATCCAAAGCTACCAACAATGAAGTGGTTCAGGATGGCGGCAAAACATTTCTTCTGCATGAAGTACAGAAGAAAGAAACCCTTTTTTCTATTGCCAAACTCTACTCGATCGACGTAAACGAATTGACCTCTGCCAATGCCGGAAGCGACCAGGGAATAAAAAAGGGACAACAACTCAGAATTCCGGTGAAAAAGGCCACTCCAGCTATTGTGGCTGCTCCACCGGTTAATCTGGATCCGGTAAAAAGCATTGAGCAATCCAAACATGTTGTAGCTCCGGGCGAGACACTTTACAGTATTTCAAAGCAATTTGGAGTTACAGTAGAAAGTATTGAAAATGCGAATGATGGACTGAAAGAAGGATTAAAGGCAGGCCAGGAAATTTTTATTCCTGGCAAAGTGGTTGCCATTTCTACTCCTTCAGTTTCGACAAATTTTCTAAACATCAATGAACGAATTCCTATTGCAGAGCCTTTTTTGAAGGATAGTTACAAGATCGGAATGATGTTACCATTTTATACCAATTATACGGATACGATGGAACCGCGCGATAAGAAATTCAGAGATGTAGCCATTCAGTTTTATCGCGGAGTAATGATGGCTGCAGATTCTCTCGAACAGAAAGGAGTCAATGCCGAATTGTTCGTTTACAATGTATTGGATGGAAAAAGCATGGTCAATGAAGTACTTGCCAAAAGCGAAATGAAAGATATTGATCTGCTGATCGGACCGATGTTTAAAGAGCCTCTGGCCGATGCTTCGGTTTGGAGTGCAAAAAATGGTGTACACATTGTTTGCCCGGTACAGCAGCCCAATAAAGTATTGATGAATTCCATCAATATGACAAAAGCCACTCCGGGTGCCGCTACCCAATGGATTTCGGTTACCCAATTTGTTTGGGACAAGCACAAGAACGACAATGTTATTTTGATTAATTCTACAAACATTGACGACATCCGTCAGGTTGAAGTTTTTAAGTCAGAGTGGTTTCGATTGAGCGGAGATTCTCTCAAACGTATTGTTAAGATAAGTGATCTGGCTTCGATCAAGATTCGCGATCAGTACGCAACAGGAAAAAGAAATATTGTAATAGTTCCATCCAGCGATAAAAAGGTGATATCGGCAGTTTTCAAGGCATTAGGCGATGGAGACATTGTTGTTTACGGTACTGAAGTCTGGGATGATCTCGACGCTATATCTATCGCCCAACGCAACAAATACAAAGTGCATTATCCGCAAACATGTTTTATCGATTACAACTCACCAAGGGTTGTACAATGGATTGACCACTACAGAAAAAAGTACCGCACTGAACCGGGTAAATATGCGGTAGTCGGTTACGACATGATGATGTACTATGGAATGGCTCTCAAGCAGTTTGGCAGAGATTTCCCCAATCACCTCAACGAAGTGAAGGTAAGTTACCTTGTAGGCAGCGGATTCGATTATTTCAGAGCCGTTCCTGAAGGTGGCTTCGAAAACAAATTCGTGGTCATGGTTGGAACCGATAGTTATGAATTGATTCGCGAGCGATAGGTAAATTCTTCCAGTTGTCAATTAGATCCCTTCACACACAAGAACAGCCCCCATCTTTGTTTCCTCCATTTCTTCTGTGGTTAAAATAATCAACGAGGATTTTCTTTTAATGAAATAAACCAATAATTATGAAATTGGTTCGAGATCGGTTGGTAAATTTTCTCAGTTGCGAATTAAATCCATTCATACACAAGAATAGCCCCCAACTTTGTTTCCTCCATTTCCTCTGTGGTTAAAACAATCAACCAGGATTTTCTTCTAATGAAATAAACCAATAATTATGAATTGGTTCGAGAGCAGCGATTGGTAAATTTTCTCAGTTGCGAATTAAATCCCTTCACACACAAGAACAGCCCCATCTTTATTTCCTCCATTTCCTCTGTGGTTAAAATAATCAACCATGATTTTCTTCTAATAGAACAGCTCCCATCTTTGTTTCCTCCATTTCCTCTGTGGTTAAAACAATCAATCAGGATTTTCTTCTAATGAAATAAACCAATAATTATGAA
>JANNEQ010000139.1:0-53404 GCA_031378885.1 Flavobacteriales bacterium
TATGCTGCTATAATGAGCGGTGCGCTCAGATTTTTCGTTGGGCATATAACCCAAATAAAAATTGGTATAATGCGCCAACTCTTGTGTGGGATAAACCTTCGCATAATTATTACCTTTTTCAAAAGACATATCTATCCGGTGCAATGTATCTTCCGGCAAAGTGTCGGCTCTGGTATATACATAAGAAATTTTAGCGTCATCAATATAAGTACTTGGCCAACCTGCGGGTTGGTAGTATTTGATGGAGGTATTTATACTTCCATCCGTATTTTGTACTTGGCCCTTGTTGGTGATAAATCCATTGGGGTGTTTTCTGTCATTCGATTTCGGAATATATACATCCTTTTGACTCCACCTTGTTACCATATACTTGTAATGCCCTGCGCCAACCTCAGATTGTCCGGCAACGTAAACAGTATTGTCATTTTCATCAATAGCAAGATTCATTGGCAAGTCATTCAGGTTGTAATCTCCATTCCAACGCCCTGTCCAAACAATGTCACCAGTGGTATTCTTTAACTTTTGAACAACATAGTCCAGATTACCATCTTTGTAAGAGGAGCCACATATAATTGCATTGCCGTTGAGGTCAAGTTTCAAGTCTGTTGCCTTGTCTTCGCTAGCTTGTTCGTCAAATGTTTTTGACCAGATTAAACTTCCCGAACTACCATTGTATTTGCGGGTAATAAAGTTTTTATTTTCATCAGTTGCTGTGGTGAAGCCACAAATTACAACATCGTTGGTTGGCGTGAGTTCAAGGCTCAAACCTTCATCGTCCAGATTGGCAGAACCATTAAAAGTCTGTTGCCAAAGCACAGTGTAGGTGGACGAAAGTTTAATGACTTTTATGTCGTACTGATGGTTGATATTTCGGACAGCACCAACCACATAAGTATTGTCGTTTGCATCCATAGCTAGGTCTGCAACTTTATCTATACCCTCATCATCACCGCCTGTTAATTTCTCACCCAAAAATGCACCAGTACTTGGGTTGAAAAATACACTTGCCATTTTCCAATCGCTTGCCGATTGTTGTGAGGCGCCAATAACAGAAACCCGCGTGTTCGATATGGCGAGTCGTGCAGAAATATCTTGCATACCCAAGCCGTTCCAGGTGGAAGCCCATTGCTGCATTCCGCTACTGTTGTACTTTACGCATAGAAAATCGCTGAATGTGGCAGTGCCATTACTGCCACCGCACATATAGATGTTGTTGCTTGCATCGCGTACTACAGAAATTCCTCCGTCAAAGGAGTTGGCGGCTCCATTGTAGCTTTGAATCCATTGCTGCACACCGGCACTGTTGTATTTGATGGTTACAGCATTGTAATTAGTAAGGCTAATGTACTCTGTACCTGTGATGATAATATTGCCAGCGCCATCTTGTACCAACTCTGCTGCAAAATCATTACCACCTGCTGCCCCGGCATATTGCTGTGTCCAAACCACTGTATTGTTGCCTGTCATTTTGGTGAGCAACATATCATAGTTTCCACCAGAGTTAAGGGTTGCACCGCATACATAATTATAGCCATCGGTGCTGCGAAGAACAGAGGTTTTGTAGAACATTTCTTGTGTGCCTGTACCACCATAACTTTCAAGAAATGCCTGTTGGGATTGCTGTGAAAGGGCCGTATACTTAATTAGAAGTAGCCCTATTACGATAATTAAATGTAAATTCGTTTTCATTGTTTAATGAATTAGTTGAGTTTAAAATTGATTCATTTATTTAACTTGATTTCACGATGTGAAGATAGGTTATTTTCTCTACTTTCAGTCTGGTTCTCTGGCTCTTGGTATTATGTGTCTTCGTTTTCGCATTCCGTTATTTGATTTGTGAGGTAACGTTCGCGGAAGGTCTTGTATAAATATAAACATTCGATCCATTCCGGATCGTTAGGTATTGTTTACATCGATTTCATTCTAAATGAAATCGTATTCAGTACCGGCAAACCCTAAAGTCGTTACAGCTTTAACCAAAAAAGTCATTGTTATGATCATTTTTTGGTCAACCAGAAATGATCTCAGAACAATGATTTTTTTCTTGATACAACTTCCACTTTGTCATAGAGACTCACTATAGAATTGCCCTCAAGCAAAGTACAATTCTGACCGAAGTACACTTTGCTATCTGCCAATCGATAACCTGCCAGGGTTCTTGTTGGCTCAGAAGAAGTTATTCCTGTAGTTATATCAATGGTGGGCACAACACATCGCGCACAAGGCTTTGCGGCCCTGAATAAATTATTCCCAATAGAAAACTCATTCCATTCATCTTCTTCGAATGCAACTTCTGTTTCGATCACAAAATTGGGTCTGAATTGCGACATTTCAATCTCACTTTCCAATCGCGAGTTAAGTTCTTCCAAAGACTTAGTGCCAATCAATAAAAAAGGATAGCCATCTGCAAAAGAAACGATTTCACCTGCTCCGGCATACGCAGGGTCTAATGGGCGAAAGGCATTGTCGGGCATGTAAACCAGCTTACATTTTTTTCCGATAACAAATGAAAACCATTCGTTAATTGAATTATCGGCTACTAGCGACAGTACCTTATCCGACCAGATGGTTACTTCTGCCTCACCATGATAATTCATATCGAATGGAATTTCCAGAGCGGATTTTCTTTGCTCCCTGTCCGTTACCCTGATGCAATTCGCCCCCAAAGCCATCTCAAATGCCAGCAAGGCTCTTTCCTCGCGCAGGGTAATAAAAATATTTTGCTCATCCACCAGCATCCAGCGCCGATCGTATTGCAATCCACGAATCTCAGGCATGGACTGCTTAAGCGGAATTGCACCAAGGGATTTGACCGGATATATGTTGATTTCCTTTAGAAACAAGTCGATTCAAAATAGATATTCGGGCAGCAATGTATAACCTTCGACGGCAAAGATTCAAAAATTTTGCCTGCCTGATTAAGGTGCTGTACTTAAATCAAGTCCAATTGAGATCCGGAGAATTGACCCAATATTATTTTGAGTTTGCTGGTAGATGAAAGTTACATTTGCCTTTCTTATGCCTATAAAAAACGACCTTATTCTTCGGGCGGCCCGGGGAAAAACCACTGAAAGAACACCCATTTGGGTAATGCGACAAGCAGGACGTGTATTGCCTGAATACAGGGCAGTGCGCAAATCTGCCGGAAGTTTTCTGAATCTGCTCAAAAACCCTGAAGCAGCCGCGGAAGTAACCATCCAGCCGGTGGATATTCTTGGAGTGGACGCTGCCATTCTTTTCTCTGATATACTGGTCATTCCGGAAGCAATGGGTTTGCCCTATACCATGGACGAAGGAAGAGGCCCGTGGTTCGAAAATGTGATTTCCAATGAAAGCGATCTGGAAAAACTATCCGGACAGCGTATCGAAGAGAACCTGGATTATGTCTTTCAAACAATAAGGCTAATTAAGAAAAATCTTGATGACCGCGTTCCATTAATCGGATTTGCCGGCGCACCCTGGACCATATTCTGCTACATGGTGGAAGGAAAAGGATCGAAGACTTTTTCGCGGTCCAGAGCTATGCTGGCGCAAAATCCAAAGTTGGCACATGCCTTGCTAACTGCCATCACCGATGCAACAATCATCTACTTGAAAAAACAAGTGAGGGAAGGTTGCAACATGCTCCAGTTGTTTGACAGTTGGGCAGGAATTTTAAACCAAAGTACATACAATACATACGCATTGCCCTACTTACAAAGAATATGTGAAAACCTAAGAGAAGTGCCCATGACGGTCTTTTCGCTCGGTGCTTATTTTTCTTTGGCAGATTTGGGAAAATTGCCTTGTGAAACCATCGGACTAGACTGGCACATGAATCCGCTAGAAGTCAGAAGGTTAGTCGGAACTTCAAAGACTTTACAAGGCAATTTAGACCCCGCTGTGTTGTATGGAAACGAGGCTCATATAAAAAAACATACCGAAGAAATGCTCAGAGCCTTTGGTGCGCAGCGCCATATTGCTAACTTGGGCCACGGAGTTTACCCTGATATAGAAGCAGGAAAACTCAAATATTTTATCGATACAGTAAAAGAATACCAATATACAAATCAATGAAAATGCGTTATTTCATGCTTGCCGCCTTTGTTCTGCTATCAGCCGTAACATTTGCGCAAAAAAAATCTGGTAAAAAAGGCGAAGCCAAAGCTGAAACCAACAACCTGGTTCCCAATCCAAGTTTTGAAGAGGGCACTACCAAGTCGCTTAAAAACTATGGCCAATTGGAGGAATTGTGCACTCCATGGACTACTCCCAATGCCACTTCGGCTGATTATTATTCTGCTGCTTCAAAGAGTACCAAAACCAGCGCTCCCACAAATGATTATGGCGTGCAGGACCCCGCTGACGGCGAAAGCTTTGCAGGATTCTGTGCATTTACCAAGGATCCCAAGAAATTCAGAACTTATGTAATGGTGGAGCTGACCAAGAAGCTTGAAAAAGATAAAACCTATTGCGTAAAGTTCAAAGTGAGCCTTGCAGACAAATCCAAAATGGCTGTGAACAATGTAGGTGCTTTTCTAAGCGACAAAGGCATTACACGCAATGAAGATCTTGCGCTCAACTTTACCCCTCAGGTATTGGAAAAAAACAACAAAGTCATCAATATGGCAAACGGATGGGAAACCATCTGCGGAACCTTGATAGGCACAGGTAAAGAAGCTTATCTCATTATTGGTGGATTCGGCGACGAAGTGAAAATGAAAATTGAAAAAATCAAAAAACCCGGTGGAAACCCTCCCATTAACGGAGCTTATTATTACATTGATGACATAGAGGTTACAGAAGTTGAAGCCCCAAGCCAATGTAATTGTTCTAAATCAGACAGCTACGATCCGGACTATATATACAGCAAGGCAACAGCCAAATCTCCGGGAGCCAAACCAGAACAAATGATTGGGTCTACAACAATTTATTTTGCCCATCTGTCAAAAGAAATCTCTCAGGACCTGTTCAGTACTGACCTGGAAGAGATTGTAAAAATCATGAATGCCAATCCAAAGCTCAATATTGAACTGGAAGGGCATTCCGACGGGGATGAAATTACCGAAGCCAAAATAAATCCAAGCCTTTCAGGAATGGCATTGGGCAGAGCAGAAGCTGTGAAGGCTTTCCTTGTTGAAAAAGGAATTGGGGAGAATAGAATCTCAATTACTTCTAAAGACAACTCAGCGCCGGCCAATACTCAAACCAATGAGACAGCCAAGGCACAGAACAGACGCGTACAGTTTATTCTAAAATAATCCGGCGCACTAAAATAATCACAAGAAAAAGCTCCGGTTCGGGGCTTTTTCTATTCCGGCCTATATCCTTTCTATTATCTGGTTCGTAAGACAAATTGCTTTGGCCCGATATTTAACACAGGCCATCTCATAAAGGCAAAACATCAAGGCCCAATAAATCTAAATAAATGCTGTTATTGGCTAAGTGAAAAAGGAAATCATCATATCTGCTATTGTATGCGTTTGCGCCCTTGTTCCATGGGCACAAAATCTGGTGGCCAATGGAAGTTTCGAACAAAAAACCTATTGCCCTTCCTCCTATAATCAGGGGCAACTCAAAACGATCACAAGCTGGACACAAGCAAGCGATGGCACTCCTGATTATTTTAATTCATGCAGCAAAGATGCAGGCGTTCCCCGCAATATTTTCGGAATTCAGAATGCGCAGGAAGGTGTGGCATACGCTGGTCTGGTAGTATATAGCGCCGGTGGAAAATTTAATTACCGCGAATACTTACAAACCAAACTCACCAGACCTCTGGCCGCCGGCGAAGAGGTTTGTATCGAAATGTATGTTTCAGCCGCCGACTTTTGTTTATTTGTTACAGATGGGATTGCAGTATCCCTGAGTATACAAAAACTCTCTGCCGACAGAGCTGGCCTTATCAATGGCACAGCCGTAATGTCCAATCCCAGACTCAATATGTTGGACGAATGCGAGGGTTGGATGCTGATCAGCGATATCTACAAAGCAACAGGAGGCGAACAATATCTGACCATCGGAAATTTCAAACAAGACAGGGACCTGAAGATTATTAAGCGAACGAAAGACATGGGGGCGCAGGAAAACGATATCTGGTCTTATATATACATAGACAATGTTTCTGTAAAACCTGTAAAAAAAAGAGCCGAATGTAGTTGCGAAAATGAAATTCTGGCCAGCATGGTGCACGATCCACCTCTTGAATTGCAGGAATACGAAAAGATAAAACTCGATGCCATTCTATTTGATTTTGATCAGGATATTTTGTCTGAAGAAGCACTCAAACAACTGGATGAAGTGTACAAACTTCTGAAAAAAAACAAAGCGATGTACATTGAAATCGATGGACATGCTGATGTAATTGGCAACGACTCCTATAATCTTGACCTGTCGAAAAGACGCGCCAACCAAGTGATCAAGGTATTGTCAGAAAAAGGTATTGCCATTGAAAGACTCACTGTAAAAGCCTTTGGAAGTTCGCAACCTGTGGCCGAAAATTCAAGTGAGGAAGGTCGTGCCCAAAACCGACGTGTGGAGTTTCAGATTCTTGAGAAAAAATTCGTACTGATACAATAGGCCAATTTTGTTTTTGAATATTTCAATTCAAAATACAGTAATCATGTCTACGAATTGATTTGATCCCAGATCATGTCCTTCAATTTATCGATGTTGTAGCCGGTGACCGATGAAATAAAAATATGAGGTATGCCTTTGGGAAGTGTTGCCTCCATCTGTTTGGTCATGACCTCATCGAGCATATCGGCCTTGGTAATGGCCAGAATCTTTTTCTTGTGCAGCAATTCAGGATTGAACTTTTCGAGTTCACTCAGCAAAATTCCATACTCTTCTTTAATATCTTTTGTATCGCACGCCACCATAAACAGCAGCGAAGAATTTCTCTCAATATGGCGCAGGAAACGATGTCCAAGACCCTTCCCTTCAGCGGCGCCTTCAATAATTCCGGGAATATCTGCCATCACAAAAGAGCGATTGTCGCGGTAGCGCACCATGCCCAGATTAGGAACAATGGTGGTAAAAGGATAATCTGCTATTTCAGGTTTTGCCGCACTGACAACTGACAATAAAGTGGACTTACCGGCATTGGGAAAACCAACAAGGCCCACATCTGCCAATACTTTTAATTCGAGGATTTTCCATTCTTCGCGACCTGGCTCTCCGGGCTGGGCATAACGCGGAGCCTGATTGGTAGAAGTCTTAAAATGATCATTGCCCAATCCGCCGCGACCACCCGGAACCAGGATAAACTCCTGTCCATCTTCGGTTATTTCGCAATGTACTTCACCGCTTTCGGCATCTTTGGCCAAAGTTCCCAGGGGAACATCTAGAATTTCGTCTTCACCTTGTTTGCCGGATTTTCTTGCACCTGATCCACCTACACCTGGCTCTGCTATTACGTGCTTGCGGTATTTCAGGTGGAGCAAAGTCCACATTTGTTTATTGCCCCTCAGAATGATATGTCCACCTCTGCCGCCATCGCCGCCATCGGGGCCGCCACGGGGTTCAAACTTCTCCCTTCGCATATGGACTGATCCAGCCCCGCCTTTGCCGGATCGGCAACATATTTTTACATAATCAACAAAATTCTCAGCCACAATGAAGCGGGTTTAAGGGTATTTATAAATTTCCTGAGGCCAAATAGCCCATCAGGTATTTTCTACATCAAAATCAAACCAACACGTCAATAGCCTGAAACAACCTGCCGCAAATAGCCTCGATTGTACCGACACCATCAATGCCATAATACTTTCCCTGGGCTCTGTAATAATCAGCTACAGGCGCGGTTTGTCTGTTGTAAACATCAATTCTGTGCTGAATGATCTCTGGCTTCGCATCGTCCGGTCGCTGGCTGGTTTTAGCGCGATTAAGAAGTCTGATCTTCAGCTCTTCCTCTTCAACTTCAAGCGCGAGCATACAAGTAATCGATTCACCGGACTGCGCTAAAAACGCATCCAATGCCTCTGCCTGAGCCGAAGTTCTTGGAAATCCATCGAATATAAAACCTTTAGCATCAGGGGTTTCACTTGCCTTGGACTGTAACATAGCTATAGTCACATTGTCGGGCACTAATTCTCCTTTGTCCATAAAACTTTTAGCCAAAACTCCCAACTCCGTTTTATCTTCAATATTCTTCCTGAAGATATCACCTGTGCTGAGATGGACAAGTCCATATCTCATGATAAGGTTCTCACTCTGAGTTCCTTTTCCCGCACCGGGAGGACCAAAAAGTACGATATTGAGCATATTCGTTGGTTTTGATTGAAGGGCGCGAAGATAACCACGGAATTGCCAAATTGAATCAATAGCTTTCAATCAGTCAGACCTGATGCAGATGGCACGTTGGGATTGTGCATTCAATTCGTATAACTTCGCGGCCAAATTATAAGTATCCTATGAACTTCGATGTTATTGTTCTTGGAAGCGGTCCCGGCGGCTATGTTACTGCCATTCGCGCTTCGCAACTCGGCCTTAAAACTGCCATTATTGAACGTGAAGCATTGGGTGGAATCTGCCTCAACTGGGGATGTATTCCAACCAAAGCATTGCTTAAAAGTGCCAATGTATTTGAATATATCAACCACGCAAAGGATTATGGAATCGAAGTTTCAGCCCCCAAGGCCGACTTCGGCGCTGTGGTAAAACGCAGCCGTGGTGTGGCAGATGGCATGAGCAAGGGTGTGAATTTCCTCATGAAAAAGAATAAGATCGAGGTGATTATGGGCAATGGAAAAGTAAAGCCCGGTAAAAAAATAGAAGTCACTGCTGCGGATGGTTCAGTGAAAGAATATTCTGCCAACCACATTATCATAGCCACGGGTGGCCGCTCACGCGAATTGCTTAACCTGAAACAAGATGGCAAAAAAATAATCGGTTACAGAGAAGCGATGACGCTTCCTGGCCAACCAAAGAGTATGGTGATTGTTGGTTCAGGAGCCATTGGTGTTGAGTTCGCATACTTCTATAATGCAATGGGCACCAAAGTGACCATTGTAGAATATATGCCCAACATTGTTCCGGTGGAAGATGAAGATGTGTCGAAAGCATTGGCGAAGTCATTCAAATCTGCCGGCATTGATATCATGAATAATGCTGAGGTAACCAAAGTGGATACTTCGGGTGTAGGCTGTAAAGTGAGTGTAAAAACCGCAGAAGGCGAAAAAACCATAGAGTGCGATATTGTACTTTCCGCAGTAGGAGTTATCGCCAATATCGAAAACATAGGTCTTGAAGATGTAGGAATTGTAACCGACAAAGGAAAAATTGTGGTGGACAAATTCTCGAAAACGAATATTCCCGGATATTATGCCATTGGTGATTGTACTCCAGGACAAGCGCTTGCACACGTGGCCAGTGCGGAAGGAATCATCTGTGTAGAAGCCATAGCCGGACACCATCCGCAGCCTATCGACTACAACAATATTCCCGGTTGTACTTATTGCTCACCAGAGATTGCCTCAGTGGGTATAACAGAGAAACAAGCCAAAGAAAAAGGACTGGATATTAAAATCGGAAAGTTTCCTTTCAGCGCTTCAGGTAAAGCCAGTGCTGCCGGACACAAAGATGGTTTTGTGAAATTGATCTTTGATGCCAAATACGGTGAACTTCTTGGTGCGCACATGATTGGTGCGAATGTAACGGAGATGATTGCTGAATGTGTGGCATTGCGCAAGTTGGAAACCACTGGCGAAGAATTGATAAAGACCATTCACCCGCATCCTACAATGAGTGAAGCTATTATGGAAGCTGCGGCTGCGGCTTACGGTGAAGTGATACACTTGTAGGAATTTTTTTAAGATACTATTGGGTGTTTTGAAAAGCTTCGCTTTTTTTTATAAACACTAAGAGAGGTAAGAAAGTAAGGAACGAAGGTTTTTTGCTTCCTTACCTTTTTTGCTTAAAATGATTAGAGGGTTGGTATGCAATTTTTTCTATTCACAGATCACCAGGGGATTTTCGAATGTGGGGTTTTAAAAAGCTTCGCTTTTTTTAAACACTAACAGAGGTAAGAAAGTAAGGAACGAAGGTTTTTTGCTTCATTACCTTTTTTGCTCAAAATGATTAGGGGGTTGGTATGCAATTTTTTCTATTCACAGATCATCAGGGAATTTTCGAATGTGGGGTTTTAAAAAGCTTCGCTTTTTTTAAACACTAAGAGAGGTAAGAAAGTAAGAAACGAAGTTTTTTTGCTTTCTTACCTGTTTTGCTTAAAACAATATGCGGGTTAGTAGCTGATTTTTCTATTCATATTCTATTTGGGGATTATCGAATGTGTGGATATAAAAAGAAAGGCTGCATTCGACCTGGATCGAATACAGCCTACCAAAACAAAAACTCAAAAACATAAACGCTTAACTCATGTTATAACCATAACCACTTTGCTGCTTTTTTTATTGAAAAATCAATTCAGATTGTTCAATGAAATTCATCGCCAAAAGTGAAATTACAGACCTTACCTATAATTGAAATCTGTGGTTCACTACAGATACTCAGTCCTACTAAAAAGAACTCCATGGCAAGGTTTTTTTTCATACATCGGGATTGAAATTCGAAGGCTAATACAAAAGGAAAGCGCCATACCCGACCAGAGGATTAATTTTTACAGAGAAAGACTTGGGTTCCTTTGGTTTTGGGCTCAAGTGACTAATGTGAGAAGATTTGCTTTGATGTAAACCATGATCTGCCGGTCCATCAATCCTGGTCAACCATCAAACTTCTAAGCAAAGTGGCGCCCCACTAACCGATTGAAATTTTTTGAGGGGCATTTTTGGTTAGGGGGTGATTTTGTGACGTTTTTTTGTTACATTTACTCCAGTTGTCACAAAAATTTGTCACAAAATCACCCCCCCTCCTATTTTATGGCTAAAAAAATCACTACCGTCAGCACCCTCAGGGAATTTATAGGGCTAAGTCAGCAAGAACTAGCCGAACTACTTGTGGTATCGAGAGCTTATGTTGGGATGTTGGAAACAGGCAGGCGTGATATTCCTTCTTCTCTGTTTAGCGCCAAGATCGATGCAATAGAATCTGCCATTGCGCGCTATGAGTTGGGCCTAGGCCACCAGCCGAAAACTGAAGAACGCCCCGAACAAGCCATAAAAAAAATCTCGATAGTAAATGAGGAGATTCTGTTGATTGAAAAAAAAATCAGCGATCTGCAAAAGAGACTCGATCTTATGCCCGACAATTCAGCAAGGATCAGGAAGCGAATAGATATTCTAAAAGACCTGAAGATTCCCGCGCGAGTAAATAAGACCGAGCAAGGTATTATGGAGAAGTGGATAGAATGGCAGATAGCCAAGGATCAAATCAAATTGCGCGATTTAGATTCGGGCGAAAGGATGAGCTGCGAAGCAAAGCTGGCAGGGCTAAGGGCCGAATTGGAGTATTATAAAGCTTTATTGTGAATGAGGTTAATTGGGCAATTCAAAAATTAGTGTCTGCTTAAAAATGAATAATCTCCAAAACAAAATTATAAATTTCATGGGGAATAAGTGGTCATATCTTATCCTTAAACTTCACATAAAAGAACGAAGCCACCAACAACAACACACCCATGGCAATAAATATCAATGACCTGGCAATGGTTTCCATTCGGGCCAGATCAATAATGAAGATTTTTAACAAGGTAAGGGCGAGTAAAACAATTCCGGCTATTCGAAAATGGGGTAAGGCTTTGCGGATTCCCAAGAAGACAAGGCTAATGGCATAAATACCCCAAAGGATACTCAGCAAAAGTGAGGTGTTCACTTTATCTGTAACATGAATGGTAGCAAAGAGCAACAGATTACTCAATACAACCAACACCCAGAAGTGTGTAAAGAGCTGGATGCCGACATAAATTTCTTTCGAAATTTCAAAACTGCGCGCTACTTTATGGATCGTCCATAATGCCAAAAATACGGCCGAGTAACTGCACCAGCGAATGGCAAACAAATAAACACCACTGCTGTGCAATGCGTCGTTTTCGGTTAGCACATCATTAATGACTAATTTGTTCAGGGTGCTAAATCCATTGACGAGAAAACTCATCAACGTGATTACCAGAATACCAATGGAGAAATAACGAACCCTTTCAACGGCCTTCATGCGCACAATGATCCAACCAAGAATGCTGAGGAAAATCAAAGAGTAATTCATGACCCACACGGTTTCTGACCTGTGCCATTTGTAGTTTCCATATCCCCCCAAACTCCATTGGCACTCGAAATAGCGCTGGATTTCAAATCGAAAAGAAACATAAACAGCCAACACAAAAACACTACTTACCAGCCACTTTCTTATAAGATTAAATTTTGTTTCCGGAAAAGCATTCTGATTGTTATGGTATAAATAAGTCATTGCTCCCAACGTTGCAATGCTTATCAAAGCATATAAAAAATCTAAATTAAAACAGGGTATTTTCCAAACTGACAATGCTGAATTGACTCCGATCCAATCTATGAGCAAGCTGAAAAAGGCCAATATAAAAATCGGGGCAGAAAGTCGTTCGTAAAAAGGCTCTTTGTTTCTTACTGCTATAAACAACAACAGACAAGCCTCCAAACTCCATAAGATGGTGACCCAATCGCCTTCAAATTGCACCATAATGGTGAGTGCCGTAAATATCCAGAACAAGCCCAGTAACAATTGTGAGAGTGCTTTGTCGTAGCCTTTTTTGGCGGTGTATATTCGCTCTATCATATAATGAATGGCGCCATTGACAAATACAAAAGTGCCATCGAAATCGCTAAAAGGCTGGCCATATTCGCGTAGGATGTCCAATCCGGTAAAACAAAAAATGGATGAATTGACCAGTACAAATCCGATTTCGCTCATAACGAACTTACCAGAAGTACGCCATTTGTAGAAGAGAATGGCGCCATAAAAAATAATAAAATTAATAGCCACGAAAATCAAAGCCAACTTTTCGTATGGCCCATAGTGGCTGTCGAGATACCAGGTAAAATAAATCAGCCATGTCAGTACAAAGGCAGCATTGAAAAGTAATTTCCATTCGCGGATGGTGGCCAGAAATAAAACACCCAGATTGATAACAGCCATATAACTGAAGAGCAATTCCACTCTGCCGGAATTTTCGCTGAGCAACAAGGGCACGGCATAAGCGCCTACCATACCAATTAATGCAATAATTTCTAATTCATACCACCAGGCTAATGCCACAGTGGCTATGGTAATGACAAGCAACAAAGCGAAGGTGATTCCTAATGGATAGAGCTGATAGAAGCGGTAGGCAGCATAGGTGATAATGTACAACATGGTCATTGAACCACCCACAAGTACCGCGCTGTAGTTGGCGTATTTCTGCTTTAATTTAAGCGCGACACCCAACGTAGCCAATCCAGTAATATAGCCCAGAATGATTCTTACCAATGGGCTTATAAGAGAATGATCAATGGCGTACTTGGCTCCGATGGCCACACCCAGAATTAAAATGGCTATACCCACTTTGCTGAGAAGGTTTTCACCTACGAATTTTTCTAAAGAAAAAGCTGGCGGCTCCAGCCTCGCGGGTGCTGGTAAAGGCTGCGCTCCTACTCTATCTGTGGGTGGGAAGGGTTGAATTTCCTCAGCGAATATTGGTTCTGGTTCGATGAAATCGGGGATGGAAATAACTTCATCTGTCTTACTAAGATTCCGAAGTTCATTTTGCAATTGCTGAATGTCCTTGCCAATGGTGTTTTGTCTCGCGGAAAGTTCGTCGAGTTTTCGTTGAAGCTGAGAGATTTTGTCTTTGTCTGAATCCATAGGTTAGGTTTCGGTGTTCGCGCAAATGAACGATGAATATGGCAAACAACGACTGCCGGGTTCTTAAATTATGATAAGATTGAAAAGAAGTCTTTGTGCCCCCCGGTTTGAGGCCGTTGGCCTGTCAACCGGGGGCTATTCAATGTTTGATCCTTATCAGGATCATGAGTGGAGAATGCGCGCGGCTATTGCGTAAATAATGTATTTGTAATTAAGGGCATCAGGGAATTTGGTGAATTATGATCTGGATAGCGAATGAATTCGATTCATTACCCAAGACTGCAGGCCATTGGCCTTTCAACCGGGTGCTATTCAATGTTTGATCCTTATCAGGATCATTAATGAGATGGGAATGTGAAATCCATCTGATAATATGAATGACATTGTAATTAAAAGAACGCAATCATCAAACCATTGCAGGCACAAGACAAAGTTCTTTCAACTTTGATACGGCGTATTCGATTTCTTCCTTTGTAGTGTATCTGCTAAATGAAAAACGCAACGCTGCTCTATTGGGCCAGGCGGCTCCAATAGCTTCCAGCACGTGCGAGCCTTTCGATGCACCACTGCTGCAAGCGCTTCCACCACTGCACGCAATTCCTTCCAGATCGAGCAGGAACAACATCATGTCGGCATTGGAATTTTCAGGAAGGGTAACACTTAAAACCGTGTACAGACTATTTTCATTTTTCGAATTACCGTTAAAAATAAGATCCGGAATATTTTGGGCCAGTTGTTCGGCCATGTATTTTTTGAGCGAACGAATGTGAGTGGCATGTTCATCCAATTCTTCATACGCCAGATCCAATGCTTTTGCCAAGCCTACAATTCCATAAAGGTTTTCGGTGCCACCTCTCAGTCCGCGCTCCTGACCGCCGCCAGTAATGTCTGCGTTTATTTTGACTTGTTTGTTGACATACATAAATCCAATTCCTTTCGGGCCATGAAATTTGTGCGCTGAGGCATTGAGGAAATGAAATTTTGTCTTCTGAAGATCAAAGGCATAATGCCCCATGGTTTGTACTGTATCGCTGTGAAAAACAGCATTGTATTTTTCGCATAATGCGGATACTTCATCCAATGGCAGCAGATTGCCTATCTCATTGTTGCCGTGCATCAATGTGACATAAGACTTTGGATGGGTGGCCAGCAATTCTTCGAGATGAATGAGGTCGATGTCGCCATTTTCTTTGAGTTTTACCAAACTCAATTTTACTTTATTTTCATCTGCCATCTTTTGCGCCGTCTTAATGACTGCGCTGTGTTCAATGGCGGATGTAATGATGTGCCTGCAATTCAAATCCCTCACGGCAGAATGCATGGCGAGGTTATCGGCTTCGGTTCCACCACTGGTAAAATATATTTCGGAAGGATTGCAATTCAAATGTTTTGCTATGCTTCTTCTTGCATTTTCAATAGCGGTTTTTGTCTTGCGTCCGAATGAATGTGATGAAGATGGATTGCCAAAATGCTCTGTAAGGTATGGCATCATGGTTTCTACAACTTCCTTTGCTATTGGCGTTGTAGCCGCATTATCGAGATAAACTTTCATTTACTTTTTTGAATATCAAAAATTATTTTACTTCTATAATCCTTTAAAAAAAAGTCTCAGTTTTTTCATGCCTTGGCAGTGGCCAGCCGGTTGACCTCACTCATTATTCTTGATGCCAGCTTATCTGCTTCCTCACGCGATTTGTGTTCCGCATAAACGCGAATAATCGGCTCAGTATTGCTTTTCCTCAGGTGAACCCATCCTTCCTCAAAATCGAATTTTACTCCATCGATGGTATTTACTTTGGCATCGGGGAAGGTGGATATTACTTCTGCAAGTATGGCGTCTACATCCAATCCGGCGTGCAATTCAATTTTATTTTTCGAAATTTCGTATTTCGGATAGCTGTCGCGAAGGGCTGAAATTGTCTTTCCTGTTTTTGCCAGATGCGAAAGGAAAAGGGCAATACCTACCAATGCATCGCGGCCATAATGGGCATCAGGATAAATAATACCTCCATTGCCTTCACCGCCGATTACAGCACGGGTGTCTTTCATTTTTTTCACCACATTCACTTCTCCCACGGCGGCGGCTTCATAGCTGCCACCTCTCTGGATAGTGACGTCTCTAAGCGCCCTTGTGGAGGACAAGTTGGATACTGTATTACCGGGGTTGATGCTGAGAACATAATCGGCCACAGCTACAAGGGTGTACTCTTCGCCGAACATAGAACCATCTTCGCACACAAAAGCAAGGCGGTCCACATCAGGATCGACAACAATTCCCAGAGCACATTTTTCTTTTACAACCAATGTTGAAAGATCCGTGAGGTGCTCAGGAAGGGGTTCCGGATTGTGTGGGAATTTACCATTGGGTTCACAATATAATTTCTCCACCTGCTGCACTCCTAATGCTGCAAGAAGGGCGGGCACATAAATTCCCCCGGTTGAATTGACTGCATCAACAGCAATTTTGAAATTGGCATTTTTAATAGCTGCGATATCAACCAATGGCAATGCGAGAATCGCATCAATGTGTTTTTGCAAATAATCCATCGACTTCAAAGTGCCCAATTGATTTATTTCTGCAAAAGCAATTTCACCGGATTCTGCTATTTCCAGCATCTTAGATCCTTCATCTCCCGAAATAAATTCTCCCTTGGAATTGAGCAGCTTGAGTGCATTCCATTGGGCCGGATTGTGACTGGCTGTAAGAATAATTCCGGCATGGGCACCCTCGCCGGGAACGGCAACTTCTACAGTGGGCGTGGTGGATAATCCCAGGTCGATAACATGCGCCCCCATAGCATTCAGTGTGGAGCATACAAGTGCGTTGACCATGGCGCCAGACATTCTGGCATCGCGGCCAACCACCACTGTAATGTCTTGCCTGGCAGCTTGTTGCTGCATCATAGAGCAAAAGGCCGCGGTAAATTTTACCACATCAATTGGTGTAAGTCCATCGCCGGCCCGGCCGCCAATGGTTCCCCTGATGCCTGAAATTGATTTGATGAGTGTCAATGTTCCAAATATTTGGGTTCAAATGTACATCTGAACATGGCTTTTCTGGTGTTGCAACTAAAGCAGCCCTGTTGCCGTACAAAGCGCGTGGATCTCGGCAAGCACCCTATACAACAGATCCCATAGCCAACCTGATGAAGACGATTTTTAATTTCAGAAAACTGTGTTGTAATGCCATTTCAGCCTTTGGGCTTATTTTGCTATTTCACAGCGATTTAAGCGCTCAAAGTCTGTCCACAACCTGGCTTCAACAGGCAGATTTAGACCTTGAAGATTATGCCTACTCGGTGGCAGTGGATTCCACCAATGGATGGATTTATGTGGCTGGATCATTTGCTCACAATGGTTCAGTTGGTGCGAATGACTTTGATTTTACGAATTCTGGAAACCAAACCATCAATGCCAGTGCGAACGGGGCGTTGGATGGATTTCTAACCAAACTCAATATGAATGGAGAAATGCTCTGGTTTGTGGGTATGGGGAGTAGTCAGAATGATGAATGTCTTGGTGTATGTGTAGGCCCGGATAACAATGTGTATGTGACAGGTTATTTCTCGAACAATTTTAAAATCAAAAGTCTGGATGGGCAACCCAATTACAACCTCAATAATTTTAATAACGGTGGCACAACAAATGATGTTTTTGTAGCTTCCTTTCAGCCCAATGGAGAACTGCGTTGGGTAAAACAAGAGGGGGGTTCAGGTCAGGATATGGGAATGTCTATTACAGCTTTAAGTGACGGCGTGGCCATAATAGGAACCTACTTTGAAGCAAATGAAGAACTGCAAGGGATCAATGTAACCTCCACCCATGATGACGAAGATATGTTTGTGGCCAAATATGGTTTTGACGGTGCAGAAAAGTGGATAGTGGCTGGTGGTTCGGAAGAGACGGATTATAACCATACTATTCCGGTTCGTTCGCACAAATGGGATATTTCATCTTACAGGGATACACTATACTTTCTTTCAGTATACAATGGATTGACCTTTAATTTTGATTATTCGACCAATTACAGTAGTGCCAATGCTGGTAAAACCGCTGTGAGCACTGCGGTGGGTGAAGACTATATTGTTGGTGCTGTTGCGTCTGATGGTAAAGTAGCCTGGTTAAGACGACAACTTGTTGGCACGGGAGATTTATTAGGAATGGGAATCGATGCCGATTGTAATGGGGTATTTATAGGCGCCACTGCAGAGGATTACCTGATCTGGGAAGGAAGTTCACCGGGAAATAAAACAACTACGGGTGGAGATGACATGTTTATCTGTTCTTACAACAAAAGTACAGGCAGCCCATTGTGGTGGAAGATACTGAGTAATTCAGGACAAAATCAAGACATCATTACTTCATTGGTAACTGATGAAATAGGAAATATTTATGTATGTGGATCCTCTTATACAGGCACCAATTTAGGAGGGCCTTCCACTGGTAGTTCTACTTCCGGTCAGGCCTTTATTTTTTCGTATAAAACGACTGGAACATTTCAGACACAATATACACAGGAAACATCAGGTACAGATGTGCTTTATGATCTGGCTATTGCTGCCAACAAAGAAATTGTGTCGTGCGGGTATTCGAATGGCAATGTAGACGGCAACCAAAGTGGTGGAAATAATTCCAATGACCTGATGATTGGATATTGGAATAATTCACCGGCATTTTCGTCGTCGTGTTGCAGCAGCCCTCCTGGCGGAGGAACAGCCACCGGGCCAGCCGGATCAGTTTGTCCAGGATCTACAAATGCTGTAACACTAACAGGCTATAGTGGAACAATCTACTGGCAATCCTCTACTGATGGCGGTATCACCTGGACAACGGCATCCATAGCAGGAACGGCTACTTCTACGTGGACAACGACTAATATAAAGGTAAGAGCAAAACTTGTGGGTGGAATTGATTGTAGTCCGGCTTATTCAAATATCGTAGGTTTCACTGAATCAACTGCTCCAACTTTTACCTGCCCACCACCAGTAGTAAGTCTAAATGTCAACAGTGGATGTACTGTTGCTACACCGGATTATATTTCAACTTATAGCGCAAGCTGTGCGGCATTTCAGTTGAATCAATTTCCCGGAGCGGGTGTTCCGCTGGGTGTGGGTACCTGGCCGGTAACCATTCTCAATTCATTATCTGCCACAATCTGTACTTTCAATATTGTTGTGACAGACAATGTGGCTCCGGTAATTAATTGCCCGGGCAACATGTTACTCAACTCAGATATCACTTCGTGTGGTACTGTTGTAAATTATACCGTTGGCGTTAATGATAATTGCACAGGTTGCCTTCCATCGAATCTTTCGAATTACACGTTAATCGGAACATACAATGGCCATAATTACTATAAGTCAATTGGCACATACACATGGACAGCCGCCAAAGCCATGGCTGAATCTGCAGGTGGCCATCTTGCTACGATAACCTCTGCCGGAGAAAATACATTTCTTGCTTCGAGTGGAAATTGCTGGATTGGATTGACGGATCAGGCAACCGAAGGAACATTTGCCTGGGTAACGGGCGAACCTTTTTCGTACACCAGGTGGTTCATTGGTGAACCCAACAACACAGGCAATGAAGATTATGTAGAAATAAGTAATTCATTCAATGGTTTTTGGAACGACACAGAAGATACCGGTCCGAATAATTTCATTTTAGAATTTGATTGTTCGAACAATTCGACAACACTCAATATGGTTAATGGTTTACCAAGTGGTGCACTTTTCCCTGTTGGAGAAACAACAGTTACTTATACAGCAACCGACGCCGCAAATAATACCAGCACTTGTTCATTTGTAGTGAAAGTTGAAGACCATACCAATCCGAAAATTACTTGTCCATCTGACCAGGTTATTGCGGCCGCGAGCAATTGCAGTGCAGTTCTTCCCGACTTCAGAAGTCTTGCTCCGGCATCAGACGAATGTACTTCTGATGCAAATATGGTAGTAATACAATTCCCTGCGCCAGGAGCGGTTATTACAGGAACCACGGTAATCACATTAGTGGCCACTGATGAGGCGGGCAATACAAAAAGTTGTACCTTCAATGCAGTAATTCAGGATAATACAGCACCAACCATTGCGAATTGCCTGGGTGTAATTAACGCCGCAAAATCTGCGACATGCAATTACACCGTTCCGGATTTTTCTACTTACATTACGGTGAGTGACAATTGTAGTTCAACAGCGAATATTCTTATTACGCAAACACCCGCAGTGGGAAGTATCATCCCTGGATCTACGGTGTCGATACAACTAGCTGTGAAAGATCAGGCAGGTAATGTTTCGAATTGCAATTTCGTGGTTTCGATCACAGATCAAACTCCACCCAATATTGTTTGCCCCGGAAATCAAACGCTGCCCTCAGGTGCGGGCTGTTCGGCATTGTTACCCAACTATCTGACATCATTGGTTGTGAGCGACAATTGTAGTTCCGTTAACAATATAACTTTGGTACAAACTCCGGCTCCGAATACATCGATCACCGGAAGTTCCACTGTGACTATTACTGCGACTGATCAAGCCGGTAAAGTTTCAAACTGCAGTTTTCTGGTTTCTGTGCAGGATTTAACACCTCCGGTAATTACTTCACCCGGAAATCAAAACATCAACATAACAAGTGGATGTACAGTGACACTTCCGAACTACACAAGTGGACTGGTTGTCACCGACAATTGTTCGGCATCAGCGAATGTCACTATTGTACAAACTCCTTCACCTGGCACTATTATTTCAGCCAGTTGCGAAGTACAAATCACAGCCACCGATCAACAGGGAAACTTCTCCAAAATTACTTTTACGGCGACCCCAATTGATAATATGACGCCGGTATTAAATTGTCCAAATAACATTACGGTGAATGCAAGCCCCGCAAGTTGCGGAGCTGTAGTAAATTATACTGTAACGGCCACAGATAACTGCACATGTGCCCCAACTTCATTGACCGGCTACACATTACTGGGTGTTTTTAACGGGCATACTTATTTCATGTCCAATAACTCCAGCACATGGGCAGGGGCAAATACTGCTGCGCAATCTGTAGGGGCACATCTGGTAACGTTGACGAGTTTGGCCGAAAGTGATTTCCTTCCCGGCACTCCAAGATTCTATATAGGTTTAACCGACCAATTGGTGGAAGGAGCATGGAAATGGGTGAACAATGAACCACTTTCTTTTACGCGCTGGAATACCGGTGAACCCAATAATGTCTCAAACGAAGATTTCGTTTCTATGAATCAGGGAGGAGCCAACAGATTGTGGAACGATGAAAATGGTACAACAGGGCGCAGATTTGTAATAGAATTTGACTGCAGCAATGCGCCACCTTCACCTGTTAATACGAGCGGAACTTCTACCATGAGTGGATCAACGTTTCCAATTGGTACAACAGCGGTAACACATCAGGCAACTGATGCGGCTGGCAATATGAGCGTATGTTCTTTCAATATAACCGTGGTTGATAACACACCACCTTCAATATCCACATCAGGAAACATTGAAGTGAACGCAAATGATCTGTTACCCGATCCAAATGACAATTGCAAATTTTGGGTTACCGTACCATCTCCTACTTATAGTGATAACTGCAATGTAGTTTCAATTACGAATAACTTTAATCTCACTTCTAATGCATCAGGATATTATCCGGTTGGATCGACCATTGTAACGTGGACAGTTGTAGATCAATATTCGAATCAAACGACAGCAAGCTTTGTTGTAATAGTTAATAATGACCTCCCACTTTCTATTTCATGCACAGACCCTGCAGCCAATACTGCCGATCCTGGGGCCTGTTCGGTCTGGGTAGTTGTTCCGGCTCCAACTATTAATTCTGCTTGCGGTGCAGTAACACTTGTAAACAATTACAACAACAGTAATTCGGCAACCGGATATTATCCTGTTGGCGGCACAGAAGTAATATGGACAGCGACTTCTGAATCTGGTATTACAGCTACATGCACGACATATGTGACTGTAACTGATAATGAGGCTCCTTCGTTGACCTTACCCCCGAGTATCAATTTAGAATTAGATAACAATTGCAATGCGATCATTCCTGATATGGGAATGTATGCTACAACAAATGACAATTGTACAACAACGGCCAATATCGACATTAGCCAGAACATAGCCGCTGGTACAATCATCAGTTCGGGTACCGTGGTGATGGTAACAGTAACTGACGAATCAGGAAATGCTACCTCAAAAAATATTACAGTATTAATCTTTGATAATATTGATCCAACTATTACCTGTCCATCCAATATTTCAGTACAGGCTGATGCGGGATATACCACCGCGAATATTACCATTCCACCTCCGGTGGCCAACGACAACTGCGGAAGCTACACCATTACCAATAGTTTTAATGGGACCGCTAATGCCTCCGGAATTTATCCTCAGGGCCCCACCACGGTAACCTGGAATATAAATGACGGATGGGGCAATACAAATACATGTTCCTTCACCGTTACGGTGAATGACAGCAGCTCTCCGGAAATTACCTGTCCGGCGAATATCACAGTGAACGCTTCGGCAGGAAACTGCAGTGCAATTGTGACTATTATTACTCCATCAGCGACAGATCTTGATGGTATATTGAGCGTTCAGCACAACTCGCCATATGGTTCAAGTTTGACCAATGCGAGCGGCACTTACCCTGTAGGTGTGCATAATATTACATGGACCGCCACCGACAATGTGGGCATGGTATCTACTTGTAATATGACCATAACGGTTAAAGATATTCAGCCACCCGTATTTACTTGTCCTACGAATATATCTACCCTGGCTCCAGCAAATCAGTGTGGCAAAAATCTTGTTATTTCCATCCCGACGGCCAGTGATAATTGTGGTGGATCTGTTACCATAACCAACAATAAAACAGGAACCAATAATGCTTCAGGCTTATATAATATCGGCGCTACGTTGGTTACGTGGACAGCGACCGATGTTGCCGGAAATACTACTGCGTGCGTTCAAACCGTTACAATTGTTGACAGTCAAAATCCAGTAATCACTTGTCCGGCAAATATTACAGTTCCCGCTGCATCGAATCAATGCAATGCATTTGTGACCATTTCGGCAGCGAGCGCTACTGACAACTGTTCCGTTGCCAGCATTACCAACAACTCGCCTTATAAAACTTCCAATACAAATGCTTCAGGAACATATCCTGTGGGCACTACTGTGGTTCAATGGACCGCAACGAACGTGAATGGAAGAACAAGCAACTGCTCTATGACAGTTACTGTAAATGATACACAATTACCAGCAATTACTTGCGGCGGAAATATCAATGCCACAAATACACCGGGAAGTTGTTTTGCCAATGTGATTATTCCAAATCCGGTTACCATTGATAATTGCGGAATTCTTACTCTTACGCACAATTCCATTTATGGAATATCAGCCGGCAACGCTTCCGGAAATTATCCTGTAGGCACGACCACCGTTACCTGGCTGGTAAAGGATTTGAGTGGCAATCAGAATCAGTGCAGTATTACTGTAACGGTAAGTGATACTACCCTTCCATCTATCACTTGTCCGTCAGATATTGTGGTGAATGCCACGCCGGGTGATTGCAGTGCAAACGTCACAATCAACACTCCAATCGGCACAGACAATTGTGGCATTGCCAGCCTGATCAACAACTTAAATAACACCCCGAATGCAAGTGGTGTGTATAATGTTGGTGTACACAACGTAATTTGGACTGCTACTGATGTGAATGGCAATATATCCAATTGTACGATGAGCGTTACAATAGTAGACACAGAAGTGCCAGTTCTGACTTGCAGTTCTGATATTTCTACAACTGCTTCAGCGGGCCAATGCGCTAAGTCAATTCTTGTCTTGCCGCCAGTTGCAACTGATGCATGTGGCATTGCCATCATATCAAATAATCTCACGGGCACTTCACCATTGAACTATAATTTTCCAGTAGGAACAACTACAGTATTCTGGAATGTTACCGATGTAAATGGCAACGTGTCTAACTGCGCGCAAACGGTTGAAATAATCGATTCAGAAAACCCAACTATTACCTGCCCGGCGAATATCATATTCTCCGCCCCACCGGGAGCTTGTACTGTCTTCATTTCAATACCTACTCCGGTAGTAAGTGACAATTGTGGAATTGCTTCCATTATCAATAGTTTTAACTCAACCGATAATGCATCTGGAATTTATCCCAAGGGAACCGCTTCGGTTCAATGGACAGTAACTGACGTACATGGCAATACTTCGACGTGTACAATGCAAGTGAGGGTTAACGATATTACACTACCTTCCATGAATTGTCTTGCCAATCAGGTTCTGTACAGAAATTCAAACTGTCAGGCCATACTGCCTGATTACAGACCAATGGCATCTGCGGCTGATTTATGCTCTCAACCTATAGTAGTCACACAAACCCCAACTGCTGGAACAGTCATTTCATTAAATACATCTGTTACGATCACAGCAACAGATGCGTCGAACAATACTTCAACTTGTAGTTTCAATATCAGTTTGGCAGATACCATTTCTCCTGTGATTTTAAATTGTCCGGGAGATTTATTCCCCTCATTTAATTCCAGTTGCAGTTATATCCTTCCTAATTTTAAGACTTTGTATAATATGAGTGCGACTGACAATTGTACGGCAGCCGGACTAATAACAATACAACAAATACCCGCGGCCAATACGCCAATTTTTGGAACAACGGCGGTAGAAATTCATGCGACAGATCTGGCCGGTAACAAGAGCATTTGTAAATTTCAGGTGACGCCGATGGATACTACTCCACCGAATATTTCATGTTTGGGTGATCAACAAATTAATTACAACACGGACTGTGAATTTGTCTTACCAGATTATACTCTATTGGCAAGCGCATTCGATAATTGCGATGATGATCCAATCATTACACAGACACCTGCCGGCAATTCGGTTTTCTTTGCGGATGTTATGGTCACACTCACTGCTACAGATAATGGGTCGAACTCCAGTAGTTGCACATTTATGGTTTATGCAAAAGACAAGACTGCTCCAATAATCAACTGCATTTCTAATACAACTTTGCCAACAGATGAGCTTTGTTTCGCAGTACTTCCTGATTTGACATTGCTGGCTTCTGCAACGGATAACTGCGATGCAAACCTGAACCTTTCACAGTTACCAATGGCGGGCACTTCTATAAATTCCAATACTATTGTACAAATTATCGCAACAGATAGTAACGGCAACATAGGTTCGTGCTTCGTGAATGTTTCAATAACTGACACCATTGCGCCAACCATTTCTTGTCCGCAAGATATACCGGTATTGATAGATTCCAATTGCGCATATATTGTACCTGATATTACAGACCAGATATATGCCCAGGATAATTGCTCGGCTTCGGTCAGTATTTCGCAAACCCCGGCGGCTGGAAACATTTTAAGTGGAACACAAAACATTGAAATCATCGCAACCGATGAAAGTGGTAACCAATCCACTTGTCTTGTTAATCTCGTTCCACTTGACAATATTTTACCTCAGATTACTTGTTCAGGAGATACTGTTCTGGTGACTGATCCAGGACAAAATTATGCGTCTGTAATTGTCCAGGTTCCAACCGTTTCCGACAATTGCGGAATAATGAGCATTGTGAACAATATTAATCCGGATAATTCGGCCACTGTGCAGCTACCTGTTGGCAATAACACGGTAAACTGGACTGTGACAGATGTATATGGAAATGAAAATTACTGTAGTCAGTTGATTAACGTTCAAGACCCCAATGCACCGGAAATCGATTGCCCATCAGAGCTTGAGTTCTATCTCGACGGGGAAGGTTGTCTGGCTCATGTAATTATCAATACTGCTGTAGTAACTGATAATGACGCCATTCAAATAATATACAATGACTTCAATGACAATGACAGCATAAATGTTCAATTGGGCATATCTACTTATAACATTACGTGGTATGCACTTGACATCAATAATAACTTAGGCAGTTGTATGACTACTGTCTACGTAATTGACACAATTGCGCCCATAGTGATTTGTCCTGGTGATACTATTTATGGCTCAATGTCTGGTTGCTCATTCCTTGTTGAAGACTATACCAGCCTTATAGTCATGGGAGACAATTGTACAGATTATTCAAGTTTAATAATAGGGCAATCACCCATGCCGGGGAGCTCCATTGGAACTATCGGATTGAATGAAATTGAATTTAGCGTAGCAGACGAATATGGCAATGTTGGCTATTGCACGGCCTTGCTCGATCTATCCGTATCCAGCACTCTGGAAATTGGCTGCCCTGAAGATGTTGTATTCGAAAATGCGTGCAGTGGCATATTAGATGACTATACCCCTTCACTTGTTGTAACCGGAAACTGCGCGGACTATTCGATAATTCAACTACCGCCCCCAGGCACTGAAATTACTACAAACACAGAAGTGACCATTTATGTAAGTGACGAAAGCGGAAACTCGACATCATGCACTTTCACAGCTATTATTAATGAAACTCAGACCCCATTCATTGCGAACTGCATCTCTGATCATACGGAAGTATTGAATGCGAATTGCGAATTTATCATTCCTGATTACACCACATTATTAGAAATATCGGATAACTGTTCCACCATATTCAACTTTGAACAATCGCCCTTAGCCGGTACGATTATCAGCGGCGATGGAACAGTTCAAACTATAGAAATTATAGTTTCGGATGAAGCGTTGAATGAGATAAGTTGCAATTTTGAAATTACACTTGAAGATATAACAGGTCCTTCAATCGCCAGTTGGCCAGCGGATATATCTGCACAAACAGCGCAGGGCAATTCTTCAGCTTATGTAGAAATTATTACAATATCGGCCACAGATAATTGTGGGATATTGTCTGTGATCAATAATTACAATAACACTTCAGATGCTTCTGACAATTATCCCGTAGGAGAAACAGAAGTTATCTGGACAGTAACGGACATCAATGGTAATGAGACTGAGGCTTCATTTACAGTTTCAGTGACAGCACCCAATAACAACGCATTCGAAATTATATGCCCAAATGATACGACGTTAAGCACTGAACCAGACGAGTGTGGAGCTTTTGTGGAACTCCTCACCCCTTTTGTGCCCGCAGAAATTGGTATCCAGAGCGTATCCAACGACTTCAACTTCGGCCCTGATGCCAGTGGTTTTTACCCATCGGGCGAGACCATCGTAACATGGACAGTTACGGACTTCGATGGAAATACAGGCACGTGTTCTTCTACCATAACGGTAGTGGACAATCAATCTCCAACCGTTCTATGCGAACCAAATCTGGAAACAACCGTGTATGCGGGAGAGTGCTTTTCTTTTGTTGAAGTTCCTCAACCTGTATTCTATGACAACTGCGGCATTTTCGTAATTGTGAACAATTACAATGATTTTCAGAATGCGTCAGGCGAATATCCGATTGGCTATACTGATGTACTCTGGGCAGTTAGCGATTACGATGAAAACATATCCACCTGTGTTACCACAGTGCACGTTGTGGAAATGACTACAAATGAAGTCATCTGCCCGGGTGACATTGTCATCACGATGGACGGAAATGGATTTTATACGATTCCCGATTTTACTGATTCTGTTGTAACTCAACATGCCTGTGGACTAGAACACATGCAAACCCAAACTCCTTCACCAGGGACTGCTGTATCTTCCAATACAGAGGTAACCGTAACAATGACAATGGAAGATGGAAATACTGCTTCTTGTTCCTTTATGCTTTTCATTGAAGAAGCTATAGCACCTGAAATTTTAAATTGCCCTAATCCGGTTGTCTTGTTCACTGACGCAAACTGTGATCTGATTATTCCTGATCTGACAACATCATTCCCCGGGGAAAACATTGTAGAGTCGTCTTCCTATGAAATTTACCAATTACCCGAAGCTGGAGATATTACTTCCACAATTAATGAAATAGCATTCTGGGTTGAAGACTATTTTGGGAATGTGAGTGATACTTGCTATGTGCCTATAACCTCAATGGACACCATCGCGCCAACTGCCAGTGCTGTTCAACAAACTGTTGTTCTTGCCCTTGAAAATTGTCAAAGCGAATTACCAGACCTAAGTTCTTATTTTGATATCAGCAACAATTGTGGCATAGCTGAGATGACAGCGCAAACACCACCTGCGGGAACCATTTACTCATCAGTACAAAACATCGCGGTAGAAATAACAGCTACCGATCCATCTGGAAATTCGGTCAACGCGACGATAATGGTTTCGGTACAAGACCTTGATGGGCCTGTATTAAATTGTACCAATGATACTTTAGCAATAACTGAAAATTGCAGCACCATTATTCCTGATTACTCAGGACTTACAAACATGGCAGATTGCAGCAATATTAATTGGACATCCTTCACCCAAACTCCTTCTGCCGGCACTTCAATTGATGCCGGAAACTCTTCCTCTATTCACCTGACAATTCAGGATGAATATGGAAATGAAGCCTACTGCGACTTTGAAGCGATGGCAATAGATATGCTGGCTCCCAAAATAGAATGCAGCAATGATACATTGCATTTATACCTAACCGAAAATGACTGTGCCCTTACTTTCACACAATACATTATAGCTACAGACAACTGTGATGCTAATCCCAATGTCAGTGTAGTCAACTCAATTCCTGAAACATTGGAATCAGGTTACTACACTGTTCAGTTGATTGCCACAGATCAATCCGGAAATGAAAGTGATGTTTGCGAACTCAATATCGTTGTGCATGATACAATCGCTCCTGTTTTCAATGAAATGGAGGACGCTGCGATATGTGCCGGAACAATATTCAATTATGCAATACCCGATGCCGTTGATTGCAGTGATATGAATATTACACCTTCTGCAAATAACATAGCTTCAGGATCAATACTTAATGCCGGTTCATACACCCTGCAATTTACAGCAACAGACGTCTGGGGAAATACATCGATGACTGACTTTCAGGTCGAGGTAGTTTCAGTTCCTGAGGCCAATTGGAGTATGACAAACACATTGGTTTGTTCGAATGGCGATCCAATCTTGCTCGTTCCTTCGTCTGTGCAAACCAATACAATTTATTCGTGGTCGGTTAATGGTCTGGTGGTTTCAGAAAACCCAATTGATCCATCGATGCTTTCAGCTTCTAATTCGATTACATTAAGTGCCACTAACCCTTTAAATTCAACCTGCTCGTCGGATTCAACAATTGTGGTGAATATGTATAACGTTCCGGAAATCACAATAGAAAGTGAAGACAGCATTTGTGGGAATTCCATGTTGGTTCAAATTGAGGGATTGGACAATTGGAATATTCAATGGTCGTCGCAAGGCGGATTAAATATTGAAAATGCTCTGGCAAATTCCACGCAGATTACTGCACAGGAATATGGCACTTTCGAAATAAATGCAACTGCCAATAACAATGAGAATTCATGTATTGCTCATGCAGGCAAGTCCATCACATTTATTGAGCAGCCTTCTGCGCCTGATGCAGGTGAAGATGTTGTTTTATATCTTGCAAATCAACTGGAACTTCAGGGATCATACAACGGAGCGGGAGTAACTACATGGTCTGTTGAGCAAGGCAGTGCTGACTTCACTGCTGTGAACAGCACTTCCACAGGGGTTTCTGATATTTCACTTGGCGAAAACATTTTCATACTTCAGGTAAATAATGAAGGATGTCGCTCATATGACTCAGTAATTGTAAATGTTAATGGTCTGCTTATCCCATCAGGTTTCTCGCCGAATGAAGATGATGTGAACGATGCATTTGAAATTCGTGGAATACAAAATCTTGGAAAAGCTGAGTTAACGGTCTACAACAGATGGGGACAATTGGTTTATTCTTCATCAGATTACAAAAACGAATGGAATGGAACCAACCAGAAAAACGAGTGGCTTCCTGATGATACCTACTTCTATGAGCTGATACTTATGGACGAAGTGCACCAGGGATATGTAATAATTAAAAGATAATGAAAATAAAAACAATCATATTATTGTTGCTGTGTGCTTGCGTAACAGAAGGGCAGGCACAGTTTTCTTCGCAGCATACTCAATATATGTTCAACCCCGCCAGCTACAATCCAGCAGCAGTGGGGAGCGACAAAGCGTTGTCTGTTACTTTAAATCACCGAACCATGTGGAGAGGGGTTGATGGTGCGCCAAAAACGGACTACCTTATGGTGAATACACCCTTGAAATCTGAATCATTCGCTGTGGGCTTTCAAATCGCAATGGACAAAATAGCAGTAACTTCAAACACCAGTGCGATGCTTACCGGAGCTTATAAAATACCGGTTCACAATGGAACCCTTTCCTTTGGATTGAGCGTGGGTGTAACAAATTACGCCAATAAATGGTCTCAGGTGATTACTACAGAAGAAAATGACAGGGTATTCAGCTCCGGTAATTACAGCCATTATATGTTCAATGCAGGTTCGGGTCTTTATTACAAATCAAAGAAAGGATATTGTGGAATTTCGGTTCCTTATTTTCTTAATGAAACTTATGCCGGAGGCAATGCGTACAAAGCAACCTTCTCAGTAGCCAATCTCACTTACCTCGCCACGGGGGGTAGAAGATTTGACATTGGAAAGAAATACAACCTGCAACCATCCATGCTGTTGAAATACCACAAAGGCGCTGTACCTCAAGCTGATATCAGCCTGCTGGCAGGCATGAACCTAATCGGTGAAGCCGGATTTACCTACCGTCCGGGTGACGCTGTAGGAGTAATCGTGCGCGCGCAGGTCAACGACCAATTGCGAATTGGCTATAGCTACGATTATCTCACCTCAACACTAGCCCGATATGACAAAGGTTCGCATGAAATTACATTAAATTATATATTCCTATTTAAAAATAACGCACCGAATACCCGGTTCATTTAATGATTTTACGGCACCCTATAATACTTCTTGCGATACTTCTTTCCTGTGTCTATCCCATGGCGCAGGATTGTGAAGTTAAACCGCTCCGGTGCAATTCTGCGTACAATGACTTCGCTCCCGTGGCCTATAACAGCGGGCTGGTTTTCTGTTCCGACAGACCAATAAGATTTGGTGTCACCTATGTTGACGCTCAAGGAAATAATCCATCAAAAATTCACTTTACCTCCAATACGAACAATTCGAAATCTGTTCTTCTGGATTCAGGTTTGGCCTCAAAAAACAATGAAGGTCCGGCTTGCTTTAGCGCAGATGGAAAATTGATTGTGTACACCGGCACCATTCACTTTGGCAAAAAAAGTATTGAGAATAAATTAGGCCTCTTTATTTGTACCAACGATGGCAATGGCTGGTCTGAACCCGCTCCATTTGAATTTAACTCCGCAGACAGCAGTTATAGTATTGCCCATCCTTGTCTTTCGAAAGACGGGCAATATCTTTATTTCAGCTCTGATATGGAAAATGGAATAGGGGGCAAAGACATATACAGAAGTCGCAGAGTACCTGAAGGTTGGTCTAAACCAGAAAACCTCGGCCCCACGATTAATTCAGATTACGATGAAGTTTTTCCATTCATTCAACACGATGGAAAATTGTATTTCTCTTCCGACCGCAATGACGGAGCGGAGGATATTGACATTTATGTAGCCTATTCAAATGGCGAATCATGGATTGATGCAAAAAAACTGGAATCTCCTATCAATTCAGATGCTGACGATTTTTCAATTTATCTGGATGAAAAAGGTGAGTCAGGATATTTCGCCTCCAACCGCAATGGAAAAGATGATGACCTTTTCCAATTCAATTATAAATACCCGGTATTTGAGGCTTGTCCTCCATCAGAAAAGCCAACATTCTGCTATCTATTCGAAGAAACGAGTATAGTTCAAAATGACACGCTTCCTCTTATTTTCGAATGGGAGTTTGGAGATGGTAGCAAACAAAAAGACAAGCTTTCGGTGGAGCATTGTTTCCCTGGTTTCGGACATTACGAAATAGCACTCAATGTATATGATAGTGTTACCAGGGTTCAATTTGCAAGGGTCTCTGAAATTGATCTGGATATTGAAAAGTCAGATTTCCCCTTTATTCAAGCCAGAGACTCGATCCAGACCCATCAGGAACTCGTGGTGAGTGGTCTGGAGTCTGACATTAAAAACTTTATAATCGATCAATACTTCTGGGATTTTGGAGACGGTACAAGAGCCCAGGGCGAGGAATCAAAGCACAGTTATGACACGCCTGGTATATACACCATTCAGGTTGGCGTATTCAGCAAGCCCATCAACGGAGAAATTCAAAAACGCTGTGCCACAAGAACTATAGCAGTTGGAACACCATTAGAGCTGGTAGGTGTAACGGAGGAAATTCCCCTTCAAACAGAGCACCGGTCCATCATGCACAACGACATGATTTTTGTAGAAAGTAATGAAAAGGAAATTTTAAAGCATTCGCCTGACTCGACAGTTTATTATGTCGAATTTAAGAAGAGTGAAATTCCCATTCCTTTAAACGATCCTTACTTTGAAAACATTAAATACGAAATTACAGAACGGAAATCTGAAAAAGATACACTCTACCATTATTCGGTGGGCGAAACAAACAAACTCGAAGTGCTGATCAGGGTTTATCAGGATCTGGTAGAATCAGGCTATAAGGAAAGTCTGGTGAAAGAATCCATAACCAATGATTTCCAAAAACAAACTGTGAAACAATGGTGGTACATACCTGACTCGCTGGAATCTGCTATTAACAAGCACCTCAATAAATTCAGCGATATCCGTTTCGATTACAACGATTCGAGAATCAAAAAAGAATCGTTTGAAAACCTTGAGTATGTTGTGTATGTAATGCAAAAAGAGCCGTCACTTAATTTGAAAATAAAAGCACATACTGATAGTCTTGGCAGCCAGGAGCACAACCTGCAGTTATCTATTGACAGAGCCGAAGCTGTTGTATATTATCTGTCGAGCCGCGGACTTGATGCAGGCAGATTGATTCCGGAAGGATACGGAGAAGCCATGCCAATAACTGAAAATGCCACAGATGATGGCCGGGCAATGAATAGAAGGGTAGAATTCGAGATTTTGTTTGACACCCAAAAAAAACCCAGGAAAACGGGTAAAAAGAAATAGGGCATTGAATTTCTATTTCATAATCAATATATTCCAGTATTGATTTAGCCGTCAAAAACGCCAATTTAGTCGAGCACAAAGCTCATACTGTCCAGAATTTCCTCTAAACGGAACCTTCACCAAACATCGCCGTATAATGGCTTCCCTATGCGGTTCGAATACATATCTAACATACAAAAACTTAGCGTCATTTGGGCGACCATTTGCCTTATAATGATCGCGCAATCTGTTGCAGCGCAGCAATACGAACTTGAACCGGCTTCATTCAATTCTATCGAAGCAGATTTTTCAGCGGCTTTCGGCCCTGATATGATTGTTTTCTGTTCGAGCAGATCAAGAAAGAATGCCTTCTATGAATTGGATACAACCAATGTATATTCGACAGACCTGTATCAATGCAAGCTCAAAGCAGATGGCACCTACGCTTCTCCTTCGGCCATTCACGGGAAAGTAAATTCAATATACAATGAAGGACAGGCGACCATTAACTCCACAGGCACTGTAATGTATTTTACCTCGAATCTCAAAAAGGCCGACAACAATACATTGGCAAAAGTGCAGGAATACAAACTTGGAATTTTCAAAGCGGTAAGAGAGGACAATGAGTGGGTTCTCGCTGAAGCATTTCCATTTAATTCTCCCAATGGCAAATACAATGTAGCACATCCTTACCTGGCGCCAGGTGATTCAATCCTGTATTTCTCTTCCAATATGACCGATGGAATGGGCAAGTCTGATATTTACAAATGTCATTTGCGAAATGGACAATGGTCGCAACCCGAAAATATGGGTAAGGCCATTAACACCAAGGGCAATGAATTCTTTCCTTTCGTCAATGAATTTGGAACCTTCTTCTTTTCCACAGATGGAAGAGATGATTCTGAAGGAATGGACATCTATTCATCGTTAAAATCAGATGAGGGTTATACTGAACCTTTGAGACTAAATCCACCGATTAATACAGAGTTTGACGACTTTGCCTATTACGAAAACATTGGCAAACAAGTGGGTTGTATAAGCACCAATCGCGACGAAGAGCAGGATGATATTTACCTTTTTAAAAAATACAACGAAAGTTTTAAGGAATGCGGAGAAAGTGAAGTTTCTTACTTCTGTTACCATTTCGAAGAGCCAAAAATTCCCGATCTAAAAAGCGGGCCTTTTAAATTCCGGTGGGACTTTGGTGATGGCAATACGAAATTTGGTAAAACAGCCGATCACTGCTATGCGAATTTCGGAACGTTCGACGCCACCTTGAACATTATAGATACCACCACACAGAAAATTTATGCGCGATTAGGTGAAATCAACATTCTTATTCACCCGCAAATCAAGCCCACCATACTTTGCAGCGATACTGTCTATAGCGGCTTTCCATTTGAATGTAAGATAGATCTCTCGGCATTTCAGGATTTTGAAATATCCGAAGTAATCTGGCAAATACCGGCTCATGATAATGTAATCGGTGAGAGTACTTCATTTACGCTAAACAATACCGGAAATATCCAGATCAGATGCGAACTTACCGGAAAATCGAAATCCAATGGAATAAAACCAAAGGTTTGTGTTTATAAAGAAGTGACCTCAATTGAACGTCCCAGTGCACTGGATCCAAAAATGGCCAGCCTCAGTTGTTGTGATAAAATTGGTTACAGAAAAATTTTCATTGAGCCGTCATCACTTAAGAAAGATGAAAACGGCGAGAGAATATCACCTTTCTACAAACTGGCTTTCCTTACTTCTAAAAAACAACTTCAATTCAATGATCCAATATTTAAAGATGTACCTACAGAAATTACAGAAATAAAAACCGAATCAGGATACGAATATTCCATCGGAAAAGAGACTGACTGGAGTGAGTTGACGGACGAATACCTTCACCTGCGCTCCAAAGGATTTGAAGATTTGCATGTAGCAGAATTTAATATTAAAACGATAAAGCCTTCCATTATCAAAGAAGGCCATTATTCAGATCAAAATAATATCGCTACAGTAAATAATGCCGCTGACAGTTCTTTGAAAACAGAACAAACCCAAAAGTACAAAGTAGTTGTTTCAAATTCTACGGCTATTGAAGTAGCGAAAGACTCTCTTTTTGCCACTTTAGATCCTGAAAAATGTAGATTCAAAACTATTGATAATTCCGACTATTCAGAAATGGTATTGAATGAAAAATCGACATTTGATTTCATCGTAGAAATTTTAGGTCAGAAAAACTTGCAATTTCAAGTTGATTCTACACAAACCGATCAGAATTGGGTCGCGAAAAAATACAACTTCAATAACCCGATCAACCCGATACAGGGCAACGCGCTCCACACAAACAATCAGCCCAAACTGGTAAATGATTCATCTCTTTATGTTTTAATTATAGCCACGTCCAAAGAAAAACTTGGATTCAACAATCCCATTCTTTGTTTGGTAGACACTGATATTACAGAGCTGAAAACAGATAGCGGTTATGCATATTCTGTTGTATGTGTCCATAACTTCGAGGAGCTCCAGCCCTATATAGACGATTACAATAAAAAAGGCTATTCCGTAAAAATTGACTCTACATCAAAGTCTGAATACGATGGTAAAACTCTGGAGCGAGGCAAATACATTGCTCCTAAACCAGCAGTAAATCTTGACCTTGATGATTCTGTAAAAGACATTCAATTGGCTCCGTTCTTCCATGTAGTCATTCTGGATTCACAGATAAGGATTCCTTTCAATGATTCTACATTCAGTAAAGTGAAAGACGACATTTCTGAACTAAAAGTAACCAATGGTTATGAATACTCCGTGGGATTGGTAAAAAAGGAAGATGAACTCGAATCAAAACTCACAGAAATGAAAAAACTTGGGTTTGAGGAGGCACGCATTGACTCATTGTCACTAACGACTTACAATTCTGAACTTAGTAAAAAGGGTAAATACATACAACCCGGAGATGCTAAAGCATTAAATGTAGAATTTTCAAAACTGAGGGATATCAAATTCGAATACAACAGTGCTGAAATAAAGCCTGAGTCATATGCCATTCTTGATTATATCGTGGCTATGCTCAAAATTGAATCTGATTTCAGTCTCAAAATCACTGCTCATACATGCAGTATGGGCAGCCAGATCTACAATATGGATCTGTCTGACCAAAGAGCGCAATCTGTTGTAAAATACTTTGTACAAAAAGGTATTGATCCAACCAGACTTTTCTCAAAAGGTTATGGACTCAACAGACCCATTGCGGACAACAATACAGAAATAGGAAGAGCACAAAACAGAAGGGTTGAATTCATTATAGTATTCAGCACCCAAAAAACAAATCCATAAGATGAAACACATTTCGATACTTATTGTAACTCTCATTTTAAGTTTCAACTCCGTTGCACAACCCGTTCCGGCAGCCGAAGAAAACATACCCTTTCTGGTTACATTCGGCAAGGATGCAGGTTCTAAATGGGGTGATGATGATTATTGCCAGACCTTTTTTATGAAAGTAAAAAAGGACTTCAAGCAACCTATATACATCCGTGTTTTTGATCCGGATTGCGGCGGGCAACACGATGAAATGAACGCCGATTTTAATACCACTACAAGGTTTAGCGTATATGGCGGAGCAGGATGCGTTACGAATCCTGACGCAACGGGAACAGATCCCACTGGAAATTTCAAAAGTGGAAATATGCTCGCCACAAAAATCTTCAGCTCTAAAGGAGATTATGACAATGGCTGGTTCAGTTTTGGTCCGTTTAATCCAAGCGAAGGCGAATACTCTGAAAAATTCGGCGGTTATATTTTCAAAGTAATTTGTGAAGGAGCAAAAGGGGATGACGGAAATTTATACCGCTACTTTTTAAGCACGATGCAAGATAAAAATGTACCCGTGGAAGGCGGCAACGCATTTACCTTTGAATATACCTTCAGGCTGCACAAAGAGCCCTATCAGTCTTCTCACATCTATCCCTATATCGATGACAAGGTAATTTCTGTTGAACAGAGAAATTTCGACTGGGATGAAGATGGATACATAAAAATATGCTCCGTAGCCACATTCGGAGAAGAGGTAGTAATTTCCGGAGACAATACATGGTCTAACAGTGTGTACAAGATAAAAGACAAGGAAAGAGGAAAGTCATTGGATATTCAATTCACTAAAAACAGTGCGGTAAAGGTGAACAACAATAACGTAGTGTTTTCTATTCGAAATCAATATGGCGAGCTTCTGCCCTTCTTCGTTTCACCAATTGGTGGAGTGCCTAAGTACGAAGGTAAACTTCAAACAAAGCCAATCAAAAAATAACGGCAAAACATGCGCCTCACATTTGCTTCCATCCTACTTTGCCTTATCTGGACACAGTCCTTTTCTCAATCCTATAAATTCAAAAAATTTCAGGAAAAAGAAGGCCTGAACAATCGATTCATTTATTTTATCGACCAGGACGAAAACGGCTTTCTGGTTATCGGAACCGGAGAAGGATTGTACCGTTACGATGGTTTTAAATTTAAATCTTATCTGAAAAAAGATGGATTGGGTGATGATGTAATCTCTACCGGTTACAAAACACAGGATGGCTCATTGTGGTTGGGGCATATCAACGGAACAATTTCAAAATTTAAAAATGGCAAGGCTTCATTTGAAAGCCTTCAGGGTATTAACTCTTCAAGAATTAATGACATCAAAGAAGACCAAAATGGCAATATCTGGGCGCTTTCGCAAAATGGCGGATTATTAAAACGAACCGGTGAGGGCAATTGGCTCGGTATATCAAAAGGAATTCAAGACCTTAATATTTTTTGTTTTGCCTTTGACGACAACAATACGATTTGGCTGGGAACTGATTTGGGCCTCTTAAAAGCCCGGGTTGAAAATGAGACGATAACTTATGAATTTATCGAAGAAATAAGTGAGACTTCGGTTACTTGCATGCTTAAAAAAGGTAATGTCTTACTTGTGGGCACTGATAACGCCGGACTGTTTCGGATTGAGCAGTCTGCCGGACAAATTGTGGTGAATAAAATAGAATCGGAAAAATTTGACTTCAACAATGTCAGCATCAACAATATCTATGAAGATTTTGAAAAGAATCTCTGGATATCAAGCAATGACCATGGATTGTTGCAGCTTTCACTTCCGGTGGATGGAAAATACCTGCGCCTGATAGATTATACGGCAAATAATCAACTTCAATCAAGAAGTATTCGCACATCTTTCAGGGACAGAGAAGGAAATGTTTGGATTGGTTCAATGGGAGAAGGTCTAATCAAACTTGTGGACAACTACTTCGCGATGTTTGATGTAGCCGAAACCAATGAGGAAAATACTATTTACTCTGTTTATGAAAGAAATGACACCATCTGGTCAGGTGCGAAAGGAAAAGTATATGTGAGCTTTGAACATGCCAACAATATTATCTTTGAATACGATGCAAAAAATGGAATACCTGATAATCCAATTACTTCGATAACCAACGACTTAAACAACAACATATGGATTGGAGTGGAACAATTCGGTTTGTTCAAACTCAAGCCACATTCAAATCAATTTGTACCTTTTGCTATACCTGGTCTTCAGACAGATCTTCGCGTAAATGATATCCTGCCATCGAACGAATACCTTTTCGTAGCTACTGATGACGGTGTGTTTCAACTTAAAAACGAAAAGCTTGTTTACGAGTTATCTACTGAATCTGGCCTGGCCCATAATGCGGTAAAATCCCTTTACAAAGACTCCAAAGGCCGGATCTGGATCGCCACGCACAACAACGAATTCACATTCATTGAGGATGGAATGCTGAAAAATTTACCCACCCCATTCTCCGGTGTTCTTCTTGAGGTAAAATGCATTACAGAAGACAACGATGGAAATATCTGGATGGGTACAAGTGGATCGGGTGTTTTCAAAGTTTCCAACAATGAAATTACTTCCTATAATAAAGGATCGGGACTTCATTCTGACTATTGCTATTCGCTCATCTGCGACAATCGCAATATGCTTTGGATCGGACACCATGGAGCCATTAGTCAGATCAACCTCAAAAACGGCGGTGTAAAAATCTATGAGCCAGGATTTGAATTCAGCCTTGACTTTTCTGACAATGCCGCCGACAAACTGAGCAATGGTACATTAGTTTTTGGAACTACCAAAGGTATTCTCCGGTACGAACCCGAAAAAGATCTTAAAAATGAGATTGAGCCTATCCTCTCTATTACGAGTATTATTATTTCGGATAGCATTTATAATTCGAATTCAGAGATCGAGCTCAAATATGGAACATACAATCTTCAGGTAAATTTTGTTGGTGTATCGCTTCGCAGTCCTGAAAATGTGCATTACCAATTTACTCTGGAAGGATATGATACAGAATGGTGCGATCTTACTACGGCAAATTTTGCCCAATTCAACAAATTAGGCCCGGGTGTCTACAAATTCAAAGTCAAATCATTCAATTCTGATGGATTTGGCGGTGAAACCATTCAGGAATTTAGAATCACAATTGCAGAACCATTTTGGAGTCAGTGGTGGTTTATTGTGCTTTGCTCAGTTTCAGTGATGCTCTCTGCGCGCTATGTGGTACTCAGACGGGAAAGATTTCTCAAAGCGAATCAGGAGTATCTCAAAAACGAATTGAACGACAGAACGAAAGAAGTAGTAGAGCAAAAAGAACTTCTGGAGAGTAAAAACAAGGACATTACCGATTCCATCGTCTATGCAAAAAATATTCAAAATGCAATGTTGCCTCAGCACGATTCGTTGAACAAATATTTCAGAGATTCTTTTGTATACTTCAAACCGAGGGACATTGTAAGCGGTGATTTCTATTGGGTAGAAAAATTTGGAACCAAAACTATCGTAGCCTGCGCAGATTGCACCGGACACGGCGTACCAGGTGCATTTATGTCGCTTATTGGAACTTCCATTCTGAAAGAAGTTGCCCGAAAACAAAACATCAATAGCCCGAGCGCTGCCCTTGCCGAACTCGATCTTCAATTGCACGAAATGTTGAACAAACAAACCGAAACGACCAAAATTGAAGATGGAATGGACATCAGTATTCTTGAATTCGATTCCGAAACAAGAATGGTAAGAATTGCCAGTGCCAACCGACCTGTGATTATATACACCAAAGGTGGTTGGAATGAAATAAAAGGTGAGCGCCAGAGTATTGGAGGTTCTATCAAAACACAAAGCAAAGAATTCGAACAACACGAATTTTATGTTTCTCCCGGAGATACATTTTATCTTTTCTCCGATGGAATAACAGACCAGTTCGGTGGGCCGGAAGGAAAAAAATTAAAGCGCAGCGGATTCTCCAAATGGATCAAACAATACAATTACCTGCCGATGAGCGAACAGCGAAAAATGATTCGCGACGAATTCTACAAATGGAAAGGAAATACTCCGCAGCTTGATGATATTATTATTATTGGTCTGAGATTCTAAAAAAAAGAATGGCGATTTACAAACTCATGAGTTCCCTGAAACGGGCACTTTGTCGCCTGGAAACTTCAACCTGAGTGCCATCTTTAAGCGTAAGGCGCAAGCCTCCATTGAACCAATTCTCCACCCCCTGAACCCAACGCAAGTTGACAATGAACTTTCTATTGGTTCGGAAAAAAGTATGGTCCAATCTTTCTTCCAGGTTATTCAATGACTTTAAAATAAGGGGCTTAAAATTATTAAAATAAACCCTCACATAATTTCCTTCTGATTCAAACAACCTGATATCACGCAAGGAAACAAACCAACATTTTTCGCCATCTTTCAAAAAGATCTGGTCGTCCTGACCAAGTTTGCCGGAAGCTGCTGTGCTCGCTGCATTATCCTGCAATTCTTCATCGCGATCGTGCAATACGCGCTGCACAGCTTCTGCAAGCCTATCCTCTTCTACAGGTTTTAGTAAGTAATCCAGCGCATTTACTTCGAACGCCTTGAGCGCATACTCATCGTAAGCGGTCACAAAAATTACCCGCGGAACAGATTCTAATTCTTCCAACATCTCAAAGCCATTCTTTCCCGGCATTTGAATATCCAGAAATATCAATTCCGGATTATGAAGTTCAATGGCCTTTATGCCTTCTTCTGAGTTACCACATTCCGCTACAATTTCAATTTCTTCAAACTTACTAAGTAAACTGATCAGCTCCTTTCTGGCCAATCTTTCGTCATCAATTACTATGGTCTTCATCTTTAATATTATTTAGTCTTGGGATAATAAATATTACTTCCACCCAATCATTCAAAGATTGAATGCTAAAGGTGGCAGCATTGCCGTACAAGAGCTCAAGTCTTTTGGTGGTATTGGCGAGCCCAATTCCATCGTGCTCAGTTTTGGGCACAAAGACTCCGCTGTTTTGTACTTTTAAAAAAAGTTTATTGTCTACTTCTCGTGCAGAAATTTCTATTTTACCCCCTTCAATTCTCCTGGATACCCCGTGCTTGATTCCATTCTCCACAATAGTCTGTAGCATAAAGGGCGGGATCTCCCAATTCAACACTTCCCGGTCTACATCAATCTTTATATCAAGCCTCTCTTCAAAACGTATTTTTTCTACCGCGAGATATTTTTCTACCAGATCCATTTCTTCTTTTAACTGAACCGTCTGTCGCTTTCCCAGCATCAGGTTGTTGCGCAGAATACCACTCAACAATGTAATTGCCAATTTGGCCTTCTCCGGATCCTCATCAATTAATGCCCGGATACTGTTCATCGAATTGAACATAAAATGAGGATTCATCTGAGACCGAAAACTATTCAATTCAATTTCAGTTTTGGCAGCCTTTAACTGAAGGTTTTTGATTTCTTCCAATTTCCAATTCTCGAACGTATGCAAACCGAAGTATAAAATATTCCATATTAAAAAGAGAATGGAGAAATTGATGGTGGGCTGGATGATCTGAAGATTAATAATCGCTTCAATTCTGAAAGGACTGCTGGAAATAAACTGCGTAATGGAGCTGCTCACCAGGGTAAAAAAGGTTCCCAGGAGAATAGAGGCCACAAAAATACGCGGCAGAAGTTGGGTGATGCTCAATGCCGACCAATTCCAGCTTTTGATGACGGCCCTATATAAGTGAGTCGTGGAAATACCAATTACTAGAATAATTATGGTAAGCGTATATACATAAGATCGATAATTGTCGTCGGTCAGGGCGAAGAAAAAATTACCCAGTACGAACAAACCCCAGCCGCTCAACTGACATAACCAATATATAAGTGTGCGATTTCTCATTGCAATTTCCAAAAATAAGGTCGAACCCTTCCGCGGGCGATATTTATACACAATTGGAAAATATTCTATTCAACTGGCTTATACAACTGATAACGCCCTTTGCCGAGATGATCCGGAATTCTGAAACAGTGTTTTAGAACAAAACAAAATATCCTGAACTTCATGGACTTGCTCCAATCCGAGACAGACCTTTTTTTATTTAAAGTAGCACTGACGACCTGGCCTCAAAAAAGTGCTTGTCGCTGGAAGGCCTGAGATTTATATATGTATTGGCCTTTTACATTTCGAACGAATGCCAATCTGCAATTCCGGTGCAGGCTATCTCACCGGCTGCCATTATAAAAATGCATTTGGATGTGTGCTTTTTACTTCGCCTTGAATAGCTTTGAAAAAAAAAAGATGAACCACCTTGCCCATTTCTATCTGGCATTTGAAGACCCCGAGATGCTCGTGGGTCAATTTATAGCTGATGGAGTAAAAGGAAACCAATGGGAAAAATTCCAGGGCGGAGTGCAAAAAGGCATCCTGGTTCATCGCTTTATTGACCACTTCACTGATCAACATCCCATTTGCAGAAATCTAAGGGCACTTCTCAGGCCTCATCTTGGACTTCTCTCTCCAATTGCGCTGGATGTTTTTCTGGATCACGTTCTGGCCAGAAACTGGAATCATTTTCACCGCACGCCACTTCCGGATTTTGCAGGATCGTGCTACAGTACTTTACAATTAAAAATCAACGAATTGACTAAAAAAGAGGCCATGATACTTCAACACATGTCAGAACACAATTGGTTGGTAATGTACTCCAAACTCCCCGACCTCGAACGCATCATGTTAGGCATGAGTCAAAGAGTTAAGGCCGGTGAACGCCTGGCGACTTCAACTCAAATACTTCATAATCAACTAGAAACAATTAATTCAGCATTCCTTGAATACTTTCCTGAATTAATTGATGCTTGTAAAGTCAAAATCAATACTTTTGCCACCGACCTTATATGAGATAAGGTTAGGTTTTTGTGACGCTGCTTAACTTAGGTGTTGCCACTAACTTATACTATACAGAACAATTATGAGGCTCTTTGCCACTGTTTTATTGCTTTTAATTGTCACTTCAGGATATGCCGGAAGCATTATTCTTGAGGGGCGCTATCAACAACGGAACATTTTCGTAATTAACGCTACAGCTTCTGATGGTGTGGGGTTTTGTATCTATGAAGTTACAGTGAACGGGCTTGTTTCTTCTGACGAAATTAATTCTCAAGCCTTTGAGATTGACCTCTCTATTTACAACTTCAAACATGGTGATGTGGTGGTGGTAGAAGTAAAACACAAAGATGGATGCACACCTAAAATCCTCAACCCCGGTGCTCTCGAACCTTCTCCTTCTTTCGAATGCAATAAAATTGAAGTAAATCAATCGGGCGTGCTGACCTGGGAAACATCCGGTGAACTTGGAAAACTCCAATTCATTGTGCAACAATTCAAATGGAACAAATGGGTGAATGTGGGAGAAGTTACCGGAAACGGTACCTCAGGGAAGAACTCATACAACTTTCAGGTTACTCTTACCAGCGGACTCAATAAATTTCGTATAGCTCAAAAGAGCTACGAAGGTGATCTGAGAAAGAGCAAGACCTGCGAGATCAACTCAAGTTCAGTTCCAGTTACATTCAAATACGACAAAAAATCAAAAACCATAAGCTTCTCCTCAGAAACAGCTTACGAATTATATAATATTTATGGCCAGATTGTAAAACGTGGCTTTGGTCTTAGCGTGGATTGTAATACCCTCAGCAAGGGAGAGTACTATCTGAGTTATGACAGCAAGACCGATAAGTTCACCAAAAAGTAGTTTATAACCAAAACCAATAACCCGCTTACTGAGAGACCCTGTTATTTATATAACAGGGTTTTTTATTTCCCAACTTATTGCCTACTTTTAACCTTCAAATGAATTCGGAGAAAAAAGTATTCTGGCTGATTCTATTGGTACTTTCTGTAGTGCCACTCTTCTTCTTTTCGTGTAAATCAAAAAACAGAAACCGCCAAAATACCACATCCCAAACTATACAATTCGATCTCGATTCTATTCGAAAAAGAGGTAAATTAATACTACTGACAGAGAATAGCGCTACCACTTACTACCTCTACAAAAACCAGCAATGTGGTTTCGATTATGAGATGATGAAGGCATTTGCGAAAGACCTGGGCGTAAAACTTGAAGTTAAACTTCTTGACGATGTGGATAAAATGTTTGAAATGTTGAACTCCGGAGAAGGCGACATTATCGCCTCCAACCTGACTGTAACCAAAAAGAGAAAAGAACATGTGGAATTTAGCAAGCCTCTCTATCAAACAAGACAAGTGCTTGTGCAACGCAAATTCTCAAAGGAAAACCGCGATTCATCTTACACTATTCTAAAAGACTCCACTGAACTGCATAAAGTGGTGCTTTCAGTACATAAGTTTTCTTCTTTTTATGAAAGACTTAAGGAGCTTGAATTTCATTCAGGTAAACCTTTTCAGATAGATGAAATTCCCGGTGCTATCAATACAGAGGATTTGCTCAGACTGGCCAATGACGGTGAAATAGAGGCTACTATTACAGACGAAAATCTAGCCATCATTAGCGTGTACGATTTTCCGGATTTAGATATGTCGGTACCTATTTCTCCTAAACAAGATATTGCCTGGGCAATGAGAAAAAACTCGTCGGGGCTTATCAATGAGGTTAATTCATGGCTCGAAAAAAACAAAACAAAACAAAAAATAAGTTCTGTTTACGGGAAGTATTTTGCAGAAGAAAAACTCTCCTCCTTCATTAAGCCATTTGCACTTCCCCGAATCTCGCCGGGCGCAATTTCAGGATATGATTCTCTGTTCAGAAAATATGCTCCACAAATCAATTGGGACTGGCGCATGTTGGCGGCAGTAGCGTATCAGGAATCTGGCTTCAATCCTAATGCACAATCATGGAGTGGTGCTTCCGGATTGATGCAATTGATGCCCGCTACCTCAATCAGATTTGGCTGTGATTCATTCCCCACACCGGAATGCAGTGTAAATGCCAGTGTAAAATATTTTAAGTATTTGAACTCCATGTGGAAAACCAAAATCAAAGACGAAAAAGAAAGGGTTAAATTTATGCTAGCCAGTTACAACATCGGCCAGGGCCATGTGCTGGACGCTTATTATCTGGCCAAAGAAATCGGACTGGCCGATACGATCTGGGATGGCAATGTGGCCGAAGCCCTGCTATTAAAACAACAAGAAAAGTATTATACAATGCCAGTGGTCAAACACGGCTATTGCCATGCCACAGAGCCCTATCACTACGTAGGGAAAGTATTGGCTGTATTTGACCATTATTCATCTACAAATAAAAAAAATGCAAAATAAAAGCTCTTTAATCAGGTCTGAAAAAATCGCACTTTGCCTCTTACTTTTACTCATTGCTTTGTTCTCCTGTAAAGAGGACAATAAAAACTTTATTCTGAAGGGTAAAGTAATTAACCCGAGACAATCTCAACCCTTGTCAGGAGCATCTGTCGATTTATCAAAGCAGGTAGTCGGTGGCGGTACATTTAATGGCAGTTTCAACGATGCCGCAATCGATATAACTGATGCCACAGGAGACTACAGACTTGAGTGGCCCAGAGAAAACTTTGCCGCTTTAAAACTTGATGTTTCCAAATTTGATTATTTCCCCGTGCAGCTAGACCTTCCGCCTGCCGATTTCAGCGCAGGCGACGAGGTAACCAGAAATATTTCGCTTTATCCAAAAGCCACCATTCGCGTCAATATTAATCACTCCATTGGTGTTTCTGAATTTGATGAACTTAAATTCAGTTTTACCAATGCTCAATTCGATTGTGCCTGCTGTAACAGCGACATGAAAATTTTCACAGGAGAAGTAGATACAACATTAGAATGTCTGATATACGGAGATACCTGGATAAAATATTATCAGGAAATTACAACAAATCAATCTAATTCTGCTACAATTGACAGCGTCTGGTGTCCGGCATTTCAAATTACACAAATTGACCTGATTTACTGATGCAGGAAGTAAAATTCAGTATACAAAAAACTGCGCGCTATTTCCAATTTGGTGAATTGGACGGGAACACAACTGAAGTTTGGATTGTACTTCATGGCTACGGCCATCTTCCGGAATATTTCTCCCGGAAATTCACACCACTCTTTGAAGCCCGGAAAGCTTGTTATATTTTTCCAGAAGGCCTTCACCGATTTTATCTGGAAGGCAATAGCGGCAAGGTGGGCGCCAGTTGGATGACCCGTGAGTCCAGAGAAACAGATATTGCCGACAATATTTACCTTCTCGAAAATTTAATGTCAGAAATAAGGAAGAAGACAAAACAGTCATTCAGGCTAATCCTGCTGGGCTTTTCTCAAGGTGCTGCTACCGCCATGCATTGGCTGGTAAAAACTGCCGTCAAAATAGATCAAATGATTATTTGGGCCGGAAGTATTCCTCCTGAAATCGATTACAAAGCCCACAGAGAAAGACTTTTGGGGCCGAAGCTCAAGGTTTTTCTCGGTAATGAGGATGAGTTTTTTGACCAAGACAATGAAAATAAAATTTTTGGCCCCTTGCTGGAAGCCCAAATTCCTGTCGATATTTACCGTTTCGAAGGTGGACACGATCTTCCCAGAGAAGCTATGCTCAACCTACATAATCAACTAATACAATGAGAACATTGAAGTATTCCTTTTCAAAATTTACAGCGAGTATTTGCGCGGCTGTAATGATGTGCAGCGCACATGCCCAGATTAATCCCACAGAAACTCCGGGAAATATTGACTTAAAGGATAATGAAAATGAATCCGCACCGTTTAAGGTGAAAATCACTCCCTATTTCGGGTACATTTCTGGCAGCAACGACGAACCTGTGGAAGGCGCTTCGATTACTTCCCCACCCGATTTTGCAAACCTAAGGGCCATGGCGGAATGGGAAGAAGTTCAGGCACTGACCATTACATGGGCTGATTTCCCGGCAATTCTCAAACAAATTGTGGCCGCAGCCCGCCTGGAAACAAGGGTACTCATTATTACGGATGATCCTGCCGGAACGGAAGATTATCTCATGAGCACCAATACCGGGGGAAGTGCTTTTACAGATATGACCAATGTAACACTGATCGACGGAAATTTCAATACCATCTGGTTGCGCGATTACGCCGCTAACCCTGTATATGCCAATGAAGTTGATTCACTCATTCTGGTGGATTGGATATACAACCGTCCGCGTCCAGACGACGATGTTACTCCTGAATACATTGCCGATGAGCTGGGTATTCAGTTGTACACCACAACTGAAGCTCCTAACGACCTTATGAATACAGGTGGCAACTATATGAGCGATGGTTTTGGTACTGCATTCGCCTCTGAACTGATTCTGGAAGAAAATGACGGCGATGGAGATTTCAACATCAATTACCCCGCCCATTCACAAACTGAAATCAACGACATCATGCAAGCCTATATGGGTATTGATCGTTATATTAAAATGAATACCTTGCCCTATGATGGAATCCACCACATTGATATGCACATGAAGCTGGTGGATGAGCAGACATTACTGGTAGGTGAATATCCTGATAACGTGGCTGACGGCCCGCAGATCAATGCCAATATCGAATATGTGCTGGCCAACTTCAACAGCAAATGGAACACGCCCTACAAAGTTGTTCGTATTCCTATGCCACCAAACTCAAGTGGCCTGCATCCAGATCAGGGAGCATCATACAGAACTTATTCCAATGCCGTTTTTGTCAACAATACTATTCTATTTCCAACTTACCGTCTGGAATATGACTCAATAGCCTATCGCATCTGGGGTGAAGTTTGTCCGGGATATAACCTTGTAGGAATCGATTGTGATAACACGGGTAGTAACATTATTTCCCAAAGCGGTGCCATACATTGTATTACCCATACAGTGGGTGTAGCTGATCCACTCCTCATTTCGCATCAGCCACTGGAAGACACTTATGATGATCTGAATGCTTATGTAGTAAACGCATATATGAATCATCGCTCAGGAATTGCTTCTGCCATGTTGTATTGGAAAACTGACATCAACGCAGCCTATCAATCTGTGGAGATGAATGATGTGGGCAACAACGAATGGGCAGCAAGTATACCTGCACAGGCTGTGGGTACACATATCTATTATTATGTGCAAGGCGAATCTGTGAGCGGCAAAGTGCAGGTTCGTCCGATGCCTGCACCTGAAGGCTATTGGACTTTTGAGGTACTCGGCGAAGTGGCTGTGGAAGAACTTACCGCAATGGCCTTTGTAAAAGTATTCCCCAATCCAGCCTCTGCAATTACCTGTATTGAGTTGGATTTCGCACTGCACGAAAAAGGAAGTCTTAAATTATTTGACATGACCGGCCGAGAGGTGATGAATATATTCACAGGAGAATTCAGGCCAGGAAATGGCAAGTTCTTTATTGATGCAGCTAATTTAAACTCTGGAATTTACAGATTTATTTTGCAAACACAACGCGGAACACAATCCTATCCGCTAATGGTGAAATAACTTTTTTATAAAGCCCATCAAAGAGTGAAGAAACTTATTCCCGAAGATGCCTTGGCCAATGCCACCAGATTACCAAAGAACAATCCTATTGTTTCTCTGCTGGCGCGTGTGGCAAGAATTGACGAAGTAAATGCACTCTACGATGATATTTGTAAGGCAGAGGGTCTGGCTTCGCTGGATAGATTATTTTCTTATCTTGATCTGGAAGCCGTTGTAGATGGCAATCAATTGGATCATATTCCAAAAACGGGGCCTTTCATCATTGTAGCCAACCATCCTTTCGGTGCATTGGATGGGCTTGCCCTGATCAGAACAGTAGCTGCGGTAAGGCCTGACTTCAAAGTGATGGCTAATTTTTTGCTTCAAAATGTAGAACCAATAAAAGATTATTTTCTTTCTGTAAATCCTTTCGAAACAAGAAAGGGAGCTTACAACAATATTGCAGGATTAAAGGCGGCTTTATTGCATCTTGAGAATGGACTTCCACTGGGACTTTTCCCTGCGGGCGAAGTTTCTACCTATCAGGAGGATCTGCGCACTATCTCAGATAGAAAATGGCAAAATTCGGCACTCAAAATTGTGCGCAATGCCAATGTTCCGATTATTCCGGTTTATTTCGATGGTGGCAACTCGCGGTTGTTTCATTTGCTTGGATTGATTCATCCCAATCTCAGAACATTGGCACTTCCATCGGAAATGCTCAAGAAAAAAGGCCAGACTTTAAAAATGAGAATTGGAAAACCAATTCAACCCAAAGACATTGCGATGTTCACCAATGTCGAACAATTCGGAAGATACCTTCGGGCCAAAACTTATGCACTGGGAAGCAGTTTTGAAGTAAAAAGAGATTATTTCAGGTTGTTCAGATTTCCGCATAAAGCTGACGATATTGTATCTGAAACTCCACTTGATAAAATTCTCACTGAAATAAATAATATCCAGGACTTTAAAACACTGAGTTACGATAATTTCGATTGTTTCGTTGTTGGAAGCGATCGCATCCCCAATATCCTGAGAGAAATTGGAAGACTGCGGGAGGTTACTTTCCGTGCGGTTGGAGAAGGCACCAACAAAAGTATTGACCTCGATGAGTACGACCTTTATTACGATCACCTGATCCTTTGGGATCGCGAAGCCAAAAAAATAGCTGGTGCTTACAGAGTAGGAAATGGTCCCAATATCATGGCGCGTTATGGCATGAAGGGTTTTTATATATCGAGCTTATTCAGAATGAACTACCGGATGAAGCCCATGCTCTCCAAATCGCTGGAGCTCGGACGTTCATTTATTGTTCAGGAATATCAGCGACATCGTTTGTCGTTGTTTTTACTTTGGAAAGGCATTTTATATTACCTCATTTCCAACCCAAAATTCAGGTATATAGTCGGCCCTGTTTCCATAAGCAATCAATACCAGGAAGTAAGCAAAGAATTGATTATTGAGTTTATTCAGAAACACCATTTCGATGAACATCTTGCCCGATATGTTCAACCCAGAAATGTATTTAAGCCAAAAGTAAAAAATGTAGATACTGAAGCTCTGGTCGAATCTTCGCAGGCGGATCTCAAAAAAATGGACAAGATCATTTCCGAAATTGAACCATCGAGTTTTACCATGCCCGTTTTACTCAAAAAATATTTGCAGCAAAATGCAAAAATTATTTCGTTCAACTGCGACCCGAAATTCAACAATGCTCTGGACGGCCTGATGTATCTGGACCTCAACAATCTTCCTGCCGATACTGTAGAAACATTGCAACGCGAAATGAGCCAGACTGCACAATAAAACTACACCGCCAATTCTTACATGATGAACAGACGAAAATTTGTAACCGGAGGATTGGCTGGTGCTGCTCTTGCCGGAATTTCTCCGCTCTTACACGCTGCGGATTCTTTCGAAAGAAAGAAATCAAAAAAAACTACTGTATTCAAAAATGGGTTAGTGCTCTCTACCTGGGATTTTGGTATGAAAGCCAATGAAGCTGCATGGCAAAATTTGCTTGGCGGAGGAAAGGCGGTTGACATGGCCGAAAAAGGAGCGAATTTAGCTGAAGATGATCTCACCAATCTAACAGTTGGACTCGGCGGCCTTCCGGACCGCGAAGGCCATACCACGCTCGATGCCTGTATTATGAATCACCTTGGCAAAGCAGGCAGTGTAATGGGATTGGAAAATATTAAATACCCGGCTTCAGTGGCACGAAGAGTAATGGACGTTACACCGCATGTACAACTCATTGGTGAAGGTGCGTATCAATTTGCCCTCAGCCAGGGATTCAAACGCGATGATTATAAAAACCCGGAAGCAGTAAAAGCCTGGAAAGAGTGGCTCAAAACAAGTCAGTACAAACCCATTATTAATATAGAAAATCACGACACCATTGGCCTTCTGGCTATGGATCTCGATGGCGACCTGTCGGGTGTTTGTACCACCAGTGGTTTGGCCTATAAGATGCGTGGCCGTGTGGGCGATAGCCCAATTATTGGTGCCGGACTTTATGTGGATAATGAAATAGGAGCCGCCACTTCATCGGGTCTCGGAGAGGCAGTGGTGCGCACATGTGGATCTTTCCTTGTGGTGGAAATGATGCGCCAGGGCGCCAATCCGGAAGAAGCTTGTGAAATAGCTGTAAACAGAGTAAAAAAAAAACACCCGAACTGGAAAGATTTTCAGGTGGGATTTATTGCAGTCAACAAATCAGGTGAAATTGGAGCATTTGCACTTCATACGGGATTCACCTATTCTCTTTACAAGAATGGCCAAAATGCGGTGTATCCATCGAAGTGCCTGAAATAAGATCCGGTTTTTAAAAAACTGAATCCAAACAATTTACTTCAACTGAAAATGATCAGCCGTTGAATGCGGAGAGAACTTCTGTCATAATAGTAGCCGGGCCACCAAAGTGCTCGATTACTTTTATATGCGTAAACTCACTTTTCACCAGGTCTTTGAGATCCTGACGGTCATGTGGAGAAACTCCACCACCGATCAAGATTCCATCCACCGGATTCATTCGCACATAATCCCTCGCCTCTTCAGCATTGACAAAGCCAACCGAAGTAAAATCAGACTTCTGAAGTAAATCCTCTACATTCTTAAGAATATAGTCGTGTTTACCAAACACCACAATGTGCTTTTTTACACTGATTGATTGTGCTGTTTCTTTTAAATTATCTTCCATTAGAAAATTAAACTTAACAAGCCGCTAATTTATGCGACGAAGATGCATCTTTGCCCATAAGATTTTGAACTTTTGTCATCAATAGCCAACATTTTTAAACTCGCCCGTCCAACCAACCTCTTGATCATCGTTGCAACGATGTATTCTCTGAGGTATCTGGTGATGTGGCCCATCCTGAAATCAGCCAGTATTGGCATGGAATTCCGCCTTAACTCATTGGAATTCATGTTTTCCTGCATCATCGTCCTCCTCACCACCGCCGCCGGGAATATGATCAACGACTACTTCGACCAGAAGGTGGATAAGATCAATAAACCCGAAAGAGTGATCGTTGGAAAGAGTGTAAAAAGACGGGTGGCGATGATTTTACACCAGGTTTTGAACATTCTCGCCGTCGTTTTTTGCGGTTTTCTCTGCTTAAAAACAGGATTTTGGTGGCCAATTCTGATTCCAATCGGGGCAGCAACTTTATTGTGGTGGTATTCACCCAATTTGAAGCAAAAAGCCTTTTGGGGAAATTTTACCGTGGCGCTTCTTGTTGCCATGGTGCCGCTTTGGACGGGAATCTTTGAGATTCATGAACTTAAAGTGCGCTATGCTGACACCCTGGTGAATCCTGAACTGTTCTTTTTTACGCTATGGAAATGGCTTCTTATATACTCAGGTTTTTCATTTCTGCTCACCCTGGCCAGAGAAGCCCAGAAAGATCTGGAAGATATTCAAGGTGATCTTGAGGGAAATTACCACACATTGCCCATTAAGATTGGTGAGAAAAAAACCAAACAATATATAGTTGCTCTTTTAATATTCACTGCAATCACCGCACTGGCAGGCAGTTTTGTAATCTTCAAACCGGCAGGAAGCTATCTGATTACACTCATCCTGATTCTTGCTATTATAGTACTTCCCATACTTGTCAGTGTCTGGCAAACCCTTCAGGCCGGCAATAAAACCGGATATCGCTCTGCAAGTAAATGGACAAAAATTGCGATGGCGGGTGGAATTCTCTTTACGATCTACCTGCACTATTATTTGCAGATGTAATATTCGTTATTTGATATTATTGTCCGACTAAAATTTTTGATTCATTTTTAACGCGAAAAAATTATATTACAAATCATTTGTTTTAGTGATTCATCCGGAGTTGAATGCTGCATATTGGATGGTCGACGACCTGGGGTGATGCTGGTTGAAAACCAGCTCAAGAGGTAGGCACTGGCTGCGCTTCGCTAAGCCAGCGCCAGAGAGAAAATAAACACTAAGACACTAAGGAAGTAAGAAAGGAAGAGAAAATTACCAATGAACTCTTCGTGCCTTACGTCCTTCGTGTCTTATGTGTAAAAAAAATAAACACATAAGGCACGAAGGGAAGTAAGAACGTAAGAAAAAATCATTCATGTATTCTTTAGTTGATTGTTCCTGTTGCCTGTCTCAAATTAATTTAAATAAAATAAAATGATCCTCTACAATCTCCCTCATTGTAAATAGGCTACAATGATAGCTCATTTCTTAGTCGAAAAATTAAGCAATGACACCCAAAGAATTTCATGAAAAATTTCCAGATGAGTTTGCTTGTCGCGATTAT
>JANNEQ010000156.1:0-19943 GCA_031378885.1 Flavobacteriales bacterium
ATGTATTGCGCGTATTTTTCCCGAGGGGGGCGGAATATCAAAACAAAAGCTACCCATTGACCCCACTCAAGCGATCGAAACCGAACCAACTGAAATACAAATCGCCTAAATTATTTTCCCATTGTAAACCCTGAATATTTCCATCTGGCTTATTATCATCGAATTAAAAAATGAAATTCAAACCCGATCCAAAATGAACTCCCAATTTTGTGTGCAATAATTTGTGTGCACTTCAACTGCACACAAATTATTGCACACAACTTTTGCTTTTAATTTGGGGAGGTACAAGTTTGGAGGCGAACTTTGGGCGTGTTAATTTGGTTTTTCAATAATTCCTTTATTATTATGGGTTCACAAAACTGTTCATTCCATATTCTTAAAAATTGGAATCTAATTTTTTCAGGCGAACTACACGAATTGAATAAAAACTGCCTTGTAATATGACCCCAAAATATCAGTGCATTAAATGGCCCATATCCTACTGGTCGAAATTATTGTAGAAAAATGCCTCTGCAATGAATGGGGCAGTGGATTTATGATTCTACAGCAACTGATTTGATGCGCCGCGCTTAAAGAAATAGTTACGTTATTAATATTATTTGAGCAAATGAATGTTGTTGGTTAATTTCTTTATGTCTGCGTTACGGTTCTTCAAAGGGTACTATTTATTATTGGGTAAAATTGATCCGTAATAATCGGGGACTCATCACAGGTAACTATTATAGAACTATTCTTTGATCATTCATTTGAGAGCGTCGAAACAATTTGGAATTATTTATTAACAAAATTAGTGATCAAGCTTTTCTTAGTTATGTTTGTCTCAATGTATTATCGGTGCCTGATCCAACGAGATTGGCAATGTTGATAGATAGGGGTAGATAAGATAACCCCTTGCCTTTAACCTGAACAAATAATTATGTTGAGAACCTCAAAAATACTCTGCATTCTACTTTTCTATTCTTTTACCAACTTTTCGCTGGGGCAAGACGAGTATGTGGGTTCTGATAGCGCTGTTTTTGAGTTGAATGAAAAACAATGCAATAGTTTTACAAGCCGCGCCGCAAAGAAGTGCGATAAGTTGGCTTCGAAAGTTAGAAAGACCACCGATGCTGCAATTTCAAAATTCCAACAGGCCGAAGATAAATTACTTCATAGTATTTGTAGTATTGATGAGCGCCATGCGGAGAGTTTGCTGCGCACTTCCTTATATAGTTATAGAAGAATGGAGGAGCAAATCCAGCGCAAATCGAATGAACCGCTGAAAAGTTATTTTCCTGAGTTGGATACGTTGAATATTGCTACAAAATACATCGAACAATTTCAGACTAAAAAACAAAACAATAAGTACAGTTCGGAGAAGGGTTCTAAGTCACAAAGTTCTGGATGCGATTGTAATGGACTTGCCCGGTTGCGGACTTCTCAGGAAAACCTCAAAAAGGAACTTAAACGCGCTGAAACGGCCAGTGCATATATAAAAGAGCGTACAGCTTATCTGGATAAAATTGCCGGTAAATACCCACAGTTGCAGGCAATGATGCCTTCACTCCATAAAATAGATTATTATTTGGGTGCTCAAACCAGGGAGTATTTCTCACTTTTCGCAGACCGGAGTAATCCCGAAAAATTGCTGATGTCAGCGCTGAAAAAAGCTCCTGGTTTTGGAGAATTTGCCAATGCTCACGGCACATTGGCTGGATTAAATTCTTCTCGCGCATCCGCCGGTTCAGGACAATCAATGGAAGAAGCGATGGCCCAAATTACTGAAGCGGCCAAAGCGCAGGGTAAAGATGTGCAAAGTGTGCTTAATCCTTCCAACCTATGGAAAGACGGGCAGCAAAAAATCAGAGAAGAAGTAGGTCAGGAACATGCTGTCATAAGCGATATAACAACCTCCGTCGAAAACAGTGTGCAAGTGATAGAAACTGCTGCCGATTCTTTAAATAGAATAGCAGATTCTAAAAAAGATTCGTTGTATGCCGATGACAATCAAAGCAAGAAAAAGGACTGGAAACCCAATCCATTAAAAACAAAAAGATTTATTGACAGGCTGTCTTACGGAGCCAACTTACAAGCCAATCCGCATACTACTTTTTTTCCTACGTCAGGCGTATTCGCTGCACAAGTGTCTTATCAGATTGCAACTAAAATGAATATGGGTTTTGGCGCTTCTTATTTGGTTGGATTTCAAAAGCCATCAGCGGCTTCGGAAGGACAACGAATTCCATTTGTGAGCAGCAATGGTTTTAACCTGAGAAGCTACTACGACTATAATATTTACAGAAGATTTTTCTTACAGGCCAATTGCGAACAGAACTACCGCAAGTTGGCCTTGACCAACACATCAGATATTTTCGAGTCCCGCGAATTGATAAAGAACACTTCTTTATTGGCCGGACTCAAACTGAAAACACCTTCGACCAAAACCACCCAAAAAACAATGGAAATACTTTACGACTTTCTGCACGAAAGAACGGGGCAGCCTGCGCTAGTTGTGCGGGTTGGAGTGGAGTTTTTGCCAAGGCATGGGTTTAGAAAATGAATCATCTAATTATTATACAACTATGAAACAACTTCTTTTAGTTCTCTTTCTTTCGACATTTGTATTTCGATCTATAGCGCAAGAAATACCTTCCCCTAATGACAATAGGTCTTTAGCAAGCGCGTCCTCTGATGCGACGAATGTGCAATTTCAAAGTCAAGTTGGGGTCAATCAATCCACTGGTATTGTACAGATAAGTCTGCCAATAGCCAATCTGGTGGCAGAAGGAGTTAGCGTTCCTATTACGATGGCCTACAGCACTCAGGGTATTAGGGTGGAAGAAAGATCTGGTTGGACTGGGCTAGGTTGGGCCTTAATGGCTGGTGGGCAGATAAACAGGGTTGTAAAAGGTTGGCCTGATGAATTCGATGTGCCAGATAATATATTTGGAAGCATAGACGACAAAAGCCTTTACGGATCGCCAAATGGGGGGTTTTTACAACAAGGCGAAAATATTCCTTGGTACACAGATGCGGATTTTCATGATAGAACCAGAAGAAGTGTTTTGGGAAGATTGGACACTCAGCCGGATGAATTCTATTTCACTTTTAATGGCCGTTCTGGAATGTTTTTACTCGATAATGCCAACAATTTTATTACTATGCCTTATCAGGATATTAGCATTGAATATGCGGCTAATTTTACGTCATTTACTTTATCCGATGAAGCAGGGAATAAATACTTGTTTAGTGAACAAGAAATATCCAACAGCTCAAATTCATGCAATACAAGTCTTGCAGATTGGGACAATAGAACTTTTCCATCTACCTGGCTCTTAAAACAAATTAAAAATAGCGCAAATGAACTTTTATTTAGTTTTCAGTATGTTGAAAATTCTCTCCCTACCATAACTGAAAAAACTTTTGTTGAGTATATTGTGAGAGACGGTGATTGCCAGGATAATGTCTCCAATTGTATTATTACAACAAAGAATTACACAAAACACATTTCAAAAATACAATGTATTGAAACAGGAGAATGGATTGAATTTGTTCAAGGTGAGCTTAGAGAAGATATTTCTGTAGATCGCTACTTAGACAAGATAAACGTCTATTCCAATTTGAATACGTTATCTTATACTTTCGATCTAAATTATGGTTATTTCTTTTCTACTGATGGTTCTGGTACCAAAAGATTGAAATTGACCGATGCGCAATTGGTAAATTTGTACGATGAAATACAGGCCCCAACAATTTTCGAATATAATGAGGACTTTTCCCTTCCGGCCTATGGGAGTTATAAAGTTGATCATTGGGGCTTTTATAATGGTAATTTCAGGGCTGGTGATATAGATTACGATGGCCCTCTAAATTCAATAAATTCACCAAGAACGCCTAAGTTAGAGTTCGCTTCTTCATCTGTTGTTAGACGCATAACGAGTCCTACCGGAGCGAAGACTTCGTTTTCCTACGAATTAAACACTTATTCTGAGGATTCTCAAGGCACTGTGACTAACCTTGTTGTAACAAGGCAAATGTCTGCATCGCAAGTTGTTGCTTCAACCCTGTTGCCAGTTTACTCAGAGTATTTTGAAGTTAATAATGAGGTTTCCGGATTGCATAGTTTCACAATAGAGATCATGCACCCGGACTGTGATAATGTTGATGCGAAAGTTGCAATTTGTAAATATGATGATGGTGGTAGTGAAATAATTGTTCACGAGTATGCTCAATGCACTAATGGGTCAATTTTAGTCGATTTCGAACTTGTGCCAGGAACTTATAGGCTTATGGCCTTGTCTGGCCTATCTTGTCAGAACTGTGAATTTGCTCCCTTCGGACCAACTGCTAGTATTAGCGTTAATATTCCATTCCACGAAGGCCCAACCCCAACAATTAGGCTTGGCGGAGGTCTTCGAATTTCTGAAATAAGAACGTCAGAAGGAGATTCTGATAATTCCAATGATATGGTCAAAAAGTACTCTTATACAGATGCAACTGATGCTTCAAAATCAAGTGGCTATCTCATTTCAACTCCAGATTACTATCAATACCAATCTTCCGGATTGATGATCCTTAATGATCCCGAGTACGGTTCTGATTGTGAAGATGATGATACGTATAATATTCTTCAGGAATTACACCATTCTTGTAATTTGAATTTGTGGTCGTCTACAAGTAAAGTTCCTTTATTAACCGTTGGAGGAGGCTATGTAATTTATAAGAATGTAAAGGAAACGATTTGTAATGCAAATAGTATCTCTGAAAATGGCTTTGTGATGAATTATTTTACAATTGAACCCGCGCCGTTAGTTAATAAAAATATCGGCCAAGGAGAATATTTCAAGCACTGGAGAGCAGGACTGCCATTGAAATTCCAGATTTATAAAGAAGATGGTTATTTGCTTGCGGAAACGATTAATACCTATGATGATATAGCAGTTATAGCATTTTCTAATCGACTCATTGGAGGAGTGAAGCAAAGTATTTGGGAATCAAATTTTGGTGAACAATATCCAACTTGCGGATTATGGAACCTGTACGATGCGGTGGTTGAGGATATACCGAGTGAAATTTACCGGCTAAAGAATACCGTTCAAAGGGTATTTGACCAGAGCGATCCATCCAAATTCATGGAAACAAAAGTGGAATTTGTGTATAATTCCTGGGTTGGTGGTTTGCCTTCTGATGTGATAACCCAAACCAATAATCCTATTAATCCTATTCTAATTGAACATACTCAATATGTAGGCACTTTTTGGAACGTATCTACAAATGGAGATGAAATGACAACCACCCTGAATTATCTGAATAATACGGCTAAATTTGGCCGTAATGTTCCGGTAGAAAAAATAACACTTCGAGGTACTTCTTTGGCTGATATGAAAGTTGTAAGTGGTGTGCTTAATACTTACAAAATATTAGGTGGCAAGCTTGTAATGGATGCTTCTTACAAATTAGAGTTGGTTACTCCACTTGACCAATCTTCATTTGCTTATTCTGCTGTCAGTGCAAGTGTGTTTGAAATAGATTTGAGTCGATATAGAAAAATCAGTCACATAGCAACATACGATAATGACGAAAACATAACGTCATATCAAAATGAAAACGACATCCTCACAACCGCCATCAGAGATAAAATAAATGGCCGTGTTATAGCGGAAGTAGTAAATGCAACTCCCGACAAATGCGCATATTCAAGTTTTGAAGAGAATAACAATACTGGTGGTTGGAATTATAGTGCAGATGGAATAGTAGCAATGTCGATTCCATTATTGGGCCTCACCTTTAGCCATGGAAAAACAGGCCAAAAGCTATACAGCCTGGCAGGAAATGTTATTCAAAAATCGGTTGGTCCAGGAAGTTATGTGGTTAGCTTCTGGGCCCGATATGGTAGTGACGCACTCACATTGAATTGGCCATTTATGATGTCTAACCCTATAACAGACGGGCCAGATTCTGAAAACTGGGTTTACTACGAATATCACATTACCAACTCCACCAATAATCCTGTTCTATTATCCATTGAAGGTGATGGGTTAATGGATGAGTTGCGTTTGTATCCTTCGGACGCCAGTATGAAAAATACCAGTTACAATACAGATGGCACCGTGCGCAGTGAATGTGGTATTAACAATCGGGTGACTACCTACCTTTATGACTCCTGGAAACGCCTTGAATGGACTTTGGACGACGATTGGCAAATACTTACCCACCACGAATACCACATCAAAAATCAAAACGACCCACTCGACCATAGCTGGACCAAAGAACAAGTAGTGATGGCAGAAGGGATGACAAGCCAGGATGTGTTGGATGTTTTGCCTTCTGATGAGCGTGTGGCAACAACCATTCAATATAGCGATGGGCTCGGCCGACCGCTGCAAACATTGGCAGTACAGCAAAGCCCAACCCACAAAGACCTGGTGAGTTTTCACGTTTACGACGAGTTGGGAAGAGAGTCCAGAAAATACCTTCCATTTGTTTCCGGATGGCACAACGATGGTGATTTTATTTCCAATCCTGTCACACGAGTGCTGAATTTTTACGATGGCACTTCCAAGGTGGCCGAAACAGCATTTCCTTATGCGGAAATTGAATTTGAAGCCAGCCCTTTAAATCGAGCTTTGCGACAAGGCAATGTGGGTGAACAATGGCAGCTCAATACCGACCATACTACCAAAGTACAATCTTTATTGAACGACGCCAATGAGGTATTGCTCTGGGAAAAAACTTCGCTTGGAATAAAAGCCATGAATGGAAGTGTGCCCAAGTATTATCCCGCCAATACTTTAGCCAAAGCTGAGGTAGAAGACGAGCACGGTGTAAAAATGTGGGAATACACCAATGCCCTCGGGCAAGTAGTTTGCAAAAAGGCCAGAATCTGGGCGGCCGGTGCTGCCACAGCTCCCTTTACATACACTTTAGGTAAGGGCGAACAAACTACAATGGAGGTCGAAAGGTTTGATGCTTCTTATAGAAATTACGAGACTTATTTTGTTTATGACGATTTTGGAAGAATCGAATTCGAGCTTCCTGCAATCGTAATATTCGAATGCAATGGAAACTATAGAATAGAAACGGCACAAGGCGGAATAAATTATCCCATTTTTAATGGTTATATCACTGCATTCAAATACGACCACCGCGGCAGGCAGGTGGAAAAAAAGAAGCCTGGCGAGGCATGGAGCCATTACGTGTACAACAACCTCAATCAGATTATTTTATCCAAATCGCCAGAGCTAAGCGTTGCAGGCGATAAATGGAACTACATCAAATACGATTTGTTGGGCCGTCCCGTGCAAACAGGTTTTTATACCAGTAATTTATCCAGAGACGATATTCAGGATGCCAGAGATCTTGCCACAACACACCTATGGGAAAGTAAAACAGGCAATACCACTTCTCCATACAATGGCCTTAGTTTTCCCGTAAATGGCGGCAGTACGCAAGTATTGACAGAAACCTATTACGACGATTACAACTTCGATACCAACGGCTATACGTACAATCTTGCATCAACACCTGTTGAACTTCAGGGTAAACGGATGCGCGGTGCCATTACCGGCAGTAAAACGCTCGTGCTCGATGGAGGGAATAATTATCTCACCAGCGTAAGTTATTACGACATCAATGGCCGACCCGCTGTGCAGTTTGTAGAAAATATATTGGGTGGTTATGACAAAATCGAAGGAGAGTTTGATTACTCTGGCAAAACAATACGGACCACACGCTATTTTCAGAAAGAGTCTGGTGGCACAGACCAGTTGACCATTGTAAATACTTTCGGGTACGACCACGCTGGCCGACACCTTAGTACGAAACAAAAAATTGGAAACGACGACGAAGTAACTTTGAGTTTGCTCCAGTACAACCAACTCGGACAGGTGGTGAAAAAACACCTTCACCTGGCAGGCGAGGCCAATACCGGCATGCAGGTAGTGGACTACCGATACAACGAGAGAGGCTGGCTCACCAAAATCAACAATGCTGATCTGGCCAACGATGGCGACAACCAGGAGTCGTGGGATGTCTTTGGCGAAGAACTCATTTACCATGAGGAAGATCGCTTTTACAGCGATGTCATGGACATGAAGCAGCAATTCAACGGCAACATTGGCGCCATCAAATGGAAGACCAACAGAACTCCCGACGAGGGTGCTACCTATATGCCAGGGCACAGTTATGTTTTCCGCTACGATCAATTGGGGCAAATGACAGGAGCCTTCTACGCTGCCAGCAGCGATCTGGACGTGGACAATTACAGCGAAGGTAAGCACCTGTGGGATGAGAAATTGAGTTATCTGTCCAATGGCAACATCAAAAGCTTGTTGCGTAACCGCGGCACCGACGATCTGGGTGAAGCTTCCGGAGCTCCTGTGGTGATGGACAAACTGACCTATAGCTATGTCGAACACAGCAACAAAGTACTGAACATTCAGGAAAGCGGAAATCCGAACTGGGTGGTGGGCAATACTTACAGTTACTCCCACTTTATAGACAACAATATGGGCGGCGAAGAATACACTTACGACCGCGAAGGCCGCACCCTTACCGATGCCAATAAAGGTCTTGTATTCGAATACAACCACCTCGATCTGGTAAAACGCGCCAGCGAAGGTGCGGAAACTGTCGATTTTATATGGGATGCCAAAGGCCAAAAGCTGGCCAAGGTAGTGGGTGGAATTACCACCTATTATTTCGGTGGTATCGAATATGTAGGAACTACCATCAGCCACATTGCCACCTCGGAAGGTATTGCCAGGACACTGGATGGCGGTTTGAACAATGGCAACTGGGTGTACGATTATTATCTGAAAGACCATTTGGGCAATGTGCGCGCTGTGGTGACGGAAGAGAATAGTATGATAGTAGAAGAAAAGGTAACAGTAGAACTCAGCAAGCGCCCTCAGGAGGATGCTAATTTCGACAATGTAAGTGCAACAGAAAAAAACAAACCCTATCTCTATCCTTACGATCCTGCAGATCCCAACAGCCAGAAGGTTAGCGAACTATCTTCTATGACAGGCAAGATGATTGGCCCCGCCAAAGTAATGGCCGTCAAGGCAGGCGAGAGTTTGGATTTGAGTGTCAAGTATTGGTACAACGAGGCTGCGGGCGATCCACTTACCAGCGTATCGCAAATACTGGCGGGTACCTTGCTCAATCTGGGTGCGGCTTCGGGCGGTGTTATTCCCTCTGGCCCTGAGTCTGGCATGGCTTTGCTCAACAATGTATCGGGCAACCAATTCAATGCCTTCAGCACCTTTATCAACGATGCCTTCTCCAACATCGACCTCACCAACCCCCAAGCCTACATTGTCTACATGTACTTCGACAAAAACATGAATGTAGTCCCCACCCAAAGCGGCATCATACAAGTTGGCGAAGCCAATACGCTGGGCCAACTAGCGCAGAATGGTATTGTGGCGCGTTCAGATGGTTTCTTCTATACTTATGTCACCAACCGAAGTGAGGGTGCTGTGTTTTTCGATAATCTGTCCATCAAACATTGGGCGCCGATGGTGCGCGTGACCTGCGATTATTATCCTTATGGCCTCACCTGGGAAAATCCGAAACTCCCAACAGACCCAAATGCCGTGCATGACCACGCCTATCAAGGCAAAGAATTTCTATTCGCTGAATTTACTACTGGCCACGGATTGGCATTGTATGATTTCCATGCGAGGATGTACGATCCGGCCACTGCGAGGTGGTTAGTACCAGATCCCGCTGCGCAGTTTGCGAATCCGTACTTGGCGATGGGGAATAATCCGGTTGTGGGTGTGGATCCTGATGGTAGGTTTGTTCATATTATAATTGGCGCGGCCGTTGGAGCAGTAGTTGGTGTTGGTTTGGCTGCGATAAGAGGTGATCTAAATTCAAAGAATTGGTGGAAATATGCTGCTGTTGGTTTGGCTGCTGGAGCATTAACTGCGGCTACGGCTGGAGGAATGGCTTCTTTAATGGGAGGTGGAACCTTTGGAGCAGGCTTCATTGGATCGGCATCCGCTGCAACCAGCACTGGATTTGCAGCCGGTTCAATGGTTGGAGCCGTAAGTGGCGTAGTAGGAGGTTTTACCAATGGAATGGGTACAGGTTGGATTCAACACAGATCATTGGGTGAATCTTTTGAAATGGGATTTAAGCAAGGAATGATTGGGGGAGTTACCGGGTTTGCATTTGGCGGGATAACTGGAGGGATAAGAGCGGCTAAAGATTATAGAAAGTTCTTTAGTGGTGAAATAAAGGTGTATGACATTGATGATAACTTGTTAGCTTCAAATAGCGGCGGTGCTTCTTTGAATGAAGAGTTTTATACTTTGAAAAATAGCTCTTCAAAAACTATTTATTACAAGCCCGAAGGTCCTGGAATTTCTGTGGCATTAGAGCCGGGAAAGTTCATTAAATCAGGAATTGACGGCGTTACTCATTTTAGTAAAACGGGACAAGTACTGAAGGTTGCCGATTTTATTGATACTACCGGTGTAGAAGCTGTTGAAAACGGTATTATTATTGGGAGCCATTTTAGCTTTGTTGGTGGTGAAATTCCAGGAGATTTGAACGTGGTAGGTGGAGGTGGTTGGTTGATTGAACCACCAGATATTAATTGGCATCCCATATTTTTAAGTGCAGGCTGGGTCCCTAATTAGTCATTTATGAAAATAGGAACATTTATACTTATATTGGCTTGCATTTTTATGTTGGGCTGTCTTATTCATTTAGAACGGAAGAGAAGACCTGAGTACGATAGAATCGACCAATTGAAAATTACTCCGGCGTACGAGCACCCTGAGTATAGTCATATAGATATGACCTTGACAGATAGCACTGTATTGTCATTTTTAAACGTTCGAAATCCCATTGAGAGTGAGCATCAAGTTTTAAATTTGTTTGGTATTGATGGTTGGTTTTTTAGTGTAATTAATTGTAAAGATTCTGGAATTCAATATGATATTAATACCAGAGTCGAATCTCAAACGTATTCTTCCAGCTGTAGTTTGTCCATTGGCGAAGATGGTTTGTACTTAAACTCTTCTGCTTTGAATGCAGTAAATGATATATTTGATGTAGCTAATTGTATTGACAGTTTGAAGGTTGTTGTATCCAAAATACCTACATATCCTGATTTTGGCATTTATTCAAATTTTGAAGGTAAAAGAACGTATATTCAAAAATATAGGTGGGATGTTGCAGAAATCCGGCCTGTGAGGAGGTTAGAAGATATTGTAAGCGAGACTGATAGTATTTACTTTCATTGTTATTGTAAATAGGTCGATTTTTTCGTCAAAAAATAATAATTACCTTCAACGAAAAAAAACCTTGAAATGAAGATAAAAATAGACCAGTATTTTTTAACTCTATACCCAACATCGTCCTCACCAACCCACAAGCCTACATTGTCTACATGTACTTCGACAAAAACATGAATGTAGTCCCCACCCAAAGCGGCATCATACAAGTTGGCGAAGCCAATATGCTGGGCCAACTGGCGCAGAGTGGTATTGTGGCGCGTTCAGATGGTTTCTTCTATACTTATGTCACCAACCGAAGTGAGGGTGCTGTGTTTTTCGATAATCTGTCCATCAAACATTGGGCGCCGATGGTGCGCGTGGTTTACGATTATTATCCTTATGGCCTTACCTGGGAAAACCCGAAACTCCCAACAGACCCAAATGCAGTGCATAACCACGCCTATCAGGGCAAAGAATTTCAATTCGCTGAATTTACCACAGGCCATGGATTGGCGTTGTATGATTTTCATGCGAGGATGTATGATCCCTGCACGGCACGTTGGCTTGTGCCCGATCCGGCTGCGCAGTTTGCGAACCCTTACTTGGCGATGGGGAATAATCCGGTTATTCAAGTTGATCCGGATGGCCAATGGGTTCAGTTTGTAGTTGGAGCTTTTTTTGGAGCAATTGCTGGATCGGAATACGCAAATGCCAGGGGTTTTACAGGGTGGGAAAAATTTGGTTTCATTGCTGGAGCAGCATTAGTAGGTGCGGCTTCCGCAGGTGCGGGATTTGCCATAGCTGGGAGCGGAATAACTGCAGCAAATACAATCAGTATTGTTGCCGGATCTTCCATCAATTCTTTGGGAATGGCAGCTCTTACTAAAGGTAACATGGTTCCTTCTATTTCATTTGGGTTCGGCTCAATAAACCCACAAAGTGGTAAATTCAAGCGTTTTGGCTCAGAAGGTAATTCATTACTTGATAATATTGGATTTGTACTTGGTATGATAGCGAATTTTAATGATGTTATGGCGGGCGTAAGACCGGGATCCGTTAAACTCTCAACAGAAACAGATCCAGACTACCAAAAGCTTTCGATAGATGAAAATGGCGATGAAGCATTTGCTGCACATAAGGACAATGTTGGGCACAGTCAAATCACTGATACAGACGATAATCTTTTAATAGATTGGGGGCCAATTGATAGAGACGTAAACTTATTCGGTTCTACCGAAGGCACAAATCAATTTCGCCAAGGAAGTTTGATCCCTAAAGATAAACTGAGAGGAGAGCCAGTAATAATTAAGGGCGTTAATGTTGATAAAATCAAAAGGTTTGGAGTAAGCCTTGAAGGCAAGCAATATGGCCCAATGTATAACAATTGTTCAATGGCCGCATCCCGCTCACTAAGTATGTCTGGGGCAGTGAACATTGGTTTGCACCCATATGTTCTGGATATAGAAATGTATGCAAGGAGTATTGGATTTAGACCTACGATACAGTCCTATTTTTTAACAGGAAATCAATAAAAATGAAAACAATATATTTGAGCATTCTGATGTTATTACTTGGCTGCAATTTCCATAAAAAATTAATAACGAACCCGACAGATTATGATTTCAGTAAAGTTGCCATTTACGAATATTGGCCTAAACAAGGTTATACAACAGCTGGATTGTATTCCGCTATAAATGATATAAAGCGAGACTCTTTAACCAAAACATATTTAAATGACTCAAATGTCGTTCTGTTGAAAACGTTAATTTCTAATTCACAAAAGAGAAGATTAATTCAAGCCAAGTGTGGATTGGGGCCAATTTTCGCCGTTTTGGAGAATGAGTCCGAGACGAATGTGGTCTTATATCGCAATGTTATTATTGATTTTAGTCATGGATGTGAATTCTGGGTAAATGACAAGGATAGCTTGAAAATGAGATCGATCATTTCAGCCATTCGTATGCACTAAATTTTAGCGCATTATATTTTCGTTATTATCTAAACTTAGCCTTCATAATCAATTTCTTTCGTAACATCGACCTCACCAACCCTCAAGCCTACATTGTCTATATTTACTTCGACAAAAACATGAATGTAGTCCCCACCCAAAGCGGCATCATACAAGTTGGCGAAGCCAATATGCTGGGCCAACTGGCTCAGAGCGGTATTGTGGCGCGTTCGGATGGTTTCTTCTATACTTATGTCACCAACCGAAGTCAGGGCGCTGTTTATTTTGATAATCTCTCCATCAAACATTGGGCGCCGATGGTGCGCGTGGTATACGATTATTATCCTTATGGCCTCACCTGGGAAAATCCGAAACTCCCAACAGACCCAAATGCCGTGCATGACCACGCCTATCAGGGCAAAGAATTTCAATTCGCTGAGTTTACTACCGGACATGGATTGGCATTGTATGATTTTCATGCGAGGATGTATGACCCTTGCACGGCGCGTTGGCTAGTGCCTGATCCGGCTGCGCAGTTTGCAAATCCTTATTTGGCGATGGGGAATAATCCTATAGCAGTTGTGGATCCTGATGGACAACTTGCTTTTTTTGTACCTGTTATTATTGGCGCAGTAGCTGGTGGATTTATTGGAGGTGCCATACAGCAAGGCGACGGAGGGCTTTCGGGTGCAAATTGGAATGTGGGTTCTTGGGATAATACAGCCTGGCAAGGCATAACTGCTGGAGCTATTGTTGGAGCGGGTATTGGCCTTGCTGTTTCATCGGGGATAGCCTTTGCACAAGGGCCCATTAGTGGGATTTCCCCTGGTGTTTCAGCAGGCTTTTCCCAATTTGGTACTACTACTTTGGGTTGGGACGTAACTTATAATGCGCTAATGACGGCAAATGTTAATATGGCTTCAAGGGCATTGCAATACGGCGGAGATTGGAAAAATATTGCTGTAAGTGGGTTAATCGGATTGGCTGCTGGTGCTATCGGAGGTGCTGCTGGAGCTTCCGATAAAAACTTTAGAAACACAATGAATTTAAAGGGAATCAGGACGCAGAATTATGTGACCAGTATTTTAAATGGCTCCGGTGATAGGCTATACAGGAGTATCGATAAAGGACTGAATACAAGTCAAATTGTAACGAATACTATAATGGGCGGAATGGAAGGATTCATAATGGCTTGGACTTTAAGTTCAGAAGGTTTCGGACCTAAAAATAGTAATACCTTTAAGTATGTTAAGACGGATTTATTGAAGAATGTGCATGTTAATGCCAGAGATGTAATAAGCCATAGTTTTGCAAGATATGTATCTGGATTTTTATCTCAGGTGGGTACATCGATACCCGGTGTTGGTTTTCAGGTGGGAACTGCATATTTGATGGCGGTGGGAGGATTAGCAATGGGAACTGATATTGCTACAACTATTGCTGCGGGTGTTTTCTTATGGGGTGGAGCCACTACAGGGGCTTCCGCTGTTTTCGATTGGACAGGGCTATGGGATAGTTACGAGGAGATAGGTGGTTTTAGACCTTTTACAGTTGGAGGTAGAAACTTTAATTAAATTTAAGATGAAAGAAACAACAAAATTAATCTTCGCTTTTTTCTTTGCACTATTACTAATGAATTGTACCTCAAACGAGTTCATTTATTTGCGAAAAGATGGTACAACTGAGCTTAAGACATATACGGATCCCGTATATGATTACGAGGAATTTTATAATACTCATAGGTCATCGTTTATTTCGCTGCGTGCCGATTCAATTTGGATAGAATTCACAATCGCTAATATCGATTCGCTGGGTAAATATTTTCCGCCCATATACGGTTCTGAAACTTTTGTTTTTAAATATCGAAACGACACTTTAGAAGTAATACAAGGGATTTTCTCTAATGAAGAAGAAGCATTGGATCCGGGATCTCACTCTTATATTGAAATCCATGCAGAAAGAAAAATAAAACACATTATAACCAAAAATTCTTATGTGAAATTGGATAAAAGAAAGAATAAGGTAATTATTCATAGAAGTAGAAGGTCTTTTCGGATTCTTGAAAAGAATCTGAACCTCGTAGTTATTTTTGATAAATAATCAGATAATATGAGTTAGTGGTGAATAATGATGCGCTTTGAACTTTGCGAACAAGTTTATCTGCCATATGGCCTACATTGTCTACATGTACTTCGACAAAAACATGAACGTCATCCCCACCCAAAGCGGCATCATACAAGTTGGCGAAGCCAATACGCTGGGCCAACTGGCGCAGACTGGTATTGTGGCGCGTTCGGATGGTTTCTTCTATACTTATGTCACCAACCGAAGTGAGGGTGCTGTGTTTTTCGATAATCTGTCCATCAAACATTGGGCGCCGATGGTGCGCGTGACCTACGATTATTATCCTTATGGCCTTACCTGGGAAAATCCGAAACTCCCAACAGATCCCAATGCAGTGCATGACCACGCCTATCAGGGCAAAGAATTTCAATTCGCCGAGTTTACTACCGGACATGGATTGGCATTGTATGATTTTCATGCGAGGATGTATGATCCGGCCGCTGCAAGGTGGCTGGTGCCCGATCCGGCGGCGCAATTTGCAAATCCTTATTTGGCGATGGGCAATAGCCCTTGTAACGGTATTGATCCTGATGGTAAATTGTATCTGGCAGATGATGCTATTATAGGGTCTATCGTATTTGCGGCTGGTTATGTTACCAATGGCATTAAATCCGGCGATTGGGGAAAGAGTTCGGTAAAAACAGGTTTGATATGGGCCGCTACTGCATTGATATCTTACAATACTTTGGGTATAGCTTCATCACCGGCAGCATCAGTTGTTTGGGGAGCACAATTTGCCGCCTCACAAATAAGTTCTACCCTCATAGAGCCAATGGTCATTCCCTTAGGTAAGAGTGCCAGTATATCTATTACACCGAGCGTAGTATTTGGCAGCGAAAGTGTGGGCTTTGGACTGAATTTTGTTGCCACGGCCAGCCTCGGAAATGGCTTTACAGTATCAGCCGGATATGGAGTTACCAGTTATGATAATGCCTGGGGCATCAATAAATCCATGGTAGAGCATCGATTTGTTGGCGCTACCAGCTTTTCTCAAAATGGCCAGCAATTTACCTTGGGTTATACACACTTCAAAGGCGGCAACATTGACCAGAATAGTCTTATCACCACCTGGAGCAATGGCACTTTCTCAGCAAGCCTAGATGAGGATTTTATGTTTGGTGGTCTTTTTCCGGGCAAAAGTGATATGTACAGAACAGGCGCCATGCGATTTACCTACAAGGCTGGCGAAGACTTAGAATTGTCTGCTGGGTTTAAAATATTTACTGGTGACCCTGACCCTGATAGGGACGGCAAGGAAAAATATACCAATGATAAACCTAACGGCGACAGGGACAAGAAAATTCTGGATGGGCGTTGTCGCAAACCTCAATGGTTTAACGTTGATGGTGGCGAGTATCGATCAGGTATTCTTTATGCTGGAGTAAATTACCGGGGTATGGGTTATCAAGGAGGCTGGAGTTCAGAGAAAATTAGGTATTTCATTCAAAATAAAATAGTGCATAATACCCTTAATGGTATTATAAGAGAAAAAAAAGAACTGCCTTATTTCCCATTCATATATTACCGTCCGCATTATTACTTTTCTGTCGGTGCGGGAAATCCATTTACCTTATATTGAATATGAAATTACTTTATCTCATTACCCTTTGCTTGTTTCTTAGCTCATGCGGAATGTTGTTATGCATTATTCCAGCGTTCAACACTCGCAACGAAGATGATTTAAAAGTGATTGGTGGCAATACACTGAACCAACCTCGAACTGACGGTGCGTACTTTGATGTTTATCTCGATAGTGCAGAGAATCTTGAGCATATTGATTATTTAGTACTGTTTGAGGACTTTACCAGTGTTTCTGGCGGGCTAACTTTGCCAATCACTTGCGATACTAATCTGAAGTATTTAAGGAAAGTGTGCAGCGCTTTTGAAAATGCCAGAACGCATCAGGATTCTGTTAATGTTTATGTTCAAATTGTCATTCCTGAATTATTTGGTTTTGAGAATGATGAAGTAATGAACTGGTGGGGGAGTTGGAATGTAATTGGAGACACTTTGGAAATTAAGTCAATACAACCTAAAAGACGATGCGTAAGTGACGTTTTGCACGCAAGATATTTTATATCTGCTGATACCACACTCGTCGGAATCGATATATTTTACTCAGAAAAAAAACATCCATGCAGAGAGTCAATTCATTGTGTTTACAACTTCCGTGACGACTTCCCAAAGCCAGACAGCACTAACAGCGAATGGAAATACTGGAAAAGCAAAAAATAAACATCACAATTTTTTTATTCAATAATTCCAATGCATCATGAAATGAGCTAGCTTGCATTAACAATGAAAATACTTTATTATCTCTTTCTTTGCCTGCTTCTGGCTTCTTGTCAAATGTTGGTATGTCTTATTCCAGCATATAACACGCGCAATGAAGATGATTTAAAAGTAATTGGCGGTAATACTCCGAACCAATTCCGAATGGACGGTGCGTATTTTTCATTGTGCTATGACTCGCTAGGTCAACTTGAATTTATTAATTACAAAATATTGTATGAAGATTTTACGAGTTATTCAAATTTCGTGCATTGGCGATTCGCTCGCCAAACATATTCAAGCTATTATTCGAATGAGCATAACGGTTTTAAAAGTGCGGTAACACTTGATGATTCAATTAATGTTTACATATATAAAATAATTCCGGAATCGTTCATCATTAAAAATGAGGCATTAGTCCATTGGTGGGGAAGTTGGAATGTAATAGGCGATACTTTGGAAATTAAATTTATTGAACCTAGAGAGCAATGTATAAGTGATGTGCTGCATTTAAGATTTTTAATTAAAAGTGATACCACATTTGTGAAAGTGGATAGCTTTTTTTCTTCGGAAAGCCCAATTCATGACAAATCAACAAATGATGCGTTTCACTTCCGAGGCGACTTCCCAAAGCCAGACAGCACTAACAGTGAATGGAAATACTGGAAAAACAAAAAATAAACAGCACAATTTTTTTATTCAATGATTCCGATGCTTCATGAAATGAGCTAGCTTGCATTAACAATGAAAATACTTTATTATCTCTTTCTTTGCTTGTTTCTTACCTCTTGCCAATATTTGGTCTGCGTCATTCCCGCATTATACATACACAATGAAGATGATTTAAAAGTAGTAGGTGGTAATTCTCCGGGGCAGATAAGATTGGATGGGGCTTACTTTACTATTCAATATGACAGTCTGGGCCGATTGAAAGAAATTGATTACAAAATATTATATGCTGATTTTACCAGTTGTTCGGGTGGTGTAGTTTTACGTTTGGCTCGTAATACGTATCCTCAGTATTATACCAAAGAGCATAATGCTTTTGAAAAGGCGTTGACAATTGAAGATACTGTTAATGTATTTATCGAAAAGATCATTCCTGAATCATTTTATTCCAGAAACGAGGCAGTAATGCATTGGTGGGGAAGTTGGAATGTAGTAGCAGATACCTTAGAGATCAAGTTTATTCAACCTAAAAGACAATGTATGTGCGATGCTTTACACGTAAGATATCTCGTAAAGAATGACACTACACTGATTGGTGTTGATAGTTTTTACTCGGAAAAAAAATATCCATGCAGAGAGTCAAGTCATAGTGTATATCAATTCCGCAGCGACTTTCCCAAGCCCGACAGCACCAATAACCAATGGAAATACTGGAAAAGCAAAAAATAAACATCACAATTTTTTTATTCAATAATTCCAATGCATCATGAAATGAGCTAGCTTGCATTAACAATGAAAATACTTTATTATCTCATCCTTTGCCTGTTTCTGGCGTCGTGTCAAATGTTGGTATGTCTTATTCCAGCATATAACACGCGCAATGAAGATGATTTAAAAGTAATTGGCGGTAATACTCCGAACCAATTCCGAATTGATGGTGCTTATTTTTCATTGCGCTATGACTCACTTGGACAACTTCAATTTATTAGCTATAAAATATTGTATGAAGATTTTACTTGCGTTTCGCATGGTGTAAACTGGCCGAAAGCACGCATGCTTTATAGCTCTTATTATATGAAAGAGCACGATGCATTTGAAAATGCCATCACACTTGAAGATTCAGTAAATGTCTATATTAGGAAGATTATTCCGGAGTCTTTTCTTTATAAGAATGATGAGGTGATTCATTGGTGGGGAAGTTGGAATATAATAGGTGATACTTTAGAACTTAAATATATTCAGCCTAAGGAGCAATGCATCAGTGATGCACTCAAGATACTTAATAACAAATGATACCTCTCTTATTGCTTTGGATTATTATTATTCGTCAAAGAAACCCATTCATAAGAAGTCTATACCGAAGGAATACCACTTCCGCAGCGACTTTCCCAAGCCCGACAGCACCAATAACCAATGGAAATACTGGAAAAGCAAAAAATAAACATCACAATTTTTTTATTCAATAATTCCAATTCTTCATGAAATGAGATAGCTTGCATCAATAATGAAATTACTTCACTACATCACCGTTGCTTCAATATCTGGTTCAGATACACACCATACGGCCATTAACCCACAAGAATTACTATTTTTGAAAAATAAAAACCACCAAACGCTTTATCTATGAAACATTTCGCCATTTTTTTATCAGCACTTTTATTATTTGCCTGTTCGGCCAAAGTTAGAACCACTCTAACCAATGCCTATCCCGCTCTTAG
>JANNEQ010000157.1:0-12548 GCA_031378885.1 Flavobacteriales bacterium
CTCCAAGGACAATCACTCCGAAAAAAAACATTGAAAAAATAAAACAGCCTTTCATAACTTAGCAAAACTGTATCAACTTATATCTAAATTGGGTGGTACACTTTCACCGGAATGGGTGGTACACTTTCATCGGAATGTACAGTTGATTGCCAATTTCTGTTCTTAAACCTGCTGCGGTATCAGCACTTTCCTTGCGGTTGGTTGCAAATTCGTCTTTCAGTTTTTTCTCGGTGTCTTTCAAGTTGGAAGTAAGTGTTCCGATGGAAGATTTGATTTCGGTTAATTCATTGCTTGCTTCTTTCTTACCTGCTTTCAAGGTTAGAATGATATTTATGATTAAAAGAATCGCAATGACTGAAAGGAATATGTATGGGATTCCCATGAATTAACCTCTTAGCTTTAATATTTCACTAACAAAATTATCCCAAATTTCTATGGTCTGAGTTAACTCATTCTTTCCTTTATTCCATTTATACAAATACCAAAAATTTTCATAACCAATTTCTTTTGCTCTATCTTCAATTATTTCATTGCTTTTGGGTCCACAACATTCAGCAAACAACCAAACTCTGCCAACATGTTTCAACATGTCTGTGCAATAGTCTTCTTCAATTTCTGATGTAGTTAAAAAGGATTTGCAACTAATTACAACTTTAGCAGCATCATAAGGAATGAAACGAAAATCCATTATGTGCCCGCCTGCACCATCTCCATCCCATTGTCTTAAGGGTATATTTTTTGAATGAATTATTATATCGCATTCTCTTGAACAGAACTCAGAATTTTCATCAATTATGTGTCCCCAATTAGCAGTTAAATTACTGCCGTCAAGCAGTTGACGAATTGCGTATGTCAACAAGGATGATAATCTAAGTCCTCTAACAAATGCCAACACGATTCCTTTGCCTTTTCCTTCTTTGGCTTCTGCTTCCCGAATGAAATTATCAATTCGATAATTTGACATACCGCTAATGATTTTGAAATACTTTTCTCTATCTAAGATTTGAGTATAACCGTCTGCCATGACTATTTAATAATTTGTTTAATAAGTTCTTGAAATGATACTTTTTTCTTCTTCGCAATTTCGCGAAGTATTTTTTCTCCAATCGGAGTGATTTTTAAATCAATGTTTGTATTTGATTTTTCAATTGCTAGAAAATTTTCTTTACCAATTAACTCCGTTACTTTTAATTCAAATTCTGAAATATTTATTTTCAAATCAGAAGATGTAAAGCGAATTACTGAAACCTTAATGTTTTTAGAATCTAAAACTCGCTTAATAATATCTATAACTGGCTCGGATAAATTCTTTCTACGATAAGGAAGAATATTCCTTAACTCCTGACTTGTCAAGCCTTCGTTAATTACATACTTAGCTAATTGGATAGCATCATTGTTGTTGAATTTTGCGAGGTGATGTGCAATTGAAACACTTTCAATTTTCCTTTGCTTAATTAGTTCAACTATTTCAGAAGGTAATTTGAAAACACTTAAAAACTGATTTAACATTCCTGTTGAAATACCAATTAGTTTGGCAACATGATTTATGCTTCCTGTTTCATTTTTTAAAAATAGAATATCAGAGGCAATTTCATAAATTGAATACTGCCTTGATTTTCTTTTCGTAGAAAGTAAAATTCTTGCCGTTGCAGCATTTATTTTAGAATCATCCATTTGCTTCAAGTAAAAAATCATTCGTTTTTAACCAACTTACTAAAACATCCATAGCTAATTGTTCAGCATCAATGGAAAGTTTTTCAGTTGCCTTTCTTACAGCATTTGAAATTTCAGTAGGAAGATTAATAACAATGGTTTCTTCCCATTTTGGTTTTTTTGCATCACTAACCAACTCTGCAACACTTGCTTTAGGACTTTTACTACTGGATTCAACTAATCTCTTTTTCTCGTAAGTAGTGAGTTTTAAAATTTCATCAATCAGTGCATCCGCTTTTTCTCTATCCCCTTGTGAAGCATCAATAGCTCTTTTAGCGTCAGCCATTGATAAACCCTTCTTGAGTAAATCTTTTATTTTTTCTGTTGCTTGTTCCTCAATTCTAACATAACTCCGAATCATACGAATACTAAACCCTGTATGTGATTGAACTTTTTTTTCATCTTTATCATAATAAGTATAAAGAGTAGTAATAGCTCTTTGCGTATCTTCATAATTCATTTCTTGACGACACATATTTTCTGAAAGTGAAAGCAACAAAGCATTCATGTTGTCAATTTCACCAGAGAAAGTTGCCTTAATTGTTTCTGTTCCTAAAACTTGATGCGCTAAAAATCGCCTTTGCCCAACGATAACATCATATGGAGGCTTGCCATTCTCACCGCGTAAAACTATAGGTTGCAATAATCCATTTACACTAATATTTTGAGCAAGTTCATTCAAGCCCTCTTTCGAATTAGGCGAATCCAAATCACTTCGCACATTTGACCCTTGCAACTTTATGTCTTTCATAAGGACCTCTAAGACTTTGGTAATATCCATAATTGATTATTTTATTTTTGAGATTATGCTTTAAATAATTCGCCAACTTTAAATTCTTTCAAGTTTGAAACAAGTTGATATTTCTGAATTTTCTCCATGCTTGTTTTCAGCTTCTGACCGTCCTTATCGCCAATGCCTAAAAACTTCTGCATCATTTTAAGGTTGGTTTTATCTTTGATGTCGAACAAGAACGCTGTTTCACACATGCTACTAAAGTCAAAGGAAGGCTGATTAAATTCTTCAATTCCCTGAGAAAGTAATACCACAGAAACGCCTTTAGAACGGATTTCGCGAAGTATTTTTTCCAGAAGGTCCTGACTCTTCTTCTCTTTAAAAATAACATGTGCTTCATCAATTAATAATACATATCGCATTCCCTGATTTTTACCTTCAATCGGGGCATTGTCCATATTCATGAATGTGTTGTAGATGTAATTGATGATTAAGAAAACAGAAGTGAAACGAATGTTTCTTGGTAGATCGCCACTCAAGCTCATGTAGTAGTTTTTGTTCAAGAAACTATTTTTCAAATCAACTTTGGTTTCAAACAAATCCAGTTCACTTAAACTTTGCAGTACTTCTTTCAGTGTGCTGGATTTTTCTCCCTCAATCTCAATTACTTTATCGTAAATCTCTTTGAAAGATGGATATTGACCATTTTTCTGTGATGCAAAAACCTCACGGGTAGCATCTTTTAATGTTTGTTGTTGGTTTTTACCAATATTGCTATAATTGGTAATGATGTCAACAAACTTGCTGATCCCCATTATTTTGTTCTTCTCGTTCACATTGTCAATGAATGAAAGAGGGTTTATTGGGAATGGTTGATGGGGTGCTTTTATTAAAGTAGTTTTTGTTTTACTAAAAAAGCCCGCGTTTTTCTTTTCATCTTCTTCAGTAATCCCTTTAAAATCAAGGAATATGAAATTCACATCACGTTTCGTTTCGGAAACGACTTGTTCTAGAAATTGGTTAGCGAAATAGGTTTTCCCTGTTCCTGAATTTCCGGCAACTGCTATGTGTGCATTGTTGTGTATAGATGTGTCATTGAGATTGAAGTAGATTTTTTCATCATCAAACGAACTGCCCACCAAAATTCTGATCGCTCCGGTAAAATAATCTTTGTTTGAAATTCTGTTTCTTCTTGTATGCTCGTCAAAAATGATGGCATCATTGGTTACATCGTTTTCCTCTAACTTTTCAATTCCCCTTTCGATGTTTTCCAAAAGAAAATCAAGACCTGAATAGTTTTTGTTTTCCTCAAACAGTTTGTTCATTAAGGTTAAACCGTGGTCAATATGCATCTTGATGTATTTGCCAATGTCTTTATCTGATTTGTACAAACTGTAGTGCTGGCAAATCATGGCGATATAGTAATCACGAAATTTACCAAAAAGAATATCGTCTTTGTATTCTTTGCCTTTGCTGTCTTTCAAATCGTTTTCCAAATTCAATTTAATTCCTTTGGAAAGTGAATACGCAAATGCAATTCTTGAAACTACGTTTTCCGTTCCAAGATTCAGTCGTTTAGTTAGTTCCTGAACAACTGGTTTGTTCAATTCGGATGTGCGTAGATTAATCAGCATTGTTATACATTCTATTGTATGTTCTTAAAAATTTGTCGGGTTCAATAGTCATAAACTCACTCTTATCCTCATGCACATTATGTATTAAGTACGTTTGAGCAATGTGTTTTGAAAGAATATTGAACTCTCTCTCTGTTAATTCCTTATTGATTAGCGGGAAAATCACCACTTGTTCAGAAATATTCGGGTAGAAATATTTAACGATGTTTTCGGCATGTTGCTCGTCAAATTTTTGCATAGGCGAATCAATGAATACGGGGAATTGAATATCGCTTTCCTCCACTAGTCCTCTCAGCAGAGCTGTTGCATACATTTGTTGCTCACCTTTACTCAACGATTCTTTCTTGATTTCTTCGCCTCTTGCGTTTTTCAAAACGATGTCAATATCATCACCAATGATTTCAACCTCTGCTTTTTTGATAAACCCTTTTTTGTGAAGCAATGTATTTAATCCGCTCAAAATTTGTTCTTCAAGCGATTCTTTTTTCTTAGCTTTGAACTTGGTGATGAAGTCTTTCAGATTTTGAATATTTCTTGAAATGATAGCATCTTTTTCAAGATTATTTTCTGATACTTTCAGTTTGCGTGAAAGAGTTTCAATCAACTTTCCTTTCTGCGTTTTCTCATTAGTAAATTCGCCAATTTCACGATTAAATGAGTCTATAGTTTCATCAAGTCGGATTATTTCTTTGTCTAATTCTTCTTTGTTCTTTCTGAACTCAGCAATGATTGGATCTTCCTGATTCGCTTCTGCATCTTTAATTCTTCTGCGAATACCATTGAGTTCATTTTTGGTTTGGTTGAAATCTCCGTTTATTCTCTTGAACGATTCACGGAATGATAAACGAATATTGCTAAGAACCGCTTGCAATTCGTTTTTTTCAGAATCAGAAAACTCGTGAATGATTTTAAAATCTTCTGGTAATGCTTCTGTATCAGAAAAGAAATGTTTACGTATTAATGTTTTGAAAGCATTTGCATAAAAGTCATGCACTTGATGGTCAATTGCAAATTTACTGGGCTTAGGTATGTTTAATAAATCGGTTAGGATTTTATTGGTAACATCATTTACATTTTCGTTCTTGAATTGTGCTGTTTTGTGATTGGCTTCGTTTTCTAGTTGTCGGCTAACATCTACAAATTTTTCTCCAGCAATGGCAAAAGGAATAATATCATATGAATCTTTAAGTTCATTTTGTAATTCGTTTTGGCGTTTAGTTAAATCATCCTCTTGGTCACGTAATCTTTGAAGTTCTTCAACTGTAATTAAGCTACCTGCTTTGATCAGCTTCTCTTGAATATCTCTTGAATCTTTGTTCTTCTCATTTCGCTTCTCCCTCAATTCACCAATTTTCTTATGGTTTTCTTCTATTCGGGCTTCACAAGTTTCAACCTCAGCTTCTAATTGTTTTAATTGCCCTTTCTCACTGGCACTTGCTGACTCTTGACGAAGTTTGAGCTGTAAACTTTCCAACTCATTTTTTATGTCCTCATATTTTTTTATGCCCAAAACTTCTGAATATGCACGGCTTAAATTTTTGCGTTGTTCGGTTGTATTTACTTCTGCTAAACTCACAATCTTTTCAGCATCGAAGAAGAAGAATTTAGCAATCTCAATCGGCATGATAAACTCACGAATGAATATTTCTTGTCCAACCTCTTTTGCTAACTCACTGGGATATCCGTCAATCAGAACTTCTACTTCTTCAGCGACACTGGTTTTGGCGTTATAGCTTCTCTTAACTACAATTTCTTTGCAAGGAACTTCAGGAATACTCACATTGGTAAATGTGATTGACACATGAAAGTTGTAGTCTTCCTCTGCTTTTGCTAATCGGTTAAGTGAGTTTACAATGTATTTGCTATAACCGCCTTGGTCAACAATTTCTTTTTTGTATAAGTCGTCAACTTCCTGCATGTTTTTGCCATATAGGCACCAAACCATTGACATCAAAAAAGTAGTTTTTCCAAAACCGTTTCTTCCGCTTACTACAAAGATGTTTTTCTTACCAGCGCTTGTTAAGTCAATGCAGTTTTCGCCCTTGTATATGCGAAAGTTGTAGAGTTCAATTTCTTTTATTGTCATTGCCTATACCATCTCTGGATTCTTTAATTCTTCAATAAATTGATTCAAGCGATTGTCAATGTCTGATTGCAAACCTCTTTTCCGAATCATCAGCGTTTTGGTTTTTTGCAATGCCAAAAGGTCTTGAATCAACTCCACATCTTTTGGTTCTTGTTTGCAAGACTTTTTTAGAAGGTCGGCTTCTTGTTTGTACTTTTCTTCTTGTTTACTCATATCCATTTGTGTTTTGAAGATGCGATTATATACTTGCGATACTTTGGTTTTGAAAAAGCAATCTCTGAACCAATAGTATTGAATAAGCACCATTTCTTGGTGCGTTATCAATTCAATGCCTTCTGATTCTTCGATTAGTTTTTGAGCTTTCAGGATTCGTTTTAAAATTTCGACTCTGGTTTCAAAAGTATAGGGTCCCCAAAATCTTTCATGAACAGAACCATCTCTTCTTTCTCTTTGTCTGTATTTCTCAGGATTATCTCTGGTTTCAATTAAGAAATTTCTGATGTCTGCTAAAGGTTGCATCCATTCTTCACCATTGTCAATCAACCCTTCCATTGATTTGTCTTTGTTCACTACGGTGCACGTCCAGCAACCAAAACGGCTGTTGCCACAGCTTGGGGTGGTGTCGTCAATTACTAACGGACAATCACCTGCATTTGCGTTTCTGTAAAGAGTTACCAATTCTTTGTGCGTTCCGCCCCAAGGTGGTGGAACTTGATTGAGATATTGCCAAACTTCATTGGTTGTAACGTCTTTAATTGGTGCGTATACAAAAACATTCGGCAACAAATGTTTACGCAATCGATGTCCTTTTACTTCATGTTTCTTTATTGAAGCTGCACGGTTTGAACTTTCGGCACTTCTTGTTCCCAAAAGAATTATTGCTTCTTCATTCATTGAAGTTGTTTCCTTAATGAATCGAGTAGTCGGGTCAATTTTCAAACGTTCGGTGCACCATCTGTAAAACTTATTTGGGGCTGGATAGCCCAATCCAATCAATTTTACCCAAAAGGTATTTTCCAAATTCGGCATTGTTTGATGCACAATAATTGGAAACTGATTAAGGTTTGCTTCTTTCTGAATTCGTTTTAAAGTTTTGTTGATGAACTTTACGATTCTTGGATTTTCGACTAAAGTGTCATTGCAAACAACATAAATTTGTCTTGTAAGTAGAATGGGTTCAATTCTTTTTAGCGCATTCCAAACCATTTGTAAAAGCATGGTGGAATCTTTTCCACCACTAAACCCAATTATCCAAGGTCTTGATGGGTGTTCGTCATAGAGGTATTGGTCTATAATTTCGTTCTCTAAATGCTGTATGTTTAATGACATATATCTTTTCTGCTTTCTCGCTGTTTATTTTTCGTTTGGTTATTTGTTTTACTTCATTTTACAACTCGTGAAGTAACAATTTAGAGTGGTATAAATCGGTGTTCCAGTCTTGAAAGTTACTCCTATCCCTGAACCTGCGCCAAACAAAGGCGTAAGCAAAAGTGCAATGGGGGAGCCATAGAAATTCATTTTTTTGTTTGGTGGGGTGTTTTATTTTTTATTGCTTTGGCTTGTGTTTCTGCTTGTAAAGCCGATGTGTCCTATGGTCGAGATAATGTTATGTAAGTGTCCACCTGTCAAAATGTTTGGTCGTGTTGGTCATTTTAATTTATTGGCAGTCTGTTTCATGGTTGCGGTTTGGTTAAGTGCGCTTTCTGCCAACTCTTTAAATAAGTGCGTGTTTTAAAATTACACCCCAAATATACAGCCCTGCGGCTTTTGTAGCCAATTCGAACAATTATTCCGCTCTATTGACCTGATAATAAGACACCGAAGTGGATATACAAACCCTCATTCCGCTACCTTTTTGCACCAAATAATACAAAATGCGCAATGCGTATTTTGTATTGTTGGCTATTGTTGCCATGCAAACCGCACGAATAGTACAAGACTCATTCAATCAACTCCACCTTTTTTTATATCCTTCAAACTCTTTTAATTTGTTAATTTGAACGATAAATCCAAAAGTAATTAATCCAATCCTACCCCACGAACTTTCAAAAAAATCCAGAGTAAAAAAACCGAATAAAGCCAAGCCAATACGACCAATCCCCAAAAACTTCCGACAAAAAAATCTCTCACAAATCCATTCACCCATTTTTCCTCACCAAAAAAATACGTATTTCTACGCAATTTCCAAATCGCGGGCGTCTTCAATAAATTCAACTCTATCGAACAGCCGTCACGTCAGAAAATCCGCATTAGATTTTAATGCTTATCGTGAATCATACCAGCATATGGCGGACGCTCATAAGATCTGCGAAAAATCCGCAAAAATCCGCGTTATCCGTGTTCCAATAAAAAAATGGGACAATCATGCATGAAATAGACCTCGAATTTTCAAACACGGATAAAACCTTACCTTTCTGGATAAAGGATCGAGAAAAATATTTCCGGGTAGAATTTGAAAAGAATTTACGCAAAGGAGCAACATTAAAAGTCCAAAATCAGGCACATCAATCCACGAAAATATTCACCCTCCACATTGCAACACACATTTTCAATTCACACCCTGCAACTGACCCAATATATTGGCCACACTCATCTCCATACATTGAATTTGTAAGCGGATCCAATGCTGCATTTGCGGATGGTTGTTGGCTACTAATTTTTGTGCGCTTCGAATCATCTCTCTGAGTTGATCGCCGTAGTGGCTTATGTGCTTAAATGTGGCGTATTCCTGCATGAAGACTTTCAACTTATTCTCCGCTCTCTGATAAGTATTTTCCATGGCATTCAACTTCAATTGACAGGTCGCAATTTTGATGCGCAACTTTCCAATCTCGATTTGCATTTGCAATTGAACGCCACGTTGAATGCCTTCGATGCGCGTGTTGAAGTCGGGAGTGTGCGCAACTGTTTTGTTCTTCAATTCGCGCTTGCTCTTGAGCAGCAATTCCACCTGCGCCCACAAGTCCTGTCTGAAACTCCTGAATCCACCTTCGGCCATGCTGATCAAAGAAGAATTAACGCCAATCATTCTGGCCAGTGCGCGCTGACTCACACCAATCTCCTTTCTCACTTGTCTTAATGTTCTCATCTCCATTTTTATTTCTCTTTATTTCTTTCGACGTGCACACTCTCACAAAAAAAAAGTAAAGTGCGCACATGAAAAAAGTTGTTCAGCAGAAAATATTGTGGATGGGTTGGCCAATTTTTTTTAAAAATGTTGTGGGCTGGCTAAAATTGGGACTGGATTGAATCGTGATTCGGAAAGCATGAGGATTGGTTGTCTTTCATATATGTTTTTATTGACATGCCACTTCTCTGAAGCTGGGTATTTCTTCACGCCTGTTTTTATTGACATGCCGCTTCTTTGAAGCTTGGCTTATTATTGAATTAAGATCATATTGTATGGGCCGAGCTTGCTCTTTGTTGTTATTCGCGATTTCATTTCAACGGGTTAAAACCCGTTGCTACAATATGGACCGAGCCTACGGCTCTTGTATCCGCTCCGGACTTTAAACCATGAATATCTTTCCAAGTGCCAGAGGCACGGCCCATATTGTAGCGCTTTCCAAATGGGCAATGTTAAGTTAAGGTGACTCGAATCATAAAGCCCCAGCGGGGCGGCCTTTTGGTAGAAATGATTCCGGTGCAATCCCCAAAGCCCCAGCGGGGCGGCCTTTTGGTATCCAATTACAAACTACCAAAAGGTCGTCCCTACGGGACTTTTGTGACCGCCTTGCTTTTTTGATTCTACCAAAAGGTCGTCCCTCCGGGACTGTTTCGTGTGTGTCAATTCCTTAAACTTAATGCCCGCCCGGTCAATCCACTACTTTTTATCCTGACAAAGTTCCACCAACACACCACCAGAACTTTTCGGATGCATAAAAGCAATTATTTTCCCATCGGCTCCCGCCTTGGCTTGCTTGTGAATCATCTCATAACCCAAAGATTCCAGTCGGCTTATTTCTGCTGCAATGTCTTCCACATCAAATGCAATGTGGTGAATGCCCTCCCTGTTTTTTTCCAGAAAACGCGCTATGGCCGAATCCGGATGAGTGGCCTGAAGGAGTTCTATCTTGCTTTCACCGACTTTAAAAAAGGAGGTGATCACATTTTCGCTTTCCACCAATTCTTCTTTGTAGGGCGCAACGCCAAGAATGTCTGTGAAAAGCTTATTTGATATTTGAATATCCTTTACAGCAATGCCGATATGTTCTATTTTTCTGAGCATGTTGAAATAAAAAAAAATCCTTGCAGGTACAAACCTACAAGGATTTTAAAGTAATAGTCGCTGAGTTAGTTATTATTTCTTGTCTATGATCATTCCGCCTTTGTTGTCGAAACTCACATAATATTTTCCTTTAAAGAATTTTGAAGTATCTACGCTCTTTCCACGGCCGGCTTTTACAAGTGATCCGTACTCGCTGTAGATTTCATAATCTGTTTCTTCTGAGAAGTCCAATGTGGAGGCCATTTTGTTGCCAACGATGCTAACCGGGGTCACTTTGCTCTCTACTTTAACTTCCTGCGAAATACGCTGCCCTTTGTGGTCTATCTGGTAAACCCTGAAGGTATTGTTGCCACTGTGAAGCTTTGCCTGAAAGGAGTATTCGTTTTTATCTGTTTTACCAATGCCCTGAACTTCACCTATTTTGATCCAGCGATTCCATTTGAATTGCTCAATGATATAAGCAATGGGAGCTGTTTCACGACTGGTAGTCCAATTCAATATACCTTCCGGACTAACAGCCATCGTCCCGATTTCAAAGGTGCTATTCGGATATACAACCTCAGGGTTGATAATCTTAACATCGCACTTTTCTTTGCAACGCAGCACGATTTCTATAGGAGTGCCTATTGTCAGAGCCCATACTTTAAGGTCCACTGCAAAGGCGGGCGAGTTCACTTCGTCACTGGTAACTTTACCATTGACCTGAACTTCAAAGATGCAAAAACCTACACCACTGGAAGTCTCCGGGTTTTTCACGTAGAGGTCTTTGCCTTGATAAACTCCGCTGATTACAATCACTTCTGCCTGGCAGAAGGAAACAGCAAAGATTGTGAACAGTGCGATGAATAGGGATTTCATTGTATTATTATTAATATGCATGTCAATATTTGACTGCGCAATTTATTCAAAATTATTTAAACAGTGGTGTTTTGTATTGAGCTTATGGCATCTTTCATCTTCGTCACACTCTCCTTTGAGAATTCTCCTTCTTCAGATGTCTTAAACAGGTATGGCTTTCCGCTGATTTCCGAGCAGCTCTTAAAGCTGTAATCATATTCTGTGCCATCTGGCAAAACCCGCTTATAAAGTATGGATGTGGCATTCTCTTCCAAAATTTCTGGTTTGAACAACATATCATCGCTCATGGCGGCTTTCATGGCGGTTAAATCTACCTTTTCCTGCGAAGCTACTATCCAGAAATGCTCACCCAAACGGATGTTCAACTCGCCAGTGGCCTCATTCACTTTGATTTCCGGGTTACTGGATATCATCAAATCTTTGGGGAGGATGATATTGAAATTGTATCCGGCCTGGTCCACATGAAACAATGAATCATTGGCCTGAAGCTGAAAAGCTGCTTTCTCCTGACCAGGATTTGCGGTCTGATTCTGACATGCCTGAGTAGCCATTAAAGCCAGAACGAATGCCGTGTATAGGGTATTTTTCATCAAAATAAATCATTTAGTTGTGGCTTTTTAACGTGGGCAATTCATCATTGGTTTCATTTATTCTTATTTATTTCCTGAAAACCAGCCAGACAGCTACAACCATGCACCCAAAAGCTGCATCATGATTCCATTTCAAAGTTGCATCTTTGAAGAAAAGGGCCGCCAACACTCCGGGACGGTCCTTGTCATTTTTCCTGGCGTGTCCGTATGGGAAAAAGGATAACAGCCTTGATTTTTTTGATCAGGCAAAAAAGGACACGAAGAATATAAAGTGCTTATCGGGAATCATACCAGCATTGGGCAGACGCTCATAAAATCCGCGTCATCCGCGTTCCAAAAAAAAGGGACAATCATTCATGAAATAGAACCCTGATTTTCAAACGCGGATAAAACCTTTCCTTTCATCCAACTCTTGCTGGTCTTACCTTTCTGGATAAATGCCATTATTGCCATCTCTTGCCGCTTTTATCGGGTCAACCGCAAAAGTTGGGGAGAGATGGAGCAAATTGAGTGGATTGCCTAAGTCCGGAGGACTTATATGTTATTAGCCCCGGCATGTCCCTTTGGGCAATGTCATTAAGTTAAGGTCTTTTTATAAAATAACATTCGACCCTATCCGGGTCGTTTGATCGTTGCAAACAGAATGTGCTATAAACGTTTGATCCATTCTGGATCAGGAGATGCGTGTAAACAATGGTGTAAAACG
>JANNEQ010000159.1:0-16698 GCA_031378885.1 Flavobacteriales bacterium
TATCGGGCTCATTTAGAAGTCAACAAGGAGCTAACCGTTATGCTATACTAAGGTCAGTAATCGATACGGCCATAAAAAACGGTCAAGATGTGTTCTCGGCACTAAAGTTAATCGCCCAAACCATTCCTGAGTAGTTACAAACTTCTATGAAGTCAAATTTTTCGGAATTTATTAGTCATTTTGGTGAACGTGTTGCTGCTAACATGCAAGTGTATCTGCTTGATGTGATATAAATCAGACTTGTAATTTTTAGGATTACATCCGGCTTGACCAGACGCTTTTGTTGTGATGTGGCAAAATCTCAACGGTACACCCAATTCAACAGCGTCTAAGTTCACCCATCGCGACATTTTTTACAATCGTGATCACTCATGGCGCCTTGCTGGTGAACCATGATCTCCCTTTTAGCCACTGTATTTGAAAGAAGGAAGTGAAACTGATGTCTTGGATATTGGCTAGAAAAACAAATACATTTTGGGACAAAAATAAACGGACCTAAAATTTTGTCCTAATTTCGGGACATTTTTTTACCCTGTCCATGTTTTGTCCCAATTCTGGGACATTTTTATCCTGGACAAAATTCTTGTCCCAAAATTGCGACAATATCTGACTCGCACTTTTTTAAGTGCTTATCGGGAATTGTACCAGATTGTAAATAGTGAAAACAATAGCCTTTTCTTTTGCAGCAATCAAAGCGGCAAGAGATGGCAATATTAGTATTTATTCAGAAAGCTAAGACCAGCAAGAGTGATATGACAGATAAGGTTTTATCCGCGTTCTATTTCATGAATGGATTGTCCCATTTTTTTATTGGAACGCGGATTTTTCGCGGATTTTATGAGCGTCCGCCATATGCTGGTATGATTCACGATAAGCATTCTTTTTTGTGTCCCAGATTAGACTTTTAAATTTTTCTTCGTGAAATAACCTGCGTACAACTCAAAATCAAACGATTAATACTAAAATGACCAAGACTTTTGTGGGGTATCTGAGAGAGCGAAACTTTTGGATATATCAAGGCAAGTTTCTGAATAGGTTGCCTTCAATGTAGATGTCAACGGGGGCATAAGTCAGAACAGTGCCCAAATATTGAATAAATTGTCAATTGATAAACCAGATTAAAATTAACTACTTAAAATGATCAAGTCTTTGTTTTTCAGTTCTGTTTTATTCTTTAATTACTGCAAATAGCCTTCTCCATCTCTCCTCAAACCTCCCTAGCTTTGCCCCTCAATTTTTTAGCTTATGTCATTCGTTCAGATAATCCTCAAACCCGGAAAAGACCACAGTCTCAAGCGTTTTCATCCGTGGGTTTTTTCGGGAGCCATTAAACAAATTAATGGAAAGGTGGCTTCGGGCGATATTGTGGAAGTGACCACAGACCAGGGAAAATACCTGGGAACAGGACATTATGCCGAAGGCTCCATTGCCGTTCGGATATTTTCTTTTGAAGGTTATGAAGACAGCGTTGCTTTCTGGAAAAAGAAGCTGAATGCGGCTTTCAATTTGCGCAAAAACCTGGGGCTAACAGGAAATGCCAGTTCAAATATTTACAGACTGGTCCATGCTGAAGGCGATGGATTGCCAGGACTGATTATTGATATTTATGGCTCAACAGCCGTTATCCAATCTCACAGTTTGGGTATGCACAAAATCAAGCCTTTTTTGGTGGAGGCATTGCAGGAAATTTATGGCAGTTCGCTGACTGCGATCTACGACAAAAGCGCGGAGAAACTTCAGAAGAACTCACCCGATTTTATTTATGATGGCTACCTGATGGGCTCTCAGTTGGACAATGTCTGCACGGAGTATGGCAACAAATTCAAAATAGACTGGGAAGAAGGTCAGAAGACAGGATTTTTTATCGACCAAAGGGAAAACAGAAAGTTGCTGGGCGAATATTCGAAAGGAAAAAAAGTATTGAATACATTTTGCTATACAGGAGGATTTTCCATTTTCGCTTTGCACGAAGGCGCTACATTGGTGCACAGCTTGGACAGCAGCCAAAAAGCTCTTGATCTTACAGAAGAAAATGTGGTGATAAATGGATTTTCGGCTGAACAACATAAAGTAATCAAAGCCGATGCGGTGGATTATTTCAAAAACCTGGAAGAGGATTACGACATCATTATTCTTGATCCTCCTGCCTTTGCCAAACACCTCAGCGCAAGACACAAAGCCGTTCAGGGATATTTGCGCATCAATGAAGCGGCTTTCAGACAAATCAAACCTGGCGGAATTGTTTTTACTTTTTCTTGTTCTCAGGCAGTCGACAAAGAATTGTTCAACCACACCATTACTGCTGCGGCCATCAATGCCGGAAGAAAGGTGAGGATTTTACATCAATTGCACCAACCGGCGGATCATCCGATCAATATTTTTCATCCTGAAGGTGAGTATTTGAAGGGGTTGGTGTTGGCGGTGGATTGAGGGAAAGTAGTTATCCAATTGGATCGACTTAAATTTGAAAAACTCAAGCTCTTCTGACTTTAGCATCTACGATTGGGCGTACATATCCGCTCAAAATCTTATTCCTTTAGACCAATATCAAGAATTTCCTTTGGGAAGTACCTATGCAAAAGTTTTCTAGTTTCTTTATTGGTTTGAATTAATTTGAGACTCTTTTCTATGAAGTCACTAATTTTTAGATGCTTACAGGCGATAGACTGAAGCCCCTTATTATTGTAGCAAGATATTACTTTATCATAATCATTAGTCTCAATAATTTGGGTCAGAATTGCAACTCTTTTTTCGTAGAGTTCGTCAATTGATATTTTGCCAACAAATACCTCAAAATTTCTCTTTAAGTCTTGCCTCGAATTGGCCTTCGAAACATTGCTATCCGTAAAAAAATTATCCACTTTTGTGCTAACATAATTCGAAACCTGTAACTCTAAATCCTTCTTTAGTTTACTTATTATACCTATTTTAATTTTCTCAACTACTCCTTCATCCACCATAATTTGACTTGCCATCTGCCTTAAAAAAAAGGGATCGAGAAAAATGTTCTCAATTTCTGCCAATTGAATGTTATAAATATAATCCTTCCTTAGCTTCTCAAGCCTATCTGAGTCATGGTGATCAGAATCAATCAACCCAAAGGCTCTTGTATTGGTTGATTTAATCTTATTAAATGACTTCGTGTAATTAATTACGTTAAAACAACTCTCAACAGGTATTACTGTAAAACCAGGAAATAAAATACTATAAATACTCTCATCAGTTTTACCCTTAGTTCCCTCACAAAATAAGATATTCCTTCTACTTCCAAGTAATTCCAGCATTAGAGATTCTGGTATGATATCAGAGGATATGCTTTCAATTTCCCATTTATCCGGATAACTAAATGATTTAATCCAAATTTTCTTTGCCCCATTCCTACTTGAAGCAAAATCAAGATCATGAGTGAGATAAATAAATATGCTGTCCTCTCTTAGAGCTTCAAGTTCATTCCACAGTTTCTTCAAAACAGTTTTATGCAAATACATTTCCGGCTCATCAATGATAACAAAACTAGATATAGGTGCCTGGATAACTTGTGCGATTAAATAAAGCATAACTTTTTCACCATCGCTCATTTGAGCGGCATCATAAGTTGATTTATCGCCTTCAGATGCCACAATGTTCATCCCGTCAATACATTTCAACGATCTCTGAGGATTCAAAGAATTCCATATTTTCAAAGTTAAATCCAAATTGGTCCATTGAGGCTTGGATACTATCTCTCCCTTTAAAGTACTCTTAATCGCCTCACTTCTATAGTCATGACTTCGTGAAATATTTTCGGCCAATAAATTCTTTAACACAACCCCAAACTCCTTCTCCAATATTTTGATTGAAGCACTGTCCTTATTAGCCTTATCTAACATTTGGACACTTTTTAATTCATTAGAAGCATGATTAGGATTTGGAATGGAATCAAAATTAGGCACGAAAAGAAGTCTTTGAGCTGATATCGACACTCCAGCATTGCCCAAATAATCCTTAAGTTTATTGGAGAGTAGAGTTTTACCAGCTCCATTGGACCCAATAACAACTAAATTTTTTGTAAAATAATCGGCGTTTGAGAAAAAAAATAATTTAAATTTCATTTCTTCCAATACACTTTTTCTTTTTTCCGAATTTCGATTCAAATTGTTCCAATTTTGAACCTTCCAATGACTATTTTGATTGCCAATAAAATCTGCATCTGAATAACCCCTAAAAGGCAACGTATCTATAGCGGTTTGAAGCGTTTCTTCATATTGATAAAGGCAATTACGATTTATTGATCTCGAATTAGCCTCATTGTTAAGTAGATTAATTAACTCAATTAAGCCATTAAAGATTTCAATCGTTTCAGTCCCACATTTAAGTAAAATAGCTCCCTTTTTATGAACTTCAAATTCCCGATGGGCTTCGTCAAGAAACTCTAAAAATTTTCTAATTAATTCTTTCATAATTCAGTATATATCATTCAAAAAGGCTTGCTTTAATTGAGTGCAATTTACTTGAAAATTTCAACTATTTAACTAAATCTACTACCTAACACTCACTCATCACCCGCAGGTACTTATCCACAAACTCCTCCATCCGCTTCGCTTTGTATTGCATAATATAGCGTGGATGCTCTAATGCTATTACTTCTCCGAAAATTTGAAGTTGATCATTCAACTCTGAAATGAAATCGTAGTTTTTTCCGGTGCCGAAACAAATTACTTTTTTGCGCTGGATGCCGAATTTCAGTTGCTCTGCCAACGATTGTGTTACAAATGGAACCACAGCTTTGCGCAATGCAGAGCTGTCGTAATAATTGTAATTGACTTCTTTGCCGTTTTGTACTTTCACAAAACCCAAAGGACAAATGGACGAAATATAAAATTGTTTATAGAATGCCTCAGGACCGCCGAAAGCTTCTATTACTTTATAGACAAATACAGAAGATGGTTCGTGCGTATGTATGGAGGTCAATTCGATTCCGCAATATTCTGTAAGGCGTTTGGTATCTGTGAATGGAATGCCCGTGGCGCCTGAGCCCAGCCTACCCGGATTGATTCCCAAAATTAAATTTCTTGGCTCGCTGTCGTTGTAAAACTTATTGTAGAACTGACCGGCGATTGGAATGACTTCGGGATTGTCGCGAAAAGGATTCAACACCTCAATGCCTTCAGGTAATTTACCTTTGAACCTGAGGTTCGAATTAAAGCCCATGACCTGACTTCCAAAGGTGGGTTTCGTTTTTTTCAATTTATTCTTTTCTGTTAATTTCCAAAATGAAATTCTACGGGTTCTACCACAAAACCATTGGCCCTGAGCATTTCCAACATGCCATTTTTCCCGGGCAAATGAAGTGCGCCGACCATACAAAATACTTTGCCTTTTCTTAAATGAGGAATGAGTCGCTCCACAAATTTCTTGTTTCTTCCATCCAGCAATGATGTCATGAGTTCATCAGGATATTCAAATTTTATGGCGTATTCCTGAAGTGCATCCAGGCTTTGGGTATAATAGATATCCAGCATTTTGTCGATGTTGTATTCCGGGCTATCAAAGTTCTGTACCAATTCGAGCAACATTTTGGCCTGTTCTTTCAAATCAACTACAGCAACAGATTCTGTCTGTTCTTTCATGGTTTCGAGGCCCACAATTTCCTTCTTCTTTTCGGTGGCTAAAGTTTGCAGGCGAATGTCCATTACCTGATTGTACGGGCCTTTGTCTTCGGGCTGCTCCATTATCAGTGCCATGATGAAAAAGGGTTTCATCATTTTTGCAAAACCTCCCGTCAAATCATCGAGTCTGGAATCAATAAAATCACTCACTTGTTTGTACTCTTCAGGAGTATAAAGATCTTCGAGTGTGGTGTCTTGCATCATTACTGCCGACATGCCTTCCAACATACCCGACATGTCTGTGGCGTTTACTTCTCCCACAACCACTTCGCAACTTTCGAAAGCCTTCCACCATTCACTGCTGAATGTATTGGCCAATGAATCATTGGTGTGCATGCTTCCAAAAATGTAAGAAGCTTTTTTACTTCCCTTTTCTGAAATCTTCCAGAGCAAATGGTTGGGAGTTTGGGCTTGACAGAAACCGGCCAGGCCCAAGCCTAAAACTAAAATCCAAATTTTCATATTCACAAAGAAAGGAAATTTGCTTATAAAATTGTCCTGTAATTGTCATCCGTACTGACGCTTAGTTGAAATCGACGCCGTTGGCACCAAGTCCAACTGTGAACTGGTTTTCGAGTACACCGCTGGAATTGTAATGATACAATGTAGAAGGATCTACAAAATTGGTGGTACCGGTACACCAGATGTCGCCATCGGCAGTATTGACATCTACACTATTGAAAGAGCCTGGGACGAGGGTGGACCAGGTTTCTGTAAGCATATCCATCTTTTGAAGGCCATTGTTTACCAGAAGCAAATCGGTTTCATCTGCACTCATTGCAAATTCACGTGGATGGTCGCCCAATGCTCCTACCTGCATCGAACTCATAACCAATCCTGTTATAGGATCTATCTGGTAAAGCATTGCTGGCGTGTTACCTACCACGGCCCAATTCTCATCATACAAAGTTTCGCCTGAACACAGGGTCCATAGATTTCCGAAACTGTCCAAAGCCATATCAATGGGTCTGTCTCCAACAGTAATGGTTGAAACAACTGCAGATGTATTGATATCTATTACGCTGATTGTATTGTCGATACTCCAGCCTCCACTGTTGCATACAAATACTTTGTCGGCGGATTTGTACATTTTCTCCGGGCCCATTCCTACAGCAATACTTCCTGCAATGGTGTTGGTTATAAGGTCGATAATCTTTACTTCTCCTGCGAGGCTTCCATTGGTAAGATAGGCTTTGCCATTGCCAGCGTCAAGCAAATGTCTTGGATAATCAACACCGGTTATGGTAGCAATTCTTTTCATGGTTTTCAATTCCAACACTTCCACCTTTTGCGAATTGTTCACTACGGCATATGCCTTATCACCAATGATGGTGAAGGATTGAAGCACGTCTCCCAATCCAACGCCATTGGCAACCTGATAGACGCTTTCGGTTTGTTTGAGGCTTGGATCGAAGTGCGTGATGCTGGCATTGTTGCCATTAAAACTGCCTTCATTCGTAACAAAAATACCACGTGTATAATTGACCTCATTATTGGTTGGTTCCTCTTCTTCATCCTTTTTGCATGATGAAGCGAGAACCAAAAGGCCAATGGCCAGTGCATTGCGAAATTTCATTTGACTAATTTATTGGGTTTGTTAAGTATGAAGCGAAGAGTTAGCGACACTACCCGGCCGGGAAGTGCATAACTATTCACCTGTTGATATTGTATATTCAAAATATTGTCTACACTAATTCTGAGATCGAGGGCGCATGGATTAAAATTGACATGATATCCTGCCATTATATCGATCAGACCGTAAGACGGCAATGCATCAAGCTTTGTATTGGCCTCGTTGGTATAACGCTTGTCTGACCACCTGTAGATCAATCCGACATCCGCATTTTTTCTTTCTAAATCCAGCGATGAGAAAAAAGTAAATGCAGGTGTATAAATCAAGCTGAATTGCTTTTGGTCTTGCGCAGTATTGTTGTTCGCCATTGTCTTCACCAATTGTGCACGTGCCAATAATCTTACATTCATTTTTTGAATCTGACGGTTGTGCTCTATTTCAGGCTCAATAGTAATGGAGCGCACTTCTTTGTAATTGACCGGCGACCAGATGGAAGAGTTTTGCGGAACCCATTGTATCCAATTGTTGATGGCAGAAGCCGTTCCACGAATGGAAGATTTCAGGAAATTGCCTTTCTTAAAATTCAGCGTATTCGAAAAATAAATATTGACCGAGTAACCCAACTCTGGCTTGAGATCAGGATTGCCTCCAGGAATCCAGTAGCGATCGTTTAAAGTTGGAATTCGAAATTTGCGTTGAAGGGAAAATGACCATTCTGTTTTGTTTCCTTCAGAATTGACTCTCACTCTATCAGCAGTGATATCCGATGCCGTGAGTGGATTAAAAACACCGCGCTTTTCAATCCTGGCAGCAGCATTGAATGTCCAATAATTCTTTCTCAGGCTATAAGAAGCGGCGGCAGCGCCAAAGAGTTCATTTAATTTACCAGATTCGTAATTTGAATTGATCGCCTGTACATTTCCTCCCTGAAAAGACGCGTTGAATCTTCCTGATCCAATAGAACCTGACCAGCTTGTATTGATCATGGCTTGCTTTGTTCTCACCGAAGAATCTATTAAGAGTACTTCCGAATTGTCGTTTCGATCGGTGTAGCGCTGAAAATCGTCGAGCCAGCCCAACTTAACCAGAAAACCTGCATTCGAATATTGGCAATAGGACCTCAAGGCATTGTCGTATTGTTTTGCGTTGCTATTGCCATAAGCACCCATTATGAGTGGAATCGACACCGACCTTTTTTGCCCCCAAAATCCGGCGCTTAATTTATATGCCGCATGTTGCGGAGAAAAATTAAGCTCTTCGATAAATGAAAAATCACTGCAGTTGCTGTGGCCCTGTTTAAGCCAGGGCTGCCCGATTTTCAGCATGTCCTTATAAACAAAGGCATTGGCATTATCTGATTTTTGAATATAAAATCTGGATGATAAACCTCCGCGTGAGTATTGATGTATAAAACTCAGGTTGTTGTTTTGGATGGAATTCGTTCTGAAAGAAATTTCTATTTTGTGGATTTCATTTTTTGTTTTATGCAAATAATCGGGGGAAAGTGCTATCTCAGATCCAATGGTGGAACCTTGTTGATTAGACTGCGGAGATCGGTCGTTGAAATAGATTTGCTCAAATGCATTTGCCGGAATCAAAGACAAATCGGCCACGCCCAATGTAGGTGAATTGATGGGCAATCCATGCCAGGAGAGCAAGGTCTGTGAAGGAGAGCTTCCTCCTACCCGGGCCAATGCCGTCGAGCCAAAGGCTCCGTAGCTGTTGATATTGCCCAAACCCTTGCGCATCAAAAGCTGGGCAAGGCTTTCTCCACTTGCCCTTCTGTATTGAAGAGAATCGCACAAAGCGCGATTGCCGCGGTGGACAGGGCGATCTGTCTCTATTACTACCAATAACAACTCCTGCAATCCGTCGGACGCCAAAATAGAATCCTGCACAGACTGGCCCCGCGAAACTGCGCAGCACAACAGCACAAACAATATGGCAGATACAATTTTTTTCATCGGCCTTTCGTCAGACTTCTTCCCGAGTCTTCTTTGAAAGATTAATTGGCCGTGGCAGGTCTTCTGACTTACATCCTGTTGTCACCTTCCCACCGATTTCTGAGGTCGGCAGTGGTTTTAGATCGACAACACAAGGTTGATGCTTACAGCTGCGGGTACAGTCCCGGATTTACACCGGATTCCCTTTTCATTTGCGGTACAGTAGTTGGTACGCAAAACCAAAGCGGTGCAAATATATCACAAGCGGACTATCTTTGCTGCTAAAGAATTTTTCTCAGCCAGAAGTATTGACAAATCAGTTCAAATATGAATGCCCCAAGGTCATTTTTATGGCCATGGTTTTGATTTGTTTACTTTTTCAAAAGCAGAGTCTGGCGCAATCAGACAGTACTTTTATAGCTAATCTCAAATCTGAATTGAGTTTGAATCAGGTTCAATCTGCTTTGGTAGATACACTTTACAAAAAAGCCTCCATTGACATTCGTGTTATAGATAAAGAAATTATGTTTCTTTCGCGCAAATCTATTATAGAAGAAGAGAAAAAAAATAAAATATCGGCACTCGAACTGAACAAGAAAAACATCAGAGAAACCAGGGATATATGTCTCAAACTGCTACTTACTGATGAACAGAAAAAAATTTATGAGGAAAAGATCAAGCCTTCAAAACCTGCTGTTCTGCATATGGGCCTGACACATGATCGGGCGAGTTGTACGGTTTGTATTCCGAAGTAAGGATAAGAACCTATACTTGGAATAATATTAAAATCCTTCCTTTTTTTCTCCATAAATATCGTTGAATGAATTAGGTTTGACACATGAAAGTCTGGCCAATTTACTTCATTGCAATTGCTTCACTTCTAGCCATTGCAGGATGTCACAAAACAAAAAACATAGCAGTGCCCATGCCTGAGCCTGCGCTTCCTTTAGAAAGCTACAACCAATGGGTGAATCCATTTATCGGAACAGGCGGTCACGGACATACTTATCCGGGCGCCACACGACCCTTTGGAATGGTGCAACTCAGCCCTGACACGCGACTGGAAGGTTGGGACGGTTGTGGAGGTTATCATTACGACGATAGTCTCGTTTATGGATTTTCGCATACTCACCTGCAAGGCACAGGTGTGAGTGATTATGGCGATATACTTTTTATGCCAACCAACCACAAGATTCACAGCTCAGATTCCTGGAGGGACGCTTACCGTTCGAAGTTCAGTCACAAGGATGAAAAAGCTGAGCCCGGATATTATCAGGTAAGATTGACAGATTACAATATCAATGTAGAATTGACTGCCACAGAACGCACAGGCATTCAACGCTATCAATTTGCACCGGGCGATTCGTGCAGACTTTTTCTGGATCTGATGCACCGAGATGAATTGCTCTGGTACGACATCGGAACGGTTGGCGATACGGTGATATACGGCTATCGTGTTTCGAAAGGCTGGGCTACTGAACAACATTGTTATTTCTATGCCGTCTTCTCTAAACCTTTCCGTAATTTCAATCAACTCGACATTGTTTATGATGAGCCCTCTACTGATGGGATTCGCAGACAAACTCTTGAACAGGTTCAGGTCTTTTCTGTACAATTCGATCCCACGGATGAAATAATGGTTAAGGTAGGAATAAGCGGAACCGATATTGATGGCGCAAGAAATAATCTTCACGCTGAAGCAAAACATTGGAATTTCGATCAATACAAAAGAGAAGCAAGTGATGCCTGGACTGCACAATTGAACAAACTACAGATTGAAGAAAATAATCCAGAAGATAAGACGAACTTTTACACCGCTGCTTACCATTGTTTTACTACACCCAACTTATGGAGCGATGAGGATGGAAGATACAGGGGAATGGATAACGAGCTTCACAAAACAGATGGGTACAATCAATACACAGTGTTTTCTCTTTGGGATACTTTCAGGGCATTGCATCCTTTGCTCAAAAGAATAGAACCGGAAAGAACGCGCGATTTTATACGCTCGTTTCTGAATATGTACAAAGAAAGCGAATACCTTCCTGTGTGGGAACTGGCTTCGAATGAGACCAATTGTATGATCGGCTATCACTCTGTCAGTGTGATTGCAGACGCGTACTTCGATGGCATAAGAGATTTTGACACCAACCTTGCTCTTGAAGCAATGATAGCCAGCAGCAATGGCCCGCAGGATGAAAAAATGGCCTACGATACACTTGGATATGTTCCTGCCGAATATTTTTCAGAAAGCGTAAGTAAAACATTAGAGTTTGCCTACGACGATTGGTGCATTGCTCAATTTGCGCAAGCCATTGGCAGAACCGACGTCTATACGCGTTATATCCAAAGGGCACAAAACTGGAAAAATGTTTTTGATCCTGCGACTGGATTCATGCGCGCCAGAAGAAATGGTGGATTTATTGAACCCTTCGACCCCTACGAAGTAAATTTCAATTACACTGAAGCCAATGCTTTTCAATACCAGTTTTTTGTACCCCATGATATTCCCACATTGGAAAAATACATGGGAGGAAATGAAGCATTTAAATTACACCTGAACAATCTTTTCAAAGCATCGTCCAAAACTTCGGGCAGAGAGCAAGCTGACATTACAGGGCTAATAGGTCAATATGCTCACGGCAATGAACCCAGCCATCATATCGCTTACTTATACGCAATGATGGGCGAAACGGCAAAATGCAATGAACTGGTTCAGGAAATTATACACTCTCAATACCACAATGCACCGGATGGATTATGCGGAAATGAAGATTGTGGTCAGATGTCCGCCTGGTACGTGATGAGCAAACTGGGTGGGTATTATATCTGTCCCGGCGGACCGGATCAGCGCTTCACCTACAACAGAAATAACTACACTTCAATAGAAAATGAAAGGGCTCCCGTGAGGTCTTTGAATTATATAATAGCTCCACAGGAAAGAGCCATACCAGCTATTACAGAACATTTGATTACGCCCGTTCCCATTATTCAGGGCCCGCAAAGTTCATTTGTGGATTCATGCGCTGTGCAAATAAGTTGCGCCATGGCATCCGCATTAAAAATTCGTGTTTATCCACTTCTTGCTGATGGAACTCCGAAAGACAGAAGCATGAAAGAATACAATGGCAAAAACAATTATAAGCTTGTTCTCAATGAATCGAGTAAAATAGAAGTCTATGCACAATCGGAAGGTTGCGATATGAGTCAATCGTCTGTGGCCACTTTCATTAAAAGGTCCGACAATAAAAAAATCACTTCTATTACAGCATTCGACAATCAGTACAATGCAGGTGGCGATCAGGCCCTGGTGGATGGACTCAGAGGCGGAGCCGATTTCAGAACGGGAAGTTGGCAAGGATTTCAAGGTAAACAAGTTGTTTGTTTTATTGACCTTGGAAAATCGCAAGCCATTTCGAATGTGTCGGTTTCTTGTCTGGAAGAAATAAAATCATGGATATGGTTTCCTTCTAAAATTGAAATTTATATTTCAGATAACGGCAAGAACTATTCGCTTGCTCAGACTTTATTGACCAAAGAAGCCCAGGATAATTATTCACCAAGGGTAAAAGAATTCAGCGCACAACTGCGTGCTTCGGGCCGCTATATCAAAGTGGTTGCCGAGCCAGCCTTTGAAAGTATACCCAAATGGCATCTGGGCGCCGGTGGTATGCCATGGATTTTTATGGATGAAATTATAATCAAATAATTCCTTCTTGATTTATGGGCAACAATACTTCATTCTTCGACAGGAATCTTGCGCAGACTACCATGTTTCCATTCGGATTGGAAATAGTGCGGGCCGAAGGAATCTACCTTTTCGATAAAAATGGAAAGTCGTATATGGACATGATCAGTGGTATTGGCGTAAGCAATATAGGTCATGGAAATCCCGAGGTTATAACTGCCATCAAAGACCAGCTCGACAAACATTTGCACGTGATGGTCTATGGTGAATTTGTGCAGAGTGCGCAATCGAAAGCAGCGGCTCTGCTAACTTCTCTGCTTCCTTCTTCATTGGATTGTTGTTACTTCGTAAATTCGGGTACAGAAGCGAATGAGGCTGCACTGAAACTTGCCAAACGCATTACTGGTCGGACAAAAATTATTTCCTTTCGCGGAGCTTATCATGGCAGCACGCATGGCTCTTTATCGGTAAGTGGCAATGAGGTAAAGAAGGCTGCATTCAGGCCGCTGCTTCCTGATGTGCATTTCATTCGTTTTAATGTAATGGAAGACCTGGAGCGAATTGATCAGCGCACGGCTTGCGTGATTATGGAAACCATTCAGGGCGATGCAGGCGTGAGAATTCCTGATTCCGAATATATGCAGGCTTTAAGATCCAAATGCAAGTCAACCGGAACGCTATTAATTTTGGATGAGATTCAGAGTGGCATAGGACGCACAGGGAAGTTTATGGCATTCGAACATTTTGGTATTGTGCCGGACATTCTCACGCTGGGAAAGGCATTGGGTGGAGGAATGCCTGTGGGTTGTCTGATAAGTTCGAAATCGAATATGGAGAAATTTACTTTCGATCCGATGCTCGGGCATATTTCTACCTTTGCCGGGCATCCAGTGGTTTGCGCTGCTGTGGCCGCCAACCTGGAGTTCATTCAAAAATCGAATGTCATTACAGAAGTGGAAAAGAAAGGTGCATTGCTTGAGGAACGACTCAGTGCATTGCCTGCTATAAAAGCCATTCGGCGCAAAGGGCTTTTCTTCGCCATTGATATGGAATCGCCCGAAATGGTTCAACGTGTCGTGGAAGGCTGTATGGATCGCGGGCTGATCAGTTTCTGGTTTCTTTCCCATCCCGATGCTTTCAGGATAGCGCCGCCATTGACCATCAGCTTGGAAGAATGTGAGAAAGCTTGTGGAATAATTGCTGATGCAATGGCGTAAGTGCTCTGTGCATTTAATTTAATCAGGGCATCTCAATTTACAATTTCAATTACCGGTTTCACAATGTGAGGAGTGTCTCCTGCCCTACCCTGTTTGATAATCTCCCTGCCGCTGCTATCGTATTCTTTGGGAATATTGTTGAGTCCTCTTTCAATGGTGACAAAACCGGAAATCCTGATTTTTTTGCCCTGCAATTTTTATGCTTCCTGGTAAGCAATTTCCACCACATAACCATTGAGGTAATATCCATCCTTGGTCTCATTCATTTTATCAAATTCGGTAATGAAGGTGACGTAATTGGCCGAATCCACCGGTTCAGTGCTCTTGACTCCCTGGCTTTGAGAAATGGCATTGTGGCTGCCAAGCAAGAATGTGATGAGTAAGATTATTCTGTTCATTGTACCGAAACTATATCGAAATCAAATGTACTGAACTTTGAACCAATCCGGATATTGTAAAGTATCAGAGGTCATTTTCGAATTTCATCCAATCCTCATAAGAAATTACTCCCAATTCTGGTCGTGACTTTCCCTCAAGAATGGAAATAAATTCCAGGTAATGTCCATCCGGATCGTTGAAATAAATAGAGATGGCGGGCATCCAGGCAAAAACCATGGGTATTTCGGTTCCATCTTTCAGAAAGTTATATGGCTTTAGGTCGCGCTCTTTCAGGAAGTCCACTGACTTGTTCAGGATAAATTCTTTGTCGCAACGAAAAGCAAAATGTCTTTTGTCAATTTCGTTTGCCGGCTTTTCCCAGAGCCCAAGCATTGCCTCTTTGGGTTTTCCAATCCAAAAAAATGCAGTTCGCCTTTCGGCTTCAAAATAACATTGTTCAAGTCCTGGCAAATTGGCGTAGAAGTTTATGGATTCTTCCAGATTCCTGACAAATAAATGGGTTTCGTACAATCCTTTTATCATGGTTTTTGTTTGTCGCGGTTCATTTTCGGTGTATGATTTCGTTAAACTCTTCCAATGAAATTAAGCCCAGTCTTGATCGGGCCATGGAGAAATACGGTTCGTAATTCTCACCTCCCTTGTCTTTAAACTCCATAAGGGTCTGAATGGTCTCCGGATGATCTTTGAAATGGTGTATTCTCTTTAGTGCGGCAAATTTTACATCCGGATCTGCATCCATCAAAATGGCGTGCTTCACAAATGGGAAATTCTCCGACTTACCACTGTCCCCAAGGTGCATAATAACCCCCATCCTTTCCCTCGGATTAAGCGATAGAAATTGTTCAAGTGTGGGGAGTTTCTTTTTACCTGAAGGCTCTCCGGACGAGGGTTCTTTTTCTTTCTTTCCAAATATTCTGTTCCAGATATTCATGAAAAATTGTATTTGTTATTTTGCTCTGTTCAAATCAGATTATTCATTTTCAAAATTAACTATTTATTTGTGGTAAACGGGAATACAATCTTGCTATGCAGCATTATTACGAATCCCATTCGCGAAGCTAAGCCATAAGTGTGTTCAGCCCAATCGGAGGTTTGAATTGAAATTCTTCGCAACGCGTGTCATTGACAAGTTCCGTGAGTATGACACATGGATTATCCGCGCACTTTTTCGCAAGAATAAACATTGGCGCTATAATATGTGCCGTGCCTATGGCACTTGGATTATCCACGTGCTTTTTACGCCGGACTAAAGTCCGGCGCTACAATATGTGCCGTGCCTATGGCACTTTGAAAGATCTAGATTGGATAAGGCAGGAATGAAGTGACAGAGCCGTAGGCTCGGCGCATGTTGTAGCAACGGGTTTTAACCCGTTGAAATGAAATGGATAATGACAACAAAGAGCCGTAGGCTCGGTGCATTTTGTAGCAACGGGTTTTAACCCGTTGATATGAAGTGATGAATGCGAACAAAGAGCCGTAGGCTCGGTGCATTAAAAGAAGAAATCAAGTACAATCGGGCTTTCATTCAACTTCTCAATGGCATGATAAGCAATTGACTCATTTGCCAAAATAAATTACTCTTCCTTTAAAGATGCTTTTATAATTCCCTCTAGAACTTTCAAATCGATATCGGCCAACTTATTTATGTAAAGGCAACCGACACCAGTCTTATGCTTGCCCAACTTAGCAAGTGCCGCGGCATGTTCTTTAATACCCGTGCTAATATTCAAAGACAGATTCGCTTTTCGTGGAGAGAAACCCATCCGAAGCCAATCTACTTCCCTTCCGGTGGCAGGGCTTTTAAATCTTTTCTTACCAAAGCCAATGATTGAATTGCTCCATAAAACCGGTTCTTCTCCCGTGGCTTCTTTCATCATTTTCAAAAGAACAAAACAGTCATTGCGCTTTTGCTCATCACCAATATTATTGATAAATTCCTCCACACTTGAGGAAGTCGGCTTGGTTTTGATTTCTACTAGTTTTGATTTTTTTTCGGGCATGCGTATTATTATCTGTTATGACTAACTCATTATCAATCTACGATCAACTTTTGATGCTGTACGCGATCTTCTGTTGCCAAAGATAAATAATACCGCTTACAAAAATAATATAGTCCAACCTGCCTGCCGGCAAAGGCAGGTTTCGGCTGCGCCTCATAGTTCTATTTATTTTTAGTAACGGCATAACCAATTCACAAAATAATTTACCCTTTGGGTTAAATTATATTTGG
>JANNEQ010000195.1:0-66222 GCA_031378885.1 Flavobacteriales bacterium
ACAAAACGGCTTCTCATAACCGCACCTTGGCGCAAGTCTTTTTTGCTCTTCGTCCTTCGCGCAAAGCGTTGTCTTAGAGTTCCAAACTTTCTCCTTTTATACGACTTTAGGAAAGAGCAAAAAAGCCCAGCGCCAAGCCGCCAACCGTTAGCGGAAATGGCAGGGCGACCGTGCAAAATTAGAACGGTAGTGCTAAAACGGACGACAAATTGCCAACGCTTCGCAAAATTAAAAGAGCTGCAAGCCGACACACAAGCCAACGCTTTTGCAGCACATTTAATTTTGCCCAACCGCACCAAAGCCCACCCACCACCCGACCAGTGGTCAGTTGAAAATTTGACGACAACTTTTGACCGAAAAATGGTTTTTAAATATATCTTTACGACCTAAATAACCGACAGTGAAAATTCACACTAACTGATGCCAAACGAAGCAGGTGACATATTACAAAAGATAACTTCTAAAGCAGGTTGGCAGAATGGCTTAGTAACCAAACAATCGTTAAAGCAACGAAATAGTGCCAAATTTTCTTTTCAATACTATATTGCCAACAATGCTTTCAATGACGAATCTTTAAATTTAGATGCAATTTACTTTAATGACACAAGCCCGGTTATTTACATAAAGACCCTAAAAGATTATAACCCCACTGAAATTATTGAACTCCAAAAAAGATTTTGGAATGAGTGCAGAACACCACTAACGCTTATTATCACACCTCAAGTCATTAAAATTTTAGACAATTATGCTAAACCCGCATCTGATGCAAGCAGAGTAAAAGACATTGAATTAGAGGATTTTTCTACAACCGATGAAGACCTTGAAAGATTAGCTGATTTGCTAAAACAATCGAAATTAGATAGTGAACAAGTTTTAGGTTACACGCTTAAATTAAACACGGAGCAACGTGTAGATAAAAAACTGATAAGCCAGTTAAGGGAAGCAAGAAAACAACTGCACGACAACTACAACTTAGATTTTAGCACTATTCATGATTTATTAGGCAGAAGTTTATTCACTTTGTATTTAGAGCAAAGGGACATACTTACCAAAAAAGATATAAAATTAGAAACTAAAGTTTCTGATAGCTTTTTTGACCTACTTCAAAATCATCCAAAGGAAACATACACGCTTTTTACTTTTCTAAAAGAAAAATTTAATGGTGATTTATTTCCAATTACACAAAAGGAAGAAAATTCCGTTATTCAAAACTCTAAAATCCTAACTCTCATATACGAGTGTTATACACATGAAACAGATTTAAGAACTGGGCAAAAGTATTTATTCAATTTTTTTGATTTTAAACATATTCCCATAGAACTCATTAGTGCTATTTACGAAGAGTTTATGAGTGAAGAAGACGAAAAGAAAAATATAATTATTGATACTACTGTAAAGGGTAAAAGAGAATTAGGGGCATATTACACACCTCAAATGTTGGTAGAATTTGTATATAACGAAGTGCTGCCAATGCCAAGCAAGAATGACCACAATTACAACATCAAAATTTTAGACCCTGCCTGCGGCAGTGGGATATTTTTGGTGGAAGGCTTTAAAAGAATTATTGAACGATGGAAATTTTCACATAAACAATCTGAACTTAGTGAAGAAACATTGAGAGAACTTTTATTCAATAATATTTACGGTGTGGAAATCCATCCCGAAGCTATAAAAATTACAGCCTTTAGCTTATACCTCACTTTTTTGCATCACATGAACCCAAGAGAGATTTTGCGGAAAGTAAAATTCAAACCTTTGGTTTATTGGACAAAGGACAATGACGATTCAGAAGAACGAGACGAGAAAAAATTTGGACTAAATCTTTTACGAGCCAACACATTTATTCGTGAAGGGAAAGCGTTTAAAGAAAATCCAATTGAAAAAGTAAACTCCTTTTTTGACACTCCATTTAATATTGTAATAGGGAATCCACCTTGGAAAAGAAGCAATGTAGATGATGAAGTAATAACTTGGGCTAAACAAGAACATTGGGATGTAAAGAAAGATATAATAAAAGGCTTCTTAGCTTATGCTCCTAAAATATCTCCTAATGCTACAATTGCTTTAATTGCTTCGGTAAAGGTTCTTTTCAACACTGAAGAAACAGACAAGAAGTTCAGGTTTAGATTCTTTTCAGAAAATAGAGTTTCAGTAATTGTAAATTTTGCAATCGTCAGGAATGTACTGTTTGAAAAAGCCAAACAAGCAGCAGCACTTATCATTTACAAACCAAGAAACCAAAATGCAATTGCTGACACAGAGAGTTTAATTTATTGCACACCTAAAACATCAGAGGCAATAAAAAATCGAAATACAATCACAATTGATGCATCTGAAATAAAGTACTTGCCTATACAAGAGGTAATAAATCCAAATTCCAAAATTTTCAAAATTGCTATGTATGGGAATTTGCGTGATTTAAAATTGATAACTAAATTAAATTCTAAAACATTCAAAAAAATAGACGAAGTAAGCCATATCAAAGCTGTCGGATTGAACAATGATTCAAAAACTCCTAATAAAGGGAATCCGAGTTTGGGTAAAAATACATTTATTGCTTCCGAATTTGTTAAGCCATATTATATTCCACAAGCAAATAAACCTCTCTTTCAAACTCATCCAAAATATGACATTTTAAGAACTATAAAAAAAGACATTTTCTCTCCGCCATTGATTGCAGTAAAAATCGGTAATGATGATGTAGATATATGTTCTGCTTACGTTGACTATCCATGTGCTTTTGAAACTTACGCACTATCACTAAAATTTACAGATAAGTCCAAAGACTATCATAAAGCATTTGTTTGTTGCTTAAATTCCTCTTTGGCCCGTTATTACTATTTACTTACTTCTGGCTCATGGGGTGTAGACCGAGGAAGGATTCAGAGTAATGAATTATTAGATTTTCCATTAATCACTGAAAAGTTTTCTGAAAAAACTATTAATGACTTAGCTAATAAATTGGAGGATATTATTGACATAAAAAAGGTTGAACTCAGCAATCAATCAATTGATGAAAGCAAAATTGAATCAATTAAAAGAGAAATTGACACCCTTATTTATCATGAATTAAAATTAACAATACAAGAACAAACACTTATTGAAAATGCTATCAATTATAGCAATGTCCTGAAAGAAAATTATAAAAATATTGGTGCTGAAAAACCAGTCATTGTCAATAAAGACATTAAGCAGTATGCTCAAATATATTTGGACGTAATAAACAAGCATTTTAAAGATTCCACAATTTGCCTAAGAGCAGAAATTTACACTAATTCAAATTCTAAAGACGAGCTAATTTGCGTCAAGTTTATTTTTGAAAAAGGCAATTCAAACAAAAAAAATGTAGATGAATCTGAAATAGATATATCAAAACTGCTACATGAAATTAACGAACAGACATTTAAAAAACATTCTGCAAGTATCTACTATAGAAGAATCATTAAATATGAGATAAAGAATGCATTTTATCTTATAAAGCCTAATCAAAAACGTTTTTGGACAAAAGCATTAGCTCTAAATGATGCTGATAATTTAATTGTTGAAATTTTAAACCAAGACAACAATTAATGGGGTACATTTCAGAGCATAGCAAATCAATTCACACAAATACGTTAGACGGTGATATTGTTCATCTTCTCTACCAAAATGTGAAGCAAGATTGTATTAAACTTATTGAGAATGGTTACAATAATTATCTGATTGATACAGACAAAGTATTTTCGGAGGATGAAACAATAATTACAGCAGGTTTATATGACCATATTGACAGAATTATTGACGAAGTGGACTTGCCATTTTTTATTGTGCCAGAATTACACCAATACACGACCCCTATCAAGAAAGGGAAATTAAACCCTAATAAAGCTAAACGTTTTGATTTGCTGTTTACTCACCTTCAATATAAACCACGGTTAAAATTTGGTGTGGAAGCGAAATTATTAGCTGAAACTAACACAGCAACAAAAAAGGCAACTACTCTTATTAAAGAATATGTTGAGAATGCTGGTATGGGGAAATTTATAAATAAAATTTACGAAGAAGATGGTTTTATGCTGGGTTACATTTTGAATGGCGAAACTGATAAAATTGTTCCAAAAATAAACCTTAAAATTACTGACACCTACACAGTCAAAGAGCATTTGACCAAACACAAAAATCATTATCTATCAACATATAATTTAGATGGAAAGCAAAAGGAACTGAACCATATTTTTTTAGTTTTTTCAAGTTCTCCAAATTAGTAGATATAATAATGACAGCGGAACAAGCTAACGCATTTGCAGGCACATTTGCTTTTTTGCCAACGCTTGAGCCAACTCAAAAAAAGCAAAAGAGCCTGCAAGCAAACGCACAAAGACAGTGCAAACTTGACACGGTAGTGCTTCGACCGAAAAGAGCCACATCCGCTAATATATAAGCGTTAAACGAAGTTCTACTTCGATTTAACGCTGTGTTGAACGACCCTTCGGTAGCAGCCTCCAAAGGAGAAATTCCTGTTATGGGTGTTGAATAACTTTGGCGTCGACCTCACAGAAAGTGAGGCGCTTTTGAGAACATTCCCCATTCATTTTTTTTCATGCAACTGTAACGAACCTCTTTAGTTCAAGTATAATATTCCCCAACCCAAGAGGCTGTACTTTTTTTGAGATGAATGAGCATCCATTTTTATTGAATCAACATACCATAATACTATTCTCTGGGGCTAGCTCGTGAACAATTGGTACAGTGAAATGGTATCTCAAAAGGGAGGCTCAGAAGTAGGGCTATTAGCTTTCCAGCCCCACATCCCAAATTCCCCCATCTATCACTAGTTTTGCACCCGCTTTACAATGCAATATTTCGATTCGCAAACCATCAAGGACCTGGAGTTTGACGCCGTGCGTGAAATGCTCGTGGATTATGCCCAACAGCCTACGGCTCAATTGAGGCTGAGCGAATTGGCGCCCATTCATGATTTCAGAAAGATAAAGGTCGAACTCCTTAAGGTGGAAGAATTCACCCGCATAAAAAGAGAGGGCATCTTTTTTCCGGCGCTGGATTTTCATGAACTCAATGAGGAAATCAGCTTGCTCGTCATTAAGGACAGCGTATTAATGGAAGAGAGTTTCTTCAGGTTGCACCGCGCCAATACACTGGTAAATGACATTCTCAGGGCTTTTGAGGGCATGGAAGAAGCTGTGCCAACACTCTACAGGATTTTTGATGGAATGGAAGTCGAAGAGACCATTTCGAAACTCATCACCAAAGTATTTGATGCAAAATGGAAAGTTCGTGATGACGCATCGCCGGAATTGGCGCGCATCAGAAGTGAGATTTCTATTTTGAGAAAAACCATTGCAAGGAATTTCGCCAAGGCCATGAAGGATTATCAGGGCAAGGGATTTCTGGGTGATACCGGCGAATCTTTTCTCAACGACCGCAGGGTACTGGCTGTGTACAGCACACACAAGCGCAAGGTGTCCGGATTGGTTATCAGCAGCAGTAAAACCGGAAGTCTGACTTACATAGAACCCGAAATCAATATCCAAAGCAATTTCGAACTCGAATCGCTTCTAGATGATGAGCGGGCTGAAATCAGAAGAATTCTGGCGCAACTCACCAATGATATGCGGCACCTGTTGCCTCTTATAAGGGCTTATCAGGAGACATTGACAGAATTGGACTTTGTTCAGGCGAAGTCAAAACTTGCTCTGGAACTGGATGCCAATCTTCCGGAGATTACAGAGAATCCTGAGATAATGCTAAAAAAGGCATTTCATCCTTTGCTGCTCATTCGCAATAAGAAGTTGGGCAGACCTACTTTTCCGCAGCAGATTTCTATGGACAAGTTTAGCCGGATGCTGGTCATTACAGGCCCTAATGCCGGTGGTAAAAGTATAACAATGAAGACCATCGGACTCTTGCAAATCATGTTGCAAAGTGGTTTGCTGGTTTCTGCGGCTCCGGGTTCTAAAATGTCATTCTTCAATGCTGTGCTTACAGATATTGGCGACAACCAAAGCATCGAAAACCAATTATCGACGTACAGCTATAGACTGAAAAGAATGAAACTTTTTCTGGATGTGGCCAAGAGAAGAAGCCTGGTATTGCTGGACGAATTTGGTACGGGTTCAGATCCTGATCTGGGAGGTGCTTTGGCCGAGGTATTTTTCGAAGAATTATACAACAGAAAATGTTTTGGTGTAATCACCACACATTATGGAAATATAAAACTCAAAGCAGCGCAATTGCAGAACGCAGTCAATGGCTGTATGCTTTTTAATACGACCACGCTTGAGCCGACTTACCAACTCAGTATTGGCCAGCCCGGCAGCTCATTTACTTTCGAAGTAGCCGAAATCAATGGCATTCCCAAAGAAATGATTGAGGAGGCCAAGGGTAAATTGAGCGACCAGAAAGTATTGATGGATAAATTGCTTGCTTCGCTGCAGGAAGAGAAAACGAGATTCGAAGTTTTGTCGAACTCAGCGCGAATGGCCGGTGAGGAGGCGAGCAATACCATACTTGATTTCGAAAAGAAGAAAGATAAATTCGAGGACCGTTTACAGAAGCAACAAGAGTCTATCGAGCGCAACAATAAGTACCTCAACCACGGCAGAAAGCTGGATCAATTTATTCAGCAGTTCACATTGAACGCAAAGAATAAGGAACTTCTGGAAGATGTAAAGAAGTACCTGGCCATGGAGCGCACCAAGATCGAAGAAGAGCGCAAACAAAAGAGCATCAAAAAGAAGATAGAGAAGGAGAGCACAGAGCATGCGACCAAAGAGAGAAAACTCTCATCCATCAAAGTAGGTTCGCTGGTGCGCCTTGAAAAAACGCGTCAGACAGGCACTGTCATTGAAATAGAAAAAGATCAGGCGGTTGTGGCCATCGGGGTTTTCAGGACCAAGGTGAAGGTGGATAAGCTGGAGTTTATTCGGTGATTGCCCCTTAATTCCATGCTTAATTAGTTCAAAAACAAGTGAGTAATGATCGTGTGTATGACGATGTAATTGATTTTTGTACCTTTGGGCGATAAGGGAATATTGTCAGCGCGTTATGAAAAGAATTAAGATAGAAAATGTTGGTCCAATCAAGTTTGCTGAGTTTGAATTAAACAAAGTAAATGTGATAATGGGGCCACAAAGCAGTGGCAAAAGCACCATTGCGAAAATTATCAGTTATTGCCAGTGGGTGGAGAAGAGGTATGTTTTGGATGGCGCATACAAGTATAAAGTATCGGAAGAGTTATTGGACTTTCATAGATTAGGTAAAAATTACTTTTCCGAAAATTCATTTATTGAATATCAGAGTGAATTCGTTCATATTAAGTACACAGGCGCCAATCTTGAAGAGGTGTTGACCAGAAAGGGAGATATATTGGATTTTGAAAAGTCGAAGAATATATATATTCCTGCTGAAAGAAATTTTGTATCGGCGATTCCAGATTTGGGTAAGTACAATGAGACCCATGATAATATCATGAGTTTTGTTTATGATTGGTATGCCGCTAAGAGAAAGTTTACAAGGCAGATTCCTTTGTCTATACTTAATCTTGGTGTGGATTTTTACAATGTGGAGGAAAGTGATTTTGATGCAATTTATCTTCGCAAGGAGAAGAAAGAAATTAGATTGAGGGAAAGCTCTAGTGGATTGCAATCTATTTCTCCATTAGTTGTTATAATTGAATATCTTACAGGTAAACTGTTTGAGGAGAAGAAATCAATGTCGGTCGATGAACAAGATGCCCGATATAAAATGTTGCTTGAGACCAAGGAAAAATTGTGGGCTACAATAATCAATTTGAGTAACATAAATGATAAAGATTCTAATGAAAAAATTCTGGAAAGAAAACTTGAAGAGCTTGCCTTATTATCCCGATTAGTTGATCCTTACAGAATGACCCAATTCATCATAGAAGAACCCGAACAAAATTTATTCCCTGAAACCCAGCGAGATTTAATCTATTACTTACTAGGGAAATTAAAGTCAGAAAGAAATCATACACTCACCATTACGACTCATAGCCCATACGTGTTATACGCATTGAACAATTGTATGATGGGGCAGCTTATTTCCAACAATCTGACAGAAGAGGAAAAAACGGAGTTTTTAAGCCATTCATCATGGATATCGCCAGATCTTGTAAGCATATTCGAAATCGACAAAGAAAGGGGCACGTTAAATTCCATCAAGGATGCCGATACCGGAACGGTAAACAAACATTATTTCAACGGAATAATGAATAGTATTATGAATGAGTACTATGAAATGTTACGCCATTTTGAGTATGAGAAAAAGTAGCGTTCTTGAAAAACTTCCGAAGCATAGGGTAGGAGAAACTAATTCTCCAAAACTTTATCTTGCCGACTACAAAGATTTCAACGGAGGGCCTGTTGTTATATCGGAAGCTGAGCTTGCAGACATTCGTTATGTTCATGTTGAAAATCCCAATCTGGTTTCAATTTATTACGATTGTTTTGAAGAGAATGCCTTGGAAGTTGAGATTGGCAAATATTCAAGACAATGTGAATGCGTACTTTTCCCATGCACAGAAGCAGATTCAGATTGGGTCTTGTTTGTTGAAATGAAATATGCTAACGATTTTGCTAACGCTTTTAGGGAGGCTCGCAATTATCCTTTCAATATGATTGACCAAATCATAAAGACTGTCTCTTTTTTCAGGGATAAGGAAATTTTGGACCCAAAAAAACGTGCGTCTGCTATAGTTTCATTTCCAAATCTGGTGCAGGAATTTAATAGTACTTTTTTTTCGGGTCAGCTAAGTGAACTTGATATTTTAAAAGAACACAATATTTTGATCCGGGCAACCAATTCCGCTCGGATTATTAGTCAAAAACGACTTACACTTAATGCTGTTTGACAGGCGGAATTGCAGAAATCCCAGTGATATGTTTCTACTAAATTATACCAATGTTCATTTCAATTTAGTCCATGCCGTAGATGAAATCATACAGTGGTAAATGCCGGGAGAGTAGCTGTTTAGTACAATCAAGCGCAGCACAGATTGGACTAAAACAGATACCAAATCGGTATTAGTCATAAAAAAAGCCACCGTTTCCGGTGGCCTTTCATCTAAAAAAGTATTATACTTCTAATTGGAACAATCCAAAAAATCATAGCTCTGAATAGGCGCCTGACCTCCGGTGTACACAAATCCAGGACGTAGGGCGTAGAATCTAACCGTCTTTACTTTCGCGCCTGGGGTATTTGGCGTAAAGAAGTCATCAGCGATAAATGTAATTCTGAAAAAGCCAGGCTTTCCGGGAACTGGTTTCATTTTCAGGGCAGGAGTGCTGGTAACCATTGCCGGAGTAGCATATTCATCCAGATCAAAACCGAAGTCATCATATACCGCTAAAGCATAAAGATAACAATCATCATTGCCAAGATTTTGCATGGCAGCATTGGTTTCCTGGTTATTGTCGTAGGTGATGGAGAAAAAATCCTCTGACTTTGTCAGCTCAGGAAATTTGCAATACAAATCATCACACAATTTGGGAATAATGGATACATATAAGTCTGATGTCTTCGCTTCACCGGCTCCATCATCGGGGAACGCATTGCCGTTTTTGAGTTTAGCCAGACAGCTAATTCCTTCGGTAAAGAATTCAGGTCCGGTTGTGCCGTAAAACTCAAGAGGAATAAAAGTAATCGAGTATAATAATCCGCTCACACGGGTCATCAGCATAGTGTCAAGACTGGCGCCCCATTCGCCATTGCCTGTAACAGGAGAAGCCGGCATCCAGGTCCATAAATACACACTGTCGGCGGCTTCGGGGTGGTTTGTCAATATTGTTTTCAGACCTCCGTCGGCGGCACTTACGTCTATATAGAGGGTCATTGGTTCATCAGCACCAGTAGGGGAGGGCAACACATAAGCTGACTGTGCATCAGATTTTATTGCAAATCCGAATAGGATAAATCCAAATAGAATTATTTTTTTCATCCTTGTTTTTATTGAATTCTGTTAAAAAAGAATTTGTAAACCATTGTTTTTGTCGAACCGCCTGTACCATCCAAACAATAACGGGGAAGTTCCAGGCTCATCTCATTGTCTGTTTCTCTTATAATCGATCCAAGGTCCAATGTCAACGTGTCGGCAGGATCTTCAAGAATAAGATAGGTAGGGTATTCATCGTTGTCGAATTTCCATGTTCCTCCATTGCCAAAGTAATTTCTTCCCGCACCGGCAGTGTAGGAATAAGTTCTGGGGCTCTCGTTAAACGTTAGCTGAATAATATCTTCATTCTCGACCAGGTAGAACTCAGAAAGATCTCTTTCTTCATTGATCGGATTATTTACATCCTCCTGAAGAAATTGTGAGATTTCCCAGGTACCCGCAATACCTTTTACTTTATTGAAGGGTTCGCCTTGTTCTCCTTTTACTTCGGGTTTGCAACCAATAATTGCCAGTGAAAGAATGGTCAGAGAAAAAGCGATTAATGACTTATTCATTTTTTTATTTTTTTTAATTCTAAAAAATTTAATTGCAGCCTCCTTCAGGGTTATTTATAAAGTCAGCCCCGGTGTACTCGGTATTTGGAAAGGATATGGCCATTCCAGGACAATTCCAGGGTGCTCCTCTTACATCGTACGTTTCTCCCGAGGCTCCTATTCTGCGGATTTGGTCTATCCAAAGGCCTTCGCATAAAGTTTCTTTGCGGAACTCCATTCTGGCGAAGTCAATGATCTGGTCTGCAGTCGAACCGCTGGGAATATGATTCGTACCAACGGCAAATGCCCGATCTCTTATTTCATTAATCTCATCGATGGCCATTTGCAAATTTACTCCGGTTTGAGCAACGGCTTCGGCATGTATAAGTTTAAGTACAGTTAATCGAATAAGAGGTACATCAAACAGGAATGTGTTTTCCGCATTCACGCCAAATCGAAGACTTTGGTATTGGCCATTTGCACTTAGGAACCACTCCTGAAATCTTTGATCGCTTTGGTCAAGCGCCATCATGTTATAAAGCTCAGGGCTGAAACTAAGCTGAGCTCCTGCTGCACCTGGGCGATATTGGTCGCGAAATCCTTCGTTTCTATAATCTGAAAAGTTACCAACCCTAAGTGATTCAATGTAAAAAATACTTTCCGGATTAGGGCTGAATTGATAATTAGTATCACGTGAGTGAAAAATATCAAGGGATGGTTCCAGAGAGTACAGATCTGAATTAATAACCTCTTCTGCAAAAAGGCGGGCATTGTTATAGTCGAATTTTTGAAAATTGACCATGGACAACATACCGGCGGCAGCATATTTATTGGCATAGACATCATTTGATTCTGGTAATCCGTCATGAGCCAGATTAAATTCATTCAAAATAAACGTGTAGCATTGTGCAACAGTGCTCCTTGGGATGGGCAGATTGGAGGCTTCTTCGCGAATCACAATTCCTAAGTGTGAATTGTCTGCAGTATAACCATAGGGTTGGGCCCATATTTTCAATACCCACCAATGACAGAATCCGCGCAGAAAATGGCATTCCCCTTCAATTCGGGTTTTCTCGGATGCACTGAGATCCGAAATGGATTCTAATCTCGCAAGCAAGGTATTTGCCCGAAATACTACCTGATAGAGGTCTGTGTATATCTTGGTTATTGTGGTGTTGAAGATATTTACATCACGGCCATAAACAGCTTGAAGCTCAAGGTTATTCAAGGGCTCAGTAAGGTTATCGGAAAGTAATTCAGCAAGATTTTGTACATCTCCGTCGAATGTATTTCCCAATGCATCATAACAGGAATTAAGCACTCTTTGCGCATCCTGAGCAGTATTTAAAGCATCTTCGGCCAGCACGACATCTTCGGGTGGTACTTCCAGCCATTTCTTACAACTTACCATACCTGTTAAGGTAAGAACGAATATTATATATGCGTATTTTTTCATTTGATTTGGCGTTTTAGAAACTGGCGTTGAGTGTAATATTATAGCTTCTTTCTTGCGGTGGTGTTAGGTAGGTGACATTCGGACTCAGGTTTCTATCCTGAGCGTTTTCAAAGTCCCTAGCAACTTCCGGATCTAATCCGGGGAAGTTTGTGATTACAAACAAATTACTCACGTTAAACGCAACTTTGAGGTTGGTGATTTTAGAAGTCTTTTTCAAATTGAACATATATCCCAATGTAAGATTTCTAAGGCGAACATAGTCTGCCTTGTAAACGAACAGGCTGGTATTCCACCAGGGGAAACCACTGGGAAGATCATAATTGGTTTCATCCAATGTCTTTCTGGGTAAAGTGGCCTCGTCACCGGGCTGTCTCCATCTGTCAAAGGCATCAGTGCGCATATTCCAATCCGTTACTACACCCATTTGTCTTTTTCCGGAGGAATCGAATATTTTGGATCCAAAACTATAGGTGAAAAGGAATTGAAGATCAAAGTTCTTATAACGCAAGGTATTGGTTAGTCCTCCAATTACTTTCGGAATTCCCGAACCTACGAATTGTCTTTGACCATTCTCATAATCGAAAGTTTCATTGCCATTTCTGTCAATGTAAACTGGTCTGCCTGTCGCCGGATCAACATGGCTGAACTTCATCATAAAGAAAGATCCAACGGCTTGTCCTGGAATTACCCTGGAGTCGTTTGTGCCTCCTTTAACTGCATCAGGTGTATAATCGCCAATGTCCAATAACACGTTCTTATTGATCGAAATATTGAATTTTGAAGACCACTCAAAGTTTTTCTTCACTACGTTATAAGAGGTGAATTCAAATTCAATACCCCTGTTGCGAATCTTGGCCACATTATCCCAATAACTGGGAAAACCAGTTGAGGGCGGAAGTGACACATCCATCAAGGCATCTTTTGTATTCTTCTGGTATGCGGATAGGGTATAAGTAATTCTGTCATTCCACAAACCACCTTCCAGCGCTATATCAATAGTAGCAGTGGTTTCCCATCTGAGATTTGGATTGGCAAGTTTCAAGGGGTAAGTAGTAAGTTGATTGTTATAGCTATTACCGTTGTCGGTATTGCTATAAGTGCCATATTGCGAATCACCTGGAATATCAGAGTTTCCAGATCGGCCTACTCCCATGCGCAATTTTAGAAAAGAAAATGTTTTGTTGTCTTTGAGGAATTTTTCTTCACTTAAAATCCAACCCGCACTTAAGCTGGGAAAAAAACCATACTTATTATTTGCGCCGAATTTACTGGAGCCATCCAATCTGCTTACGGCCTGCACGAAGTACTTTTGTTTGAAGTTATAGTTTACGCGGGCAAAAGTACTTACGAAGGTCCAAACATCAGGATTGGCTGAGAATTCCTGTACAAGAGTATTGGGAGTTTCATAATCCCTTGAATAGCTTGGCCCAGCGACGTTGGTATAAGCAATTCTATCTTTTCTTTTGGTTACCTGCTTTTGTACTTCAGCTCCGGCCAGGAATGTGAAGTTGTGATTCTCACTTCGGGTGAAATTATAATCTGCTGTAAATGAAGAGTTCCAGTTCAATGTCTTGGAAGGTCTCGTTTCCGATTTACCGGCAGTTACATCATTTGGTGTATTCAGGTAAAATCTATAGGGTTCGTAATAAAAATCCGCAAAGTCCATATGGTCAATTGCTCCTGAGGCCTTGATGTTTAAATTTTTAATCGGAGTGTATATTACTGAACCGCTGGTAATAAGGCGATTCTCAATTGTTCTCATTGTTATATTGGCCAGTTTAGCACTTGGATTTGTGCCTCCATTCCAAAAGTAATAGTCGTGAGATAAGGTAGAATCAGGTACTTCTGCTTTTACTGGAAAGTAGGGAAGTGCAGTGCTCATTGCTAAACCAAGACCACCTGACCAGGCCGCATCCACACGTCTGTTCTGACCATTACTGTATGAGGTAGATGTCATTATCTTGATTTTATCTCCGATGCTGGCATCATAATTTAATCTGGCGCTTGTTCTTCTATATGAATTTCCTATGAGGTAAGAACCGTTGTCATCGTAGGTGAGTCCGGCGTATAAGTTCGATTTTTTAAACCCATAACTCATTCCCAAACTATAAGTTTGTTTCAGACCTGTTCCAACGGTTTCTTTCACCCAATCTGTATTTGTTTTTTTTGCCTCCATGAACGCGGCTTCTCTTACAGCTGCAGACTCTGTTGCCTTACTTCTTTCAGGAAGCCATACATATCCGGTTCCTCCATCGTTTTCCCACGCTTCCTGACGCATCGCAAGGTATTGATCTGTATTCATCATATTGGGAAGAGAGGCTGCCTGAGCAATTCCCAGACGGGTAGTAAAATCAACCTTCAAACCTTTCGTTTTTCCTCTTTTGGTAGTAATTAATATAACACCATTTGCTCCTCTTGATCCATAAATACCAGTAGCTGCAGCATCTTTAAGTACTTCAATTGATTCGATATCATTCGGATTGATTGTCGCTAAAGGATTGTTATTCATCGCTCCTCTGTTACCATTCAAAAAGTAACCTTGAGTGATTGGAATTCCGTCAACAACATATAATGGATCTCCACCAGCGGATACAGAAGCAATACCTCTGATTCTAATGGTAGAAGCACTCCCTGCCAACCCCGAACCTTGCGTTACCTGAACACCTGCAGCCTGGCCTTGCAGTGCCGCTTCGAAACTGGGCACGGGCATTTTGGTCAGTTCCTTTCCGTCTATTTTGGAAATTGATCCGGTCACTTCGCGTTTGCGTTGCACCCCATATCCAACTACAATAACTTCATCGGTGAGTGCTTCATCAGGCAAAAGTGAAATATCAAGGGTGGTGGTTTGTCCATCGCTCAATGTTACATCTTTGATGATGGTTTGGTAACCGATAAAGGAGATTTCAATTTTGTGAACACCGGCAGTTAGCTTGAGGCTATAAGTACCGTTAATGTCGGTAACGACTCCTGCGCCGGTTTTGACATCCTTCACTACTACTCCGGGTGTGGGAAGTTTATTTTCGTCTAAAACCTTTCCAGATACGGTCTGGGCAAGCGATGCAGAGGCTAAACTGATAAACAACACTACAAGAAAGGCATTGTAAAATCTTTTCATTATAGAATAAGGTTAAGGTATGGGTCTTCTATTAAAGCATCAAACATAGTAAAAATTCCTGCTCAGTGTAAAAATTACACTAAGTCAGGAATTTATTTTTCTTCTGTCGGGCAAAAACTTACCACAAATGAGGATTATTAATCGTTAAACAAAACAATGGGCTTGCATTTCTTTTCTCCTGCCGAAGTAATTCTTATCAGATAGGTTCCATTCGAAAAATTAGTTGTAGAAACAGCAATTGACTTATTTCCGGCTCCCATGTTTTCATCTTTGATGGTGGCGATAAGGTTACCTGTAATATCAAGCAAATCCACCACCACACGACCTGATGCAGAATTGTTGAAACCAATATTCAATATGTCCCTGGCTGGATTTGGATAAGCCATAAAGTCCAATCCGAACAATTGCATGATTTCGGTCACATTCACCGAAGTATCAGGAATGGCTTGAGGTTGATCGAAGTAAATGCGATATTCTCCGGGCTGGAAGTCCATCGCTGCTCCCTGATCTGTAACATTCATACTTTCTCCGGTAAAATAGTTGTACCAGGTTCCGGTGTGCTGAAAACCAGGTATCATGCTAATAGGTGTTACATTAAAATTTCCAACGATGGTAGCGTTTAGTCCGGCGCTGTTCAAGTGTATGCGTTTACCCAAACCACCCAGATCTATATCATAATCATTGGTCGAGAACAAGGGCAATGTCTTTTTCAGATTGTTTAAGGCACTGGCTACCTTATAAACCTGGTAGCGATTGGCCACATCTGTATAATCCCATCTAACAGGCTTGGCTGCAACACGACAGTTTGGATTGATAGTGCCGTCCGGGCAATAGTTGATGGAGTAATCATAGCCTAATTCTTCGAATTGCCACATCATTTTTGGTCCGGGTAAAGGAATCAAAAAGGTAAATACCAATTCCTGACGATCCAAAGCAGTGTTTAGGCTCGTTGTATTATAACTTCCATTGGAATTACCAAAATTGATTGTCTTATACATCACTCTTTCTTCGTCGTGACTTTCGGCATAAGACACAAGATGCGGATCAGCCCAGCCGCGATTCTGATAACTACCATTGCTGAGGTTGCTGTTCTCCGGATAACCCATACTGGCTTGTTCGTATTCGGTAGTCATTTTTCCCCAAAGCATCATGCCATCTGCTGAGAGAACAGTTTCTTCGCTGTTCTCTGCAAGGTGCTCCAGTATAAGATAAGATCCGGGTTCTGTGGTCTGCATATGAGTATAATAGTCGTTGAGAATATTCACACGACTCTGGTCGTACTGTCCCCAGGCCCCCACATTACCAAAAGTATTGGTTTGGGTAAAGCCTTTGGAAAGATCGAAACGATAGCCATCCATGTGAAATTCTTCGAGCCAGTAATCCAGAACTCTTTTACAGAAATTGCGTGTTCTGGTATTTTCGTGGTTGAAGTCGTAGCCCACATTGAATGGGTGAGTGGGGCATTGGTTGAACCAGGGATTTTCCGAAGCGGGCGCTCCATAAGGATCGTTGCAGGCATTGCTGTTGGCATCGAAGTACATGCGTACCATTGGATTCTGTCCAAAGGAATGATTCAATGCAATATCCTGAATCACTGCGATGCCGCGCAAATGACATTCGTTGATGAACTCCTTGAGTTTGTCTTTAGATCCATAAGCCTTGTCTGGGGCAAAGTAGAATGCAGGATTGTATCCCCAACTGTCATTGCCCTCAAATTCATTTATAGGCATCAGTTCGATTGCTGTAATGCCCAGATTTTCTAAATAATCCAGAGAGTCGATAATAGCCTGGTAGGTTCTTTCTTCAGAAAAATCGCGCACAAGCAATTCATATACCACCAATCTTTCCATTGGAGGGCGGTTGTACGCTTGATCTGTCCAGTTAAAAGCAGGCTCATTTGTTCTGAAAACAGAAACAGCCTGAGAGGTAAGCCCCACAGGATAATCGATAAGATTCGGATAAGTCGTTTCAGGGATATACGGATCATTCCAGAAATCCAGAATTTTGTCGCTGTATATTTCAGCTACACGCATGTCTTCAGCGTCTATGCTGTACTGGAAGCGATATTCGGTTGTCGCATCAAGACCGTTTATGTCCAGCCAATAAGTGGAACCATCCGGAGTGCGGTTCATAAGATAATCAAGATCAAACTGCCAGTTGTTGAAATCTCCCAATACAAAGATATAATCCTTGTTGGGTGCAAAAATCTGAAGACGAACAGAGGTACTGTTTATTATATTGATTCCATCAATTGTACCTGCCGGAGAAGCCGCTACATTAGGTGGAGGCATAACAAGTATAATAGTGCTGTCAGTGATGTTATCAATTCCGTTGCTGGCAGTCATTTCTATCAGATATTCTCCGGCCACAGTTTCATTGAAGGTATAATTGAGTACATCATCATTACTTACCGAAGCAACCTGGGTTCCATTTACGGAGATAGAAATATCTGAAAGGGCAGAAGCCGCTGCACTAACAGCTACATTTTGTCCGGCTTGTACCACCTGACTTTCCTGAAAGGGCGCAATGATCGCAGCATTATAACCTGCAGGATACAAGTCCATGTAGATATCGCTGCCATCTGCATTGCGACCAACCACCGAACCACTTTGGTTTCTGAATACAAAGACCATTTTACTTACCGTTTCACCTCCCAGCAAACCATAGAAGGTAGCCGGAGTAATAACAATCTTATGCAAACCACCTCCCATTGGGGTCATCACAACATTGGGATCTGCTGTTCCCCAATTGCCCTGCACATGCTGCCAATCTGTATCAGACGTACTGAGGTTGGTAATTACACCGGTGTGGGCATAGATAGGAATGGTGGATGCAGGAATTTCTGCATTGCCGCTGGCCACGTTGTAGTAAACCGTTATCTGATCTGTCTGGGTTGGAAAGGGCGGATCGCTGGTCAAAATCTGGCTTTGACATTGGTAAATGCCGATCATGGCGATCAAAGAAAAGAGTAATTTTTTCATTCTGTAATAGGGATCATTTGGACAAATGTAACAAAGTGTCGCTTGTACACTAACTATTTTTTATTCGGAAGCTAAAATTACAAGCGACTTCCTTTAAACACCACCTAAACTTAAAAATATGTTTTTTCCAATCTGATTTTGATTCTCCCTGCACATTGACTTCATTTGCAAAAACACAATCGCTATGATCTTACTCGACGGCAATGCCACATCCAAAATCATCAAAGGTGAAATTGCGCTTGAAGTTGAGGCACTAAAGAGATCTGGCAAGAAGGTACCGCATCTGGCCGCCGTAATTGTAGGTTCCAATGGAGCCAGTCTTACCTACGTAGGAGCCAAAGTGAAGGCCTGTCAGGAAGTGGGATTCGAGTCGACCTTGCTTCAGCTTTCTGAGACCATCAGCGAACCAGACTTATTAGCAGAAATTCAAAAGCTTAACGCCAATCCTTCGGTTGATGGCTACATAGTTCAACTTCCCTTACCTGCCCATATCGACGACCAGAAAATACTGATGGCCATTGACCCCAAAAAGGATGTGGACGGTTTTAATCCGGAAAATGTGGGCCGAATGGTACTCAACCTTCCTTGTTTTCTGCCGGCTACTCCTGCGGGTATTATTGAACTGCTGCGCAGATATGAAGTTCCTACAGAAGGAGCCAATTGTGTGGTATTGGGGCGCTCTCATATTGTGGGTTTGCCCATGAGTATATTACTGCAGCGCAATGCCTATCCGGGCAATTGTACGGTTACGCTGGCCCACAGTAAAACAAAAAACATCAAGGCCATTTGTGCCAATGCCGACATAATAATTGCCGCTATTGGAAAACCAAATTATGTAACCGCCGATATGGTAAAAGAAGGAGCCGTTGTGGTTGATGTCGGCATTACACGTGTGGAAGATTCCACCAGGAAATCAGGATTCAGAATTGCCGGAGATGTGGATTTTGAAAATGTTTCTCCAAAGTGTTCTTTCATTACGCCTGTGCCGGGAGGAGTCGGACCTATGACCATTGTTTCTCTTATGCTCAACACTTTGTTGGCTGTGAAGAAATAAGAACCGTTGGCCGTTTTTGCGATTTCAGAATAATTTCTGAAACTTTTTTTTATGCGTGGGCGTAGACATTGTATAAAACAAGGTGACTTGTTCTGGAAATAAATGTCGAAATATAAAACCACAAAACCATGCAAATAGACAACATCAACCTGCTAACGATCAGAAAGATCATGTTTGTTTCTGTATCTGTACTTTCCATATGGGCCATTTTAAGACCATAGGAAGAAAAGGATTATTCGGTTTTTCAACTTTCATTTAAATTTTGTAACCATATCTGTTTTGCTCCGTTAAAAACAACAACTTAAACAAAACGCAACTAACAACCTAACAACAATGCAATCTATTCACGACTGGAAACACGAGGTACTACAACGTTTAATCATTGTATTTCTCGGTCTGTTAACTATTGGCGTAATCGCACAATCCTGCACCACTACGCATGGTTCATGTGCTGCCTACGACAAAGTAGAGACACCTAAGTAAACAAAAAATTACTTTTAAAATATCGACAAAGGTCACCGAAAGGCGACCTTTTTTGCTTTTCACCCGGAATCAGTATTTATTCCACTCATTAAAAATGGCGATGGTCTCCCGGGCCTCCTTTACATCATGCACTCTGAGAATGTGCGCGCCCGATTGAAGTGCCAATGTATTCACGACTGTTGTGCCATTCAGTGCGCCTGCAGCATCCGAACCAACAAGATTCTGGATCATCTTTTTTCTTGAAACACCCACCAGAAGAGGTAAGTTAAAAATGGAAAGTTCATCCAGGTGCTTTAATAAGGTGTAGTTATGTGCCTGGGTTTTCGCAAATCCAAATCCGGGATCGAGCACAATGTCGGCTACACCAAGAGAAGTAAGTTCATTTATTTTCTCAGAAAAAAAACTCACCACTTCTGCTGCCACATCCTCATACCCGGCTTGCTTTTGCATGGTTTGCGGATCGCCTTTCATGTGCATCAGCACATAAGGCACATGAAGACTGGCTACAGTACTGAACATTGCGGCATCTATTTGTCCGGCCGAAACATCATTCACCATTGCAGCTCCGGCGTTTATGGCTTTAGAGGCTACTTCGCTGTAAAAGGTATCGATCGAGACCGGGATATGAGGAAAATGTTCTGCAATTAATTCCAGTGCAGGTTTTACCCTTTCCCATTCTTCTATGGCCGAAATTCTGGTCGCACCCGGACGCGTACTTTGCCCGCCAAGGTCTATAATATCCACGCCATCGCTTTCCATTTGGAGAAGCCGGGCCTTCAACTGCGAGGGCTCTGCATAGCGGCTTCCTTCGAAAAACGAGTCTGGTGTGAGGTTGAGAATGCCCATCACAACGGGTTTTTCCAGGCCGAGCAATTGGCCATTGAGCCGTAAACTATGGGTGTTCAGTATTTTGGGTATCAAGTTTTTTTTCTATTGGGATTAAATACAATTCGGTTGCAAATTCGCGGTCAAATATTCAAACGAAGTTGAATCAAACATCACAACAATACGATACAATTATTGGTCAATGCCGCGAATTATTTCAAAAGAAGACGCGCGACTACGGCACAGCATGGAGAATTCTGCGCACCAGTAGCCTTACAGACCAGATTTTTATTAAGGCACAAAGAATCAGAACGCTTCAGGAAAAAGGGGTGAGCAAAGTAGGAGAGGGCATCCACGACGAATTTGTGGGAATTACAAATTATGCGGTGATGGCGCTGATTCAAATGTCTTGTCCTGAAAATGAGCCATTGGAATTGTCTGAAGAAAAGGCCCTGGCACTTTACGACCACGAAGTAAAAGTGACCAAAGACCTGATGATGATGAAAAACCACGATTATGGTGAGGCATGGCGCGACATGCGCGTTTCATCGCTCACAGATTTGATTTTGATGAAACTGCTTAGAATCAAACAAATTGAAGACAACCAGGGCGTAACCATCGTGAGCGAAGGCATCGACAGTGGTTACCGCGATATGATCAATTATGCGGTTTTCGCTTTGATCAAAATGAGCGAAGTATAATATTAGGTTAATTGAGTTAACGCGCTGTTAAGGCAAACAACCTCTTCATTCAGGTTGACGTTTACACCTACAAAGTTGATTTATGAAAATTCTCATTACCTTTTGTCGAATTCTTGTTGGAAGCCTGTTCATTGTATCAGGACTTATTAAAGTGAACGATGCCATCGGATTTTCTTACAAGCTCGAAGAGTATTTTAGCGAAAAGGCACTTGGTTTTCCAGATCTCATTCCGTATGCGCTTCCTATAGCCGTATTTATAGTGGTTGGAGAAGTATTGCTTGGTGTGGCTACTTTACTGGGAGCATGGCCGAAGCTTACTTCTTCGCTTATTCTGGCTATGATTGTTTTTTTTACGTGGCTTACTTTCTACACTTCGCATTGCGATCCGCATAGTCTGGCCATTTTTACCGATCCACAAGGCAAGCCTTATATCGACAATCCGGATTGTGTTCTCACCTGCGGTTGTTTTGGCGATGCCATTAAACTCAAGCCCATTGAATCATTTTATAAAGATGTGGCTCTTTTGATTTTTATTGTTCCGATATTCTTTGCGGCATTTTTCGGCAAATTCAAATTGAATACATTAAAAGAAGATGTAATCATTTTAATTGCTTCGCTGTTGGTCGTTGCCGGTTTTTCTTATGCTATGCTGGATTGGATGTTCCCGGTACTCTTCACGCTCATTAGTTTTGGTGTAGGTGTTTTAATAAAAAAAGTTTCCGGAGAAAAGCAGTGGCTCATGGCACTCGGCGTTCTTGTGGTATGTGCCTTCTTTCAGTATTGGACGCTGGTGCATTTACCAATCAAAGATTACAGGCCTTATGCCATTGGCAACAACATCATAGAGAAGATGAAGAGCGCTGAACAATTGGGCAAAGAGCCGGCTAAGGTGGTTCTTTATTATAAAATGAAAAACAAAACCACGGGCGAAATCACCGAGGTGTCGGACGACGTGTACATGAAAATATACAATGACCCGAATCTTGAAATAGTGTCCGGCTACCGCAGAGAGGAAATCATTTCTGAAGGATATGTAACACCCATTCAGGATTTTTCGCCCACCAATATGGATGGTGAATCCATGACGGAGCAACTATTGTCTGAGCCGAGGTTGTTCCTTCTGGTTTCTAATAACCTGGATGAATGTAAGACCAATAACATGGCTGAGATCATCGAATTTGCCAAAGCTGCAGAATCGGATGGCGCTAAATTTTATGGTATTTCTCCTTCGGGATACGACACCGCAGAAAATTTCAGACATGAAAACCAGACACCATTTGAATTTCTAATCAACGACAACATTGAGCTCAAGATCATCATCCGCTCCAATCCCGGATTGGTGTATATAGAAAATGGCACCATAGTGAATAGGTGGAGCAATGCTGATATTCCTGATTATCAATCAGCGAAAGGCAATGGCTTTAAGCCATAGTTGAGTCCATTCTTGTTGCAATCTTGTGGTTGAAAAATAATAAAAGCCCTGATATTTCAATTGGTTTTTTTCTTTTGATTCGCATCATCAATTGCGATGGTAACTTATCTGCTCAAAAAAATCGGTTATGGATTTCTGGTCATGTTCGGCGTGATCACGGTAGTTTTTTTTCTGTTCAATTTATCGCCCGGCGATCCTGTCCGCAATCTTGTAGGTGAAAATGCCTCAGAAAAGGTAGTGGAAAATCTTCGCCGCAAACTCGACCTGGACCTGCCCATTGGCAAACGATTCGCGCTTTATCTCAACGATCTTTCGCCCATTTCCGTCCACAATAAATCAAAGACTGAAAGCAGAATCTATTATGATAAGGCCAAATACAAGGGCTTTGCACTTTTCAGCATTGGCAACGACAAATCACTTTTTCTCAAACGACCTTATCTGAAACGTTCGTTTTTGTCGGATAAAAATGTGTCAGATATTTTGGGGGAAGTTATTCCGGGTACTGTAGTCCTGGCGGTAATATCTATCCTGTTGGCGCTTGTTATCGGGCTGGTAATGGGTATTGTATCTGCATTGAACAAAGACAGTATTTACGACAGGCTGATGCTCTTTATTTCTGCATTGGGAATGTCGGGGCCTTCTTTCTTTGTAGCGATACTTGTGGCCTGGGTGGGTGCTATTTTATGGAGAGAAAAAATCAGCATTCCATTGATCCCGCTATTGATTTTATGCAGCGGAATCATTTGGTCGGCATTCAGGTTTTTTAGAAAACAAACACCGGGAATCAAGTCATCTAAGATTCTGTTATACGCTTTTGGAATAGCGGCGCTATTTGGATTTGTAATGTTGTTTGTTCCTGACGGATCGTGGTTCAACTACTGCATCAACTTACCGGGCACTGGCTTGAACATGACGGGCAGTTTATACAGTGTAGATGTCTGGAAAGGCGAATACCTGGATCTGAAGAATATGATATTGCCCATCATTACATTGATGATTCGTCCGTTGTCTGTCATTGTGCAACTCACCAGAAGTTCGTTGCTCGATGTCATGTCGCAGGATTATATCCGAACGGCACGCGCCAAGGGACTTTCAGAAACACAAGTGGTTTTGGGTCATGCTTTGCGCAATGCATTAAATCCGGTGATAACTGCCGTAAGTGGTTGGTTTGCCTCGCTTCTGGCCGGAGCTGTTTTTGTAGAATTTGTTTTTGGCTGGAAGGGCCTCGGTCAACAGATGTTCAATGCCATCGAAAGCCAGGATCTGCCTGTTGTAATGGGCGGAGTAATTGTAATAGCCTTTGCATTTGTGCTGATCAATATTCTTGTGGATATTATTTATGGATGGATTGATCCGAGGGTAAGGGTTGGGTGAAATGGAGTTGTCCGAGAAGGTTGGAGAGTGGTGGAGGTTCTGATTTGGAAAATGGGTAGATCCTCAGAGGTTTTAATGGACGATTTATGAAATTTAAGGTAGTTATACCCATTTACACGTAGAGTATTATACTAATGTTATTCATTGAAAATGAAAAATAATTCATTGTGATTTTAACGCAACGGCATGAAAAAAAAGTTTTATACTATCGCTAAGGACTTTTTGTATTCGCCCAGTTTTTTTTAGTGGTTTGTTTCAAGCTGTTGTCATAATTTCAAAATTATGGTCTTTTTAGTGTTTTTAACCGACAAAGTAACTCATAATGTATATTTGGCCTCACTGCTAGTACTAATGTAATTATGTTTCCTGTCTATAACGCCCGTTCTTTACTGAAAAACAGTCCATTAGAAGGAGGGGCCACTTATCCCTTGTTAATTGAAGTATTTGAGACATCGACCCCTATTGTAATGAAAAACTTCAAGAAGTCAAACATGAAGCAATTTAACGCTGTAGTTTATGAGGTTCTGTCCTCAATTTTAGCCCGTGAATTTGATTTACTTGTGCCTGATCCATGTCTTGTTAAAATTGATAAGAAAAAATTTGAAGGACAATCAAGAATAATTGATGCTAAACTAAAGGACAGCGATGGTAGGTTAAAATTTGGATGCAATTATATTTCGCCAAATTATCCATATTCAGATGTTTTAACAAACAGATATTTGTCAAATTGTGATATTGAAACAATATATGCATTTGATTGCCTCATTCTTAATGGAGATCGCAGATCGGGAAAGCCCAATATGATTTTCACTAAAAACCGATCAATTGCCTTAATTGATCACGAAAAGACATTTTATGGTAATGAATTACGTTTTAACACAATTAAAGAGGGTCGTTTATCATGTGATTTTAAGAATCATGTATTCTACCCAAGATTAAAGGTCGCCCAAGGTCGCCCGGCTCCTGACCTTGAAACCTTTAGATTGTATTTAAGTAGAATTAACCTCAATGATTTCAAAACGTGCTATCAGCAATTGTTGGAAAATGGACATGAAGCAGATAATTTTGACGCCATAATGGATTATCTTTGTTATGCCAAGGATAATAGCGACAAGTACACAGACTTAATAAGAGCAACACTTTTAAAGTGAATAATCTACCTAAATACTCATTGCTTAAATATGTTCATTCAGAATATCTGGGTGAAGAAATTGTGCTGGGTATTCTTTTTGTTTTCCCGAAACATCAAAAAGTGCACTTCTCTTATCCTAAATCATTAAAGCGAATAAATGGCTTGTATTCTGACTTTAATATACGGATTATTAATGCTTATCTTGAGGGGTTTTATCATAAGTGTGGCACTTTGAATAACCAGTTAAATCATGATATTTCTGTTGGAGATGTCGATAAGCTAATCAAAAAGGAATTTCTAGCAGATACTGCCTGCTCCATTAAATTTGACGCTTCTAAATCTTTCTATCAATCAGGTTTTGAAACTAACGAAGATTCTATTAATAGATATGAGGGGTTGTATTTGAATGAATACTTTATTAATGAGGATTTGCCCCTTAAAAAGGATGAGATATATTTAAACAGAACCATTAAGCATTTATTATCTAGAAAAAAAAGTGACATTAGTGCATATTTAAATCCAGGATTCGATCTCGAGCCTCCCGATAGAAAAGCGGAGTTAAAAGTAGATTTTTGGTACCAGAACAATTCAAAACATTTAGTTAAGTCCATTAGTTTTGACTTAGCGGAAAGTGGGACGATAAACCATAAAGCTGTTCTTAATTTTGGATTGCTGAATTTTGTCGCTGAATATGCGAAGTCAAAAAAATACACTTTTGACATATTGGTTAGCGCACCACAAAAGGACGACGAAAATCTTATCGACTCATATAGAAGGTCTATTGAAATTTTAAAGTCTTCCAATGCTGACTGCACAGTTTATCAAGAAAATGAGCTAGAGTCATATGCTGATAAGGTTGTAAAGGATATTGAGGATCACAATAAGTGATTTCAATTTTAGTTACAGCGACTTAAATCAACAAATCTTAGGCCCCACTTCCAAGCCTTTCGCATTTCACGTGCGTGGCGATGAATCTCCTCTGTTGTCATATCTGGAGTAATGTTAAAGGTCATTACCTTCTAATGATTTGAAATTGTTGTGCAAAATAATGACTCACTATTGGAAAACCAAATTAAAGATAAAGTTTGGACGCAAGCCCTGCCAGCTCTAACTACAGACCAAATTCGGAATTGTGATGCAGCCTGTTTTTATCACAATCAGAATCTACCGGAAATACTGATTCCTGAGCTACCCAGAACAGAATTACCAATGGAGCGGGTGAAACTCTGTTCGGCTGAAATGACGAATCTTTTTCCACAAAATTTCATCAACCTGAAGCCCACGGATGGAGAGTAGATGAAAGAATTTCCATTCACTTTGTCCTGGCGAAAGTTGAGCCCGGATAGATTGACATAAGGCGAAAAATCAAATCCTTTGTCGAAAGGAAAGTGAACGGCTACACCATCGGGAATAAGGCAGCAAAGCAGAAAACCATCGCCGGGACTTCCACCACAAGATAATGCTGTAAGCAATCCAACTCCAACAGTTACACCCAATGGCGTGCGATATTCGGAAGTATTGCCTGTTTGTGAGACCGAGTAACCCGCGGAATAGATAAGACTCCACCTGCTCGTTAAAAAATGTTCCACTCTAACTTCGTGATTGAACATACTGCCTGTGCTGAATTTGTATCCAACCAGTGTCGAACCATCATTATCGCCGTTGGGTATTTCCTGACCCAGTGCGCAGTTGAACAGATTGCAGAATAACAGGCTAAGTAAGATTGTCCTCATTTTTAAAAATGGGTTTGGTTAGTCAAATATCGGGAATTTTTGCTTGTATAGAGGATTTGCCAATAATTTTTTTAACCATTAGCGCCAGTTGAAATGGAAATTACCTGAAAACAAAGGCAATTACAGCTCTTCAATAATCGAGTGGCCGCTTGAAAGATCTCCGGAAGTCCAGTGCCAGACTTCGTGAAGTCTTATTTTGCCATTTTCCAGAATTTCCGGTGTTGACTGGCAAGTTCCAGTCATGATTTGCCCGAGATTATTCACCTGATGGTACCGCATATCAATATTTCCCTGCTCATCCACCAGGCCGATCAATTGACCTGAAATGATTTTTCCTCCTGCATAAGAGCACGTGAGCACATTACCTTACTGGATATAATGAAAAAGGGTTTCTTCTGAAGTTTCTCCATTCTCAGTGTTGCTTACTGGTCTGAATTTTTTGTTGTGGTAGTTCATATAACTTTGATAAACGGAAAAGGAATAAACCCAAAAGCAAGAGTTAGTTTTATTCCTCATTCAAGTGGAAAAGGCAAGTGATTATGTTGTGGGTTATTCGCGCGAATAGGTGAGTTCATTTCCTGTAAATGTCCTCGTATCCTGAGGACTGAAGGTAAGCTTATCGCTGTCCTTCACAGGTATTTGAATAAAGTCAGTGCCAGATTCACATATGCCTTCCATCATGATGAGTGCAAATTCTTCGGTCTGAGTATATTTCCATTTTCCTTGTGTACATTTAAAAAGACCGGCGTCAGTTGTCCATGACCTGTCGGCATTAAGATAGATCCAGGTGTCAGTTTGTGCGTTGTGGAATTTGCCTGAAAAACTTCGGTAAACCAGCCAATCCGGCGAGTTGGAGAAACAAAGTTCCTTGATATAAATCATTATGGTAATGAACGACAAAATGCCGAATATCCATTTCAAAGCTCTTTTTTTTCTGAAGATTAATGCAGCAATCAGAAAGGCAATTGCCAGACCAAGGAGTATAATAGTGAATAAAATGAATATGAAACCCGGCATTTGTAGTGGTGGTTAATTGGGCCTGATCTTCTGATGGGCTGTATATTATATTTGCATAGATATAAAGGAAATTCATTCCTAACACTAAATTGGGTTGAACAATTCAAAACCAATATTCGATTCACGATTGGACATTCGACTCTTTCAGAGTCGGGAATTTCGTAGATGCGCTTTTTGTTCCCCCAGTTTCGATCCTTCGGATCTCCACAGGGGGCTATTCAATGTTTGATCCTTTCAGGATCTTGAGTCGCTGTGTTCTCAAAGAGTCAATTTTTTCAGGACAATTATAATTTCGTGAACAAGTATTTTGTCCCCCAGCCGCGGGCCTATGGCCTTTCGCGCCTGCGGCGCTTCACAGGGGGCTACTCAATGTTTGATCCTTTCTGGATCATAAGTCTTTGTGTTCTCAAAGTGTAAATTTTTTTCAGGACAATTATAATTTCTTGAACACGTATTTTGTCCTCCAGCCGCGGGCCTATGGCCTTTCGATCCTTCGGATCTCCACTGGGGGCTACTCAATGTTTGATCCTTTCAGGATCATTAGTCTCTGTGTTCTCCAAGTGTCAACTTTTTTCAAGAAGAGTCATTTTAAGAAGAGATAATTTGCAATTCTTCAATTATATGGTAGTGCACTTTATGATAATGAAAAAAGCGCAGAGAGGAAAATTCACTTTCCTTCTGCGCTTTAATCAGGTTGTATGTGCTTACTTTGATCAGCCGAAGCTAACCGCAAGACTTGCTATGATAAAGGATAGCGTTCCATCAGCTTGAGTAATCAATACTGTCGAACCCTTAAATGCCAACAGAGATTGCCCGGATGGTGCAACATAACTGAAAGGTGCTTGTGAGCTTACATTCGACATGGTACCAAATGGGCCATATTTTACTCCGGCCTTTGTAGTAAGGGTAATCTGAACTACACAGTTTCGGCCAAACCAATCGCCCGTAAATCCGCTGATTTCTGTGATTACGTCGCCAGGGTTGAGATTGATTTGGGTAGCGTGTCCATCGTTTCCTCCGTGTTGTAACAAGGCAAGTTGTGTGGCTCCTGAGCCATTGGTGGCCTGAATGGCATCCAATACTTCGCCGCTGTTGATGGACAATGCAGTGATGGGTTGTTTGCCATTCAATGCCACGGCGGCAGTATCATCAAAGTTGGAGCCTTGAATGCTATGTACGAACTGCGACAAAAGAATCTGCTGGGATTGTTCGTACGGATAGTTGTCCGAATTTAGACGCCATTGCGTAATCAATGGGAAGGAATAATTATTTCCATTGTTGCTGAACCCAGCCAGATAACTGGCGTAGGCTTGGTCTGCATTTTGAGAGTTGCCAATACCTTGCTCGAATTGAGCGCCATAACCAAGCATCGCAGGTGAAATTCCGGCATTTAAATAGTCCTGGGTAAATGTAAATCCTGAATACAACTGCAGGTTCAGAAAGTCGAAACAGGTGTTTACTGTATTGGCATCAAGTGTCCCCACAGAAGCAGGGGACAGGGTGAGATAATAATATGCGCTTTGTGTATTGAAGGCTGTTCTGATAGCCGTGAATAACATGGCGAATTGTGGTGAAGTGATACTTTGAGAAAAAAACCCTTCCCAATCTATATCCAGGCCATTCATATTCATTGAGGACAAGTAACCGACTAAATTGGTGGCAAAAGCATTGCATTGTACTTGCCATTGTGAAGCGGGTCCGCTAAAAATCTGCGACAAAGTGGTGTCATTGTAATTCAAGGTGGCGAGAATTTGAATTCCTGAATTTTGTTTTCTGGAATCATTGATCACATTTTGAAGGTATTGTGCAGTGGTCAATCCTCCCGGATGCACTTTCGTTGCGTTGCCAATGTTTATGGTGTAATAGCCTTTTCCATCAGGAATTACAGAAAAGAAACAGACAAATAGCATGTCGGTGTATTGGTAGACATTGTTGTTTACCAGCGACTGGTAGCTGCTGTTTGGTGATTGGTAGCCGGTTCCCTTCGGATCATCTTCATCGAGGTAGATCCATGCGTTTACTGAATTTAAAGGAATGTTTGGTGTTTTCATTTTTACAAAAAGTTTAGTTGAATAATGTAAATTTTTAGAATAGTTGCTTGCTTGAAGCCCGACAAATGTGATGTATATTCTTGTGCAGGATCCACGTTGTAATACCTGAAATAGAAATCAGGTATAAATACGCGGTACGTGGGCTGCGGGTGTTATAATATGGGCCGTGCCTATGGCACTTGGATTATCCATGCATTTTTTGCACCGGATTAAAATCCGGCGCTACGATATGGGCCGTGCTTATGGCACTTGGATCATCCATGTATTTTTTACACCGGATTAAAATCCGGCGCTACAATATGGGCCGTGCCTATGGCACTTGGATCATCCATGTATTTTTTACACCGGATTAAAATCCGGCGCTACAATATTGGCCGTGCCTGCGGCACTTGGATTATCAATGCATTTTTTGCAACGGATTAAAATCCGGCGTTACAATATGGGCCGTGCCTATGGCACTTGGATCATCCATGCATTTTTTGCACCGGATTAAAATTTGGCGCTACAATATGGGCCGTGCCTAAGGCACTTGGATCATCCATGTATTTTTACAGCAGCCTAAAGTCCGGCGCTATAATGTACACCGGGCCTACGGCACTTTGAAAATACGGACTGGATAAAGCCAGAAGGAAGTAACAGAGCCGTAGGCTCGGCGCATATTGTAGCAACGGGTTTTAACCCGTTGAAATGAAATGGAAAAGGAGAACAAAGAGCCGTAGGCTCGATCCATACCCGAACTACAATGCTATTTATTCATTGTCCGTTTTTCTAATCATTTACCACAGTCAATCTTATTGTATTAAATTCACTGTCATTCAATATTCGAATGGAATAAATTCCACTGGCCCATTCATTCAGCGACAAGGTTGTTTTGGTGTGGAGTATTTTGGTCTGATGTACAATCTGACCACCGGCATTGTAAACCACCATTTCTTTTCCCACTAGGGCTGCAGGCCATTGTATATAATATAAGTCAGAGGCAGGATTGGGGTAGGCAATGAGCTGATCGCTATTGGTATTTTCAACTCCAATATAGGTGGCGTTCACGCTGATTTCAGTCTGACAATCGCCATTGTCTGCTATAACAGTATAAGATCCACTTTCTTCAATCTCATAACTATTTGATGTGGCATTGTCGATAGCCAGATTATTCAGATACCACTGGTAAGTCCATCCTACATTAGATGTAGTGGAAAGAACATTGCCCGATTGGGATATGGGAGCTGCATTTGGGGCTTCCAAGACCAGCACAGTATTGCTTGTATTGGCAGTACAATTTCCAATGGTGGTGATTAACTCCACAACACCGGCTTCGCTTACATCTGCGCTTATCGAATTGCTTATTACTTCACCATTCAAGTACCATGTGTATTGCTCACCGGGAATAGATGCCGAAAGGGTAGTGGACTCCCCGGGACAAATGGACCATTGGTCTGCAAGTATTGAAACTATGGTGGGTTGGTCAACTATTATACTTGCGGTTGTATTTCTCATCCCACACAGTGGGTTTTGAACAAAAAGCTGTACCTCATGCGAACCCGAAGTTGTAATGATGATTTGAGGTTCATTGGAAAACATTTCTCCGTCAACGAGCCATGAATATTCTTCAGTCCACAAAACATCTGCACTCAATTGTTGGGCAGGTTGGTCGCAATCGTTATTCGATGTTGAAAGGATAGCAGCTTCATATTGCTCACAGTCGAAGATGGTGTGCAATGTAGTATTCGTGACGATTGGCGGATTAAAATCAAAATAGATATAAGCAGTGTTGTTGACTTCTGTTCCTGCCTGAAGTGGATCTTTTAATTTGATTCGGTAACTCACCAGGCCATGGCTGCCGGCTTCATTGCTGAAACTATCGGGCAACATTATTTCATTGAAGAAAAACTCTACCTGTCTGGTTTCTTCATTAAAACTGGCCATTACGCTGTGAGAATTGGCCACCAGTTCGATGGTTGACATATCCAGATTCTCATCGATCTGATCGGTGATGGTGACATTGTAAGCCGGTGCTGTACCGGTATTCTGAAAACGAATCAGGTATTCTATAGAAGTGCCGTCTTCTACAAAATGTGCTTCGCTATAGCCCAATGGATCACCTTGTTTGTCGTTTGGATCGTAAGAACAGGCATGTTCTATTACCTGGGTTTTATATGCGGTGGCTACCAGTTGCCCCCCATTGTAGCCGGTTACATTGACATTGTTTAATAGCATTTCGCCAAGAAAGTCCACTGTAGGTGTGTAGAGTTCTACATCGTAGAAGAACATCTCGCCAGGCATAAGATTTTCGTAGCTGAAGTAAAGTGTATTGCCTGCCACTGAATCAATGGGAGTCACTTCATAATAACTACTGTAAAGTGGATCGTGGTTAAATGTAAGTACTCCACTTATTGGCAAATTACCTGTATTTCTGAAACAAATATTGAAGTTAACAAATGTATTGCAGATGTACCAGGTGGGATATACATCTACACAAATGTTGAAATTGGGTACCTCGAAAGTAATTCCGAAATTATGCGTTTGATTGCTTTGAAGCCCACTGGTTATGTTGTAACTTGAGGCTGTGGTATAATAAGGGTAATTTGTTGAGGATGTATGGCCAAGAATATAAAAGCCAAATGGCAAATTGGTAGAATAGAAACCCTGGTCGTTGGTAATAAGTGTGATGTTATCAGGATATATAGTCAGCTCTTGAAAAGGAAGCCCATAATCTGATCCATCGAAGATTCCATTTTCATTTTCATCGAAGAACACACGACCTGTAAATGCAAACTGGCAAGTGTTGTCCTGACAGGTAGCCAAGGGATCGAAGTTCAGTGCTTCTTCGTTCATGCAACCGGCAACTGACCCTTCAGGGCAAATACATATTACTGCCAGTTCAGCGGGTCCTACAAGGTTAATGCTGATACTGTCCTGATTGTATTCTATATTGTAATTACTCAAAGTATAAGAATCCTCCAGAAGGATGTTATTCTGTCCATCTTCGACAGTGACATTGATTCCGGCATTGGCGTCAAAGTCATCATAAACGGTGAGCAGTACTTTGTAGCAATTGTATGGAACGCAGTTAAACTGATTGATAATGGTAGAATCAGTGTATTGTACATTACCGTATATAATTGATGTTTCCAGGTCTGTACTGGCATCCAGTGCAATTGAATAACCAAAATCATTCAATTCATTGCCAAAACTTTCGACAGTAATAGTAAGATTTTCATTCGTAATACAAGATCCGTCGTCGCATCCGGCTGAAGGATTATAATTGCAGGCTTCTGCATTGGTACATCCGGCAGCGATGCAGGTGCCATTGTCGCATTGTGCAGTGCTATCATAATTGCAGGCATTCGGGTCAGTGCATCCACAAAGATCATAACAACAGGAGCCATCGTCAATAAAAGCGGCATTGTTGAAGTTGCATGCCGTAATGTCTGTGCAACCCTGGTCGGTAAGATTTTTATACCAGAACAGAATTTGATTATTAAGAAATGGATCCCAATCAAGGCGGCCAACCCAGAGCATATCCTGGTATCCATCGCCGTCCACATCATGCAGGGCATAATTGCCCATGTTATAATTATAAATAGTGTGGGATATAAAATATGGGGCGATGGCAATTTCGGTATTGTTTACTACAAAAGCTCCATCTACATACCTGAGAATCTTTTGATCCTCTGTGATCAATTCAATATGTCCATTTGGATCGGGGCGTGATACCTGAACGGATGTTAAATCAGGAAAGTATTGTACCTCTGTATAATCTCCGTTTGTATCAGGAGTATGAACTACATAATTATTATCCAGAAGTATCGGATAACCTTCGGTTGTTTCGCCGATTATACCATACATTACAGTTTCCACTCCTTCAATGAATATTGCACTTGTATTTGTACCGTCACTGGCAATCTGTGTAATGTAGGTATCACCTTCAAAGGGGTATATGTAATCGTCATGGCCATCGGAATTCACATCGAATATGCTCAATTGATCAAAGTAGAAGTGAAAAGAATAGTATTCATGGGAAACGGGTATGGAAAATTTCGTGAAATTGCTTTGGCCATCGTTTATAAAATATATGAAGTCGTTTTCGGTACTATTATAATCCTGGTCATAGTTATTGGTGAGAATAGAAAAATCTGCGAATCCGTCGCCATTGAAATCGTCTGATGAAAAATTGAAAAGAGTGTAAACAATTTCAGGGAAAATGCTTGAAAAGAGAGGCACATCCCCAATTGAATCAAAAAGCATTGTATTATCATTGTACTCGTATAGAATCAAACGAGCCTCATAATCGAGTGTTGATGTAAGATCGTACGCTAACATGGCTATTTCGTCCCGGCCATTGTTATTAAAATCACCGATACATGACTTTGTTCCGTTGAATGAAGTCAAACTTGCATCCACATCTTGTGGTTCAAGTTTATTTGCATCGACAGGGAGTTGCAGGTTTCCAGCTCCATCATTCCAATACAAGTATGCGCTGAATGCGTTTTCCAGGTAAACGCTGTAGTTTGCGTTGTGTGGGCAATACACATCTTTGTAGCCATCTCCGTTAAAATCTCCGATCATATTAAGATTGCTTGGCGTATAATTCTTCAGACAATGTGATTCGTTGTTCAACCCATTGTTAATGTCTTCCTGCCACGTCAAGTGGCAATTAGAAATAAGATCCCTGGCAAAGCCAAGGGCGTCAATGCTACCATCTCCATCCATATCTGCCAATTCAGCATCGCATAAATCGTATATTTCACGTTCAAAACCAACGCTCTGATTGACAAAACCTCCTGCACCGTTATTGAGAAAAATGTGAATGCTATCTGTCGCGTTGGTAGCATTGGTATAAATAATATCCTTATAGCTGTCCTGATTAAAATCGACTAAATTCCATCTGTATATATTTGGATATGGGACATTGGTAATGAATGGGTAGGATTGCAATGCGCCCACTGAGAATCCTCCAAGATTTTTAGTCCACGCAAAACTTGCAGAATAGTTGGGAGAATAATTCCCTGTATTTCCGCCAATGTCAGTCAGTCCATCACCATCCAAATCTTCGAAACGATAAGGACCTGAAAATTCTGCCAGTAGTTCAATGGGCTGATCGAATACATTGGCCCCCAGATTCTCTCTCACCATTAGTGACTGGGTTATTTCAACCAACCCACTATCGTAAATGAAATCCAGATCACCATCATTATCCATGTCCATATTGCCCACAAATGGAGTTTCTGTTCTAACATCCACAGAGCTAAATTCAAAGTCACCATCACTTACCAGCCATCCGTCGGTTACTACCACACCAGCCCCGGGATCGGAATCGTACTGAACTGAAATATCGTTGTCACCATCGTTGTCGTAATCAAAAACATAAAATTCCTCCGGATTGAATTTTACTCCATAATCAGAAGCGGTTAGTTGATGAGAAGACAAGATTACCCCACCGAAGGTAATTACAAAAAGCTCTTCGCTACGGTTGATCGAACCATCATAGAACACGACCAATTCTTCGGCCCCGTCGTCGTTAACATCGAACTTGTATCTTTTTCCATATGCATCTTCGAAACCGACCAAGCCATAATAATCCTCACCAACAAATTCCGGTTCTGAAAAACCTCCGTTGCCGTCATTTAATTGTAAATAGAGTAAAGTATTACCCCAGGAAGAGCTGTAGTTCATGCCGTATAAAATGTCCGGATCACCATCGTGATCCCAGTCAATCAATCTCGAATCGGTAAGGGCTCCTGCGCTTTGCTCATCGACAATAGGTTTTGGATCGGAGTAGAGCAATTGCGCATGGATTTGTCCTATGAAAAGGCTCAATAAAAGGAAGGTAGATATTTTCTTCATTTTGGTTAATTAAGTTGTAATGCTCTATAAGATGCCGAAAGTATTAAATTCCATAAAAGGATGAGTTTTTTGACGAATATAAGAAGAGTAAGTTGTAAGCTATTGGTAAACAGTAAGATGTTTATTGGGTAAGTTCTGGCTTATCTTTAAAAAAGCCAATATTTCATTTTGACACATTCAACTAACTTTGCCGCAATGGATCCCAAAGAAATTCAATTCGAAACAGAATTTATTTTTAAAACCAGTCGCAGTGGCGGAGCGGGTGGGCAGAATGTGAACAAGGTGGCCACTAAGGTGCAACTGGACTTTGATGTGCCCAATTCTACCTTACTCACCGATGAGCAAAAGGAATTGATCAGCCAAAAATTATCCAGCCGTATTTCGAAAGAGGGAATTTTGCAGATTGTCTCGCAAGCCGAAAGAACCCAATTGGGCAACAAGGATGTGGCCATTGCGCTTTTCTACGAACTCATCACCAAGGCACTTACAGTGCAGAAAAAACGCAAAGCCACAAGGCCTTCCAAGTCGGCCGTTCAAAAAAGACTGACCACCAAGAAAAGGGATTCAGAGATTAAAGAATTGCGCAGAAAAGTAGGGGAGTGACTAAAATTTCAGGAATGATTTTCTTACATTCTTACTTCCTTTACATTCTTATGTGTTTATTTTTTTTACCACATAAGAAAGTAAGAGCACGAAGATTTCAGGAATGATTTTCTCACATTCTTACTTCTCTTATATTCTTATGTGTTTTATTTTTTTTACCACATAAGAAAGTAAGAGCACCAGCAATTCAGAAGTGATTTTTCTTAATTTCGTAAGTGTTTAATATATTACTTGTCACGAAATACGCTTTGAGGTTTGCTTATCCGATAAATCTACCGGATCAACGTCAAATGACCCGTTTTCTGAAATACTTCATTCGAACGATTCTTATACTTCAATTGCCATTCATATACACCGTCAGGCACAAAGTGCTTTCCACCACTCGAATTGCCAGTCCAAACGTCCTGTGGATCGGTGGTGGCATAAATTCTCTCGCCATAACGATTGTAAATATTGAATTCATACTCAGAAGGTACAATGGAAAACACAGGAAAGAATTGGTCATTTACGCCATCATTATCGGGGGTAAAAGCATTGGGTATGTAAAAATCTTCATTGATGGGATAATCGAAGCATACATAGCTGGTGTCGATGCATCCTTGTGCCGATGCCACTGCAAGTTCAATACAATAATATTCTTCTTGTTCAACTGCAAACGAGGGTTCAAAATCGGTATTTGAGTTTTCCTCAGAACCATAACTTACCACCCACCAATATTCTACAGCGTTCAGAGAAAGATTTTCGACTGTGATGGTGTTTTCTGTGTTATTCGGTGCTATCGAATACTCAAATATACTCTGAGGATAAATTACTGAGTTGAAACTAACGTCAATTGTGGCAGAAGCCGAACAATTATTTAAATCCACCATGCTCAGTGTCACTTCATGGCTGTTGGTGTTATTGAAACAAAACTGAATGGAATCTCCTAAAACCGGAGCGCCATTATCAAAAAACCAGGCATAATTTAGAATAGAACCCGGTGCGGCATTGCCGGAATAAATGAATCTGTAACAAAGGGTATCGCAAAGGTCAACAGTAGATTGCGAAATGGCTACATCAGGCAATGGAAGTACGGAGAGGATGGTTTGTACTATACTGTCGCAACCATAAACGGTTTGCAAAGAATCATTGTAAGTGCCGCTGATCGAATAATTGTTTCCATTCACAATATAATATTCACCTGCACAAATGGATTGTAGATTCGGATAAATATTTCCAGGCGGCGGAGCGATTACTTCGAGCGAATCAGTTTGAACGCTGGTACACCCTTGAGTATTGGTAATGCTGAGATGAACTATGTAAAGACCCGAAACTGCATAGCAAAACGAAGGCTCAAGTAGTTGCGAGGAGTTTGAATTACCAGAATCCCACGCAATAGAAGCCATGTCGCTTTGCGGAGTAGATCCTGTATAATCAGCCTGATAACACAAATCATTGCAATCGGGTGTGGCACTGATTTGAAAAGCAGCACTGGGAGACGGTGTAAAAGTGAGTGTAGTATTTACAATGCTATCACATCCAAGAGCTGTTTGCAAGGTATCGTGGTACGTGCCCGCAATTGAGTATGTATTTCCATTAAAATTGTACACCTGACCGGTGCAAATAGAAACAGGATTGCTGGAAGTAGAGGAGGGAGATACAATTATATTGACAGGAACACGATTGCTCACTGCACTGCACAAAGCTTGTTCTACATAAAAAGTAAGATTTTGCTGAACATTCAAAACCTCTAAAGTATCGCCTGTCTGAATTGAAGTGCCGCCAGTTGGAACATTGAACCAGTTTTTTATGGTACAGTTGGAAGGATTGGCTATACAGAGTACATCTTGCCCCTGACAGACTTCAATAGAATTATCTGCAACGGTTGGCGCTGGTACTGCAATACCTCCCTGATTGTAGGAAGCCACCCCTAAAAAGGCTGGTCCACCCGGATTTTCTTCAGCGACTGCAGCCTGAGGATCAAAATCTAATCCTTCTGCAAATCGGTTGGTAATTCGAAGCGTATTATCTGGCGTATAAAGATTAGCAGACAAAAGATAGTCTTCACCAGGATTGCCCACAGTAAAAGCGTCCAGAAAACAACCATCTTTTGTGTATTTCGAAACAAAACCATCATAACTTCCCAACGAGCTGAGTAAAAAATCTGATGCTCCCCAATCCATATCCACCGGAGTTGATGCAAGACCACCGCATACATAAACATTCTCACAATCATCTAATGTGAGGTCTGTGGTAAATTCATCCAAACTACCGCCTGCAGTATTTCCCCAGATTAAATTGCCATCAAGATCGAGTTTTCCTACCCAGATATCCATCTGGCCATTATTTCCAAAAGGTGTATTCGTATTGTTGGTTTCCAGGTTGGCATTGGGTGTCAATCTTGAGGTTATATAAATGGCGTCATCAGACGCATTCATTTCAATGGATGGTCCGACATCATCGCCGTTTCCACCCAATTGGGCACCCCATATATAATTTCCCTGTGGATCAAATTTCTGAATGCTCACATCAAAAGTACCGGCTCCGGCATCATGGTTGTCAACACCAGGCCCCGGATCGAAATCAGCATTTTCACTGAAATGACTTGTTACATATAAGTTTTGCTGACCATCGAATGCCATATCGGTCGACCATTCCCAACCACTTCCTGAAAGGATGGTTTTTGCCCAAACAAAATTTCCATTGATGTCGAACTTCGCCACAGCCGATTCCCAGGGAGATACCAGATCAAGGGAAGCTACGCCCGTTCCCGGATCGAAATCTACTCCAATCTGGGAATAAGTTACTCCAATATAAACATTCAGGTCATCGTCCACGCCAATGCTTGAAAGGTGATCGTTGTTTTGGCTGGCGACATTCTTGGCCCATATAAAATTTAAATCGCTGTCATATTTGGCAATGAATGCATCAATATTTCCATTAGAAGTAAGATTGGCCACTCCCGGTCCCGGATCAAAATCTCCGGCATCATTGCCATAAGAATATGCACCACCCACATAGATATGGCCCTGATCGTCTGCTACTATCTTGTTGGCTCTGTCATCATTTGCAGTAACGCCAATGGTTTTGGCCCAAACCAGATTACCGGATGGGTCGAACTTGGCCACATAAATATCTGTGCCTCCTGAGGAGGTAAGGTTAAAGGTAACCGGTGATGGATCAAAATCTACTGTTCCCCAAAAAGCTCCGGCCACATAACTATTGCCATCAGAATCAATGCACATATCGTTGGCTTCTTCCGGATTGAAATTGCCATACGATCCACTCCAACTATAGGAGAATTGTGATAGGGCGTGATTGTGGTAAAAAGTAGAAAGAACCAGCAATAACCAGAAAAGGTTTATTTTGTTATGTAGAAGATCTTTCATGGCTTTTCGCAATCTTGAATGATGAGCTTGATTTCTTGTGTAATATTTCGGTTAATTTATGTGCTTCTGTTTTGGAGACTAAATAAATTGTGGTTATGTTGTATCGATTAATAAACAATTTGAAATAAAAAAGTTCAAACCTTTACACCTTCGTGATGATTTAAACGAAAAAATTCCACAATCTTTGACCCATATAGCACCAGGCATGGATAAACACGTGGTTATTATTGGAAATGGAATTACCGGCATCACCACTGCCAGGCATCTCAGAAAAAAATCTGATTGCAGAATTACTGTAATATCTTCTGAGTCAGAGTACTTCTTTTCCAGAACTGCGCTGATGTATGTGTATATGGGGCACATGAAAGTAGAGCATACACAGCCTTATGAACCCTGGTTCTGGAAAAAGAACAGAATTGATCTGGTACATGATCATGTGGAATCAATCGACCCCAAAACTTCTTCTGTTAACCTGAAAAAAGGAGGAAAGATGACTTTTGATCAATTGGTCATTGCCACAGGCTCGAAGCCCAATTTTTTCAATTGGCCGGGTCAGGATGCAAAGGGTGTTCAGGGGTTGTACAGCCTTCAGGACCTTGAAAACCTGGAGAAAAATACACATGCCTACAATGCCAAAGCCAGCGAGCGCAAGGTAAAAAGAGCTGTGATTGTGGGTGGAGGTCTGATAGGAGTGGAGCTTGCAGAAATGCTGCTCACCCGTGGTATTGAAGTTACTTTTCTCATTCGTGAAAATAAATTCTGGGGAAGTGTATTGCCCAAAGAAGAAGCAAATCTTGTGGCGAAACACATGACCAAACACCACATTGATATGCGTTTTTCGACTGAAATGAAAGAAGTTCTGTCGGACGATCAGGGAAGAGTTCGCTCCATTATTACTACATCCGGAGAAGAAATCGAATGTCAGGTAGTAGGAGTGACCACTGGTGTTTCGCCCAATATAGATTTGCTGAAAGGTTCAGGAATCGAAGTAAAGAGGGGAGTGCTGGTAGATGCTTATCTGCAAACCAATATAGAAAGCATTTATGCCGCCGGCGATTGTGCAGAGTTCAGAGAAGCACCTGCAGGGCGCAAAAACATTGAGCAAGTCTGGTACACCGGAAGAATGATGGGAGAAACACTGGCCAAAACTTTGTCTGGAACAAAAACGATGTACACACCGGGCCAATGGTTCAACAGTGCGAAATTCTTCGATATTGAATACCAGACTTATGGTTGGGTTGGTGCCAACCTCAAAGAAAATGAAGACCAGTTTTATTGGGAGCATCCAGACGGAGAAAAATGTGTGAAGATGGTGTATGAACGCCAATCGATGATATTTACAGGCATCAATACATTTGGTATTCGAATGAGGCATGAATGTTTCGACCAATGGCTGAATGAAAAACGCACTGTCGATTATATTATTTCTCATTTAAATGAGGCCAATTTTGATCCGGAGTTTTATAACAATTACGGATCGGTCATTCAACAGGAATTCGAAAAACAAATAAAAATGTCGGCTATATAAATCAAGTATATGAATCAAAATTCTTCTTCTAAAACGGACATAAGTCTCAGTCTGTCCAATCCCAATCCAGCCGGGATGAATCTCGGACAGAAACTGTCTTCTTTTTTGATTGCAGTGGGCTTATTTATTTGCCTTATTTACTTTCTCAGCCCGACACTCAATTCCAATGCATTGCTGATGTGGCTGGCCATTGGAAGCACTATGGTGGGTGGAATCTGGTTTGCCCGGAGTTCATATAGCCATGTGCCGGCAGGTATCAAAAACAACTATGTTTTTTTTAAAGGCATTTCGTCCCGTGGATTGGCGGGTTGGTTTCTGGGTATTATACTCACAGGCTTTTATATCTGTTTGTACTGGTTTCCTGCAACCCTCACCGGATTAATCAACTTATTCAATCCATTGAGTCTTTCACTGCGAGCCAAACCTGCTGACCAATGGTTTGTTTATGGAACTTTCTATACAGTAAGTGTGCTTGTTTTGGGTTTTAAATTCATTCTGAAGTACCGCAACAACCGCTACCAGATTGTTCGGTCCATCAGTGTCATGTTCTTTCAGTTGGGTTTTGCTTTTTTGATTCCGGCCATTCTGGTTAAACTCAATCAACCTGAGTATTACTTCTCTTACTTCTGGCCGTTGAAAAAGGAAACGCTTTTTCCCGATCAGGTAAGCCAATTGGTGGCCAATGGAAACCTCGGAGTGTTTATGGTTTTCTGGAGCACCATGATGATTTTTATTGCCACACCCATTCTTACTTATTTCTTTGGTAAAAGATGGTATTGCTCATGGGTTTGTGGTTGTGGTGGCCTGGCGGAAACTACTGGCGATGCTTTTCGTCAGTTGTCCGATAAAAGCCTCAAATCCTGGAAGCTTGAACGATGGATTATTTATACTTCATTGGTTTTGATTGTTGTACTTACGGCCTTGTTGTGGGTGAATTCTTATCTCAAAGGCGAATTATTGGGATCAATTTCTCAGGTGTATGCAAAGTCCTATGGTTTTTTGATCGGAAGCATATTTAGTGGTGTGATCGGAACTGGGTTTTATCCTTTGCTGGGAAGCAGAGTCTGGTGCCGTTTTGGTTGTCCCATGGCAGCTACATTGGGTATTTTACAAAAGTATTTTTCCAGGTTCAGAATTACCACCAATGGCGGACAGTGCATTAGTTGTGGCAATTGTTCTACCTATTGCGAAATGGGCATCGATGTGAGGGCTTATGCCCAAAAGGGCCAGAATATAGTCAGGTCATCTTGTGTGGGCTGTGGTGTCTGCAGCGCAGTTTGTCCGCGTGGAGTGCTCAAGTTAGAAAATGGACCAGTAAAAGGAAGAACGGACGACAATCCAATTGTTATTGATCGTTTTGGTGCAAGGTTGGATGTTTAGGAACGCTTAGTGGATTGAAAAACAAAGAAGGGGTTAGGAATTTACCGACAATTTGTTCAAAACCTGGTACATTATGTTTCCTATAGCCTCCAAGTTCGTTATTTTTGGCTCCTAAATAATAATTTATTAAACCCAACGATATGGCTCACGCACACAACGAAGAAAATCACGATCATTCACACGAAGCAGAACAGAATGAAATAGCCGGCCCGGTTTTATTTACCGTGATCTGTGTGATTCTGGCAATAGTGATTATCTATTTCTGGGCCCAATAATCATTTGCAGTAATTTTTTTTTATACAGGCCGCACAGGCCTTTTTTGTTTTATAGCCTTAACTCTAATAGAAAAATGAAATTCAAATTTACCCTCCTCATATTCTGCCTTTTTACAGGCAAGTTATTTTCACAAACCATCAACACCTTTCCATACAACGAAGGATTTGAGGGAGCAGAAGGAACATTAAACGAAAATTTTCCTTCCGGCTGGACGTGGGAAGATCTGAATACCAATAGCTTCGGAAATTCCAACTGGCAGATTATAAAAAATACAGATATTGCCCAAAATGCGCATACAGATACAACTGCCGCACACATGTTCTCTAATTCCAGCGAAACCAACAACGATTGGCTGTATACTCCTCCGGTTTATATGCAGGCGGGATATACTTATACATTAAAATTCTGGTACAGTGTATCTCCTTTTTTGCCAAGTGTGGAAAAACTGAAAGTACATGTGGGAAGCACACCTACAGCTCTTGATATGCAACAATCTTCTCCGTTGTGGGACAACAACAATATTACCAATAGCGAATATGAGGAGGCGAGTACGAGCTATACGCCAACCGCTACCGGCGAGTACCATTTTGCCTTCAATTATTATAGTGCGGACTTCCAGTTTATTCTCCTTCTGGATGATGTGGAAGTGACCACCAATGCGCCGGCAAATATTCCTTCAATTGGAGGGTTAACAGCCAATGTATTTCCTAATCCATTTACAGACTTTGTTCAGATCAATTATCCGGTTTATTCCGGATTCAATAATATCGAAGTAATGGATATTACGGGCAAGGTGATTGCCCAGGATAAGCTGTCGTCTTCTTCACTGTTTTTGAATACAGCAGATTGGCCTGTTGGAGTTTATGTATTGAAAGTTCTATCAACAGGCTCTGAGTCAAAGGTTATAAAGTTATGCAAGCAATAATTCTAATGCCATATACCTTTAGCAATAGGTCTGTTTCCTGAAATTGTTTGGTGAAAGCGAATCATTTGGGTTGAAGTATCTGTCTGTAATATTAGTATAATCTTTTAAATTAAAGAGGCTATATTAATACAACACAACTCAATAATAATAACGAATAACAACTTTTTTGATTTCTCATTCTCGCTTCATAGCTTGCCACTCAGTGAACTTTAAGTATATGATTCGGATAGTCCTTACTGTGATTTGAATGGTGCGATTGTGGGATTAAGGCACTTGTCTTTACTGTGATTTGTTTGATTCGTGTGATTATGTGATTGGAAAGAATCCCAACTGGCCACTTAATCATGGCAATCAAAAAAATCACACCAATCACAGTACAGACAGCGGGTACTTTGATGAATGCAGTTGTCTTTACTGTGATTGATATGATTCGTGTGATTATGTGATTGGAAAGGATCTTTACCTGGCCAGCATCATTATACAATCTAGATGTTGGCTCAGCTATATTTTTTAGAATGTGCAAAGTCTGCCAAGGCTAGCGCATGACTGGTCAATGGCTCCAGCACAGGCCAATTGCGAACGTCACCAGCGCCGCTTATATATGCTACATCGATCCACCACAATGCCTCCCAAAGTTCTTCCTCATTATTTTCCTTCTCCTGCCAATGGCGTGTTACATCTTGCACCAGGCGGTGCACCCGAAAATATGATTTTTCCTCAATTGAAAAATGAGTCAGCATGGAGAATCGTTTCAACTCAGCATAAGCTTTTCTCAATTGAAGTGGCTCGTATTCTCCAAATGCAACATCAAGCATAAAATCTGGAATCGGGTCTGCCGCAAACCATGATAATCTATGGAGCATCTTGCGGGCTTCGTCGCTCAGTCCGTTGTAAGTGAGTTTCCATGTATTGAAAATACTATTCTTATATTCCATGGAAGACTCGCTGTGCCAATCTATCGTATCAGCGTGTTGGTTGTTCCATTCAGATAAGTATTGAGAAAAACTAATTCCCATTTCATTGATATAGGCAGACGCCTGTTCAATGGCCATGGCGAGACAATCCAATTCTTTTATCAGTAAAGCTCCTTGAAGTTCATCATCTTTTTGCTTTATTCTTTGGGAGGTAGATTTCAATAAAAGTTCGAGTGCATCCTTTTCTTCTAGTAAGCCCAGTTCAATTTTGCCAAATGAATTTCCCCATGCGCTTATTCAACTGGTAATGAGAATATGTCCACCGTGAAGTTTTGTTGTTAGTTCTTTTACATAGGTAACTGATTCGTCTTTATCTGCATTGTCGAAAAGCAGCAACCAACCGGGGTTGGTATTGAGCCAATTGATCACAGCATTAAATTTTATTTCTTGTTCGATGGCATCTCGCTGATCGAGGTTCAGTGCTGTTGCCCTGCACAAGTCTGCCAGATTGCTTTCAATACCTGAAACATCATCGCTATTAATGAAAAATAAGGCGGTGTATTCTGATTTATAGCGATGGGCATATTCGGCAGCGAGGCGCGTTTTCCCAATGCCTCCAAGTCCATAAAGTGCATTGGGGTAAATGGAAGTTGCAACTTGTTTTTTGTCTGGATTGGTCAGGCTTTTTCGCAATGCTGCCAGATCTTCATTTCTTCCAATAAACATGTCCTGAAGGGAGTTGAAAGGAATGGAGAAGGGGATGTCTGATCTGAAGGTGGGCAGGTTCAGTACTAATACATCTTCTATCAATTGCTTCAATCCTTTGTCGGCAGCGTTATAATCTATGATGTTACGGTCTTCACCAAACCTTTTCACCCATTCGATATAGGCCTTTTGAAATGGGGCAACTTCCTCGGTTCGGTTCTTTATATGCTCTGCAGGCACAATATCCGTTTGGTGCAGGAATACATAAGTCGGAATCTTATACTTCTTTTTGGCCAGCACATATTCCCATTGGGTATAAGAGAGGTAGGGAATGTCTATTTCTTTACAAATGCCTTCGAAATCTACTCCATGGTCGTGAGCATTGACTTGCTCGTCGAAGGGTGCATCGCCGAAAGTATCGCCCACCACTAAAATAGCAGCCTGACAAGCTCCAATCTTATCATCGAGTTTTTTGAGCAGGGTGTGGTCGCCTTGTTCGAAATGTGCTTGCTCTACTACCTCAAGTCCTTTTCTACGCAGCACACGGGCCACTTCTTCACGGTGTTCTTTTAGATCGTATGTTGTGGCGGAGATAAATACTTTGTAGGACATAAAAAGTAGCTGTTGGTTTTCTGTGACGAATATAGTGGATGGTGGATTTGGGGTGGTGGTTTTTTTTGGTGGCGTTTGGGCGGTGGTTACAAACCACAACAAGCGTACGCACGGGCTAAGGCGGTAATGGTTATAAAGGATAGCCTTTCTGGCGCGGGCTTCAGCGAACTGTGTCCCCACCAAACGGCGTGGGAGCGTAGCCGCGCGGCCCTTCGGGCTGCCTGGCGCTTGTGCTGGTTTTCAATCAGCCATAATGTACTATAAAAAAAATGGCATTTTAAAATTCAATAGGCTTATGGATTGAATTCCGGAGGGTGGTTACAAACCACAGCAAGCTGTACGCACTCCATGGGAGCGCGCAGGTTAAGCAATGCACAATTTAAACGAAACAGGTGGCGATTAAACCTGCGCGAGTTTGGTTGTTACAAACCACATCAAGTGTCCGCACGGACCAGGGCTGTTTTATAGCATTGAATGGAGTTTTAGCGACCAAGTTCGCGAGGGTGGTTGTTACGAACCACGTCAAGTGCACGCACGGGTTAAGGCGGTAATGGCTATAAAGGATAGATGTGGTGGGCAAACCCGGGAGTGTGGTTATAGGCTGCGTTGAAACCCTTTATTTGGGCTGGATAGGTGGTATCGGGTATATTTGTTTTCCAATTCAAACACAACACAATGTCAATCCGAATAATATCTACCCTATTTCTTTATTCGATATTCTGCACTGGTTATGCGCAAATGTCAGAACGCATTGAAATAAATGAAAAGGAAGGCAATCCTTTAGTTCTGAAACATGTCGATTTTGATCTTGACGGCGATGAAGACCTTTTGGAAGTAAATACTTATGAAAGCCTTAATCTCTTTCTGAACAATGGAGATGGAAGTTTTGGCTCAAAGATAAATTTGATCAGCGATTTGAATTACAATTATTCAGCCGTAGAGATAAGTTTTAATGACTTCAATTCTGATGGATATCCTGATATATTGTTCCTTGGCAATGATTTATATCTGCTCATGAACGATCAGGGACTTGGTATTCTTGATCCTATTCTCCTGGTTCAGGATGCAAGTAATATCGGATATATTCAGTCCGCAGACTTTGAGGCTGATGGTGATATTGATATCTTTTATTACAATGGTAGTCAGGGAAAAGTGGCCATCAGGAAAAACAATGGCTCCAATTCTTTTGCTTCGGAAATATACTGGGGCACATTTGCCACTACCCGATTTTATGCGTTGACTGATATAGATTCTGATAATGACCTGGATATCTTCTTTTACAATTCAAATAACACCATCAAAAAGAGCTTGTATCTGGGAAACAACTTATTCTCCATGCCCGCCACGGTATTGAGCGTCAATATTGATTTCCTTATAGCAGAATTCAAAGACATCAATGCCGATAATAAACCAGATTTTTTCTACTGGGCTGACGACCATTTCGGATATATTGAGGCCAATACTAGCGGAAGTTTTAATGCACCTGTCGATTATTTTCATTCCTCAACAAGTTTGTTCAATCCTGAATTGGGATACTACAATGAGGATGATTTTCTGGATGTAATTTATTTTGATAGCTGGACAGACAGTTTGATAAGCTATAATTATATGCCACCCGGGCAATTTAGTGCAGCAATCTCTCATCCATATACCAGTGCGCCCGTTTCGGCTTATTTTTCTCCGGCGGATTTTAACGGTGACGGGCGGATCGATTTTGCTTGTGTAACAGACTTAAGCGAGGGCAATGTCACGCATGATATTTCCATCTGCCTCCAAAATGATGACGACAGTTACTCCATATCTGAGGTGGTTAAGCGATCAGTGGCTTTTTACTATGGCCCGGTGTTTTCTGATATAGACCATGACGGACTTCAGGATATTATCATCAATGATGATCAGATTCTTATATTTCATAATTCCGGAGAAAATGGTTTTGATGAACCGGTCGCAATAATTGACGAAAGAGAAACATCAGTGCTGAGGGTTTTTGATTTTAATGGTGATTCTTTTGACGATATTATATACGGCCAGCGCGATACTCTGAATGTTTTTAAAATTATGGCTATGTTAAACGACGAAACGGGTTCGTTTGATGCACCTTTTGTTTTAACTGACGCAATTTCAATGTACAATGATTTCGATGTTCTTGACGTAGATTCCGATCAGGATGCTGATATCGTAGTGAATTTTTCGCATGGAATGATATTCATGGAGCAGGTTGAGCCGGGAATAATATTTCAACATCAACTTGATTCTATTGAAGAAATCTCAAAAAGAAGTTTTATCGACTTTGATGGAGATCAGGACATGGATGTAATATATAAGACTGATCTGGATATAAGAATAGCCCGATTTGATTCTACGGGAAACTTTGGCGTGGAAGAAATTCTGGTTGATTCGGTTGGCAATATTGCATATACCGATGTCTTTGATGTCAATGGAGATACTATCTATGATTTGGTTTTTTTGGATGGTAATAACTTTTCCTCCAGGATTTGGGTAGCTTCTGGTATTGGCGGTGGTTTGGTTAATTCGCCGGAAGCATTTGACTATAACTATGAATACAATTGGATACACGGGGATTTTGATTTTGATGGTGACATCGATTTGTGTTATAACACATATACTCCAGACTTAAATCATTTTAATCTCGTGTTGAACAACAATGGGAATCTGGACCAAACAATTCAACAATGGATAGAACCAGGTGCCGACAACAGGATTATTGTGTATTACCCGACTGACCTGAATATGGATGGTCTTATTGATATAGTAGTTTGTTCGGAATTTAATATGTTCTACTACCTGAATACCGGAGAAGGATGTATGGATCCGCTTGCTTGTAATTTTAATCCAAATGCCATCAATCCTGGTGATTGTACATATCCATCAACCGGGGCCGACTTTAATTGTGATGGTGTGAGCGGGGTAGATGACTTACTCCTGGTACTAGCTAATTTCGGTTGTATCGAATCTTGTGAGCTGTTTGACATAGATGGCAACGGATCTGTTGGAGTAAGTGATCTGATGATTATTATAGGCAACTTTTGATTCATGGTTTCGAAAGGGCCTCTAAGTTTCCTCTCGGGCTTCAGCGAACCCTGTAACAACGAAACGGTGTGGGAGCGCAGCCGCGTGGCCCTGGCTGCCTGGCGCTTGTGCTGGTTTTCAACCAGTCATAATGAATTATAAAAAAAACTATATTTTAGAATTGAATAGGCTTTTGGATTGAATTCCGGAGTGTGGTTACATACCACACCACGCGTACGCACGGGATAGGGTGGTACTGGGTACAAAGGATAGATGTGGTGGGCAAACCCGCGCGAGGGTTACAAACCACAACAAGCGTACGCACGGGTTAGTGCGGTAATGGGCATAAAGGATAGATGTGGCGGGCAAACCCGCGCGAGGGTGCTGCCTAAAGCTTGTGCTGGTTTTCAACCACCAGACAGAACCTCTCTGGCGAAGACTTAAGCAGAGCATAGCCCGTGCACTAGTATAAAGCCCCTGCATCTTGAGCCAGTTTTTAACCCGCGTTGACCCTTACTCAATATTATACAAGAACCGCTTACTACTCATTTCCTTAATCCCAAACTGAATTTTGCGCCCAGACTCAAATGATTATTTCCCGGATAATAATTTCTCACGAATATTAGTCCGCCACTCTGACCCTTGGCCCCTCCAAAATAGTAGTTTTCCAGGTCAATGTAGACAGCAACATTGGCATTGATAAAGTACGAAAATCCCATGCCCATATTGAAGTTGGTGTATAACTTACTATAATCTGTCCTGAGGTTGGTTGTGAAGTCGTATTCGCTTTTGATTTCACGGTTGCGGGCCCAACCGAACTTGAAATACCCCTGTATATGTGGAAATATCTGGCGTTCTATTTTGAGATTAATCGGAATTGATATAACCCTTCCGCGGAATATACCTTTGTGGGCATCTTGTCCAAACCACCCGCTGGTGGCCTTCTGAGAAAATGAAACTCCGGTGTCGAAGTACTTTATCCGGGCACATAGAACCACATTTCTGCTCAGATAAAATTCTGCCAATGCGCCGTATTGCTTGTAATTGGATTTTTCTCCAAAGCTGAATGTAGTTATATGATTGAATCCGCCTTCCACTCCAAAATAACAATGCCATTTGGAATTGTGGGTTTTGTTGAGGTCGATTATTTTCTGTGATTGAGCCTTGTTGCGAGCGAAGCAAAACAATATAAGGATCAATAATGAGGAGAATTTGTGTTTCATTTGTTTGCTGAATTATTTTTCTATGGTCTTTTTAATTTGAATATTCGCAGCATTTCTTTCACGATGCTGTATGCGGTCAATTGAAATTTTAGAGCATTTTCTTTACGGCGCGATATTGTTTCTTCAACCGGAAGTTTGAGTTTTTCGGTATATTTTATACCGATTTGGTATCTGTTTTAGTAAAATCTGCGCTGCGCTTGATTTTACTAAACAGCTACTCTCTCGGTATTTACCACTGTATGATTTCATCTACGGCATGGACTAAATTAAAATGAACATTGGTATTATTTCCCCGTTTGGGGCTTTTGGGTTAGTTATAATTGACTCTGCAAGTTTGCGCTCTTTGGTACCCACAAAACCTGGGTCTGGCAAATAGCAGAAAGATTGGATGTTCTTTTCAGAACTGGTAGAGAGTAAAACAACAATATTATTCATCACACAAGAGTAGGGCTGGTAATTGTCGGATGTCCAACACTTCTTATAATTCGAAGTATTGGGAGTGTTTTTATGTGTTTGCCGAATCTGACAATCACCGATGAAAAATAAGGTGTTTGTTATTGGGCTATTTAACTGGCGTAAAAAATGTGGGTTAAATGCGGCTATCCAGTTGTAATTATGTTCTATTCACCCGCTTCGAAATTCCTCTTCGTTTCTTCCATTAATTCCAGAAAGATTTGCTCTGCTTCAGCCTTGGATTTAGCCATTTCGATAAGGAGGCTTTGGTAATTGCTCTACATTGCAATCAAATGAAGGTGATGGTGTACGGTTTTGAATGTAAAGAGAATAAAGATTTCCAAGGCCCTTCGCATCAAGTATTCGGCTTCATCGAGTCTAGCGTTGTCTTTCTGACTGAAATGAAAAATTTCATCCGTATTTCCTGACAAAATTTCCAAAGGGGCTTACTGGTTCATTCGTTCAACAAAAAGCTCGTATTAATCGCGGTTGGTAATTCTGCTAACTAAATGGCAATACAATGTGATGGCGTGATGATCTTCTGTTTCAAATTCTGAATTTGTCGGGTTTGACGGATTTCTTCCTGAAATCTTTTTGTATCCACAATCTGCGGGTTTTTAATCAATTTGCCTACACATTTCACATAAGATTGAGTGATTGTGTAGCACGGATTTTCTTACATCTTCTCAAATTGTTTGAGAGCGTAGCCGCGTGGCTCTGGCTGCCTAAAGCTTGCGCTGGTTTTCAACCAGCTTTATGTACTCTAAAAAAAATGGCATTTTAAAATTCAATAGGCTTATGGAATGAATTCGGGAGGTTGGTTACAAACCCTCTCTGGCGCGGGCTTAGCGCAGCGTAGCCCGTGCCTAAAGCTTGTGCTGGTTTTCAACCAGCCTCATGTACTCTAAAAAAGAAAACGACATTTTAAAATTCAATAGGCTTATGGATTGAATTCGGGAGGGTGGTTACAAACCACAACAAGCGTACGCACGGGTTAGGGCGGTAATGGGTATAAAGGATAGATATAGTGGGCAAACCCGCGCGAGGGTGATGCCTAAAGCTTGTGCTGGTTTTCAACCAGCCAAAAGTAAAACCAAAAAAAGCCGCCCCAAATTCAAGGAGCGGCTTTTTGGCATTAAAAACTTTCGATTAATGCGTGATGATCACTTTTTCAGTATAATATTCACCATTGAATTCTCCACTGATAAAGTAGAGCCCGGCGCTTAATCCGGATACATCGTAACTGGCGAAATTATCTTCGTTCAATTTGATGGAGCGGATGATCTGGCCCAATTCGTTTTTGATATAAACCTGTCCGGAGAATGGTGCTTGTATGGTAAATGTGCCGTTGCTTGGATTGGGATAAACAAGCATTCTGGGGTGGTAGTCCATCGAAACTTCATCTCCCGGATCGAGGGTGGAGAAGCAAGACAGAAGGCCTACACTCCTCAACTGATTGGCCGAGGAACCACAGGCATTGTTGGCTTTTACAAATATGGGTCCGGCCGAGGCTCCCCAGTTCACTTCAATCGTATTGGTTCCCTGTCCTGAAACTATTGTTACGGTTGAGGGTACTGTCCAGGTATAAGTGAAGGTTCCTACTTGCGGCGTGCTGTACTGAATATTGGTTGCATTCGGACATACACTTGAGTTACCGGTTATTGAAGAAGGAGTGGATGGGTTCCGCGTAAGTGTTAAACACTTTGACGGTCCTGTTCCACATGCATTGCTTACCGTGTAACAAAGACTGCCGCTTACAAAATCTACCGGAATATCGATTGTTATACTTGTACCCAGATCCGACACTACTTCGCATCCAGGAGGTGCGGTCCAGTTGTAATTGGTAGCACCACTTAAGGCCGCAATGGTATAAGTAGAGGTTCCGCCTCCGCATAAATTTGAAGATTGTCCGCTGATGTTACCCGGAAGTCCAAGCACCGAAGTAAGGGTGACTGTTCTTGGATTACTGGTTCCGCATACGCTGGTTGAGGAACAACTCAGGACTCCGGAAACGAATGACGGGTCGAATGTTACTGAAATACTGTTGGTGCCTTGCCCTGAATTAATATTACAACCCGCAGGAGTAACCCAGATATAACCGGAGGCTCCGTTGACAGCATTTACGCTATAGCTTTCGGTTGAGCCACCACAAACATTGGTTGTTCCAAGTATGGCGGCAGGTGCAGCAGGCGCACCGTATACTGTCAAGTTAGAGTAAGCGCTGTTTCCCGCGCAATTTACACCGCGAACTCTTACTGTTCCTGTTGTACCGAATCCGGAATTGTACTGAATTGTGACACTGGTGGTACCCTGTCCTGAAATGATAGTTGAACTAACAGGGGCAACCCATTGATAAGAAGTTGCACCGGCGACAGGATCAATACTATAAGTAACCGAATTACCTGAGCACGCACCGCTGTTTCCACCACTAATTGGACCCGGTGTTGAAGGAACAATCGAAGAATACTGCACAGATCGGCAGAAATTGGCACCAGGGCCGCAGTTATTCACCGCCCTTACACATAAGTTGCCGGTATTATAGGTTGAGGAGAAACTTAAGGTAATGGAATTTGTGGAAGATGAACCGCTGGCTCCAACTGGTAATGTCCATATATAAGAAGTAGCGCCCGGTATAGGATCTGTGCTGAATACCACACCCGTTTGGTTGCGGCAAACTGCGTTAGGACCATTGATTGCAGTGGGCGTTCCTGGAGGAGTACCTCCATTGTCTCCTACCTGGAAAGTAGCAGTGGCCGTGCAAAGGCCGGCATCTGTCACCAAAACTGTATAGGTGCCCGGTGTGAGGTTGGTACGATCCTGCGCCAGAGAAGCTACTCCTCCGTTCCAGCTATAACTGTAGGGCGCATTACCAACTGTTACGGTTATATCAATTCCACCGTCCATACTGTTAGGGCAGGAGGCGTTTGTTGCAACACCGGTGACACCCATATCGCAGCAGCTTTGAAACTCGCAATTGCCAAGATCATAAGTAGCAGTAGGAAGATAATTGCATGCAATGGGATTTGTACAGCCGCAATTACCCGCCACAGCACAAGGTGTACTTATGCAATATTGGAATGAACCAGTACCGGCACCAGTGCCATTATTGTATACACGAATATAATATTGCGATCCGATCACCAGGTTCGTGAGGAAATTTTCTGTTACTCCTCCATTTGCCGTGGCGGTTACACATGCCAAACTGGTCAGGCTGCCACTACAATTGTTCGTTGAAGATGAAAAAATTTGCATAGTGGTAAAAAATCCAACTGCACCGTCGATAGTAACCAAAGCTTCGGTTGTGGTAGCCTGAAAGGTGAGCCAGACATCATCATCGGCATTGCCGGAGCATGTGGTAATTCCCGAACTGGTGGCAGTTAGAGTAGATGGCCCTTGTTGTAAATTACAATTTTGCCCAACAGTTACAGGTAGTGCCTGACAAATATTGTCGTTGGCAATGGAATAAGCCGAATCATAAATATAAATAGCAAAATCACCAGAGATGCCCCAGTTTGGTTTTTCAACCGTTACCTGAGGTGCTGAGGTATAGCCGGAACCTCCGTTCATAACAGTGATGGAAGTAACGGTTCCAGGGTTTAGATTGCTTCCCGGGGTAACGGTCTGCGCTACGGCATTTCGGCCGCCTCCACCGGTAATATAAACTTTAGGAGCGCCTGTTACAGTTCCGCCATATTGCGAATTCAAATATCCGGAACCGGCATTGTTTACGGTTATTCCGGTTACAGTGCCGTTGCTAATGGTTGCGGTAGCAATAGCCTCCACACCACCGTGTCTGTGAAATACCCTCGCGTAATACCAATGGCCTACGATCAGGTTGGTTACACCAATATTTTCCGTTAGTCCTTCTAAGGTTGCATCCTGACAAACCACAAGCGCTCCCGGTGTTCCGCTAAAACTTCCAGGAGTGGCATCGGCATAAACTTCCACTTTTGCATCGTATCCAGCGCTTGAGGCAACTACTATTTGGGTGCTGTCATTGGTGCTCTGGAATTTGAACCATACATCATCGTCATTATTATTAAGGTAGCTATACCCATTTACACATAAATATTATACAAAAATACGGGCAATTATTATACTGCCCGTTTTCTTTTTTCTAATTCTTACTTCCTGTTAGCTGTCTGTATTTAAGTCTTGCAGAATCAAACTTTGCAACGGTTCCATTGAATCTTTCTGACGTTGTAACTTCTCTGTTATTATAGCGAAAAGAAAATTCGTCACAATAGCGTTGCAGGTGTTGAGGTGAAACAACGTGAAAGGTTCCAACAATTCCGCGTTTCAATAAAGACCAGAAGCCTTCAATTTCGTTAGTGTGAAACCCGTTTTCATTCACATATTCTTTTGCGCTATGTCTTACAACTTCATGGAAATAATCTTCGTGCAATTGCGCATAAGATTTGAAGTCGTCAGATACCATAATGCTGTCCTTTTTGATATTCTCATTGATTAATGGAAGGAGTGTTTCTGCTTTGGTGTCTGCAATTACTTTCGTTCTAACCTTTCCATCATTTGCAATTCCGAAAACAGGAGTTTTGCCAACGGTTCCGCGTCCAGAATTCAGCTTTTTGCTAGCGTGTTTATTTGATTCCTTGCCGCCTACATACGTTTCATCAATGGCGCTAACACCTTCTAAAAGTTCTGGGGCTGTATCTTTCAGCATAGCGCGCAATCTGTGATTAATGAACCACGCTGTTTTCTGGCTTACTCCGATACGTTCGCCCAATTCAACTGAACTGATTCCTTTTTTGCTCACTGAAAGTTCATAGATAGCCTGAAACCATTTTTTCAGCTCAACTTTTGAACCCTCGAATATACTTCCAGTCCTAACCGTAAAAGGTAGGCTGCATTCCTTTTCAGAGCAACGGTAAGAAGGAATGTCCTGAAACTTTCCGCGTGGTTTTACTGAATACGGTTTTTTAGTTGTTCCGCAATGCGGGCAGACTGGTTGGCCGTTCCAACGCTGTTGCTCCAAAAATTGGTAGCAAGTCTTTTCGTCTTGAAAGTGCTTATTGAAATCTGATATTGTTTTGAAAGTGAAATCCATTTGCTTTAATTGTGGTACAAAGATAACGAACTACGTGTAACAACTCCTAATATATTTCAATTATTTTCATAATATTCAGAACTTTTGAAGTTTAATAGTGTTAGGAGTTGCAATATTTATTTTTTTCACTACATTTGCCGATATAAAAAAACCCGTGCGTTAACACGGGTCAAAAAGAAAGTGAACCATAAACAGTGTTGCGCACTGCTACCTTGCTCTTAGAGTCTCGGACATTGTGGCCTTCACTCCTTTTGTTGAGTATTAGGATGGGTTGAGGCTATTACTCTCGATCTAAGCCTTACAGTTGCTGCTGTAAGTTTTCTGGCAAATGAAACCAGCTTCGACCCCCATCGCTGTATTACAAAGGCTCCTAGGAGCCTTTTGTTTTGTCTAATAAGGCGTATTTATATTCCCCATCAACTAAATATCTCGTAAAAACACTCCCCTTCTTTGCTTTGAAACCCATAGCAACGGAAAGATTTGACTGATGGAGTCTGTATGTACCATCAATTTTCAGGGTTGGCTCAACTGCATAAATTGCATTTAAAATTTCAATTATAGAAAGATGCTTTGACTGTGTTGATTGTAGGACATACCTGCCTTTTTCCCACCACGAAAACTTAGTAGAATAGGACTGCACTGGATCACCACCACCAGAAAAAAGAGATGGAGCAGTATTCATTTTTTTAACAGGAGATACTTCTGTCTTAATTTGTTTAATAATCTCGTCTGAATCAGCAAGCTCCTTTTGAAGCGCTGAAATAGCGGATATTATCCTTTGCCTATTAGCCTCTTCCGCTTCAAGCAGCCTTGCGGCTTGTCCTTCTGATATTGTTAGAGTGATTTTCATCGGGGTCAAATATAATCCTGTTTTTTCATTCGCCAAACAATTTTAGCAAAAAATAAAACAAAAATAGCGATTGACCCGATAATAACCGCAATGATCGGTTAAGAATAGCATCTCAAAATACAGACGTATGATTGTAATGTGTTTATTGCTATGATGTTAATGAGCTTTGATTCAGTTGATGGCCCTAATGTTATTTAACAAAACAGGTTTTACTTGTAATTTTCAGTGGTTGATGTTAAGTTTGCGATATGGGAAAAAAGAAAAGAAGCAATTACGAGGAGCCATTGAAGGTCGAAGGCTCATTTTTAGACATTATACAGGCATCGGTCAAAAATGCGGAAAAGACCAGCGCTAAAAAGAAGGCGGCAAAGAAGAAAGCTAAAGAGTAGTTTCCTCTCTGTTTTCGGCTTCATCCAAGAATCTGAACAAAGAATAAAAGTCTTCCGACATCTGGTTGAATTCTGGATGCAAATTTTCTCCTTTTGTTGTTGCGAGGTACTGAAAGAATACGAACATCAAGCGGTCTTTAAGGACATTTGGAGGAGACACTTCAAATAGCCTTTCTAATTCATCAATAGTTGTGGGTGTTGCGTACTTCATAGTCCAAAGCTAATCAAAAAGTTCTGCCGTATTGTAATTCCTATACGGATTTAACACTTTCCGCACCCAATATTGCCATGTGGCAAAAAATGACAAATTCAGTAAAGCACTAGGAAAGCGGATTGAGAAGCTAAAAAAGGAACGCGGCCTTTCCTATAGTGAGTTGGCCGTCCTGTGTGATATGGATAAGGCCCAGATTTATGAAATAGTCACGAAATGCCCAGATGTTCGGCTAAGTACCTTACTGAAAATTGCGGACGCTTTCAAATTGAGCGTCTCGGAACTACTGAATTTTTAACAATTTGCCCATGATATGTATTGTATATTTGTCGCACAAGAACTGAAAATAATTCAACATTTGAACTTCTTTCAAAAACTTCTTTAGAAATGGCAAACACATCCAAGAAAAAGATATTAAATCCAAAAAATGACCTTTGGGTATCAAATTTTAGAGGTAAATCACCAGATTATAGAAAGGGATATTTAGCAGGAAAAGAGAGTAATATGGCAACAATAAATGCACTGTTAGAAAAGAACACTAGTTTGGCTGCTGATTATACCAGTCGGGCAATAGAAATTTTGCGCTCATTTGGAATTAGCCCAATTGACGCATATCTAAAGATAAACAGAGCCTCACACATGAATGTTCTTATTACCATGTCTGAAACGGATTATCTTTCCCAAAACTTGATAAGCGCCATTGATTCTATTTCCACATTGGAAGACTCTGTGCAAAGTGAGTTATTTGGAATTACATATTCATTCACCGATAAAAGTGAGTTCTTCGATCATACCGCTGTTAACTCAGATGGATTTTCTTACAAACACAAAACCTTAATTAGTGACTAGAAGATTACACGCTGAACACAACAAGAAACTGTGCCAAAAGCTTTTAGAAGATAAGAACTTTAATGACTGGGTCGTAACAACCGCTTTTTACTCGGCAATTCATTTTACTCAGCATCAGATTTTTCCACTGGAAGTGGGTGAGGATGAATTTGAGTCTCTTAGCGCTTATTATAATTCACTTGACCCTAAGACCAGGAAATCTAAACACGAAGAGCAGTATAAGTTAATAAAGAATCATATTAAATCAATTCACGCCCATTACAAATTGTTAATGGACGCAAGTTCAACAGCTAGGTATAACAGCTACTTTGTTACAGAGGCAAAAGCAAAAGATGCCAGATTGAAATTAACCTTAATTGAAGCTGCGATTACAAAGGCTTAACTACGGGGAATTAGAAGAGATTATATTTCAACTATAACATTAGTATAATGGTCTACGTGTAAATGGGTATAGCTACCATTATTAAAGAGAGGATTGCCACAAACTGCCGGGTTAGGCAATGCTGTGAGTGTAGCGCCCTTGCTGGAATAATAGGCAGAACACAAATCCGAAGGCGGGGCTGTGGATGGATTGAGTTGAATTGCATTCGCGGGCTCGTCGTTCGGCGGAATCGAAGATCCGGGAGTGAATGGGGTATAAGTGCCTGGTGTAAATACAAGTTGACTGTTACACGCGGGCATTGTAGTCAGATAATTGGCCCCGCGGCTGTTAGTCGATGTTTGAAATGGTGAGAAATTACGCGTGTTTTCGGCTTGTTGTGCCAATACTTGCCCCGCAAGCGGATCAAGTGAATTCACTAGATTGTTGCTCATTCCAATTGTATAAGAGTACGCATAAGCCCCATTGGCTCCTACTGTTCCGTCAAATCCAATCATTTTTCCATAATTGAATTCAATGTGGTTATCTGATTCAAAAAGTTTAATCTGGAAATTGAGGTTAGGACCATTGTTCAGGAATGTTTCCATTCCGGTCCATTGCACAGTAATCACCGCATTACCGGAACCTAAAGCACCTCCACTAACCTGATAAAAACACCATGGGCTGATGGCACCCGGTGTGGTATGTCCGGGCGAAATTAAATCTTCCCAGAATGGTGCAATGGTGCGCGTGCTTCCGGCCATCGTGTTGTTCCATGAGCTATTCGCAAGCGCACCGCCATTGAAAGTAATATAACCATTGTTACCAACTGTCATGGACGTAGGTGCAGAACCTGAATGAACGAATGATGTGCCGGTCAATGCTACAGTACCAGTCCCATCATCAGTACTCACACCGGTTATAGCATTGCGTGTGCCTGTGGAAGAAGCATAAATCCTCGCTCCGGCAGAAATGGCTGTAGTAGGTGCTACGTTGGTTGTAAATGAAGTTCCGTTGACGATAGAAGCTACTACTGTATTGGCCGCAAATGCTCCTGTACCAGAAGAAATATAAGATATAGCATCGCCAACATTCAAACCTGCTGTGCTGGCTACATTAATAGTTGTGCCTGCATTAGCGCTGCTGGCAGTCATTATTATACTACCTGTAGAAATGTCATTGTAAGTAATGCCCGTATTGCGCGCAACTTCATAAGACATGGGTATATATACAAACGTTGAAGTCCAAGCAAAGTAGTCATCGCCTGTAATGGTAATGGGACCTGGAGCAGCGGTGGCAGTTGTCCGGCTGCCGGTTGCTGGCAGCGATCCGGTTCCAAATGTAAGTGATCTTGCGGTATAGGGACCTGTCAGGGCTGTGCTTTGTCCAACAAGCAATGTCGGGTTGTCGGATATGATGGCGTCTGAGGTATTGAATGATAGCGTGGCTGTGGGTGCAGTTCCATAAACAGGAGCGGCATTACATGCACCAGTTGTCTGAAGTCTGAAAGCCTTGGAACCGGTTGCAGAACCAGATGGGCTAACAGCACCGGAAGGAGCGCCTGTGGTAGTACAAGTCAATGAAGTAATATTAGAGCCCGTCAATAGTGAACCTGTTCCTGTTACCGAAACGAATGAAGTAGACAATGGGAAAGTTCTGGTTACACTTCCACCGGGAGAAGTAAGTCTTACACCGCCATTGGTGATGTAAGATGCAGCTCCAGATGATACGCCGCCAAAAGTCTGGAATGTAAAAATTAGTTTGTTGCCACTCATATTTATGATACCACTTGTAAGGGTAATGGGTGCTGTTCCATATAATGTCCAGTCGCCGCCAGTAAGCGCAAGCGGGCTGGTAGCGCTGTTCATGGTTAGGGAGTTCAATCTTCTGGTGGAAGGGTAAAGAGCATCTACTGTATGAGCAGGGTTGGTAAGTGCTGGTAGAAAGAATCCCAATGTCAGGTTATACAAACCTACTTTGGCGCTTGTACCGCTTGCCGCTGTGCTAAAACCACCACCGGTTAGGGTAACAGTTGGTGCTGTCACATATCCGCTACCTGCATTGGTAACGGTGAAACTGCTGACAAAACCGTTGCTTATAGCTGCGGTGGCAGTTGGAATAGATCCAACAGGAAGAGCTGCAGTTGCGCCGGCTCCACCACCACCAGTAATGGAGATTGTGGGAGTTGAGGTATAACCTGTACCACCGCCACTTACATAAATTGAAGTAATTTGACCGTTGGCTACAGTAGTGGTAAATGTTGCACCACTTCCACCACCGCCCACGGCAGCGACTGTAGGAAGTGCAGTGTAACCAGAGCCACAGGCTGTAATCAGATTGATGTTGGTTGGAAGTGAGAAACCAACCGTTGGAGCCGATGTATAACCTATACCACCATTGCTAACTACTAATCCTCCCACACCTTGGGTGGAGTTGATGTTTACACCACCAGTAACTGTGGCCTCGGCAGAACGCTGAACCAAAGAGATGGCAGCACCTGCAACATTAGATACTACTACAGCAGTAGCGGCAGCGGTTGTGGTAAAACCACCACCAGTAAAAGTAACCACAGGGTTGGCACGGTAGCCAGAACCGGGGTTGGTAATGGTAATGCTGCGCACGGTGCCCGAAACTGCATCGAAATTGGCAGTAGCGGTAGCTGTAGTTCCGGTTGATGGTGCTGCAATGGTAATTGTAGGCGCGCTGGTGTAGCCCGCGCCTACATTGGTCATTACTATTTCAATAACCTGTTGGTTAACCGGCTGACCAAATACTGCTGCAGTATTGTCGATGGTCAGTTTACCATTGGTATTTAAGGAGCCGGCTGTATGAGCAATACCGCCTGTAACAATAAGGTTTTGATTTGTAGAAATTACGCTTGCGCCAATACTGGTAAAATTCAAAGAACGAATAATACCATTGGTACCGTTGCCCATGAAAGTACCGTTTCCACCAAGGGTGGCTCCGGCGGCACCGTTGAAAGTAAGAAAACTTCCGGAAACGGCGAGGTTAGCAAAACCGTTGTTGGTGAAATTACCACCTACTGTTAGAGCCTGGCCTGTTGTAACAGTGGTATTGTGCGCATAAAGCTGACCGCCGCCATTGATTAATACGTTTCTGGAAGCAGTAAGTGCAAATGAAGTAGCACCCCAATGAAGTACGGCAGCCGAAGTTGGCACGGCACTTCCAATGGTGAGGTCGCGAACTGAAATAACCTGATCTACTACTACAGATGAGCCATCAGGAATAAGCACGTCGTTACCCGCTGAAGGCACAATACCACCTACCCAAGTGGCAGGCTGGCTCCACAAACCGCCTTTCGGACCTACCGTAAACAGTGCAGGCAGGGCAGAAGTCAGGCCGATGTTATCTATGGCCGCACCTGGTGATGTGCCGCCACCAGTATCGCTTTGCCATGTGAAGATCAAACGAAAAGTCGTTCCGGCCAATGAAGCAGGTAAACTAACTGTTACGGATGTATATGCTGCTGTACTGGCTGGGTCTGTGTACAACAAAGTAGCACCAGTAAGTACTGTGCTATTAGATGCCGGAGTTCCAGCTACAGGAGTAACAGTTGTAGGAGCGGAATAAACCAGAAGTCTGTCCCATCCATTCTCTCCGACGTTTTTTTTTTGGAAGGTAAGGGTGATAATGGATTGGCCGGCAGGTATTGTTACATCGCGGTAAAAATGATTCGAAGCCGCGGCGGTTGTTGAATAACCATAAGTAGTGCCACCATCATTTGAGATAAAGGCGTGTTTTGTACCTGCGAATGGAGTTCCCACTGCGCTGGATTGCCAGGTATTGTTGGTTCCATTCGCTATTGTCCATCCATTACCGGCAAAACCGCCGGCCAGTTCGAAGCCTCCCTCCGAAACGGGGTTGATGTGGGTTGTCTGGGCCTGTGTGTTTGTAATTACAATCAATAATGTCAACATGACCGACAATTTAAATAGAGTTGAATGGGTCCTGATAATCGACAATTGGAAACGGATCCACTCAGAGATGGGAGTGTTAAATTCTTGCATTTGTTTAAGTATTAATTTGGTTTTAATTGTTCTCAAAGCCAAATGTAAAATAAACAATTCCAATCGATATGTTTTTTTGAGTAGACGGGCGTGTTTTGTGAGTATCTGGTTTTCTAACGGTAATAATGGGGATGTTTCGTAGATACGTTGCGTGCAACGTATCTCGCTGATATTGCATGCAACGCATTTCGCGGATACGTTGCATGCAACGTATCTACCGATCTGAATCACTTGGGATGATTTTGCTTGGAATGGCGGTAACATCAATCCCTGCAACCAGATCCATTTCCTTTTGAATGCGCTCTTTTATTGAAGCCGAAATTTTGTGCAGTGAATCACATTTCAAATCACCGTAAGGTGCAGTGCATGGATTTTAATTGAGAAGGTGGTCATGGATATCCAATTGAATACGACTCAGCTCATTGTACTTGCCAATATTGGCTCTGAAATTTTCGTCGAGTTTGAGTGTGGACACGAAGAGTCCGAATAAAGTACTGAAGAAAAAACAAATGACAAAGGAGATTTTCAAATAACTATTTTCCTGATGGTCCCAACATTTTTTGGCTATGATAAATGTGCAAATACCCAAACCAATGGAGTAGGCAATACGCATCATCGCGCACGCCTGATAATTATAGAAATATTTTGATGCAATTTCCACATAATTCCCACTGGGATAGCCGATAAAATAATTGAGTTCAAGCATTTGGTGAGCAGCAGGGCAGGGCGGTCCGGGACAATAAAGATCGGACATGTTCTTAGAAGTGCCGATTATATCCTGGGCGCACGGCAGGTTGTCCAAAGCTGCCTCAAACCGCTCTTTCACTGCATCTCTGAATATATAGAAGAATGCGAATAGAAGTCCAACCTGAAACAGAGCGTATAATACTTACCTGATGTTGACTTTGTTCAAGGAGAATAAGGCTTTAAGCATGGTTTTAGTTAAGGTGATGTGGATTCATTCTTATAAAAGAAATCAAATCCCGTTGTTTAGTTAGTGTTACGAATGACTCTTACAATATTGCAGCTTTTTCGAATTTTATTGATGAAAAACGGACTTCATTCAATGGATGGCCAGAGTTGAAATTACTTCGTCAGTCTTCGCTTCCTGAGGGGCTAATATATTGTACTTTTTCAATAAACGAATAATCTGGTTGAATAAATCCTTTGCCGCCACCTTCTCTTCATTGTGGGGTAAATTTCCCTTGAGCATTATTCCAATGGTGTATTGCTCGTTGGCAATAATAAATGAACTCGAAGAATTACCTGTTCTGTCAGCCTTTTCGGAAGTTCCTGTTTTACAAATAAATTGAGTGGTATCTATTCCGTTTTCGGCCAAAGCAATACCAACGCGCCGCGCTGTACCATTTAATACAGAATGAAGTGAATTTAAAAGAAATTCCTCATTTTCCTGGTCCAACTTTATTGATTGGGCCGGAGTATCTATATTGGAATAATTCAGGTTTATCTTTCTTTTTCCGGCTATTCGTGCATACCATTGTACAACGTCTATAAATTGATAGGGACGTTGTTGACCAATTGCCTGTCGGTAAATCGTATTGTTGCGGTTTAGTTTTTTTGAAAAATCTCTTGGCCTGGGCATCTCATCCAGAAACGCATCTTCAGTCAATGAGTAAAGATGCATATCAAAATCTCTCCATAAAATTTCTTCAAATTCGGCCTGATGAAACGACATCAGATCATATAGAAGGCCCGCAGCAAATTGGTCATCAGAGTTCTTGATAAAATCCTCAAAGGTCTTGCCTTCGTATTCCTTGCATTTGTATTCTTCATCTATGGCCAGGGCACAATAGCCTAATATAGTTTTTTTCAATGAGCCGATTAAATAATATACTTCATTGCTGTTGATTGTTCGTTTCAGCGGATAAGAACTATTGGCCAATATTGCGCCGTTACTGTTATTCGCAATAAGTATGGCGCCGATATTATCCGCAATACCAATAGATTTTATGTGGGCCTCAAGCGCTGCATTGCATTCTGCCGTGAGATCGGCTTGAATGGATTCGGCGTTGTAGGGAATACAATTGTACAATGGATGGCTCACATTTACCTGGATTTTGTTGTTGACGGATTGTGTGTATGCGTACACTTCTCCAAATGGACTATTTGCCCCACTCAGGCGTTTCTTTTTGTGTCTGAAATAAGAGTCTATCGAAACCTGGTTAGAGAGCAATTTGGAATTGGTGGCGAAAGATTTTGATTCGTGCAAATAGTGGGAGTAAGGCAGGTTGCTGTAGTACAAGGAAGCCAGATTTTTTAAGATCGATTTCTTGGACTTGTCTACAGATGTCAGTTGGTCATTGCCTATTAGATTTTTTGCGAAGCTGACCAGTTCTCCTTTATTCTCAGCACCCGGGAGCTTTTCAGTATATTCTTTTTGCGCATGAGCAACGTGCTTTTTCCAATGCAAAGAATCAGAGGTATAATATACACTGAAGTACTTTATTGCCAATGCACAAGTAAAAATGGCCGACAGTTTTGCCAGATCTGATCGGATATCTCTTTTGATCGATTGATATGAATTGGTGGTCTCTACCTGAACATAATAACCGGAATGGTTGAAAATATTTTCAAGTGAAACGAATAGTATGATCAGAAATACAATTTCAATATTGGAAATACTCAATATCGGAATGGATTGGCCGGTAAGCGGAATCAACAACAAGTTGCTTGCTATCGGATAAATAAATCCGATAATGGTAAAGGCAAGTAGTACGCGCACCAACTCGGCCTGTCTGCTTTGAGGAAAAGCAAATGAAAGATTGTCTCTGACCCTGCAAATATGAGAGGAACAATAGAGCAACCACATTAACTTAGACAATAAAACAAGGGTAATAAAGAGGTAGATAACGAAGAAATAAATTCCTCCTAAAGTTAACGACCAGTGAAAGGCAAAATCCGTGTGGTGCGTACTGCGCATGTTGCCGGGTATTATCACTTCATTAAACTCCGGGGCACGGGCTTCCTGAATGTTTTTGAGGTTCAGCAGAAGATAGGAATAACTTTCTCTGTCAGACTGATTGGCCGTTACCAATGAGTTGGAGTCAGGGCTTACATAAGGAGCCACTATCCTGTAGCCTTTTCGCTCGCCGGTAAACCACTCAGGAACTATCTGAAAAGTAGTGAATAAAACTACTGCAAGCCCCGCTAATCCGATGATCACTTTTCTGGGTTTTACAGATTTCCTGATCATTTCAATCACTAAAATAGAAAGCCCGGAATAAATGAATGAGCCAATATCTGAAGTAAGAAAAGAAATTCCCAGTGCATAAAGAAGTATAATAATAATCCTAAGAGGGTATTTGTACTTCCATTGGTCGAAAAAGTAGAATTGTGTGGTAAAAAACATGAGCAGTATGACCGCTTTCTGGCAATGCAATATGGGAATAATACCAAACAAACTTTCATTCGATGCTCCATACCTGAATACAACAGGACAGGCAAGAATAATGAGCCACGCGAAATAAGTAATCCACCTTCCTGACAGTCGTGCTGCTGATTTTACAAAAAGATCTTTCGGCAATAGAAAGGAAAAATTCAATAGAAGTACCAATGGCAGGTACCATATTCGGCTTTCTATGAGGTGAAAACTGGTGAGAAAAAGTGGAATGGCCATCATGGCGATGCAATTGATCAGAATCCTGAACCCCATAAGGCATATGCGTCAACTTAAGGTTATGTTAAGGTCATAATTTCTCCTTTTTCTTTTGTCATAAAGGCAGAGTTTCATTAATTTAATAATTTCCATTGACTTAATGGCCTGGTTTCTGTTTTTAAGAATTTGCATTATATG
>JANNEQ010000079.1:0-5584 GCA_031378885.1 Flavobacteriales bacterium
GGTACTAGTCATACCTCTCCATCCCATGATATATCACGTAGCAATGCTAAGAGCTTACGGGAACAATCAGATAAGAAAACAGGTGGGCAAGCTGGGCATCAGGGTAGCAACTTACAAATGAGCATTAGCCCAGATGAAATAATTGAATATAAGTCTAACTATTGTTCCAGGTGTTCATGCCCATTGAATATGGATATGGCCGTATTGCAGGATCGCAGGCAAGAGGTGGATATACCACCAATACAAGCCAGATATATTGAACATCGCAGTTATAGCACCCAATGTATTTGCGGCCATGAAAATCGCAGTGATATGCCTTCTCATTTGAAATCTCCTATACAATACGGCAGTGGTGTACAGGCAACTGTTGCCTACTTATTTTCATATCAATATTTATCATATAGCCGAATAAAACAAACGATGAGCGATTGTTTTAATATCCCTCTTAGTGAAGGCACTATTGATAATTTGTTAGAAAAGCTAGCCGTGCTTGCTGAACCGATCTACGACCAGATACAAAGCCGACTAAAGGAAAGTAAAGTTGTTGGTGGTGACGAGACAGGTACTAAAATTAACGGCCAAAAAGGTTGGTTTCATGTTTGGCAAAACAAGACTCTTACATTTATTGTAGCCTCAGCAACAAGAGGGTACGCAACGGCAGAAACATTTTTTAGCCAAGGATTTAAAAGGGCTGTTTATGTGAGTGATTGTTGGTCAGGCCAACTAAAAACGCCGGCCATAAGACATCAATTATGTTTAGTGCATTTGCTGAGAGAACTTACCAATTTTGAAGATGCTCTCAAATGTGAGTGGAGTGCTGCACTAAAGCAACTCTTTAAAAGAGCAATTAAAATAAAACAAGAGCTTAGACGTGTTGATTACCTGGACCCACCTCCAATAATAAACCAATTAGAAATTGAATTACAAAAAATGCTTGAGGTGGATACATCTAATTTCCATAAGAAATCCAAAGCATTTGTAAAGCGCTTGATTAAAAACAAAGAAAGCATTTTTACTTTCCTTTCATACGAGCACGTTCCCTACGACAACAATGGGGCTGAAAGAGCTATCCGAAACATTAAAGTAAAAACCAAAATATCGGGCTCATTTAGAAGTCAACAAGGAGCTAACCGTTATGCTATACTAAGGTCAGTAATCGATACGGCCATAAAAAACGGTCAAGATGTGTTCTCGGCACTAAAGTTAATCGCCCAAACCATTCCTGAGTAGTTACGATTCAAATTATCACCAATGTTATTTAAACAATTGGCAGTTCGCATACTATCCTCACCGTAAATAATTTTTGTTGCCTCCAATGCTTTATCTAAGTAAAACCTTGATTTTTCAAATTTTCCAAGTTTTAAATAGGCACATCCAATATTGTTGAACAACATCTCACCACCCTTATCAATCACCTTTCCAAATATCTTTTCATGAATAAGGAGAGCATTTTCAAATGAAGTTGCGGCATTTTCAAACGACATTAGTTCGATGTAAATGTTACCCGATAAATTCCATCCTTTTAAAAAATATTCAAATTCAAATGGCTCAAGGTCCTCTATCAATATTTTTCCGACAATATGATTGACTGGTCCAGTTACCAATATTTCTGGATTAAGAATCGAGTGAAGTGTTTTGAGAGCTTCACTATATTTCCCTATGGTAAAGAGCAGTCTTGCCAGTTCTATTGAAAATGGAGGATAGTTCCATAAGTTAATTGCTGCATTACATGATTTTATTGCCGCTGAAAAATTGTATCCTTCTTCATATTGATTTGCCAATTTCATTTTTAAGATAGCATTACGCATGGTTTCCTCTTGTTCCAAACTTTTTCGTAATGCAAGTTTTTCATCGGCCTCTCTGGATTGTTGTTCCAAGTTCTCAGTTTCTTCTATTGCATTAAGTTTAGATTGATAGGTTGCAGGATACAACTTGTAAAAATCATTTAGCTCTTTTCTATCTTTTTCTGCTCGTTCAATTATTTCCTTATTGGTTTTATTCTCAACTTGCAATTGAGCTTTTTCAGTTTCACTTTGTCTTAGGTTTTCTTCAAGCTCATATTGCCTCTTCAAGATTAAATTTATTGTTTCTGCTTGAGTTTTATTTTCAGCAGCATGCAGTTTGTTTTCTTCTGCCTGTATTTCTATTGTTCTCTGTTGTGAAGCAATCGTGTCTGCAAGTTTTATTATGACTTCATTATTCGCAAATTGAGAAAGTAGCAATTCATGAATATCGGAAAGTTGAAGTTTTATGTCCGAAAGAAAGTTGTGTTCAAATGCCTTAGCGGCTTTAATAGACTGCTCGTCTTTAGGGTTTCTCAAGGCTTCAATCATTAAAACCATTGTTGCTTCATGCCAATAAATTCTTTTTCCGTCTTCTATCCAACCTTCCTTTAGCTTTAAGATAAATGCTTGAGGTAGGTCGGTTTTTAGTTGGGATTGGATATATTTTTCCCATGAAAAAATCATTTTCTCAATCAACAGCGTTTTCTTTTGAGCATGACTTTCGTTCCCTGTAAAAAAGAGTTCAAGTTCACCTGCCGCTGGGTTCTCCCAGTCAGCCCATTTGCTAAGTGTCGGTAAGAATTTTATTTGCTCTTCAACCCATACTTTTAATTTTTTCCTGAACTGCTTTTCTTCCTCATTTTCCTTCATATTTAGATGAAGCATTTCAGTCGCTTTAAGCATTGACATTCTTAGTGTCCGCAACAAGTCATGATTTTCAGGATAGGCACTACTTCTTAAATTTAGTATGTCTTTTATTTTTCTAAACCCGCTTGTGAACAGGTGATCGGCTCTGTTTCCTATAACACCAGAAAATACAGCTTTGGCTGCCTCCGATTGAAGTGCGTCTTTTGCTGTTGATAAGAGCAACGCTAATCCTATGGAAATTGGGTCAAACATGGTCTTGTTTTTAGAATTTTTGTCTGTTCATTTTTTGCACTGTTGGTTGATGTTAGCAGGTCGCCTGGCATTACAGCTAACGGTTGGCGGCTTGGCGCTGGGCTTTTTTGCTCTTTCTAAACTTGGGTAAAAGCAGAAGATTCAAACTTCAAAAAAACGCTTTGCGCGAAGGACGAAGAGCAAAAAAGACTTGCGCCAAGGTGCGGTTATGAGAAGCCGTTTTGGTCATTGTTTGACGAATCTTTGATTTGAAACACCGAAGTCTGATTTTATCGCTATTATATAAATTCCTTGTCCAAGTTCTGAAATGCTTATATTTTTTGATTTGCCCGACACTTTTTCTTTATGGACTAGCTGACCAATGGAATTAAATATTTGAATTTCTGTCATTTCAGTTTCACTTGAAATGGTTATACTAACAGATGCGGGATTCGGGTTGATTGAAACTTCAAACGCTTCAATTTCTGAAACGTTTGTTGGCAATGGATACATTTCCCCACCACCATTGAAAGTGCGCCAAATTCCGCCAAAGCCTCTTATTGCATAGCACACGTTCTCCGAGGGGCAATAAATGTCACGAATTTCTGGTGAAGTACATATGTCACACATAAAATCATATTCTTGAAAGAGCCATGTTTCTCCGCCATCAATGGTTTTCAGAAAGGAATATGGATTCGGGCTATTTGCTTGACCCACGCAGTAAGCAGTTGTTTCATTTACGTTTACAACGGAGCGCAGCGCATAAATGCTTTCAAAGTCTTGAATAGACCAGCTTTGGCCATCATCAATTGATTTGATAATGAACCCAAAATTTTGCCATGTGTCACTCGTAATTCCTTGGCCACAAGCTAAAATTGAACTTTCATTGAGCAATGCAAAATTAGAAATTGTACGCTGTCCTATATCTGTGTAAGTATTTTCATAACTGTTCCAACAATCATTGCTCTTTCCATATTGATTGCTCATTATTCTAATTTGACAATCACCAAGTTTCAGTAGTTCTCTTCCGCCATAGGTAAAGTCATGTGTCCATGAAATTCCACCATCTGTAGTTTTCGCAAACTCGGCCCCACCATCCGCAAAACAACCGAACCCTGTGAGATTGTCAGTGAATACAATACTCCTGTATTGTGTCCAATCATCAGGATTGTTAACATAGAACCAAGTGTCTCCAATATCATTTGTTTTTAAGATATTGCCATAAGTGCTTACGTAGCCGATGCTGTCTGAGGGAAAATACACATCATAGAAATGGTTCGCTTCTTCCTGATAAACCGTTGTCCATGTGTTACCATAATCAATTGTTTTCCGAATGACATTAAAGGGACTGATATAACCGGTGATAAACCCAGTGCTGTCATTAAGAAAAAAAATGGAATAGAACTGATAATCAGTATTGTCCTCTATAAGTTGCCACTGAGCTTTCAAATCATTTATAAACAATAGGCTTAGGCAGAAGAATATTACATTTTTCATGATGTTAAGAATAAAAAAACAAGTGGTCACGAAGTGACCACTTGTTTTGGTTTGTGCTATTGTTTAATAAATGCTTTGGTAAGCAGAGAATTGTTGTTGCTTGCCTGAATGACATAACAGCCAGCAGCAAGTCGACTTAAATCCAACTGGACTGTGCGGCTAGTAATTCTTGAAGTGTAAACAATGCGTCCTAAATCATCAATGACTTGAATGATGCTTGCATTTTGAAAGCTAACTGGAATGGAGACTTGTAAAATTCCATCTGTCGGAACAGGAAAGAGAAGTAAATCGTTGTGACCATTTAGTAGTTCTTCCTCTACACCAATGATTTGCGTTTTATGTAGTCGCGTAATGGAGCCATCATCTTCACCACCATGAACTTCTTGATAGTAGTCGGCAAATGAATCTGCATCATAATCTTGTAAAGTCCACGTTGCGTCTAGTGGCAATTCTGAAAGAGGAAACTTAGAAGTTCCACAGAGGTACAAATAATCACCCGCACATGCGGAACCATATGCAAAACAATGAAAGTGATTACCAAACTCCGTACTCCAAATAACATGGTCATTTGGATTGAAAGCTGTTATGGTGGCTCGCCAGCCAATTCCATCGGTATTGGTTTCCACGTAACTACTGCCAGATGAATTGCACATTGGAAATCCATCATCTCCAACATCAGGGACTGTGCACCAATCGGTTTCTGTTTGTAATTCTGGAACAGCGCCCCAGCCTATTACATAGACAGTTCCATCCTGTGCAACTGAAAGGGATGAGCCTGTCTGAACATTGGTGCCGCCAATACCAGTGCTCCAATTGGCAAGATTTAATTGGTCGGTTAAGCGAAAGCGAAACAACCATGATGACCAGTCTAAATTTGTTGTCTGATTATATGCCCCTGAAAAACCACTTGTAATAAAAGGGAACTCAGGTGTATATGTATTGTGTAAATGACCACCACATACGTAGAGGTCTGATGAATTGGGATTCGCGCTGGCTATACCCAATTTCTGAAAAGTAAAACTTCCATCGCTCGGTCCTTCGCAGATTATTGTACTCCATTCAAGGGCGTTGGTATTTCTGTCAAAGCGGGTAATGAAATAATTGGCATAATCAGAAAAATTATCATCGCTAAAATTTGGGTTACTCCATGAACCTGATGAAACGCAATGAGGAAAATTGCCGTCCGTTGGGGCAACACATTCATC
>JANNEQ010000078.1:0-41157 GCA_031378885.1 Flavobacteriales bacterium
AATATAATTTAACCCAAAGGGTAAATTATTTTGTGAATTGGTTATGCCGTTACTAAAAATAAATAGTACTATGAGGCGCAGCCGAAACCTGCCTTTGCCGGCAGGCAGGTTGGACTATATTATTTTTGTAAGCGGTATAACGAATCGGTATTGGTTAAGAATTGCCTCAATTACACTACTATTGTATCCTATATCAATTTAATACAGCTATGAATTTATCAGGTAATAAAATCCTCATCACAGGCGGCGCATCCGGAATCGGTCTGGGCCTTACAAGAAGATTTGTGAAGGAAGGCAATCAGGTTATAGTCTGTGGAAGAAGAAAGGACGTGCTGGAGGAGGTATCCGCCGAAATACCGGGACTTATTATTAGGGTTTGTGACCTTTCTAATAGCGAAGAAAGAATTGCACTCTTTCACTGGATCGAAGAAAGCCACAATGATCTGAATGTTCTGGTCAACAATGCGGGAATCCAGAACTGGATGTCGCTCGACACAGAGAATTTCTATGAAAAGGCCAAAGAAGAAATTGCCATCAACATTGAGGCTCCCATTCATTTAACTTCGCTATTCAGCCAATTGACTTCCATGCGAACTATTATGAATGTTACCTCAGGATTGTCATTTGTTCCCTTGACTAAAGTGGCAGTCTACTCCGCCACCAAAGCATTTTTTCATTCCTTTACTTTATCGGCGAGACATCTGTTGGACCAAAAAAATATCGAAGTGATAGAAATAATTCCACCGGCGCTCAACACCGATTTAGGAGGAAAAGGGCTGCACGATTACGCACCACCTGTGAGCGATTTTATACAATCGATCTTCGAGCAACTGGCAGAAGGAAAGACTGAACTTACTTTTGGCATGAGCGAAGCGATGAGCAATGCAGGTCAGGGCGATTTGAAACTAGCCTTTCAGCGGATGAATCAGAATTGACTTAATACAACTTTTTGGCAGTACTGCGGGTCAGTATGGAACGTCATAACAGACAGAAATTACAAGAAATGGATCAAAACAACGACATCAAACTTGCGGTACTCATCGATGCCGATAACATTCCCAGCACCAATATTCGGGAGATGCTCGAAGAAATAGCCAAGTATGGAACACCCACTTACAAGAGAATCTATGGCGACTGGACCAAATCAAATCTGGAGCATTGGAAAAAGGTATTACTCGACAACTCCATCACGCCCATTCAACAATATGCCTATACTTCAGGAAAAAATGCAACTGATTCGGCCATGATTATTGATGCCATGGATATTCTTTATACGGGTAGGGTAGAGGGCTTTTTTCTAGTTTCAAGCGACAGCGACTTTACACGCCTTGCCTCACGATTGCGCGAAGCCGGCATGAAAGTATTTGGTTTGGGTCAGAAGCAAACTCCCACACCCTTCATTGCTGCCTGTAATAAATTTATTTACCTCGAAGTGCTCAAAGCGCCCGTTGTAGAGACCGTCGCAGAAAAACCACAAGCCAAAGTGAAAAAGGCGAAAGAAATTAAAAAGGTACAGCCTCAGGTAGAAAATATAGCCACCATTAGCCGTATCGATAAGTCGGCCATCAAACTATTAAAAAATACCATCTCCGATCTGGCAGATGAAGGTGGTTGGGCTTCACTCTCTGAAGTAGGTAATTTATTATTAAAAAAACAATCCAATTTTGATCCACGCAATTATGGTTTTTCAAAACTGGGGCCATTGGTCAAACAAATTAACCAGATTGAAGTCGACGAGCGCTCTACTGGAAAGGGCAATACGAAGCTGGTTTATGTGAAGTTGAAATAGGTGGATTCATGGTTTTATTACGGCAGAAATGGTAAAGGACAGGAGAATCTTAGTTGCTTTGATGATGATCTTTGCTATCAGCGTCAATCATGGTTTCGGCAGCCACTATAGAGAAATTTATCCTGTTTCTAAGAAGTTTTCTGTCATGAAAGATGATATGACAGGCTTTTATCTGCTGTGCTACAAGAAGAGAAAAGTGCTCGATACTTTGTCTTATAATGCGAAAGATTCGTTGTTCAATTTTTCAGTCGACCCAATGTTAATTGCCGATCGAACATCGATAAGATTGAAATTCGATTTATCCAATAAGTCAAAAGGCGAAAATTTCACTTCGGTGCTTTACGCAAAGAAGGTGGTTATTATAGATGTCTCAGCTCATCGGGTTACCTGGTCATTTTTGTATCAACTCGAATTTGCCAGAACAGACTATCATAAGTATGAATACCCCAATGATGCAAACACAGAAGAAGAAACAAACTTCGGGTATACTTTTGAGTATGAAGTCCGGGCTGGAGCCAGGATGGAAATTACTTCGGTCAGAACATCGGGTTTTCTCGCCAGAATTGACTCGAAATACCTCAGGGACTACGCATCTATTTCCAACGGTAAAGAAGGTGTGTATAGCTGGATAAATAGGAGGTGGTGGCGCGATGAAGAAGGCTGATTTCACAATTTTATTTGAATACATGTCACTAAAACAAGTATCTGAAAGTTTCAGAATAGGCATATCTTTACAGATTAAGATGTACCGATTACACAATTGTTAATTGAACAATAAAACATTATTATTACATTCATTATCTAATCTTTTATACCATGACAACAAAGACCTTTACTATTATTTTTTTTCTTACATGCATTATCCAGCAGAAGACCATTGCGCAATCTTTTCCCAATGGAAACTTCGAGAATTGGACAACCCAGGGCGCTTCGAACCTCCTCACCGGATGGGAATTGTCTGAACCCGGGCTGAACTGCACACCTTTATCGGCAGCTCAGACCACCAGCAGTTATGGCGGTTCGTTTGCCATCTTTCTGGAGTCTGGAGATTGTGTCGGCACCGGAGGAAATATACACGAAGGTTATGCCATCAGCAACCTTTTTAGCATCTCAGTAGCGCCAAATTATCTGCTGGGTTATTACAGAGCCATACGCAATAATTCGAATCCTGCGAAAATAAAAGTATTTATAAAAAAGAATGGAGTCCAGATAGGTTCTGCCGATTTTTCCATTACTGCTTCAGCAGATGATTATACTGCTTTTGCCATTCCCATTGTTTATACCCAGATCGACACTCCAGATCAGGCACAGATACAAATATTCAGTGATGATATTGGTTTGGCTACATTGGGCAATCAATTGTGGGTGGATCAACTATCTTTTTCCTCTTCTGAAACCGGAATTACAAATGGAACCATTATTCCCAATATTTCAGTTTATCCGAATCCTGTGAACAACGTGATTCAGATCAATGGCAATACCCAATTGATTGGAATGAATTACACCATGACCGACATTTCCGGAAGGCAGGTTTTATCAGGGCAATTGCGCAATGAAAATAATACGATTGGTTTGGAGCAGTTATCACCTGGAATTTATTTTTTAAGATTTGATACAAGCGCAGTACAGATTTTCAGAGTAATAAAAGAATAATGCCGGGTTGATTTAATGAAGAAATTACTCATTGTTCTATTCATTGCTGCAACGCTTGTTGTTATTCATTTATTCTTCAATGCTGTCCGTCTCACAACCATTAATTCGACAAAGCATGAGATTGATTACGTGCTTGTAATGGGGCTTGAATCTCAGATTTTGCCAGGGCTCAAGGCAGGAGAATCCAGAACAGACTGGATCTTTCCTCATGGCCGGCAGCGACTTGTCATCCAATATCCGCGCATCAACAATGCCCCGGCGGAAGCTTTTCTCACTGATTTTGATTTCTATCAAGGCGGTAGTGTAAAATTTGAAATTAAGGACGATACAGTCATTCAAAATGTAAATACCACTCGCGAAACAGTAGAAGTAAATGAAATAGCACTTTTAGTAAATGGCGGCAGTGATAACCCCGAAAGTATCCTCTTGGATAATGGTGATACATTGGTTGAGCAACAAGATTATTACAGAGAATTAGAGATTAAAGACATCAATCAGGATGGACATGAAGATTTGAGAATCTTTTTTTTGACCAGCACTCCGAATAGTTGTTACAACTATCTGTTTGATCCCAATTCAAGAACATTTAAGTTAATCGACAACTGTTTTTCGGACATAGAAAAATTGGGTACGACCGATTTTTACACCTATTACGAAGCTATTGGTTGCGCGGACTACAATTGGATGAATTATCTCATCAAGGTCGAGAATTTTGCGGAAGTGAAGTATGGAGTTATGGAAGGCCTTGGCTGCAATGTTGAAGAGGATTCTTTATCGGCAGAAATTAAACTATACAGAATACAGAAAGGAAAGGAGAACTACGAAGAATGTCTCGCTACAATGCCCTATATAAAATATGTAAAGACCAATGGCGATAAATGGGAATTCGCCAGGAATTACTGGAGTGCCAATTACAGGAAGTTTGAGACGCGATAAGAAGGATTTTGGTCTTGATAACATTTGTGCCTGAAGGTGCTTTTCAGTCCAGCCGATTTGAAAGTAGTTGTATGTCCATATCAAAGTCCGGTTACAAATGATTGCATCTTATCCTGAAGTTAGCAAGGTACATTCGGACAGATTAATAAATGCAGTCATTGTAGTCCGATTAAAAGAATCTCAAACGAAATTTATATTTATGGAGAGATAATATGGACCTGGCCTACGGCTCATTGTTCTTATTCCCGATTTCATTTCAACGGGTTGAAACCCGATGCTACAACATGTGCCGGGCTTGCTCTGTTAATTCCTTATGGCTTTATCCAGTCGACACCTTTCAAAATGCCATAGACACGGTACATATTGCAGCGCCTGACTAAGGTCTGGAGTAAAAGTGCATGCCTGATCCCAGTGCCATAGGCACGTTGCATATTGTAGCGCCGGGCTTTAGTCCGGTGTAAAAAGAGCGTAGGTGATCCGAGTTCCATAGGCACGGTACATATTGTAGCACCCAATTTTAGTCCGGTGGAAAAAGTCCGTGGATGATCCGAGTGCCATAGGTATGAAATTTTTTTTAGTCGGACAACAATGAAAGGCAATCTTAAAATGCAATAAACTCAATTTCAAATTTATAGCACAGTATGTCGGATAAGGGGCAATGTATAAACATTTGTTATCGTCCTTCGGTTCGTTGTGTCCGTTATTTGTACTCTGATTGTTGGGTAGCTTTTACCATCAATTCTGCATTGCGTTTTCAAATATCGATTCAAGCTTCATTATGGTACTTGACTTTTTGCAAAATCTCAAAATAAGAAACGAGCTTCTCTATTACTTTGGCTGGGTCTGTTTCATCTGTTCTGTTGTTTTTCTTGTTCTTACAAGAATATCTGACATACAGGTAAGTGGAGTCAATGCGTGGTACAAGCCTTTTAAATTTGCCTTTTCAACGCTTCTATACTCATGGGCCATTGCATGGTTTGTATTTTATCTGCCCAGCTTTAATGTAAAGATTTTTAGTTGGTCCGTTATCATATTGTTGGGCTTTGAGATTGTCTATATAGCCATTCAGGCCGCCCGTGGACAGCTATCACACTTTAACCTGAGTTCTGGTTTTTATTCTTTTATGTACTCTATGATGGCATTGGCAGCCACTGCCGTTACTATTTACACTGCTTATATATCAGTACTTTTTTTCAGCCAGAAATTTCCGGACTTGCCCCAATACTATCTGTGGGCCATTCGTTTCGGTTTGGTTTTATTTGTAATATTTTCATTCGAAGGTTTTGTAATGGGCTCTAAGCTCACCCATACTATTGGAGGAAAGGACGGCGGTCCCGGATTGCCATTGGTCAATTGGAGCTACTTATATGGCGATCCCCGCATTGCCCATTTTATTGGAATGCACGCTTTGCAGGTATTACCCTTGCTGTCTTACTATGTTTTGAAAAATACGAAACTTACCGTCATCACGGCTATTCTGTACGGAGCATTGGCAGTATTTACCCTTGTGCAGGCATTGTCAGGAAGGCCATTGATAAAGGGCAAAAACAAGGGTCAGCTTGAAAGCCCGGTACAGTGAAAGCAATGGAATAACGAATAAAAGAAGTAGTTGTGATATAAGTCGATTTTGATTAGGTTTGAATGCCAACAGGTAAAAATGAAGTTGGTTCATATTCAAATTTCTAACTTTTTATTATGATTAAAAAGCTCATTGCCCCAATCCTTATGCCCCATAGCTGGCAGGATTTACTACTGGCTATTCCAAGAATTGTGGGCTGCTACTTTTTGGCTACGCATTTCGGATGGAGTAAATTTCCTACGCCCGATTGGTTTATTGAAGACACCGCCAAATTAGGATTTCCATTTCCTGCCTTCTTTGCATGGGCTGCGGTGCTTACCGAAGTATTTGGTGCTGCCTTGATGGTATTGGGCTTAATGACGCGCTTCGCATCCTTTCTTTTGTTTTGCACCATGATGGTGGCCATCTTTTTCCAAAAGGCCGATACAGAGCTCTGGGAAAAACTTCCGGCCATGGGCTTTCTATGGATTTCTGTTTTTTATATGGTCATTGGCTCCGGAAGATTTGGATTGGATTATTTGATTTCGAAAAGGTGGAAATAGTCATATCCAGTCCCACTAGTAAAACCAAACCATCCCCATCGAATGGTGGGGACTCATTAGCGTTGACATTATCATTAATTGAATTCGTATCAAATTATATTGGCCGAGCTTGCTCTTTGTTCTCATTCGCCAATTCATTTCAACGGGTTAAAACCAGTTGCTACAATATGAACCGAGCCCATGGCTCTTTTATCGCTTCGGACATTAAACTATGGATATACTTCATAGTGCCAGAGGCACGGCCCATATTGTAGCGCTGGACTTTAGTCCTGCGAAAAAAGTGCGATAACGATCAGAGTGCCGTAGGTACGGAACATTTATTTGGGTCGATAGAAAAATAGATTTTTCATTGTAAGATGGAATTTAGCGTCAAATGAAAAGCCAGGAATATCAAGGCTTCCATCAACTTGTCAATGGCAGTGATTGGTTCACCGGATCTCATTTGTAAATTATATCGCATTGCATCTCTGGAACTGATAATTATAAAGGATTATTTCACTCAGCCGTGAATCAGATCGCAAGTGATCCTCAAAAATAGAATATATTTGAACTTCAAGGCCGTCTGGCGGTACCGAAGGAGTCACATAAAAGATTCTATTTTGAAAAAGCACAGTTATACCCTCAATCTTTACAAGAGATGCAACGAAGACTGGACGGCCATGCACGATCAGCCCGGTGGAAAGTTTTGCGACAGTTGCGCCAAGAGTGTTATCGACCTCACAAAATGCTCTGATCAGGAAATCATTCGTTTAATCGAGTCTAACCGCAATGGATTTTGTGGAAGACTCACCACAGATCAGTTGCAGAAGATTTACGTGCCCATTGAAAATAGTTCCGGCAGTTTGGACTTGCGAAAAGTGATTCCAGGGGTTGCCCTCCTGATGACATTCGATGGTGGTGAACTCCACTCTCAGCCGATTATTCCTGAGGCCAATCTGTTTCCTGAAAAGAAGATGGAAATTAATTTGTTGAATCAAGGGCAAAGAGAGGTAGCCCATTCTGATTCACTGGAATGTATTATAAAAGGAGTTGTGCGCGATTCCCTGACCAACGAGCCAATTCCATTTGCAATAATTGCGGTGAGTAATACTGATATTTGGGCTCAGTCGGGTATTGATGGCGGATATTCTCTTAAAATGATAAAGAGCTTAGGAGCCGATTCGATTTCATTCGAAGTATCGGCCCTTGGATATAAGCCTTTCCAATTTATTTTGACCCAACAAGAACTACCTTTGGTTAAAGATATTTACATGGTTCAATTGCAAGAAAATTTACAGATTGTTTTTGGTGAAATGGTTGCTTATCCATTGCCGCATCCCACTGAACCAATTAAAATCACCAAAAGGGAATTGCGAAGAATGAAGAAGTAATTGAGTTGTGCTATCTTTTTTACGGCAATCAAAATAAATGTATAATTGAAGGAGCTCAAATGTCAGAAACCAATTTAGTTCAACATTCATGTGAAGTTTCAAGACTGACGAAACTGAAAGAAGAATCGAATGGTTATAATCGCATTCAGTCGGCATTTGGTAAGATTTTTATCGTATTTCTGATCATACTATTTACCAATCATCTTAATGCTAAAAATATTAATGCAGGGTGGAGTATTCCTACAAACAATTCCGGGAAAATTCGCTTATTTGATCAAAGCAAAATAGAATCTTTTTATCTGGATCATTTTGGAGCTTATACCATAAAAGGCACCGTTCGCGATTCCCTTACAGGAGAACCATTGCCTTTTGCACTGGTTTATATCAAAGAATTAAATATCGGAGCACAAACCGATATTGAGGGATCGTACTTACTCAAAATTCCGGAGAGTAGGCAGTTTGATTCTCTCATAGTAAATGTATCATTTGTCGGCTACCAGTCGAATCAGATTGTTTTGAGAAGAAATCAATTAATAGCTGAAGGAATTTTTTTTTACAATTTTAATATGGTTGAGCTGCCACTTATACCCATACCGCCGCCCGGGCCATATTACAATACACCACGTATTACGCCTTTAATGGGTGTGGTTTCGAAAGAAGAAATTGAACGCATGCCAGCGAGCACGTTAAGGCAATATATAAAAGGAGCAGTGCGCGACTCTATCACCAACGAACCAATGGCCTTCACTGTTATCAAACTCAATAATACAGATATTGCCGCGGCCACAGACTTCAATGGCTATTATGAATTAAATGTACCAGATTCACTTCTCCTCAGCCCTTTAGTGTTTATCGTTTCTTTTGTTGGTTACAACGCCCTGAAGTTTGAAGTAAAAAAAGAAGAACTTCCTCTTATTAAAGACATTTATCTGAAACCATTGGACAACAGCTTAAATAGAGTAGGAGGTGAGAGATCCAGAAAACAATTGCGCAAGGAAAGAAGGCAGTTGCGCAGGGATGGGTTTATAATTTATGAGGATTAAAAGCTTATTATTCAAAGCAGGCCGGTATTGATTTTTTCTCTTTGCGTGTTAATGCGCTGGCCTGAAAAGTTGAGGAGTGATATATTCAAATTGAAAATTTTGGATAAGTTCGAAGGACTTATGACAAGTTAGGAAAAGCCTCGTGATTCTTACTTTTTCAATAGATTGGAAAAGACACCGGTCAAAACAAGAACAATACTTTTAAATCGACTGAAAAATGTTACCTGCCTGCGGCACGCGGATCATCTATGCACTTTTTACACCGGACTAAAGTCTGTCGTTACAATACGTACCGTGCCTGAGGTACCAGGGAGGTAACAGAGCCATAGGCTCGGTGCATATTGTAGCAACGGGTTTTAACCCGTTGAAATGCAAAATAGAATGACAACAAAGCGCCATAGGCGCGGCGCAGATTGGACAAAAACAGATGCAGCATTGGCATTAATCCAAAGCATAACCTGAAAATACCGGTTAAAAAGACACACGACTTTTAGGACAAAAAAAAGGGGCAGGAAATTATTGTCGCAAAATTGCGACATTTTTTGAGCACCTCTTTTTTTTGTCCTGATTTTGAGCAGAGAAATTTCACTCAAAAAATTCCTGACACAAATTAATAGGTTGAAAATACGCTTTAAATCAATCCGTTACGATCAAGGCGCGCGCTGATTTAGGTCTGTACTCTATGCCAGACAGTGTAGAGTCACAGCGGCCAATGTCTCAACTCCGGCGGAGTTGAATGTTGATTTGTTCAATTCCTTTTTTCGGCTTGAAGAAATGGAGCAACACCAATACTTTTAAATCGACGAAAAAAATGTTCCGTGCCTACGGCCAATGTCATTAAGTTGAGGAATTGACCGATCAACATTTGACCTTGGTCGTTTATCGCCAATGTCAAGATCATACCTATAAACATGCGATCCATACTGGATCGTTTATCGCATTGTTTACAAGCGTCTTCTGATCCAGTATGGATCAAATGTTTATAGCACAATCGGTTTGCCATGATCAAACGACCCGGTAAGGGTCGAATGTTATTTTATACAAAGTACTTAACTTAATGACATTGCTCAAAAGGACAGGCCGGGGCTAATAACATTTAAGTCCTCCGGACATAGTCGATCCACTCAATTTGCTTCATCACTCCCCAACTTTTGCTGTTGATCCGGTAAAAGCTTGGTTGTATCAAATGAAAAAATGCAAGACACAACATTGATTACAAAAAAAACTCCCCACAAGTGGAGAGTTCTTTTAATTTTTTAGAAAAGTTATATTAAGCGCGCTTAACATTAACTGCATTCTTTCCTTTTGGAGAATCCTCCACTTCGAAAGAAACGCTGTCACCTTCCTGGATTTGATCGAATGATATCGCGACTAGCGCATTACCGTGAAAGAATAAGTCTTTGTCAGACCCATCCATTTTGATGAAACCGAAACCTTTATCGGTCTTCTTTTTAATTGTGCCAATCATGATACTTGAAAATCTTTATATAATTATAATCAAATGTAGTCTATTTATTGGGTATTGCGGCAAAAAATATTGAAATACCAGCTATTGATACTGCTGGTCAACCTTTTAGGTTTTCAATAATTTATTGGTTTTGAGTGATGGCCCCCTGATGTTGCGCGAAAAGGTTCGGTCATATCCATCTTTCAGGTTTCGGCCTGGCTAATTTTCTATTGCTCGTTTTGCCTATGTTCATTTCATTCTATAATAATTTCACCTCTAACGAGGTTGGGTAAAAATCAAATGGAATGGCGTATTCAATCATTTCATTCTTTCATCATTTCAACTCTAACGAGGTTAGGCAAAAATTGATTTAAGTATTCAATCATTTTACTTTATCATCATTTCGCTTCTAAAGAAGTTGTTTGAAGAGCATATTACTTCTTCGGAGGAAAAAACTTTTTGGGTGCCGGCTTAACCACCAGTGGTTTCGCTTCTGGTTCTTTCTTTTCGGGCGCCGGGCCGCGCATGTGAATAATTAATCCATTCAGGAAATTGCGCAAAAGCTGGTCGCCACATTCCATATAATTGGGATGGTCTTCTGCTCTGAAAATGGCCCCAAGTTCTGAACTGGTCACTTCATAATCCACCAGTTTCAGAATGAGTATAATATCGGTGTCGCGCAGTTTCAGTGCTACACGCAGCTTTTTCATAATGTCGTTGTTGCTCATAGCAAGGAATTTATTGGTAATCTTTTGAAAGGTGATGGAGTAAATTCATGTATAAATATAAAAACACAAAGAAGACTGCTCACCTTGCTTTGTGTTTTTTATATCAAAAACAAATCAGAACAAGCTGGCTTGTTTTCCCGGTCCTTTTTCTTTTTTGTCTACAATTCGGGCATTTCTGAATTTCTCCATACTCTTGTTGAGTGAGTCCACTTCGCGGTGTTCATCGTCTTGCGGACCTGTGCCCTCTTCGTCGTTTCTATCGATTTCAACTTTTCTGGGTTGGCGCGCGTCGATCAAACTCTGCAATAATCTTTCTGACTCGACTTCACGCTCTGGATCTGCATCGAGTAATTCAACGTTGAGAATTGGATAAGCCGTAAGTCTGTTGCCAATTGCTTTCAGACCCTTGACGGCAATGAAGTCGCGCAGGTTCATGCTCTCATCCATCTTGTTGCGGGCTAACTTGGAGCGTTTGTCGTATCTCACATATATGACGGGATGATGCAACATAGTAGCAATGCCAAGTTTGGATTTTGGATGTTCGCTGATAAAGGTAACAGGGCCTTTGGAGGCTTCGATCAGGAAGCGTTTTACAAACCACTGGTCTTTTTCACCATCGAGATAAACAGCCGTCAAGGGCTTTTCCGAAATCCACTTTTCTACCAAAAGCAAATTATCATCGAAATGAGCTGATAGCTCTGGTGCAATGAGTTTGTAAACACCGGAACTCAGTACTACGAGCAATTTATCCTCGGCCAGAAAATCGCCCATAAACCTGCCATGACCTTCTTCGTTGAGTCGCATTACACTTTCATCCAGCCATATTTTGCGGGCTCCCAGTGTTGAGATGCCAGCTTGCTTTAATTCAACCTTTTTTACCTGGTGTTTCGTCACCACGTTTCCTGCTGCATCGCGTCCTTTGATGGCCAGTTCAGCAAAGTCGATATCGAATTTGAGTTTCTTCACCCGATCCAAAGTCTTCAGATAAACAGTAACCACTTCGGCTTCTCCATTCGGATTGGCCGAAAAGTGAAGTACTTCTGTTCCCGGAAGACCTTTGGTAAGATCGTATTCTTTGTCGCGGGTGATAGCAGTAACTCCAAAGCGTTTCATCATGGCACCACCACTTTTGCCATCGCGGTAGATCATGTTGTAGATGGTGCGCTTGTCGTCTTTTTTCCAGACAGCTACGTGCAAAAGGTCTTTTCCAAAAAATGCCTTTTGCTGTACTTTACTTACCATCATCTTTCCATCAGATCTGAAAGCGATGATGTCATCTATATCCGAACATTCGCCGATATAATCGCCTTCGTCTTTCTTCAAGCCCATTCCAACAAAACCTTCCTTGAGGTTGGCGTATAATTTGGCATTGGCAATGGCTACCTGAGAGGCTTGCACCACATCAAATTGTTTGATCTCAGTTTTTCTTTCTTTGCCTTTGCTGTATTTGTGCTTGAGTTCTTTGAAGTAGTTAATAGCCGTTTCAACCAGGCTGCCTAATCTGGCCTCTACGCCTTCTATAAGCGCTTCGAGTTTGGCGAGGTTGTCGTCGGCTTTATTGCTATCGAATCTTGAAATACGTTTGATTCGTATTTCGGTTAGCCGTGCAACATCTTCGTCGGTAACGGCTCTGAGCAAATGCGCCACAAATGGCTTGAGACCTTTGTGAATGGTGAGAATAATGTCTTCCCATGTTTCGCATTCTTCGATTTTGCGGTAGATTCTTTTTTCGATAAAAATCTTTTCGAGTGATGCGAAGTGCCATTGTTCGCTGAGTTCGTTCAGCTCAATTTCAAGTTCCTTTCTGATGAGACTCTTGGTGTGTTCTGTAGAGAAACGCAATAGTTCATCAACAGGAAGGAATTTTGGTTTGTCGTCGTGTATGACGCATGAATTGGGCGAAATACTTACCTCACAATCGGTAAATGCATAGAGTGCATCAATGGTTTTATCAGGAGAAGTTCCGGGTGCCAGGTGCACTACAATTTCAACACTACCGGCGGTGTTGTCTTCTATTTTTTTGACTTTGATTTTTCCTTTCTCATTCGCTTTAAGAATGGAATCAATCAAAGATCCTGTAGTTGTTCCAAATGGAATTTCAGTGATGACAAGGGTTTTGTCCTTGTCGTCTTTTTTGATCCGGGCTCTCACGCGTACTTTTCCTCCTCGCATACCTCCATTATAATCGGAGAAATCTGCCATACCTCCTGTAAGGAAGTCTGGCATAATATGGGTTTTCTTGCCTTTTAATACATCAATACTGGCGTCGATGAGCTCCACAAAATTATGGGGCAAAATCTTGCACGCCAATCCGACAGCAATACCCTCTACTCCTATCGCCAGCAGCATGGGGAATTTTACGGGTAGTGTTTCTGGTTCTTTGTTCCGACCATCGTAGCTGGCAAGCCAGTTGGTGGTTTTGGGATTAAAGACTACGTCGTGTCCGAATTTATTGAGTCGGACTTCAATGTAGCGCGATGCGGCGGCACTGTCGCCGGTGTATATATTACCCCAGTTACCCTGGCAATCGAGCAATATATTTTTTTGTCCGATTTGCACCATGGCATCACCAATGGAAGCATCTCCGTGCGGGTGATATTTCATGGTGTTGCCAATAACGTTGGCCACCTTGTTGTAACGACCGTCATCCATTTCCCAGAGGGAATGGAGAATACGGCGTTGAACGGGCTTTAGACCGTCGTAGATATGTGGAACAGCACGCTCCAGAATTACATAAGAAGCATAATCAAGAAACCATCCTTCGTAAAGTCCCTGAACTTGAGTAATGGCACCGAGGTGCGCGTCTTCTGTATTTTCGTTTGGCTGGTTGATGTCGTCTGTCATCTTATATCGAAATTATCTTTATCATTAAATTCATTGGTCTTGAAAAAGCTTTGTCAGCCAATCAATGAGGTTTTTACAGTTTTGCTCGTCAGTGTCAAGGTATCTTCTGGTAATACTTTGTCCTAAAGGGCTTCCGGGACTTTCTTGCCAGGCGAGCCATGTATGAACAAGGGCTTTAGAACGATCTTTAGCTGCGTATCGATTGATTGCTTTTGATTCTAATTCAGCGAGAGCAGCTTCCGCATTGGGCTTTAAAACATCATCTTTCGGAATCAAAAAGGACATGAAGTCCTCCAGGTTCCCACTAATTTTGTTATTGGGCATAAGCCAAACTCCAACTCTAGTACCATCACTTGTATTAAAGATCAGGCCCTTATCTGGCAAATTAACTGGTAAAGAAGATTCCAAATGACTCAGTTTTTTCTTTATGGCTTCCCACCTACCCTTTGGGTTTACATCGGCATCTACCATAATACCAATTGATTGTAATTCTTCTACTCTCAATTCTTCAGGAATTGATTCGATTAGAGTTTGTATATCTGAACAATCTTTTACCTTAAAATTATTTTTAACATCAAATTTATCACGCAATGCGAATATCACATGCTTGTCATTATTGCCTTCTACTAGAAGAATTTTAGCGAACTCGTTCTTCATCTTTCTATCGAGTTTCAATATTTCCTTTCATGGCAATTCTCAACTGATCTGCATTATATTCTATAGGTTTGATTTCACCGCTCTTATTACTGAGCCTTATGAGTTTACCTTCTTCTGAGTTGTTCTCAGAGTTGAGGATTGTCTCAAAGGCATTTATACAATCTTCGCTGTGTGTTGTAGCAAATACCTGCACATTCAATTTTGAAGAGAGTTTAAAAATGATTTCCCAAAGTTTTTCTTGAACGGTGTAATGAAGACCGTTTTCGAATTCATCGATTAGAAGAAAACCATTTTCAGAATTGACTAAGGCAAGTATAATAGAGAGGATTCTATTGATTCCATCGCCCATGGATTTAATCGGGAGGATTTCATCAACACTTTTTAACTTAATAAACGCCTGGCGATCGTCCAAATCATATCTAAAAGTAAGACGGTCTACATTTGGTTCGATAATATTTAATGCTTCGATCACATAATTTTCCTTTGGGGTAAGCACTACTTTGTCCCAAAGCGAAGCATTGTCCGATTTTGATTTATTAAATCCTGTTGAATGAATATATTGGCATTGGATAGGGCCAATAAAACGTTCCTGATCACTTGGCCTCTGGATCCCTGTGCCAATCCAATAATGATCATCACCATTCAGTGGAGCAAACCATGATGCCTGACCACCATACTTTACTTCAATACACTCTTGCATGTCCTGATAGCTTCTTTCCATTTCGTCCTCACTATCTGGAAAGCGTCTGGAAACATCCTGGTCGCTATATTTGTGAAAAAGCGTTCTGGCAAGACCCAATCTAAGGATTTGCACATTATAGTCTTTATTATACACTTCCTCAAGTGGACCAATATCAATGCTCTGTTCGCTCCTTGATGCCAGCGAACTCTTAAATTTAACGACTCCATCAGTAAACATAGAAGAAATGATCATTCGATTCACTTCTATCGTATGTTCATTAAACCTTAAATTTGAAGCATTTTGACCTCTCTCTAAAAGACCATCAAATAAAGTTTTGAAACTTCCCCTCGAAGCATAAATATCAACAGCATCCAAAATGCTGGACTTACCTGTATTATTCCTTCCTGTAATCAAACTCACTCTTGACAAAGAATCCAGTTCCAGATTCCGGAGAATTCTGTAATTTTTTATTTGTAATGAGTTAAGTACCATTTTTCTTCTGTTAATGCAAAATCAAGTTACCTATTATGCAATGGCTTGTTCTTCGATTTCCTCTTCGTCCTGCTTGCTCTCCAACGCAAGATCCTTCTCCACCTTCAGATTATTGATGATGAATTCCTGTCTGTCGGGAGTATTTTTTCCCATATAAAATTCAAGCATATCTTTGAGGTGGGCGTCTTTTCCAATCACTACGGGCGCAAGTCGAATATCAGCACCAATGAAGAACTTAAATTCATCGGGCGAAATCTCTCCCAATCCCTTGAATCGGGTGATTTCGGGCTTGGTACCGAGTTTGGAAATGGCGTGTTGTCTTTCTGCATCGCTGTAACAGTAGATGGTTTCTTTCTTGTTTCTCACGCGGAAAAGTGGAGTCTGCAGCACGTAAACGTGTCCCAATTTCACCAGATCTGGAAAGAACTGAAGGAAGAATGTAATCATGAGCAAACGGATGTGCATACCATCCACATCAGCATCGGTAGCGATAACTACTTTGTTGTAGCGCAAGGCATCCAATCCATCTTCAATATCCAATGCGGCCTGAAGAAGATTAAATTCTTCATTCTCATACACAACCTTTTTGGTAAGACCATAAGTATTCAGCGGTTTTCCCTTGAGACTGAAAACTGCTTGGGTACTGACGTTTCTTGAAATGGTAATAGAACCACTGGCGCTATCACCCTCAGTGATAAAGAGTGTGGTTTCAGGCGCCAATTCATGTTTATCTGCGAAGTGAACTTTGCAATCTCTGAGTTTTTTGTTGTGAAGATTGGCTTTCTTGGCGCGCTCTCTGGCGAGTTTGGCAATACCGGCAAGCTCTTTTCTTTCGCGCTCGCTTTGCATTATTTTCTTGAGCAAAGCCTGAGCAACGTCCTGGTTTTTATGCAGGTAATTGTCTAATTCTTTTTGAAGAAACTCCAAAATAAAAGCCTTCATGCTTTTACCATTGGGTTCGATTTCGTTCGAACCCAACTTTGTTTTGGTCTGTGATTCGAAGACTGGTTCCACCACTTTTACTGCCACAGAGCTCACTATTCCTGATCTTACATCAACCGCCTCGTAATCCTTTTTGAAAAAATCGCGGATTACTTTTACATAAGCTTCTCTGAACGCAGCCTGGTGTGTACCGCCTTGTGTGGTGTACTGTCCGTTGACGAAACTATAATATTCCTCGCCATAACTGTTGGTATGCGTAATGGCTACTTCGATGTCATCACCTTTGAGGTGAATGATGTTGTAAAGTGGTTCTTCACTGAGATTTGCATTGAGCAAATCTTTCAAACCATTTTCTGATTTGAATTTCTGGCCGTTGAAAACGATGGTTAATCCGGAATTCAGATAGGCATAGTTCCAGAGAAGGCGCTCAACGTATTGGGTTCGGTATTGAAAATTGAGAAAAATAGTTTCATCCGGAATGAAGGTCATGGTAGTGCCATTCTTCGAGTCGGACCTGGCTATTTTGTGGTCTTTGGATACCATGCCGCGCTTGAATTCAGCCAGCTTGGACTCGCCTTCCCGAACGGACTCGACTTTGAAATAAGAACTTAGTGCATTTACGGCCTTTGAACCGACACCATTAAGCCCGACAGATTTTTTGAAGGCGCGTGAATCGTACTTACCACCCGTATTGATCTTGGATACACAGTCGATCACTTTTCCCAATGGAATTCCGCGTCCGTAGTCACGGACACTCACAGTGCCGTCTTTGATGGTGATGTCAATGGTTTTTCCATTACCCATCACATATTCGTCGATAGAGTTATCGATGATCTCCTTGAGGAGTACATAAATTCCATCATCGGGAGTGGATCCATCACCTAATTTCCCGATGTACATACCGGGGCGTAAACGAATGTGTTCGTGCCATTCCAGCGATCGGATATTGTCTTCTGTATACTGCGTTTGTTCTGCCATTTTTACTTATTCTTAGCCATGGGCTTGGACCCGCGAAAGTAGAACCTCCACGCAAGACTGTGTGCGGGAGTTTTTAACAATGGGTATTACTTTTTAATGGGTTGATTGAGTGTGGGTTAGGATTGAGTGGGTATTTTAACAAAGGGTTAGGGTTTTATCAATTTCTTTAGGACTGGCTGCAAGGCAGTGAAAGCGGGGGCACTGGATACGCTCCCACACCATTTGGTGGGTACAAGTCCGCTCAAACCGCCAGAGAGGAGGCACTGGATGTGCTCCCACACCGTTCGGTGGAGAGACGTTCGCTAATCCAGCGCCAGAGGGGCAAGCCAGTGCAAGAGGTAGGCACTGGATGTGCTCCCACAAAGTTCGGTGGGGACACGTCCGCTAAGCCAGCACCAAAGTGGAGGACTGGCTACACGCTTATGAAATCGTAAGACACTGGTACGCATTGCTTATCCAGCCAGTGTGGATTATTATATCCGAGAATCCTCATAGTAATTGGTATTCAAGTAGCATTCATAGAATAATGATGAGGCAAATAAATCATTTTTCAAGCGTTTTTACATGATCAAGTAGTGGTAAATTGCGCATATAATTTTATCAAAAAAAACAACACATTATATTAATGAAAAACACTGTCTTAAGCCTTTTTATTATTATTTCCGCCTCATTGAATGCCCAAGAGTTGGTTGTCGATTGGGCCTCACCTTTCAAAAAACCTTTGAATGGGGGGACTGCACAAACACAAGATTATGTTATAGACCAAAGTAAGAATTCTTATTGTTCTGGTACTTTTAGAGGTGCAATTGACTTCGATCCTTCGAGCGATACGTACATCTTGACAAATGACGATGATAATGATTCTGATCTCTTTCTGGTAAAACTTGATGTAAACGGACAATTAGTCTGGGCTGTGCAATTTGATTCTTATGAAGTGACCATTGCCGGGTGGTATAATAATAAAATTTCATTGGCACTTGACGCGGACGGAAATATCATTCTTGCAAGTGTGTTTGACGGTCCCTTTGATGCGGACCCTGGGCCAGAAGAATATATCATAGATTCGGGTGAATTTCCTAACCCTGGTGTAGTGAAATTTGATCCGGATGGAAATTTTTTATGGGCTTCTCAAATAGACAGTGAGGGTGGGCCATGTGGTATGGAAGACGTGATAGTGGATCAGATGAATCACATTGTTCTTTCGGGCTATTTCGAGGATAATGCTGATTTTGATCCGGGTGTTGAAGTTTTTAATATAACTGCAACTGCCTCTGATAGTAAAGAGGCATTTATATGGGAACTGGATGAGAATGGAAATTTCGTTGGTGCTATGGCGTATGGAGGAGGTGATATTTATATATCGCATATTATTGAAAATGCCAATGGAGATGTCCATTTCCTTGGGACGTATAGTGGAAATCCGGACTTCGACCCATCTGATGCCATTTTTAATGCACCCCCTGAGCCCTTTCCATACAATTTTTTCTTGAGTAAATTCGATAATAGCGGAACATTTTTGTGGAGCAAAACAATCATGTCTGAGGATTGGTCTGGAATATCCAACGTGCAAATAGATCAAAATGGTGATTTTTTGTTTGCAGGTTACTTTTCGGATTCATTATCCATGCAATCAGATACTCTTCTATTAGTAGAGAATGGTTTTCCCTCATCTTCCGACATATTTTTATCTAAATACAGCGCCGAAGGAGACTTTATGTGGGTGCAGCGATTTGGGTCAGATTACAACTACGACTGGGTATATGATTTGAAATTGGATGATCAGGACAATATTTTTATCACAGGATATTTCGCCGGAACAATTGATTTCGATAAAGGACCATCTTTGTATTATTTGGAATCATATGAGTCCAGTGCGGATATTTTTATTGGTAAATTCGATAGTGATGCTCAATTAATATACGCATACGGGTTTGGTGCTGAATATTTTGACACTGGATTTAGGGTTGAAACAGATAATGAGGGAGGCTTATACATGTATGCTCAATATTGGGGTTATGTCGATTTTGATCCGAATCTAAGTGAATATATACTTCAAACCTCCGCAGTTAATAGCTCACCTTGTGTGGTCAAATTCAGCGAAGTCGCCAATAACATAGTTCCGATTGACGAAAAAATCCTATATAGCGCTTACCCCAACCCTTCTCAGGGAAAGTTTGTTGTGCAATCTTCAGATGTAAATGAGAGCTTTGAATTGGAGGTGCAGAATTGCATAGGCGAATTGGTACTAACAAAACGAATTGTTCGCATGAATCAACCAATAGACCTATCGGATCTGGAATCTGGAATTTATTATTTGAAATTTACCAATAAAAAAAATGAACCCGGTTTTCTGCGCATAGTAATTAATCAGTAGCAGATAGCCGTTTATCTTTTATTTTACAACCCGCCTGGAGCATTGGCTCCACTCCTACTACCCCGCAGATTCATTCCATGAAGTTGAACATGGTCAGTCTGAGCAAACAGCTTATTATCTATGGTTTTCAAAAAAAAAGTTGTTTCATAAAGTAAATTATTGAGTCAATTGTATTTATTTCCAATTAAAACCAAACCAATGATTGAAGCGTCAACCTCAGCGGCATCAAAGAAAAGTACGCGCAACCGCGTGTTGAGAGCCGTGCAATTATTGATCATTTGCGCTTCGTCAAGAAACCTATTACGGAATCCAGCAAAATTGTCTTCAAATCACCCTTTAAGAATTCAATTTTATTTGTTTAGGATCAATTCAGTAAAAGATAAAATACTTTACAGTTGAGACTATGTTGTTCATTTTCTTGAAAAAAGGTGGATTTAACGGAAAAGACAACGGAGCTGTGCTAAAGGCAGCATAACATTCGATTTGTGGCGGCAAGCGTCAAAATAGACTTTAATCCAGTCCCAACCGGGCAATATCCCTTAACTCGGTTTGTTATAACTTTGAATCCACAAATTTTGAAACCATGACCTTGAACAAAATCCTTGGAATCTTTTTATTGGGAACTTGTCTTCTCACTGCCTGCAACGAAAACGTTGTTTACTCAGAAAATCAGGAGCTATCTGCTGATTATGAGTGGAAAAAGAGCGACAAAAGAACATTTACCATTCCTATTCACGACAATACCGATCCTTATGAGTTTGTGCTGCACTTCAGGTATGCAAGTGGTTATCAATACAAGGAGGTTTTAATGAAGATGACCGAAACAACACCCGAGGGCGATAAGGTTACCCGCGATATTCAATTTAATGTGGTGGATGACAAAGGAGAGTTCATCGGCGATAAGGGCTATGACATTATAGACATTGAGCATGTACTGGATGAGTCGAAAAAATTTAAGATACACGGCGACTATAAATATGAGATTGTGCAAGCCATGCCGGAGATCGATCCACTGAATTTTGCAATGGAAGTTGGACTCGAGTTGCGAAAGAAGAAGAAATAGTTGGACTTTTGCACCTTTAATCAGAAAAGGGTGTCAGCATTAATCGGTCAGGATCTTATTGCAGCAAAAGAACTTCTTGAAAAGGGAGAATTGGTGGCTATTCCCACTGAAACTGTTTATGGACTTGCGGCGAATGCCCTGAATCCGGAGGCAGTACTGAAGATTTTTGAGGTAAAAAACAGGCCTCATTTTGATCCGTTGATTGTGCATGTATCTTCAATCTCTGATCTGGAAAAATGGGCTGATCATGTTCCGGAGATTGCCCGCACATTGGCGAATAAATTCTGGCCGGGGCCTCTTACCTTGCTACTCAGAAAGAATGAAAGGATTCCTGATCTTGTTACCTCAGGATTGGAAACCGTTGGGCTTAGAATGCCAAATCACATACTCACACTGGATTTACTGAAATCACTTGAGTTTCCGTTGGCTGCGCCAAGTGCGAATCCTTTTGGCTACATCTCACCTACTTCTGCAGTACATGTGCAGGATCAGTTGGGCGATCAACTTGGGTATATTCTAGATGGCGGCATTTCGGATGTTGGGGTTGAATCAACCATAGTGGATTGTTCGGGTGATGAATTGAGGGTGCTGCGTTTGGGAGGAGTTTCACTGGAAGAAATTGAAGAAATTGTTGGTACCAGTTTAAAAGTGCAAATTAGCAGCAGCAAGCCAAATGCTCCGGGAATGTTTTTGTCGCATTATGCACCACGAAAGCCATTGGTACTTGGAGATATTGATAAATTGATTCTACAATATTTACCTCAGAAAATTGGTATCTTAAGCTTTCAGAAGAGTTATCCGAAGTATAATAATCAAATATTGTCTGCTACAGGAAATTTGAGAGAGGCTGCACGCAATTTATTTGGTGCACTCAGAAAACTGGACGCTGAAAATTCGGATATTATTGTAGGGGAATTGTTGCCGGAAGAGGGATTGGGAAGGGCGGTGAATGACAGGTTAAGACGCGCAGCACATCGGGAATAGAAAAATTTATTCAAGTTTCATTAAGCTTTAAGAATAATCTCCGCTGCTTGAAAAGGCGTGATTTGTCTTTTGAGCAATTGCTCTTTTAAGTCCAAAAGTTTTTTCATTTTTTCAGGCCGCTGGAAAAATTGGTCAAGAACAAGTTCTTTCAATGTTTCATTCATCCACTCAAAGTCTTGTTCATGGCGGCGCTGTTCGAAGATATTTCTACTTACCATCCAGTGGTAATGGTCTTGAATCATCTTCCAGGTTTCTTCAATGCCGTTGTTTTCCAATGCGGAACAAGTATTCACTTTGGGCATCCAGCCATCTGTTTTTTCTGGAAAGAGATGAAGTGCACTTGTGTATTCGGACTTTGCGAATTCTGCTTTTTTTCTGTTGTCACCATCGGCTTTGGTAATGGACATTCCATCGCACATTTCCATAATGCCGCGTTTGATGCCTTGTAATTGATCGCCGGCGCCGGCGAGCATCAGAAGAAGAAAAAAATCGGTCATACTGTGCACTGCAGTTTCGCTCTGCCCCACTCCTACTGTTTCAACTATAATAATGTCGTATCCTGCGGCTTCACACAACATAATACTTTCTCTGGTTTTTCTGGCTACACCACCTAATGTGGTTGAGGTGGCCGATGGCCTGATGAAGGCGTCTTTGTCCATCGACAATTTTTCCATTCTGGTTTTATCGCCGAGAATACTTCCTTTGGAAATTGGGCTGCTGGGGTCGATGGCCAGTACTGCTACCTTTTTTCCGATAGATGTAAGATATGTTCCGAAAGCGTCGATAAAGGTGCTTTTGCCTACACCGGGAACGCCTGTAATGCCAATTCTGATCGATCTTCCTGAAACAGTGAGTGACTTGCTGAGCAGATCAGTGGCAGGCTTTTTATGCTTTTCAGAAGTGCTTTCTATAAGGGTAATGGCTTCACCGAGAGCGGCTCTATTGCCCGTGATGAGTTCCTGGAAAATCCTGACCACATCGATACTTCGATGGTGGTTTTTCAAAGAATCCAATGCTTTGCTTGCCGCGTTGTCTTTTGAGGGTGAAGCCATGTGGTGGCAATATTAACCCAGATTATGCTCTGTGGTAAAATATCTTTTTGCTGAAATGTAAGCTGCTATATTTATCACAGAGAGAAATATTTTGAATGTTTATTTGACTGATCTAAGAAATAATTTTTTGGGTTTATGGGCGTATTTGTGCGTTTTGTTTTTTACCACAAAGAAAACGGAGAAAACAAAGTGTTGACAGTGACATGTGGTTGGCAAAATAATATTCATGGTTTATTGGCCAATTTCTGCTGTGATATTTATTTACTTAAACCAAAAGGAAAATGGAGGAAACAAAGTATTGGTGGTGATGTGGGACAGTAAACATTTTTTTGGTTAATTGGCCAATTTCTGCTGTTATGTTTATTTACTTAAACCACAGAGAAAATGGAGGAAACAAAGGACTGATAGTGATGTGAAGTAGTCAAACATTTTTTTTTATGCTTATCGGGAATTATACCAGCATATTGCGGACGCTCATAAAATCTGCGAAAAATCCGCGTTCCAATAAAAAAATGAGACAATCATTCATGAAATAGAACGCGGATAAAACCTTACCTTTCATCCAACTCTTGTATGTTTATTTACTTAAACCACAGAGAAAATGGAGGAAACAAAGTATTGATGGTGAAATGAGGTTGTCAAAATATTTATTTGGTTTACTGGTCTGGATAGTTAGCAATATTTATTTGTTTAAACCATAAAGGAATGGAGTAAAGAATGGAAAGTGGTAATTTGAACTTTGGATTATTCGGATATTTTGGTTTGTGTGTGCATTGTATATTCGCAGCGATATGGAATATCTGCTGGTAATAGTTGTGGCATTGGCCGGTGCTTGTCTGAGTTTTTTCTCGGGCTTTGGTTTAGGTACACTCCTGTTGCCGGCGTTTATGGTGTTCTTTCCTTTGCAAGTGGCTGTTGCGGCTACTGCGGTGGTACATATGCTGAACAATTTGTTCAAGTTGTTTCTGGTGGGAAAGTATGCAGATAAAAAAATAATTCTCAGTTTTGGTTTGCTCTCAATTGCCGGAGCTGTAGGTGGTGCGTGGTGTTTGAAACAGTTTGCACACCTCACGAGCTTGTACGAGTATAATATTGGCAACTACCATTGTGAAATTACTACGCCCAAGTTGGTGATTGCTGTGCTGATAATTGTCTTCTCTTTGATGGAAGTCAGCGAAAGATTTTCCAGCATTCAATTGCCACCAAAGGCACTTCCCTTTGGAGGATTAATCAGTGGATTTTTTGGCGGACTCAGCGGTCATCAAGGGGCATTGCGAAGCGCTTTTCTGATGAAAGCCGGACTTTCCAAAGAAGCATTTATGGGAACCAGGGTGGTTTGTGCCTGCTTGGTGGATGTTTCCAGAATTTCAGTCTATGCCTCAGAAATTGGTGGTGGCTGGCGCGACATCAATCCCTGGCTGGTGATCAGTGCTACACTTGCTGCCTTTACAGGCGCGTGGTTGGGCAATAAGTGGATGAAGAAAAAAGAGCTTGGATTTATTAACCGTTTTGTGACAGTGGCGCTGGTGGTGTTTGCGGTGGCGTTGGGGGTGGGATTAATTTAGTAATAGTTTACTTCGCCAACTCCCCTTTCAAATACAACTCCATATAGCCAAAGATCAATCTGGCCAAAAAAGCCACTGTAAAAACGGATGTAAGTACCAATCTTATTCTTTTACTCAATAGTGTAAATTGATCCCAACGCACGATCAAATCCACAAAAAGTGAAGCAATGGCCAAAATTTCGAAAAGGATAAATAACCACCAATACTCGCGGATAGCAGGATAAAATCCATGCAAGATAGATGGTATATAATCATGTAAATAGCGCGAAGACCAATAGAGAATATTATATACGAAGAGCGCAATAAATGTGGAACTAATCAGATCAAACTTATTTTCCTGCTTTTTCATTCTTTAGATTATAATATTTCGAACTATAGTATTGAATTGATCCAATTGATGGTCATCAAAATCCAGGTGTGCCACCAATCTCACCTTACGATCGCCAAAGGTGAAACAACCAATTCCTTTTTCTCTAAAGACCCCGGCCACTTTGTGGGAGTCAAGGTCTTCACGGACTTCGAAGATCACTATGTTGGTATCCACCGGCATGATAGTGGCGACATAATTGGTGGTCAATAAAGTCTCCGCCATTATTGCGGCTCTTTTGTGGTCGTCGGCCAAACGTTCCACATTGTGCTTTAAGGCATACAATCCGCCGGCAGCAATAATTCCAGCCTGGCGCATTCCTCCTCCAAATGTTTTTCTGCGGCGATGGGCGTGGTAAATAAATTCTTTTGAACCGATTAATAAACTGCCTACCGGAGCGCTCAGTCCTTTGCTCAGGCACAATGAAATACTGTCGAATATTTTCCCGAACTCCTTTGGGGGTCTGTTTTCAGCCACCACGGCATTCATGAGTCTGGCGCCATCGCAATGAAATTTCAAATTGGATTTTCTGCAAAAAGCACTGATGGCCGCAAGTTTTTCAAAGTTATAAATGGCTCCACCGCCTTTGTTTACGGTGTTTTCTGCACAAACTAAGGTAGTTCGCGCATAATGCGCATCGTCAGGATTGACATTGGACTGCACATCTTTTACATCAAAAATTCCGCGGTCTGCACGAATGAGTCTGCTGCTCAAACCTGAATTGAGCGCCATGCCACCACCTTCATAGACATATATATGAGCCAACTCCGAACAAATTACCTCATCGCCGGGGCGTGTATGCACATTGATGGCAATCTGGTTGGTCTGTGTGCCGCTCGAACAATAAAGCGCGGCTTCCATACCAAACATTTCGGCGCCAAACTCCTGTAATTCATTGACTACAGGGTCTTCAGCAAAAACATCATCACCCACCGGAGCCCTTGCCATGGCTTCTCTCATTGCCTCAGAGGGCTTCGTTACAGTATCACTTCGCAGATCAATCGTCATCATTGCTTTAATTTGCAAAACATTTGGCAAATGTATGAGTTGTGTCATAGGTTATTTCCACGAGATTAGAAAAGTACTTACCATATTGGGTTTATTCTTTTCGGCAACATGTTGCGGACAGGAAGGATATTGGGTTTTTCTGAAAGACAAACACAATGTAACTTTCGATCCCTATGAGTATTTCGATCAGAAGGCCATCGAACGCAGAATAAGAGAGAATATCTCACTAATGGATTCTTCTGATTTTCCCCTCAACCAAAATTATGTGGAAGTGATTCGCGCTCTAAGTGATAGCCTTTGCGGGCAATCTCGTTGGTTCAATGCTGTGGCTTGCGAATTATTTCCCGAACAGGTAAAGAATATAGAATCACTTTCTTTCGTAAAAGAAGTCAGGGCCATGAATTGGGCAGCCAATACCTGCGCCTTCGAAAATGCACTTCCTTTCAGCAAAAGATCCGAGGAACTTAATATCCTGAAAGCACAAACCAGAAGAATGGGAGCGGATCTGCTTTGGGAAAAAGGATATACAGGCAAAGGTGTGCGCATAGCCATTTTTGACGTGGGTTTTTCAGGATTAAAAGAGGATGTGGCCTTTAAAGATATTCTGGCCAACGAACAAATCAGAGCCACTTACGACTTTGTAAACGACAAGAAGTATGTCTTTGATTACAATTCGCATGGCACCACAGTGATGTCTTGTATTGGCGGAATTTACAATGATATTCCCATGGGTTGCGCCAAAGATGCACAGTTTTTATTGGCCAGAACAGAAGTTTCAAAATTCGAGTGGAAAATCAGGGAAGAAAGATGGGTACTGTCGTTGGAATGGGCCGACAAATGGGGAGCTGATATTGTAAATTCATCTTTGGGTTATGCTTTTCAGCTTTATTTCCCACACCAGATGGATGGCAAGAGCTCTATCATTTCTGTAGCGGCCAATATGGCTTTTTCAAAAGGAATTCTGGTGGTGAACAGTGCTGGAAATGAAGGAACCAGTTACTGGGAAGTAATTTGTGCTCCAAGTGATGCTGATTCGGTTTTAACAGTGGGTGGAATAGATCCCTGGCAAGGCTTTCACAATGACTTTAGTTCTTATGGCCCAACAAGCGATCATCGCATGAAACCCAATGTCTGTAGTTTTGGCTGGGCAGCAGTTTCGCATGCCACTCAGTTTGAGCTTGCTTCGGGGACTTCTTTTGCCAGTCCGCTGGTGGCGGGTTTTGCTGCATGTATCAGACAAATGCATCCGGATTGGACCGTGCAGCAATTGTTCACTGAAATTCAATGCAGTGGTGATTTGGCGCCGTATTACGATTATGCCCATGGCTTTGGTGTGCCCAACGCCGAATATTTTCTGAAGTCAGATTCCTTGCCCGTTCCAACCTTTAGAGCTTATTACGCATACTCTACCGGGCAATTTAAATTCGAGCCGCTCAAAGAATTTAAAGAAAATGATTCTTTTGAAAAACTCAAAAAAGATTTCCTTGCAAATAAAAAGTATGAGCAGAGACTCCCCTATTTCTACATTCATTTTGAGGATCGGGATGGTATGTTGGCCAGGTACAAGGTAATTGAACCGGGCAAAGACATTCTGGGTTTTATATCTGCCGATGAAATAGAATGCGAAACCTGCCCGGTGCGAATTCATTATAAAGGATACACTATGGTCACCACAAAAAAAGAAATGCAAAAGCTCAAGAAATGAAGAATGCCCTTACTATTATATTTCTTGTAACGTGCATGAGTTTTTCTGTCAAAGCCCAAAAGACAGTGCTCAACCGCAATGTCGAAAGGCAATTAGAGCGAATGAATGATACTGTATGGGGCCCCAATGCAAGTCACTTTATATGCAGGACTTTTGGATTTGGATTGGTTTCCAGAATTCAGCAGAATGATAGCATGGCTATCAAACCAGGATTTTCAAGTATCTGGGCGAATGTGGGATTGAAGTATAAGAAAAAACTCAATGAGACATTTGCTTTGGGATTGGAGGGAATGCTGGCTGTTCAACAATATAAAATTGTGCAGGGAGAAAAGAATCTGCTCTCACCGGAATTGAATAACGACAAACAACTTTTGGGTTTATATTCTGCAGGTCTTGGAGGATATTTGCGCATTAATTTTGGAAACAGAGGAAACAGAATCGGGCGCTATTTCGATTTGGGTGGCGATCTGCATTATTTGTATTATACCAGGATGTTTACAAAAAATGACGTTGATCCGACATCGAACGGTGGCGCGTCGCATGAGAAGCTCACACAAAGCAAACTGGATTATGTTTCGAAGGCACAATATTTTGGCTACTTTAAGTTTGGAATCAATAAAATTGCTTTTTTCGCACGTTATCGTTTTTCAGATATTTTTACTCAATCCAATAACATCCACAATGGAATGATACTTCCCCAACTTCCTCCGCTTTGTATTGGTTTGGAGATTTTGGCATGGGGAGGATCAAGTCCGGATTTGACCGAATACTAAAACAAACCCAAATACTTGAAGAATTATTACCACATACTGGGAGTAGATCAGGAAGCTTCAGAATTGGAAATCCGAAAGGCTTTCAGGCATTTGGTCAAAAAATACCATCCTGATATTAATTCTGGTCCAGATGCGAATCATAAGTTCATCGAAATTCAGGAGGCTTATGAATGCCTCTCGGACCATCAACAAAGAAGGTATTACGATGCGCTCTCGAGAAAAGTAAATACAGAGGAAGCACTTCAACATCAGCGCGATGAGGCGTACAAAAAATGGGTTGAGCATCAGCAAAGACAGGCCCGGTTCAGACATGTCAAACAAAGACAATATGATGCACAAGGCAAGGAAACGACCCGAAGTCCTTTTGTAATCGGTATTAATCTGGTGTATAACATTCTGTTTCTGGCTTTGTTCCTCGTAGTAACCATTATACCCATCTGGAGTTATTTTCATCAGTTCGATATTCCGACAGCAGATCGCAGGCCACTGATTGCATTTTTGATACCTTCGTTTCTTGGCGCTTTGTTTTTAGGCCTTGGATATTATTATTGGTTTATATTGAAGACTGATAAATATTAATCCTTCTCTGAACTGAAAGATTCATTTTCACTTTCCCTGACCGGCTTTTTGGTCATACTATTGCACTTCATTTCAATTTTCCAATGAAAAAAATATTTGTCATTCTGGGTGTTCTGACTCAGACTTTTTTATCTCAGGCCAAAGAAGGCATGTGGATTCCTTCAGTACTGGGCGCAGCATTTGACGACATGAAAGCCATGGGGCTTCAGCTAAGCTCCGAGGACCTCTACTCATTAAATCACAGCAGTTTAAAGGACGCCATTTTAATTTTTGGTGGAGGTTGTACTGGTGAAATGGTTTCTGATCAGGGTTTGCTTTTCACCAATCACCATTGCGGATTTGACAATATTCAATACCATTCTACTGTAGAGCACGATTACCTGCGCGATGGATTCTGGGCCATGAACAGAGGCCAGGAGTTGGCTTGTCCTGATTTGAGCGCCACCTTTATTATCAGTATGGAAGATGTCACTACACAAATGTTGTCGGGCGTTTCTGATACAATGCAGTTGGCTTCTCTCAATAAAATTAAGGCCGCCAACAAGAAAAAAATCGAAGACGAAGCGCGCAAGGCGAACAAATGCGATGCTTCAGTGCGCTCTTTTAATTATGGAAATCAATTCTTTCTGGTTTTGTCCAAAACCTATACTGATGTTCGTTTGGTTGGCGCTCCGCCCAGTGCAATTGGAAAATTTGGCGGCGATACTGACAATTGGGTTTGGCCAAGACACAACGCCGACTTTTCTGTTTTCAGAATTTATGCCGGGCCGAACAACGAGCCTGCAGCATACAGCAAAGACAACAAGCCATATAAACCCGGCCATTTCTTTCCAATTTGTACTTCAGGTGTTGCCGAAGGAGATTTCACCATGGTCTATGGTTTTCCGGGCCGGACAGAGCATTTTCTAACCAGCTATGCAGTGGATTTTATTGTGAACAGGTTGAACCCATTCAGAATTCACATGCGGGAGACTTCGCTGGGCATTTTGGACAAACACATGTCGTCGAGTCAAAAGGTAAACATTCAATACGCTTCCAAACAATCGGGAATCAGCAATGCGTATAAAAAATGGATTGGCCAGGACATGGGATTGAAGCGATTCGAAGCGCTCGAAGCAAAGAAAAAAGTGGAAGAAGATTTTACTTCTAAAATCAACAATGAAATGTACAAGAGCTATCAGCCTGTACTGCCCAAACTGAAAGACCTTTACCTGAAAAATGAAGGTTACAACATGGCCCAATCGGCCTTTTCGGAATACGTGTATTATGGTCCTGAGATATTTGCCTTTGCGCACGACTTCCAGAACTTGATTCAGAATTATGCAAAACTTGATTCGGCGGGTACTGCCGGAGTAATAAAGAAGGATTTGAAGGCCAAAGTGAGGAGTTTTTACAAAGATTTTGACCTGGCCACCGAAAAGGAGTTGTTTACTGCTCTCACTCCTATTTATATGAAGTTTGTTCGCGATGATTTGGGTCCGATAGCCATTCAACACCAAATGAAATCGATGGATGCCAAAGACTATTGCGAGATCCTTTATACTAAAACAATTTTCGCAGATTCCACAAAATTGCTGACGTTTTTGGACAAAGTCAATAAGAAGTCGTGGAAGAAAATGCAAAAAGATCCTGTCCTGGCTATCTCTACCGAATTATTCGCTATTCTGGATACACAACTGCGACCCAAGGTGGGTGAGTTCAATTCGAACCTCGACTTTTTGATGGGCAATTATGTAAAAGGACTGAATAAAATTTATCCCAATCAAACCTATTGGTGCGATGCCAACAGCACAATGAGGGTTTCTTATGGCAAAGCAGAAGGCAGCACACCCCGCGACGGAACGGATTATATTTATTATACTACTGCCCAGGGAATTTTGGATAAATACGATCCCAACTTCCCTGATTATATTTTCCCTGACCGCGCATTAGAATTGTTTCGCAAAAAAGAATTTGGAAAATATGCCGAAAATGGTGAGCTGCGCATAGCATTTACCGGAAGTAATCATACTACCGGAGGAAACAGTGGTTCGCCGGCATTGAATGCCACCGGACAATTGATTGGCATCAACTTCGACCGCTCCTGGGAAAGCACCATGAGCGACATTTACTACAGTCCCGAAATATGCCGGAATATAATGGTGGATATTCGCTATGTGCTGTGGGTAATAGATGTGTATGCGAATGCGGGGTATTTGTTGGATGAAATGCAGTTGGTGAAGAAGTGAGGTTTCTGCGTGATGGCTGCTCCTTGTGGAAGTGCTTGTTGCAATAAGGCATTCAGGCCGTAATGCAATAAAGACGGGATATGCGTTGAACTCAGCCCAATCAGCTCGCCAACGATTGATTACTATTTGTAGATTAATAAGAGTAAAGTCGCTCAAAAAACAGGAATAAATAAATGCTCTCCTTTTTCTAAGTTATGCACCTTTTTACGAACGTTACCTTCATGAAACCATACTTCCTGACAATTATAATTTTACTGGGAGTGGTAAGTTGTAATAGCAACCAAACAACTAAAATCGAGCGAGAAGGTGAGCCGACCATTTATGGTGTCACTGATAATGATACTGAAATGAATGAAGCAATTAGAACTGCCAATCAGACACTAGATAAATTTAATTCAGCATTAAAAAGTGGAAATGCTGAATTTAAATATTTCGCTTTGAAAATACGTTTTAAAACTCCATATGGCGGAGAACATATTTGGGTGAGTAACATTACGCTTAAGGACAATAAATATTTTGGTGTTGTAGATAATTTGCCCGAATCAACTACGGACGTAAGAATCGGGGACTCCATTCAAATTGTAAATGACAATATCAGCGACTGGATGTATATCGACAATCAAAAACTACGTGGCGGCTTTTCACTTCGACTATTAAGAAAACGTATGACAGAGCCAGAAAGAAAACAATTTGATGCTGAAAACGGACTGATCATTGAAGACTGAAAAACTCTGCATACAAGCACACTCACCATTGGAGGGGTATTGTACTCGGCATGAAGTTTTATGTTAATCGAAAGTTTTATGCGGAAAAGGCCGCAAATCACTGGATATCTACAAAGCTGGAGAGGTTTTGAAAAAACTAACCTCCCATGAAAAAAAGCACCTATTTTTGGTCAATAGATATTATTCGTTTTTGATTTAAAGCAATAAACAATATCAAAAGCAGCTACTTTTTAGGGTGTTTGCCAAACCCGGCTGTACTTCCACCGATAACAAACCAATGAAAACCCTCCTCTTCCTTCTCCTCATAGCCGCCACCAGCACACTTCACGGCCAAAGACTGGAACTTATGGCCGCAATGAACTACAATTCATTCTATGGACACGGTGCAGGAATTGACCGTGCTTCTTATCATTCCGCACCCGGATTTAGCGCTGGAATAGCATTGGACAGCATAAAGTGGGGAAGGCTCAAACCAAGATATTCAATGCAGTTTGATTTCTATCAGGGAAGCCTGAAGGTGACTGAAGGGGGACCTAGCTATAGTAAAGCTGTTGAAGCCCAAGTCCAAAAATTGGTGGTGGGACTTTGTTTCATGCCCTTCTATATCAGGACAAAAAAAAGAATAGATTTTAATTTTGGCCTTGAGGTGTCGGGATTGATTCATGAAAATTTTTCAGGGACAACCTGGGGCTATGGGCCTTTTACGCCTACATACTCGTATAACCTGACTGAACACTATAAGCGTTTTAGTTCAATATTGAATTTGGGACTTAAGGCGAGAATTGGGTATAATATTCAAATTTCAAATTCATGGGATATTTGCATTCAGTACTTATTCTATCGGGGATTGGGTCCTGAATTTTATTATGTTTCCGGTGTCAGGTCGATGCGGCATTGTGTGGGTGTGGGGTTTAGAAAAAAGATCCGCAAGAGGTGAATGGAAAGAGTCCTTGTTCGGAATGAGGTTTGAAGGGTTTGTTCAACCCTTTTCAGGTTTGGTAATTAGGGTCAATAGCAAGAGTTGAGGAGTGCTGTGATATGTTTGGTATTATGTACGTTTGTTAAAAGATCTGTGTTAATCGGCGTTGCTTTGCATCAGCGTTGTCCGTATTGCGATTGGTATTTATGGAACGCGGATTTGCGCGGATGAAAAAAATCTGTGACAATCAGTGTTGGTTTTATATAATTGCATCCAGATTCTATCGACCTTTGCGCTTGATCCATTACTCCCTCACAAAACCCCCTAACCTAACTCCTATTTCATTCACAATATAATAATTGCCAACAGGTAATTCAGAGATGTCAATGGTGATTTGTTTTTGTGAACAAGAAATGAGTTTGATCCTTTTTCCAGTGGCATCGATCAATGCAATGGAAGCCGGAATTTGATCGGAAAACTTGCACTGCAACGCATTGTGTGCGGGGTTAGGAAATATTTCAACGGGTATGTGGATGGATTCTGCAATGCCTTGAATCCAATCAATATCGAAGAATGTAGTATCAGTGCATTGATTAATATCTGTTACTACCACATAATAAGATCCACTGAGCAAATCTGAAATGCTATCGGTTTGAAAGAGCTGATTGCTCCAGGCAATTGAATAAGGCCCTACTCCACCCTGAATGTCAACTATAGCACTGCCAAATTCTCCATTTTCAAATTGATTAGTTGCTGATACAGTGGTAATGAGCAAAGGAGGTTCGGTAATTTCAAAGGGCACAATTACAATACAATCATTCTGGTCGTTTAATTCTGCAAAATATTCGCCAGCAATAAGGTTGTTGGGCTCTATACTATTCCAATCAATATAATAATCAGGGGTGCCACCTTCTGCCAGTATTTCAACCGTTCCGTCTTGTCCACCATAGCAACTCACCTCAGTAGTAAAAGTATTGGCAACCAGCAATGGTGGCTCAATAATCTGAACTGAATCGCTTACAGAACAACCGTGTAAATCAACGGCATTGTAATAATAAATACCGGCATCCAATGCGGAAATTGAATCGCCTGTAAATTCCCCTTCATTCCAGATTACCTCAGCAAATGGCTCTGCCGAAGTGCTTCCAATTTGTGCAATGCCATCAGCAAATCCAAAACAAGTTACATGTGCAATGTTTTCTGTTGTTTGAAGAAATGGAACAATTGAAATTTCGAGTGTATCCGATTGAAAAATGTTTCCATGCACATCTGCCATACGCAATACATACCATCCTGCGCTATCGGTAACAATATTTTGCGTGGTTTGTCCTGTGCTCCACAGGTAAGAGGGCCATTGCCCGCCTAAGAGTTCAACTGGACTTCCCTCACACAATTCAAAAGGAGACGATGGATCGATGGTTACTTTGAATCCGGAGCCTTCCTCCAAATCGAGACTTTGATTGACCGGAATATTATACCAGATATCTATAATGCCGGAAGGCCAGCGAACAATAAGCGAGTCGATTAGTTCGTACTGGCCCAAACCAATTATCTCGGTGTAGGAAGCCTGCGACAAATATGCCTCGCCGCAATATGTATAGCGGGTGAATTGCCTGTTGTCCACATATGCTTCGATCCAGGAAGAAACCCCTTCGCGGTTGGACTGAATGCCGATTAATTTTACTTTTAGCCAATTATTTTCCTGCGGAATATTTTTCCAAAGTACTGAATAGCCCGGATTTTTTTTCGACAATGCGATATCCGGATAACCATCATTGTTATAGTCGCCTACCGCGCTGGAATAAGTAAAGCCTACATCGTTGAGCATATTGGCTGCTTCAGTTGTATTGGCATAGGTTCCGTCGCCCATGTTTTTAAGGAAAATATTTTGACCGTCACTATCAATAAATGGAGTTCCACAGATGTGCATATCCTGCCATGTATCGTTGTCGTAGTCGGCCATTTGGGCGCACCAGGTAAATCGATTCAAGACTGTATTGCTTTCTTCCGAGGCATCTGTAAAAGTGCCATCGCCATTGTTGCGGTGCATTACATTACCGGCTACACCATTGGTTATATAGATATCCAGATCGCCATCATTGTCGTAATCACCACCCGTGTCAGACATTGAAAAAATAAAATAGCCACCTACTCCTGCTGCGTAAGACACATCGGTAAAAGTTCCATCGCCATTGTTATGATACAGAAAATTTTCAGAAGTATAACGGTCGTTAATTACAAACAAGTCTGGCCAGATATCCTTGTCGTAATCTATCCAGAGAGACATAAAAGTATAATTGTTTCCGTTTCCCACACCGGCAAATACAGTGGTATTAGAGAATGTCCCGTTGCCATTGTTGTGGAACAAAAGATTCTGGATGGTTGGATCTCCCTGGCCCGTTCCATTGTAATTTGAGATATACACATCGAGATATCCATCCCTGTCATAATCACCCCAGGAGCTTCCAAATGTTCTGTAGTTTGTCAATGGGAATCCTGAGGCAATTGTAATATCAGTAAACTGCATATTGCCGTTGTTTCTGAATAATCTAAACGGGGCATCAAGGTATGTAGCAAAAATGTCGAGGTCGCCATCGTTGTCATAATCAACCCAATTCAGGCTTTTCATTTCCAAGCCCTGCATGTTAATATAAGGCTGCAGCAGGAATGAACCTCCCAAATTGCGGTAGAACCTGGGATTCTGATTGTTCTGACAAAAAGTAATGTCGTCCCAACCGTCCTGGTCGAAATCTACAAAACTCACCCCTCCTCCATACTCTCCTTCGTTATACTGGTGCGAAATACCCACATCAAAAGTTACCTGCTCAAAAGACTGGCCGCGCATGAGGTAGCACGTTAGTGACAAAAATATTTTGAGTAAGAAAATCTTTTTTACCATGAAACAAGACCTGAATTAACTTGTGAAAGTATAAATTCGGCTGCCGCCTGTTTACTTCACGGAATTCCAGATCAGGACGAAGATAAAAAATTCAGCTCAACATTCGCTTCACAGTGGAAAGAATTATGGATAAATCGTTTGAAAATGTCCTTTGGTTGAGATAATCAAGATTCAGTTTTAGTTTGGCGGGCATCACCTCGCGGATATACGTAGACTCCGGATCGGTGGACTGCGCAAGCAATTGGCTTTCCTCGAAATACAACAGCGAAGCATAATCTGTGATACCCGGGCGAATGGACAGCACTTTCTTTTGTTCCACATTGTACATCGCCACATATCGGGGAACTTCAGGTCGCGGGCCGACCATGGACATATCGCCAATGAAGACATTCCAGAGTTGTGGCAATTCGTCGACCTTGTATTTTCTCAACCAGAATCCCACACGGGTAATTCTGTTGTCACGCGCACCGACTGTAAGCTGTCCCAATTTCTCTGAATTGGGCTTCATTGTTCTGAACTTCCACATTCTGAATTCACGGCCATTTTTGCCAACCCTTATCTGGCCGAAAAAAACTCCACGAGGGCTGTCGATCAAAATAGCCAAAGCCAGCAGTAGCATGAGCGGCAAAAGAACGAGCAACATCATTCCTGAAAAAACAATATCAAAAATTCTTTTTTTCAACCCTTTGTCAATACTTCATTTACTGCATTAATTACTGCCTGGCCAACAATCTCCATGTCCTCATTGCTCAGGTCGTAATAGACAGGCAATGAAATTTCGTTGGCGTAATTGCTCCATGAATTCGGATAGTGGCTCATGTCATAGCCCTTTTGTTTATAAAAACTCAACAAGGGCAAAGGTTGAAAATGTACATTGGTAGCAATTCCTTTTTCGGCAACAATCGAAATTACCTTGTCTCTCATTTCTTCTGTAAAACCGCGAAGTTGCAACATATAAAGGTGGTAACTGCTTTCTGAAATTGCCGTTTGGAATTGCGGTGCAATAAACCATGAATTACCTTGAAATAACTGAGTATAATAATCGCAAATAAATTTGCGACGAGGAAGTGTTTCAGAATCGTAGCGATCCATTTCAACCAATCCTAATGCGGCATGAATATCAGTGAGATTGCACTTGTAGCCGGCCTCCACAACGTCGTACCGCCATTGTCCTGCCTGTGTTTTAGAAAGTGCGTCTTTGGTTTGACCATGAAGTGCAGATATGTTTAGTTGCTTCCATATCTGGTCGTTGTCGAAAGGCTCGGGCAAATTGAGGCATACGGCGCCGCCCTCTGCTGTGGTAAGATTTTTCACCGCATGAAAAGAAAATCCGGCCACATCACTTTCCGATCCTACCTTTTTACTTTTAAAAGTGGCTCCAAAACTATGGGCTGCATCAGCAATAAATAAAGGGCGGCCCAGCAATTTCTGGTTGTCAGATTGGGGTTGAAAAATGTCTTTGATTTTATCGGACTTCAGGATGGCCATAATCCTGTCGTAATCAACCGGCAGTCCACCAATGTCGACGGGCATGACGGCCTTTGTGCGTGGTGTGATGGCCTTTTCCAATGCCGGAATATCGATAAGATAACTATTGTCTTCTATGTCAACAAGCACAGGAGTTGCACCCAGATGCACCACAATATTGGCCGTAGCAGCGTAAGTATAGGCCGGAATGATTACTTCATCGCCGGGGCCGATTCCGAACCACCGCAAGACCAGTTCAGCAGCGTTCGTCCAGGAGTTCAGACACAAGGTTCTTTTGGAAGAACAATAGGCATTAATTCGCGCTTCAAGCTCGCGTGTTTTGGGACCAGTCGTAATCCAACCCGAACGCAACACTTCTGTAACTGCGTCTATTGATTTCTGGTCAATTCTTGGTGGTGAAAATGGAATATTCTTCATTCTGGGCGCAAATTACAGCAAAGGAGTTATTGGCGCACGACTTATCACACATTACAACAGGAATTTTGCTGATGGAACAGGAATAAAAATCAAATGAATCATTGATTGTAAAAGACATTAACAAATATAGCATGTTGCGTGCGATTCGATTCTCCATGGACAGTTGCGCCTTTAAGCCCCATCATGCCGACCCCGAATGTAAACAGCCAAACCCAATTCCTATGATCGAATGACCAACAATTCAATGTTAGTCAAAAGGATTTGAGCATTGCAGGGCCAATAATCACTCAAATTGGGAAAAAGATAAATTTTATTGAATTACATTCGCCAACCAGATTAACAAAGAATGACTGCTGAAAACCCACGGCATGACTTTGAAATATATTAGTACAGAAATTTTATGCAAGCAAGACAATTAGATCGTCAACTCTATTTCAATGAACAATCTTTTACCACTAAAAATTTCGTAATTCCCTATATCAATGAATTAATGCCTATTACTTCAGATACTAAGGTTGCTGAGATAGGATGTGGTGAAGGCGGCAATCTGAAACCCTTTCTTGACATGGGTTGCAGCGTGGTGGGAATTGATCTTTCCGATGTAAAAATATCCAATGCGGCAAAGTTTTTTCAAGATCATCCACTGAAAGACAATCTAAGGCTCATGTGCAAGGACATTTACAAGGTGGATGAAGATGCCAATCTGAAATTCGACTTGATTGTTATGCGCGATACACTCGAACATATACCCAATCAGGATAAGTTTTTGGAGCATTTGAAAAAATACCTGAAACCCGATGGTAAAGTTTTTTTCGCATTTCCTCCGTGGAGAATGCCCTTTGGCGGACATCAACAAATATGCAGGAGTAAATTTTTAAGCCTCCTGCCCTATTATCATATTCTTCCGGATTTCTTATACCTTGGGATACTAAAATTATTCGGCGAATCACAAGGTATTATAGATGCGCTGGTAGATGTAAAAAACACCAGAATATCGATTCAAAGATTCAAGCGGATTGTCAGGGAAAAAAATTATAATGTGGATAAGGAAACTCTTTACCTCATTAATCCAAATTATGAAATTAAATTCAAATTAAAAACCAGAAAACTTCCCGGACTTATAAGTATTCCATACCTGAGAGATTTTTACACCACGGTGATTTATAGTCTGGTTTCGTTGAAGAAATGATTGAAGAAAGACTGTAATAATTATTGATTGCCTTAGTATAATATTACAGGCAGATGATGCTCCCTGATAAAGACTGTTATACATCCGACAAATTAACCCTTGATGCACTTATTAAAGCAACTGCATACAATACACCACAAAAAGCTCATTTCGATTTTCATAATCCTGATTTGCTTCTCTTGCCGCTACAAACCGCCATACCAGAATGAATTTGAAGAATATTCTGCGCATTGCGATACTACTTTCAAACCAGGGAATAGCACGTATGGTTTATTGGTTGATTCTTTGTCAAAAGAACTGACTAATTTTGGTTCATTGCCTTCCGGTATGCGCAGTCCTGGGGCAATAGAAGAGACTTCTTTTATAAGGCCGGAACCCATCTATTCATCTTATATCGGACGAGTCACTATCTCCATGTATAAGAATGACAGGCTGGCTTTTGACACCTTTGCGCAAGATGTCATTGCATTCACAAATGATTCTATTTCGGTTGAGGGATTGAAGAATTTTAAAAATGTCAATAATATTTTGTATAAGGATATAAATATGATCTATCTGGAAAACATCATTATCCGATTGATGGACAGAGAAGGTCAACATATAATACCAATTCCAAATATAATTTAACCCAAAAAGGGTAAATTATTTTGTGAATTGGTTATACCGCTACTAAAAATAAATAGTACTATGAGGCGTAGCCGAAATTGGACTATATTATTTTTGTAAGCGGTATAAAAACATACTTAAAAGAAGTTTTAAAAGACAAGAATTATAAACTAATTGAATATAAGGGAGACAGCGCAATATGGACATTATCTCATTAGTCCATCCTGAATGCCAATTGTCCATGATTTTCCTGTACACTTCTGCAATCCTCTTTTGCATGAGTGAGGATTAGTAACCGTCAGAGGAGCCTTTTATCGCTCTGTCACTTCAGCGCTTGTCATAATATAAGCGTTGGAATGCCCTGTAATCAGTTGATAGCATCACCTTGATAAATACTTCAACTCTGCCAATTGTTTTATAACCAAATCTGGTATCATTGCCGCTCAGCAGGAATGACATGTCAGAATTGCTCCACTACGAAATACATCATGCCACAGAAAAGACTGCGGAGACTATACTATTTGTGCATGGTGCCGGTGGCAGCACGCGCACGTGGCGCAAGCAAATAGAGGCGTTCAGAGGTCATTATCACTTGCTGGTGGTTGATTTGCCCGGTCATGCAGCCTCCGCTGTGTCTGCCCGAGCGACAGACCAATATTCTTTTGAATGGATCAGTGCCCGGATCTGGGAAGTGGCAGACCATCTTAAGATTGAAAAATTACATCTTGTGGGGGTTTCTCTGGGAAGTATTATTTCCATGGAGATGTATCACCGTCATCCTGCGCGTGTGCTGTCTGTTATCAGCGCCGGACCAATTGTTTCGCTCAACACCAAATTGCGCATTCTGGCCCGAACCGGTCTTACCATTGCGAAAATTATCGGCTACCAAAAATTTTATGGCCTGATGGCGCGGATCGTATTGCCGCGCAAAAACCATAAAAAATCGAGGGACATCTTTGTGCGCGAAGCGAAGTTTCTGAGCGACGATGAGTACAAAAAATGGACTGGAATGTACGGCATTTGTCTCGATTCGACACTCAAAAAATTGTTCAACCACAACCCCAGTGTGCCCATATATTTCCTCGTTGGCGGTCAGGATCACTTATTTCTGGGGCCATCTCGGCAATATGCGGCCAGATTCACCAATGTGCAATTGGAGGTTGTTGACCGTTGCGGACATCTGGTAAGTCTTGAAAAGGCAGATATTTTCAATGAAAAATGTCTGGCGTTTCTGGCGTCGCTCAATAAATAAATCCAAAGCTATTCTGCTTACATCTCAACCTTATTTATCATTGTTGTCCGAATAAAAAAAAGGTTTGGGAAGTTTAAAGTGTTGAAGAGATACTTCAATTCAATTTAAGAGTCCGACAGTATTTCTTCGGTTATACTCTTAGCTAATACCGCTCACAAAAATAATATAGTCCAACCTGCCTGCCGGCAAAGGCAGGTTTCGGCTACGCCTCATAGTACTATTTATTTTTAGTGGCGGCATAACCAATTCACAAAATAATTTACCCTTTGGGTTAAATTATAT
>JANNEQ010000102.1:0-10818 GCA_031378885.1 Flavobacteriales bacterium
ACAAAAATAATATAGTCCAACCTGCCTGCCGGCAAAGGCAGGTTTCGGCTGCGCCTCATAGTTCTATTTATTTTTAGTAACGGCATAACCAATTCACAAAATAATTTACCCTTTGGGTTAAATTATATTTGGAATTGGTATTATTTGCTTTCACCAAAAAAGGACCCGTAATTAGGTCCTTTTTACTATTTAATTATTGAATATCAATATCTGTATGCATCACCTTTGAACGGACCATTTACCGGTACGCCAATGTAATCCGCCTGATCGTTTGTCAATACTTCAAGTTCAACACCAATTTTAGCCAAATGAAGATGTGCTACTTTTTCATCCAGATGCTTTGGTAATACATAAACTTTATTCTCATAATTACCAGTGTTGGTCCAAAGCTCCAACTGGGCCAGGGTTTGGTTGGTAAATGAATTACTCATTACAAATGATGGGTGACCTGTGGCACATCCAAGATTTACCAATCGACCTTCAGCCAAAACTATAATGTCTTTGCCATCCACAGTATATTTATCTACCTGTGGTTTGATTATGTCTTTTGTTGTGCCATAGTTGCCATTCAACCAAGCCATATCAATTTCATTGTCGAAGTGACCAATGTTGCAAACAACCGCATTGTGCTTCATCGCTTTGAAATGGCGATCTACAATGATCTGGTGATTGCCTGTAGCAGTCACAATAATATCAGCTTCCAAAATGGCCGTGTCCATGCGCTTAACTTCATAACCTTCCATAGCAGCCTGAAGCGCACAAATTGGGTCTATTTCAGTCACAATTACGCGAACACCAGCGTTTCTTAATGAATCGGCTGAACCTTTTCCTACATCGCCATAACCTGCAACCACGGCAATTTTCCCTGCCATCATAAGGTCTGTAGCTCTTCTTATGGCATCCACAAGCGACTCGCGACATCCGTATTTGTTGTCGAATTTGCTTTTTGTAACCGAATCGTTGATGTTGATGGCTGGTAAATGCAAGGTGCCATTTCTCTCGCGCTCATACAAACGCATTACTCCTGTAGTGGTTTCTTCAGAAATACCTTTGATACCAGCGGCTAACTCAGGAAATTTATCGAAAACCATGTTGGTAAGATCGCCACCATCATCCAAAATCATATTCAATGACTTGTTGCCCTCGAAAGCGTGTAAAGTCTGTTCGATGCACCAGTCAAATTCTTCATTGGTCATTTCCTTCCACGCAAATACCGGAATACCGGCAGCAGCTATTGCAGCAGCAGCATGATCTTGTGTAGAAAAAATATTGCAGGAACTCCAGGAAACTTCGGCTCCCAATTCCACAAGTGTTTCAATAAGAACAGCGGTTTGGATTGTCATGTGCAGACATCCGGCAATTCTTGCTCCGCTCAATGGCTTGCTTTTGCCATACTCCTCGCGAAGGCTCATAAGGCCTGGCATTTCTGCTTCAGCCAGTTTAATTTCTTTTCTGCCCCAGCTTGCGAGGCTCATGTCTTTAACTTTGTAGTTCACTTTTTCTGCTGTTGTTGTACTCATTGGAGAAACTTATGTGATTTTATATTTAATCGTTTGAAAACGAGCGGCAAAAATACATTCTAAATCGCATGCGGCCAAACAATTTGTATTGATTACACTTGTGCCTTCGAAATTGTTCAGATGCCATTAATAATTTACCAGAAAGACATCTCCGATCACGCCAGACTTGCTGTCTGGAAAATGACCGAATCCAACGAGGAATTGGCTGATATACTTGAAAAATCAGGTGGCCGAGTCGATGGACTTTCTTCCATTAAACTTGAAAAAAGGATTCGCGAATGGCTTATTACCCAAATTCTGCTGGATCTTATGGCCAGGGGGAAAACCATGCGCTATCTGGAAAATGGCAAACCCATACTCTCCCATAACCTCCATATTTCTGTATCGCATTGTGGTGAACTGGCTGGCCTGGTGGTGTCAGACAGGCCGGTTGGGCTGGATATTCAAGGAATTGACGAGAAACTCTATAGAATCAAAAATAAATTTTGTCATCCATCGGAGCTGAAAAATCTGCCCGATGGCCCAACGCGTCTGGAGCATCTCACTGTGCTTTGGAGTGTGAAAGAGGCCGTTTTCAAATTTTTTGGTGAAAATGTGCACTTTGCAAAAGATATCATCACAACAGACTTTCATTATACCCAGCCCAATTTGACAGCAGAATATAATGGAATCCACGGCGAAAAGACGTTTCACCTGACCAATATTTCAATGGATGGTTATCACATTGTTGCCACAATTTAGACCCATAAGCCACTTCTTAATGCCTTTTGTCGTCTTTAACCCAGAATCAACTTCACCATGAAAAGATTATTCCAAGTCATATTTCTGCTTATCGCGCTTAAAGGAACTGCGCAGCTCGCTCCTGAAAGTCAGTCTCCACTGAATTTCTTTCAGGACCGAAACCCAATTACAGGAGCCTCAAGAAGCGAACCGATCTGGTCGGAAGATTTTAGTGAGGGCCTTCCAGGAGCCTGGGAAAATGTGGCCAATGGCGGAGTGGCTCATTGGGAATACAGGGGTCCAATGACCAACCCAACATCAGAAATTGGAACGCAAGGCTCTTGCGTAATAACCGGCTCAAATGGTGTTCCCATCAACAGCCCAACCAGAACAAATGGATTTGTAATTTTTGATTCTAACTTTTGGGACAACCCTTCACTACCTTGCACTGAAGCGAATTTCGGAAGTGGTCAGGCTCCGGGGCCTCATTATGCCTCACTTACTTCACCTGCCATCGACCTTTCCAATCATTTCAATGTGGCACTGGTTTTTAATCAGTACCTGAGAATGTACACTGGTGCTCATGCGGTGCAGATCAGCACCGACAATTTCAACTGGACAACCATCCGCAACTTTGATCTGAACACCAATATCTTTTCCGGCGCTGTTGACGAACAAATTACTATTCCAATCAGCTTTTATGCCGGCGGGCAGCCCAATGTAAAAATCAGATTTGTATTCGACGGCCAATATTATTTCTGGCAACTCGATGACCTGTGCATTGTAGAAATTCCCGAAAATGACATTAGAATGCTCTCTTCAAATTATGGTGCTTTCGATTTTTACAACCCCGGAAATCCTACCGGATTCGAATGGATGGAGTACTCAAAGTACCCTCAGACCATGTCGCCGACTCTGAAATTCAGCGCCAACTGTATGAATATGGGAAGCCTTTTTCAAAACGATTGCAAACTCAATGTTGAAGTAAGAAATTCTGCGACAAACACGCTATTGCATCAGGACACGAGCAATGAAGGATTTGCTATCCCACAGGCATCTGCTCTTACATTGAGGGCAGATGTATTTACAATGCCGGCAAACACAGGAGAATATTACATTGCTTATGCCGAAACGCAAAGTGAAACTGACTTTGTGCCGGAAGATAACTTAGATACACTTGGCTTTGAAATTACGCCTGTGACCTACGCAAGAGACAATGGCGCTACTTCGACTTTATATTACCCCAATCCCGCCTACGCCGGACAGAACTTTGAAATAGGCAATATCTATCTTGTTACAGCTCCTGATCTGTCTTGTTATTCCGTAAGTGTTGCTCTGGGATTGGGCTCTGTAATTCCGGGCTCGGTGTACGCATCCATCTATACGTTCAATACAGATGATCAAGTGGATGCCACTCTTATAGGCACATCGAATCCTATACAAATCACTGCTGACATGTTGAATGATTTCGGTGATGAAATCATTACCACCCTCGAATTCAATGACCCTATTCCTGTGGTGAACGGGCAGACTTATTTTGTGGCCATTGGAAGTGATAATGGAGCAGACCACGTAATCATTGGTCTGAGCGGCAAGGCTGACGTTTTTACCTCGTGGATTAAATTGGGAGACGAATGGTTTTATATACCCCACAAGCCGGTTGTAAGAATGAATTTTGGAGATCTGGTTACAATAAACGACCTTCCCCAACAACCTCAGAAATTGGCCATTTATCCAAATCCGGCAAATTCTAAAACAACGATAGATTTAAGCAACTGGCAAAATACATCGGTGGATATAGTGGTAACAAATATGCAGGGCGAAAAAATTATTACAGCGTTTTTACCCCAAAACCACGGAAATTTTATGGATATAGATACGTCAAACCTGTCGCCGGGATGTTATCTGATCAATATCAAGGGCGCAAAAGCTGTAGCCGCATTAAGATTAATAAAGTCCTAGATAAAATCAATGCGGTAATTTCAGGATGATTTATCACCTTTGAAGCCGCAATTGATTTATGAGTATAAAATCATCACTTAGTATTCCACTGGCCAAATGGGTTTCTAAAAAGATCCAGAAGGATGCTTCGCAGGCAGTCCTTTGCCAAAACAAGGTCTTCGATCAATTGATCAGAAAGGCCATTCGTACTTCGTTTGGTACAGATCACCGATTCAGTGAAATTCATTCGCATCTTGAATTTATTGGGGCAGTACCAGTAAGAGATTACGAAGGCTTTTTACCTTATATAGAAAAAATAAAAAATGGCGAATCGGATATTCTTTGGCCGGGAATGCCATTGTATTTGTGCAAAACATCGGGCACTACTGCGGGTACAAAATACATTCCGCTCACCAAAGATTCGATGCCCAATCATATTGGCAGCGCCAGAAATGCATTGCTTTCTTATATCGCAGAAACGGGAAGGTCGAAATTTGTAAATGGTAAAATGATCTTTCTTCAGGGAAGTCCGAAGTTAGACAAACTTCCATCTGGCGTGCCTTATGGCAGGCTTTCCGGCATTGTGGCCAATCACGTACCGGCATATTTGCTCAAGAATAGAATGCCCAGCTATGCAACAAATTGTATAGAAGATTGGGAAACAAAGGTGAATGCAGTTGCAGATGAAACGCGTTCAGAAAACATGACACTCATCAGTGGAATTCCAAGTTGGGTGTTGATGTATTTTGAAATTCTTCTACAGAAAACAGGCAAGAAAAATATCCGTGAAATTTTCCCCAATTTCGACCTGTTCGTATTTGGTGGTGTCAATTTTGAGCCATACAGAAAACGAATGAACGAAATTATCGGATCGACCATTCCAACAATAGAAACTTATCCGGCAAGCGAAGGTTTTATTGCATACCAGGATTCTCAAGTTGAAGATGGGTTGCTTCTGAATGTAAATTCCGGAATCTTCTTTGAGTTCATAAAAGCGGACGAGTATTTTTCGCCCAACCCGAAAAGAATAAGCCTTCAGGACGTGGAAACCGGCACGAATTACGCCTTGCTCTTAACCACCAATGCAGGCTTGTGGAGTTATAGTATCGGCGATACGGTGAAATTCCTATCCACAGATCCACCCAGAATTAAAGTAACCGGAAGAATCAAACATTTCACCAGTGCTTTTGGCGAACACGTGATTGGCGAGGAAGTAGACAAAGCTATGAGCGAAGCCTGCGAAAAACTCGGACTTAAAATTAATGAATTCCATGTCGCGCCGTGGGTCAATCCGGCAGAAGGCCTTCCCTACCACGAATGGCTTGTGGAAATGGAAAATGTTCCGCAAGATGCCGAAGCATTTGCTCTCCTGCTGGACAATAAAATGAGGGCACAGAATGTTTATTACAACGACCTCATCAAAGGTGCTGTGCTTCGCCCCGCAGTGCTGACACTTTTAGAAAAAGGCAGTTTTAATAATTATATGAAATCAGTAGGTAAACTTGGAGGACAAAACAAAGTTCCGCGTCTGGCCAATGACCGGAAAATTGCCGATGAACTTAAAAAATTCAGCAAACTAATTTGATCCCATTACAAGCAGAATGATGTCAGGAATATCCAATTATTTCCCTTCTTTTGACCGGGCTTTTTTGGCTCGATGCTTCGCATTGTGGTATCTGCTGCTTCCGCTTACCGGTGATTCTCAAATAAAAATAAGCCCCTCATCTCTGGATTTTAGAACTACCAACCCGGAAACGCAATGGATCATTGATTTTATTGTCGAAAACAAATCTCAGAAAAAAGATTATTTACTCAGATCGAACTTTACCTATGAATATGAAATTTTGTTTTCCTCGAAAACATTGCTGCCTGACAGCACAATTCACATCAGGGTAAAATTCAAACCGAGAGCAAAAGGTACATTTAAGGAAGACCTGGTTTTTTACTTTGCCTCAATGAGCGAACCCATTGTAATTCCCGTTAAAGCCAATGTACAATACCTCAATCCGGAGGATAACATTCCCTGCCCCGATTTTTCAAGAATGGCGGCCGATTGTTGCCCGAAAAATATGTTTATGGTCCAGGTGATTGATGAGATAACCCAAAAATCAATTGGCAATGCTCAGGTGAAATTTGCAGAAGATGGTGTCCAGCAATTGAAACTTCAAACCAATGAAAAAGGACAGGCTTCTTATGATATGCCGATAGGATATTATTCTATAAAAGCATCTTGCGAAGGTTATGAATCGAAAACCATTGAGAGCTATATCAACCACAGCAAAGCCTTTCTGAAAATAGCGCTTAAGCCATTGAAAAAAGACATTGAACCCGAAAAAGTGGTTGAAATTCCAGAACCGGTGCTTGTCACAGAAGCCCCATCCGATTCAGGTGCTGTGTTGCCCGTAGATCAATACTATGCGAACAATGTGGTATTTCTGCTCGACATTTCCAGCTCTATGTCGCACAGCAATAAACTGGAACTTATGAAAGGTGCCTTGGCTGAACTCACAAAAGTTTTAAGGCCAATCGACAAAATCACATTGATCAGTTATGCAGACAATACTGCCATACTGTTGTCCACTACTTCAGGCGACCAGAAAGACACCATTATCAAAATAGTTAACAGCATTAAGGCATATGGCTCAACTTCGGGAGCCAAAGGTTTTAATGCGGCATACGCATTGATCAAAAAAGAATTTATTGCAAACGGAAACAACCAGCTCATTGTAGTAACGGATGGTGCATTTAAAAGTGAAGACCAGAAGACCATTGCCAAACTTGTGAAAAAAGCTGCACATAAAAAAATCACCACGAGCATTGTGGGTATCAAAAGCAGTGTTTCCACAATGGAAAATCTTTCTTTGGTGAGTAAAAGCGGAAATGGTTCATTTTTGCCCATCGAAAATGAAGCGGATTTGAAAATAATTATTGACGAATTGAAAAAAAGATCAAGTAAGTGAATCAGTCGAACAAATTTTTAATCGGAATAGCCGGAGGAAGTGGTTCCGGAAAAACCACCTTTCTCAAAACATTGCTCAACCATTTCAGGCCTGATGAAGTTGCGCTTGTCTCGCAGGACAATTACTACAAGCCCAGCACTTCGCAGGAAGCTGACCACAACGGCGTCTTGAATTTTGACCTGCCCACTTCCATCGACCGCGATCATTTTTACAAGGACATGGTGAAGCTTTCTGAAGACAGTTCTATTGAGTTTCTCGAATACAACTTCAATAACCCCGAATGGATTCCTAAAAAAATGACCATTGATCCTGCCCCCATTATCATAATGGAAGGGCTATTTGTATTTCACTACGATGAAATCCGCACGAGACTGGACTACAAAGTTTATATTGATGTACACCACGAAGAAAGGCTAAACAGAAGAATCAACCGCGACGCCAATGAACGCGGGTATCCTGAAAAAGACGTTCGTTATCAATGGGCCAACCACGTGCTTCCGGCGGAAGAAAAATACCTGAATCCTTATATTCCGGAGTGCGATCTTATCATAGACAATACCCAACACTTTCAGGACGGTCTTAAAACACTGGTGCACAAAATGGAAAATTTCCTGGGCCGTTGAACTTTTCTGATCCTTAGATGTTCTGGATTGGAAAGTCTTTTACTATGAAAAAAATATATCATTTAGCCAATTGCACCACTTGTCAGGAAATCATTGACAGTCTTGGAACAAAAGTCTCCTCTTTCGAAAGACAAGATATCAAGACCCAGAAAATAACTGAGGCTCAATTGGATGAGATGAAAAAAATGGCGGGCTCTTATGAGAATCTTTTCAGCAGGCGCGCACTGAAATATAGAGAACTTGGACTCAATAACCAGAGCTTAAGTGAAGACCAGTACAAAAACTACATCCTTGACGAGTACACCTTCCTGAAAAGACCTGTGATTATCCATAATTCACAAATATTTATTGGTAATGCTCCAAAAACAGTTCAGGCGGCCAAACAATCGTTGTAAACCCATCCCGAACTATTTTTGCCAGGATTAATTTTCAATGTCCCTTGAAATTTAAATAATTTCAATTCTCCTGGTTAAGTTACCGATTTTAATGAAATAAACACCTTTGGAATACGGCGTAAAATCCAATGTCGTAGAATTATTCATGGGAGATTTTTTGGTCTCTATTAAATTTCCGCATACATCGAAAACGGATATTTCACTTTTACCAAGGCCATCTGGTAATTCAATCGTGACCTGTGCGTCTGAAGGATTGGGATAAAGTTTAAACTGCCCTGAAATATCTTCTTCAATAGCAACCGTTCCCGCTATTACATGTCTGGCCAAAATTGACTCAAAGCCGGAAAACCCCGAGCAGATTACTTTTCCATCCGGCTGAACTTCCATACATTGGAATACCTCTTTTTGATTTGCAACAAGATCATCTACTGCCAATCCATTAGCCAACAATTGTGTTTGAAGGTTGCCATTCAGGTCAATTACACCCATATAAGAATGTTCTTCGGTAAGGTTATCCATTACAGGCCAGGTAGGATAAGAAATATTTGTAGTCGATATAAATACAATTTTGTTATCCTGAGTAAACTCAAAATCCGAAAGGGAGTGTGGCGAACCATTAAAGTAACTCATATTAATACCATTGGAAATATTACCAAGAACATCACCTTCACTGGTTAGACCAAAAATTATACTCTTTAAAGAATTAGCATCACATGTTCCATTTGTATAAGCGCTAAGAAAGTAAATCTGTTGCGCATTATTCACTACAATCTTTTGAGGCTGCGAAAAGAATAAGTCAACATAATCAGGATATGGATTAAAGGCATTCAGGACCGGGTCATTACCGAAATCCTGATCAATTGTACCATCTGAATGAATCAAACGGACCAACGAACTTCTATGCAGGTAGGCCCCTGGATCTGTTATATAACCACTCAGCAAAACAAAATCACCATTACTCAATTCAGCCAAAGAGCAGCCCCACTGGACGCCTCCATGAAAATTGAGCACACCATCGTCAGAGAATGAAAGATCAGGATTACCAGTATTATCCAAACACCATATCATACAATCCGCAAGCTGATAATTGTTTTCTACAGCAGAATCCCATTTTCCGGCTATTAATATTCTGCTCTCAGAATCCACTATTATATCGAAGGCATTTTGAATACTGAATTCTGTACCTGACATATGAGAAAATCCTCCTTCACCAAATGTTTCGTCCAACGTTCCATCGGGTAAATAACGGTCCACGAATACCCGATTGCTATATACCACAGCCCGAACTCCACAAACAAGAATACGTTGCTCCTTATCCAGAATCATGCACGTGAAGAATGAATTCATGACGGCCTCAGGCCCCAGAACTATACCGTTTTCGCCAAAATCTACATCCAGTGTTCCATCGCTTTTGTATTTTTTAATCACATAGCGCGATCCGTCAATATTATCGACCTTGATAACAGATCCATCCTCGGTCAATGCAAAATCAGTAAAATAAGAGTTGTAATTGTACTGGTCGTCCACTATAAAACCATCACTGGAAAACTCAGGGTCCAAAAACTGGTTGTATTGAGAGTAGGATTTAACAGCGAGGAGAAGTGCTGCGAAATAAAATAAATTTTTCATGGCTATTTTGTTTGATGTAAAATTAAGGTTTGAGGCTTGAAAACACAAAAATATTTGGTTTATTACATTGTTGTCCGACTAAACTTTTTGTTGATTTTATAAATTTAAATGAGCGGGCTGGGAAAGCATGAAATCTGCTGACTCCGAAGGAGTCGAACACGAATAGCCCCCGATAAAGATCCGCAGGATCGAAAGGCCATAGGCCCACAGTCGGAATATCAATTTGAAGGACGAATAATTCCCGACTCTGAGGAGTCGAACATTACAATAAGACTTCATATCCAATCTAGTACCGGACATTTTTGCCCAACCCTTTCAGGGTTGGTAATCACGGACTTGACTTCATTTACCCCCCAGTTTCGATCCTTCGGATCTCCACTGGGGCAATGTCATTAAGTTAAGGAATTGACCGATCAACATTCGACCCGTTCCGGGTCGTTTATCGCCGAAGTAAAGATCGTACCTATAAACATGCGATCCATACTGGATCGTTTATCGCATTGTTTACGCGTATCTCCTGATCCAGTATGGATCAAATGTTTATAGCACAATCGGCTTGCAACGATCCAACGACCCGGAAAGGGTCGAATGTTATTTTATACAAAGACCTTAACTTAATGACATTGCCACTGGGGACTACTCAATATTTGATCCTTTGAGGATCATGATTCAATCAGTTTATAATTTTAGTCAGACAACAATGTTACACTCTATAAATTTACATTTCAATGGTCGAACTATTCATTGGACACTTTTTGGTCTCTGGTAAATTTCCGCATACATCGCAAACTGCCATTTCACTTTTTCCAAGGCCATCCGATAGTTCAATTGTGATCTTTGCGTTTGAAAGATTGGGATAAAGGTTAAACGGGGCTGAATTATACCGCTCACAAAAATAATACAGTCCAACCTGCCTGCCGGCAAAGGCAGGTTTCGGCTACGCCTCATAGTACTATTTATTTTTAGTGGCGGCATAACCAATTCACAAAATAATTTACCCTTTGGGTTAAATTATATTTGGAATTGGTAT